>NZ_CP134772.1:4972500-5610000 GCF_031882575.1 Pseudomonas sp. VD-NE ins
AAGGGCATGCAAGCCGCGACTATGCCTCACCTCACGTACGGATTGAGCACCTCAGGACCAGCGAGCATTATAAAGAAGGGAGTTTCAACGATGGATGGTGTCCCAGGGCAGGTTCGAACTGCCAACCTTCCCCTTAGGAGGGGGATGCTCTATCCAATTGAGCTACTGGGACATTCGTTTGTCGCAGCAGACGCTGCATAACGGACGGCGTGCATGTTAACCACCGAACCCCGATTTGTCATGTCGTCCGTAGGCTTTTTAAGTGTAGGCAGGAGCCCTGTGATGCTGCGGGAAGAATTACCGTGCATTTTGCACTCCCCCTAAAAAGCCATCATTGCAGATTGCAACCTGCACAATCCGAAAAACCCGCTCAAATGCTTGTTTTTAAAGGACTTAACAGAGGTTAAACTGTTGGCACGAGGGCTGCTTTGTCTGTTCTATTAGAAGAACATTCGGAGCTACACCCATGAACAGCACCCTTTTGCTTGCAAACGCAATTGCTCTAGCGGTTTTGGTGGGTTTCCATTTTGTGGCCGAAAGCGACTCGCCGGAGCCATTGGCCCAGCGCATGCCACATTACTTGCAGGTTCAAAGAGCACCCCAACTGGCGGTGCTGAGCGATCAGGACACCTCTACCCCACAGGCCGTCAGCAACTCTGAGCAGGTGCGACCAGCACTGACCTCCGAACGTCTGGTTTTTTGAAATATTTTCAGGAGTACAACATGTCCAAGTCAGCTGCGGGATTTCTGATCCTCGCCCTATTGAGCGGCGTTGTGCATTTATCGCTGTTCGAGGGCGCTGAAATCACCCTGCCCCTGATTGGCTGCGCTGTTTGTACCGTGCTATTTGTGCTCGCATTGGCCGCAGGACGAAAGATCAAATTTGATCCGGTTTTACGCTGAGCCTGATCAGACGCAAGAGACCATTCACGGCATCCGCCAAGTCTCCGGAATTGTCGATTAGATGTACCGGCGCATCACTTGATCTTCTATCCTTGAACAACACGTTGCGAGCCAGCCTTGCGTTAATCTGCTCAAGCGTTTCTCGGCCGCGCCTGAGCAAGCGCTCTCGCAACACTTCATCCCTGACCGTCAACAAAACCGGCAGCAGTTCTGGATAGCGCTCCATTGCCTGACGCAGATTGGCCCGCGAGCCATTGACCAATACATGCCGTCCAGCATTCAGCCATTGATCCATTTTCACTGGAATCCCGTAGGCAAGGCCGTTGGCACGCCAGGCCAGTGAGAAACCGCCGACGAGCTCGCGGCGCTCGAACTCCTCCGGCGTCACGCCAATAGCATCCTCCCCCACCGATTCAGCAGATCGCGTGATCACCCGGCGAATCACTTGGCAGTTCAACGCAAGTAATGGCTCGCGCGCGGCCTCAATCAAACTGTCCTTGCCTGAACCGGACGGCCCCATCAAATAAATTAGCTTGCCATCCATCCCGAAAATGCCCTCGGCAGGTGTCTGCCACTAGTAAATCGGCAATTTGCCACTATTCTGTAAAGGTAAGGAACAAGGATGCAGAACCCGCATAGCATGCACGTTCTGATGCCATCGGACATCAATTGATGTGCAGCAAGAAGCGGACAAGGATGCGGGCAGAGGTAAAGATTTCAAACCAGTCCGCATTTCTGATGATTGGTGCTGGCATTACGCCTTTACCCAGCTCAATATTTGTCACAGAATTGACGCCAATGATCTGGCAATTTTGAGGCATGATGCGGGCCTCTTAACAATTCAGGTTGAACCATTTGGCGCGGATGCTTGTCCTACCACACATCCTGCGGCCAATCCCGAGAACCGCTCCCCTGAACTAACCGGTTAAATATATGCGCCCATTGAAACAGGCAATTTATTCCAGCCGTACGGCTGACAAGTTCGTCGTACGTCTGCCAGACGGAATGCGTGAACGCATTGCCGAGGTGGCTCGCAATCATCATCGCAGCATGAACTCCGAGATCATCGCGCGCCTTGAGCAGAGTCTTATTCAGGAAGGCGCACTGGGCGAAGAGCTGAGCATGCGCCTGGACAGCCCGGAGCTGTCGTTGCACGAGCGCGAGCTGTTGCAACGTTTCCGTCAACTGTCTCACCGCCAACAGAACGCACTGGTGTCCTTGATTGCCCACGACGCCGAAATGGCAGCAGACGCGTCCTGAGTCATACCGAACATCTCAAGCCAGCTTAACCGCTGGCTTTTTTTTGCGTGGAATTTGAGATTTCGCAGACACAAAAAAGCCCGCCAATTGGCGGGCAGTTTCGCTAATACCGATCAGAGCAGGAAGATTGTCGCCAACCCCAAGAAGATGAAGAAGCCGCCACTGTCAGTCATCGCGGTAATCATCACGCTCGCACCCATGGCAGGGTCCCGCCCCATTTTTGCCAGGGTCATCGGAATCAATACCCCCATCAGGGCTGCCAACAACAGATTGAGCGTCATTGCCGCAGTCATTACCACGCCCAACGACCAACTGCCGTAAAGCAGGTAAGCAACCACACCAATCACACCACCCCAGACAAGGCCATTGATCAAGCCAACGGCCAATTCCTTGCGCATCAGGCGCGAAGTATTGCCGGTGCTGACCTGGTCGAGCGCCATGGCGCGAACGATCATGGTGATGGTCTGGTTACCGGAGTTGCCGCCAATACCGGCCACGATCGGCATCAGTGCTGCGAGCGCTACCAGTTTCTCGATCGAGCCTTCGAACAGACCGATCACTCGAGAGGCGACAAACGCAGTGATCAGGTTGACCGCCAGCCATGCCCAACGGTTGCGTAAAGACTTCCAGACGGAGGCAAAGATGTCTTCCTCTTCACGCAGACCGGCCATGTTGAGAACTTCGCTCTCACTCTCTTCACGAATCAGGTCAACCATTTCATCAATGGTCAGACGACCGATCAGCTTGCCGTTCTTGTCGACCACAGGAGCCGAGATCAAGTCGTAACGTTCGAACGCCTGAGCAGCGTCGTAAGCATCTTCGTCCGGATGGAAACTTACCGGATCGCTAGCCATCACCTCGGCAACCTGCTTGTCTGGATCATTGACCAACAGACGCTTGATCGGCAGCACACCTTTGAGCACACCGTCGTAGTCGACAACGAACAGCTTGTCGGTGTGACCCGGCAACTCTTTGAGGCGACGCAGGTAACGCAGAACCACTTCAAGGCTGACATCCTCACGGATAGTCACCATCTCGAAGTCCATCAACGCACCGACCTGCTCCTCGTCGTAAGACAAGGCCGACCGCACGCGCTCACGCTGCTGGTTATCCAGACTCTCCATCAGTTCATGGACGACGTCTCGCGGCAGCTCGGAAGCCAGGTCAGCAAGTTCATCGGCATCCATGTCCTTGGCGGCAGCCAGGAGCTCGTGATCATCCATGTCGGCGATCAGCGTTTCACGAACGGAGTCGGATACTTCGAGAAGAATGTCGCCGTCGCGATCAGCCTTGACCAATTGCCAGAGCGTCAGACGATCGTCCAGCGGCAAGGCTTCAAGGATATAGGCGACGTCGGCGGAGTGCAGATCATCAAGCTTGCGTTGCAGCTCGACGAGATTTTGCCGGTGAACCAGATTTTCGACGCGATCGTGATGCGCGCCTTCCTGGCGATGAGTCAGGTCTTCGACGACCCGCTGACGCTGCAGCAGTTCGACGACCTGAGCCAGGCGATCCTGCAGGCTTTCTTGTGTTTTCTTTACTTCGATTTCAGACATAGGCGAACTCCACTCCCAGCAGCGGGGCACGCCGGAAGGATCAATCAGTCAATTCATGATTGGTGAAACTATTTACTGAGTAACTACTGGGTAAGTCCATGGAGGTTTTCCATAAGCCCCGGCGGGGCTGACGGGCGCAATGATACACCGCCTGACGGTTTTAAACGTTAAAAAATCACGGTCGAAACAAGCGCTTGCGAAACAAACCTGAGCACTGTCCTGATCCCTGCAAATGCGACGACTCATCCTGAAAAGAAAACACACCGGCACCGAAAAATGCATCGACTACCCTTGAGCGTAGATCGTCATGGAGGACGTCGAATGCCATTTAAAACACCTCACCTTGTAGTCGCCAGCCTGCTCTGCCTGCCCCCTGACGCCGCCGCGATCACGCTTCATCGCTGTGAAGCCGCTGATGGCAGCGTCACGTTCACCTCGATGAGCTGTGCGCACGGTGAACGGCGCTCAGCACAGGAAGTCCACCCCTACTCCCCCGGATCAGTCACGGCAGTGATGCCGGAGCACAACCACGAAGAAACATCAGGCATGACAACGCGAAATAGAGAACCAGGCATCATTGGTCACAATGAAGACAAATGCGGAAACCTGATCGACGCGAGACAACGTCGCGCAGCGATCATCAATCAACGCGTGATTGCCGGCATGAATCAGCAAGACGTCGAAAGCGCGCTAGGCAAACCGGACAAGGTGAATATTCGAACGTCGACGACGAGCTACCGATACGACCTCAAGCGAGGCCGTAGTGCTCAAATAGATTTTGATGAGCGAGGATGCGTAAAGGCAAAAACCAAATCCCGGACAGCAAAAAGCCCGCGTTAAACGCGGGCTTTTCGGTATATGGTGCACTCGACAGGATTCGAACCTGTGACCGCTCGGTTCGTAGCCGAGTACTCTATCCAGCTGAGCTACGAGTGCATTTGTGTTTTTAGCCCAGACCACAACTGGATGAAGCCAAGTTAGCTGCATTACTGCAATCAACTCTTAAATGGTGCACTCGACAGGATTCGAACCTGTGACCGCTCGGTTCGTAGCCGAGTACTCTATCCAGCTGAGCTACGAGTGCATTTGTGTTTTTAGACCAGATCACATCTGGTTGAAGCCAAGTCATTTACATTGCTGTAACTGACTCTTAAATGGTGCACTCGACAGGATTCGAACCTGTGACCGCTCGGTTCGTAGCCGAGTACTCTATCCAGCTGAGCTACGAGTGCATTTGTTGCGCCGCATTATAGCCCGTCTAATCTCTATTCCAACCACTTTTTCTATTAATTTCAACAACTTACAGAAAAAGCCAGATTACGACGTACTAAGCAAATAATGGCGGAGAACGGGGGATTCGAACCCCCGACACCCTTGTGAGGTGTACTCCCTTAGCAGGGGAGCGCCTTCGGCCACTCGGCCAGCTCTCCGCAACACGGGGCGTATCTTAACCAACCTTTTCCCCGTTTGCAAACATAAAAATCGATAAAAATTAATGGCTTGGTTCTTCGTCCTTCTCTTTCTTTATACGCAGGTAAATTTCCTCACGGTGCACGGCAACCTCTTTCGGGGCGTTGACGCCGATACGCACTTGGTTTCCTTTAACGCCGAGCACGGTCACGGTGATTTCGCCATCACCAATAATCAGGCTTTCTGCGCACCGACGAGTCAGAATCAGCATACCTTTCTCCTCACGCAATTCAGTTCAGGGACAACAGTCTGCAAAAAAAAGGCACCCGACCTACAACCGGAGCGATCGTAGCCCTACATGCCTGAGTATTGACCAGCGCGAGCAAAAGAACAGTTGAGGGCTCGCGCCATTCAAAAAATAAAGGGCGCGGTCAGACCGCGCCCTTCAAGAAACGGAATTACTCGCCTTGACGGGCGGGAGCATCCAGTTCGAAAGCCGTGTGCAGGGCGCGCACGGCCAGTTCCAGGTACTTCTCTTCGATGACCACGGAAACCTTGATTTCCGAAGTCGAGATCATCTGGATGTTGATGCTTTCTTTTGCCAGGGATTCGAACATGCGGCTGGCCACGCCTGCGTGGGAACGCATGCCGACGCCGACGATCGAGACCTTGGCAATCTTGGTGTCGCCTACGACTTCACGGGCACCGATCTCGCGAGCGGTGTTTTCCAGCACGGTCTGTGCGGCCTGGTAGTCGTTGCGGTGCACGGTGAAGGTGAAGTCGGTGGTGTTATCGTGCGCGACGTTCTGCACGATCATGTCGACTTCGATGTTCGCGGCACTGATCGGGCCGAGAATCTTGAACGCCACGCCCGGGGTGTCTGGCACGCCACGGATGGTCAGCTTGGCTTCATCGCGGTTGAAAGCGATGCCGGAAATGATCGGCTGTTCCATGGTTTCCTCTTCATCAATAGTAATGAGGGTGCCCGGACCCTCCTTGAAGCTGTGCAGTACGCGCAGCGGAACGTTGTATTTGCCGGCGAATTCCACCGCACGGATCTGCAACACCTTGGAACCGAGGCTGGCCATTTCCAGCATCTCTTCAAAGGTAATCTTGTCGAGACGCTGAGCGACTGGCACGACACGCGGGTCAGTGGTGTAAACACCATCGACGTCGGTGTAGATCTGGCACTCGTCAGCCTTCAACGCAGCAGCCAGCGCCACGCCGGTGGTATCCGAACCGCCACGACCGAGGGTGGTGATGTTGCCGTGTTCGTCGACGCCCTGGAAACCGGCGACAACCACCACGCGACCCGCTTTCAGATCACCGCGAATCTTCTGGTCATCAATCTGCAAGATACGCGCTTTATTGTGCGCACTGTCGGTCAGGATCCGCACCTGATTACCGGTGTACGACACCGCTGGCACGCCGCGCTTGATCAGCGCCATGGCCAACAGGGCAATCGTCACCTGCTCACCAGTGGAAACGATCACATCCAGTTCACGCGGAACCGGTTGAGTGTCGCCACTGATTTGTTTGGCCAGATCGATCAGACGGTTGGTTTCGCCGCTCATTGCAGACAGCACAACCACCAGGTCATCGCCGGCATCGCGGAATTTCTTAACCTTGTCGGCGACCTGCTCGATTCTCTCGACAGTACCGACCGAGGTGCCTCCAAATTTCTGTACGATCAAAGCCATTTCAAAGCCGCCTCTGCCCATGAAGGGCGCCCAATAATCACTCGAACAGCCGCCGGGCCCGCCACTAGACTGCGGGCCCGACGGGCCGTCTTATAAACCCTGCTCGACGAATGGAACGGTCAGCGCCAGTGCGCCATCCAGTGCGCCGGCGTCAATACCGCCGCCCTGCGCCATGTCCGGACGACCACCGCCCTTCCCGCCCACTGCCGCAGCAGCCTGCTTCATCAAATCACCGGCTTTGAGTTGGCCAGTCAGGTCCTTGGTTACGCCTGCAACCAGTACGACCTTTTCCTCATGGACACTGCCGAGCAGGATCACTGCGCGGCCGAGTTTGTTCTTCAACTGATCAACCAGCGCCAGTAGCGCCTTGGCGTCCTGCCCATCCAGACGTGCGGCCAAGACCTTCACGCCCTTGACGTCCAGTGCCGAAGACGACAGATCGTCACCCGCAGCGCTGGCCGCCTTGGCTTGCAACTGCTCGAGTTGCTTCTCCAGTTGGCGATTGCGCTCCAGCACAGCCGACAGCTTGTCGATCAGGTTGTCGCGGCTGCCCTTGACCAGGCTGGCCGCTTCCTTGAGTTGTTCTTCTGCCGCGTTCAAGTAGGCCAGTGCCGCAGCACCAGTGACTGCCTCGATACGACGCACGCCCGATGCCACACCGCCTTCGCTGATGATTTTCAGCAGGCCGATGTCGCCGGTACGGTTGGCGTGGATACCGCCGCACAGCTCGACGGAGAAATCACCGCCCATGCTCAGGACGCGCACGTTGTCGCCGTACTTCTCGCCGAACAGCGCCATCGCGCCTTTGTTCTTCGCGGTTTCGATGTCGGTTTCTTCGGTTTCAACGGCGGAGTTCTTGCGGATCTCGGCGTTGACGATGTCTTCCAGCGCTTTGATCTGCTCAGGCTTGATCGCTTCGAAGTGGCTGAAGTCGAAACGCAGGCGCTGGCTATCCACCAACGAACCTTTCTGCTGAACGTGCTCGCCCAGTACCTGACGCAGCGCAGCGTGCAGCAAGTGCGTGGCCGAATGGTTCAGCGAAGTCGCGTGACGCACTTCGGCGTCGACGTGGGTTTCCACTGGCGCGCCGATGGTCAGGCTGCCCGAATCCAGCACGCCGTGGTGCAGGAAGGCGCCGCCAGTCTTGGTGGTGTCACGTACGTCGAAACGCGCGCTGCCCGCCTGAAGGAAACCGCAGTCGCCGATCTGGCCGCCGGATTCAGCGTAGAACGGCGTCTGGTTCAGAACGATCACCGCCTCTTCGCCTTCATTCAAGACGTCGACCGACTGGCCATCTTTATAGATAGCGACAATTTTTGCCGAACCGCTGGTGTCTTTGTAACCGGTGAACTCGGTGGCCACATCAACCTTGACCAGGGTGTTGTAGTCCAGACCGAAGGAGCTGGCCGAACGCGCGCGAACACGCTGGGCTTCCATCTCACGTTCGAAGCCGACTTCGTCGACCGTCAGGCTGCGCTCGCGGGCGATGTCGGCGGTCAGGTCCATCGGGAAACCGTAGGTGTCGTAGAGTTTGAACACCACGTCGCCCGGCACCACGGTGCCTTTGAGTTCCAGCAGATCCTGCTCGAGAATTTTCAGGCCGTGCTCCAGAGTCTTGGAGAACTGCTCTTCTTCAGCCTTGAGCACGCGCTCGATGTTGCTCTGCTGCTTCTTCAGTTCCGGGAAGGCTTCGCCCATCTCGGCAACCAGCGCCGCGACGATCTTGTAGAAGAAGCTGCCAGTGGCGCCCAGCTTGTTACCGTGACGGCAGGCGCGACGGATGATCCGGCGCAGCACATAACCGCGACCTTCGTTGGACGGCAGCACGCCATCGGCAATCAGGAAACCGCACGAACGGATGTGGTCAGACACGACTTTCAGCGAAGACTGGTCGCCGTTTTCGCAACCGATTGCCTCAGCCGAAGCTTTCAGCAGGTTCTTGAACAGGTCGATGTCGTAGTTGGAATTGACGTGCTGCATCACCGCACTGATCCGCTCCAGGCCCATACCGGTATCGACCGACGGCGCTGGCAACGGATGCAACACGCCGTCGGCGGTGCGGTTGAACTGCATGAACACGTTGTTCCAGATCTCGATGTAACGGTCGCCGTCTTCTTCCGGCGAGCCCGGCGGGCCACCCCAGATGTGATCGCCGTGATCGTAGAAAATCTCGGTGCATGGGCCGCACGGGCCGGTATCGCCCATGGTCCAGAAGTTGTCGGAGGCGTACGGTGCGCCTTTGTTGTCGCCGATGCGGATCATGCGCTCGGCAGGCACACCGATTTCTTTGGTCCAGATGTCATACGCTTCGTCATCCGAGGCGTAAACGGTAACCCAGAGTTTTTCCTTCGGCAGTTGCAGTACGCCGGTCAGGAAGGTCCACGCGTAGGTGATCGCGTCCTTCTTGAAATAGTCACCGAAGCTGAAGTTACCGAGCATTTCGAAGAACGTGTGGTGACGAGCGGTATAACCGACGTTTTCCAGGTCGCTGTTCTTGCCACCGGCACGCACGCATTTCTGGCTGCTGGTCGCGCGGGTGTACGCACGTTTTTCCTGGCCCAGGAAGCAGTCCTTGAACTGGTTCATCCCCGCGTTAGTGAACAGCAGGGTTGGGTCGTTGCCCGGAATCAAAGAGCTGGAGGCTACACGGGTGTGGCCTTGCTCTTCGAAGAAGCGAAGGAAGGCTTCACGGATTTCTGCGCTTTTCATTAGGTTCTTCCACGGAGGCTGCGGCCAAAGGCCTGTTCGAAACGTCAACAGACGAAGCGACGGCAAAGGGCCGCATTATATCGGCCCTGCGCGCGGGGTACAGCGTGTTTATACGATAGAAACGGTCAATTGGACGGCTAACGCTGTCACTTGCGCGAAAAGTCGACGAATGTCGCGATCACTTGCTCGATTTGCGAGCGATTGACGTCCATGTGCGTGACCATGCGCAGACGCGCGGCGGCGCTCAATTTGATCCCGCGCTCGCCGGCAAAGGCCTTGATCGCTTCGGCTTTGTCGCCCATTTGCACATAAACCATGTTGGTTTGCACCGGTTCGACGATGAAACCTGCTTCACGCAAGCCGTCGGCGAGCAATTGCGCGTTGGCGTGGTCGTCCGCCAGACGCTCAACGTTGTGATCCAGCGCATACAGACCCGCCGCCGCCAACAGCCCGGCCTGGCGCATGCCGCCACCAACCATTTTGCGCAAACGACGAGCCTTGCCGATCAGTTGCTCAGAACCGCACAACACCGAGCCGACCGGCGCGCCAAGACCTTTGGACAGGCACACCGATACCGAATCAAAGTACTGAGTGATTTCCCGGGCATCGACGCCCAGCTTGACCGCCGCGTTGTACAGGCGCGCGCCGTCGAGGTGCAGTTGCAAGCCTTTATCCTGAGTGAAGCGGCGGGCCCGAGCCAGATATTCCAGTGGCAGCACTTTGCCCTGCATGGTGTTTTCCAGCGCCAGCAAACGGGTCCGGGCGAAATGGAAGTCGTCAGGCTTGATCGCCGCCGCGACCTGATCCAGATCCAGCGAGCCGTCAGCCTGCACTTCCAGTGGTTGCGGCTGGATCGAACCGAGCACCGCCGCGCCACCGCCCTCGTACTTGTAGGTATGCGCCTGTTGGCCAACGATATATTCGTCGCCGCGCTCGCAATGCGCCATCAACCCCAGCAAGTTGCTCATGGTGCCAGTCGGCACGAACAGCGCGGCGGCAAAGCCCAGACGCTTGGCCAGTTCGGCTTCCAGGCGATTGACCGTCGGATCTTCGCCGTACACGTCATCACCGGTGTCCGCCGCGGTCATCGCGTCGAGCATGGCGGGAGTCGGTTGGGTGACGGTGTCGCTGCGAAGATCGATAACGCTCATGAACCTGGCCTCAAGTCAGCAGGGGAAATCCCTTTACGAAGTTGAATTACTGCGGTCATCGCGCGGATTAATCAAGCCTTGCGCAAGGAAAAGCCGTTTCGAACCGCCAGAAAATTCGATGGCAATCATCAGAAAGGCGCAATGCACAGAGCCACAATCTGTGTTAAAAACGCTGCGCCGCCCGAGAAAGGGCGGCAAAAACGTTCTCAGGGCGGGGTGCAATTCCCCACCGGCGGTAATTGCGCGCAATGCGCATAGCCCGCGAGCGCTTGGCGACGAACACGGCAAAAGCTGTGATCGCGGCAAGGTCAGCAGACCCGGTGTGATTCCGGGGCCGACGGTCATAGTCCGGATGAAGAGAGAACGGGATTAACGCCAAAGGGCCGTCCGCGCGATGTTGTGCGTGTGCGCACCCTTGAATCCCTTTCGATTCATAACGCCCTGTTTTTCACACAAACAGGAGTCAGAACATGCAACCCACCGCTATCGACAGCAAAAGCAAACACCCTCACGGCGAGCGCGTCGCGTTCATCCAGGCCTGCTGGCACAAGGAAATCGTCGACCAGAGCCGTAAAGGCTTCGTCGCCGAAATGATTGCCTTGGGTTATCAGGAATCGGACATCGATATCTTCGAAGTCGGCGGCGCCTTTGAAATGCCTCTGCACGCGAAGTTGCTGGCCAAGACCGGTCGTTATGCCGGCATCGTCGCCGCAGCCCTGGTTGTCGACGGCGGCATCTATCGTCACGAGTTCGTCGCTCAGTCGGTGGTCAGCGGCCTGATGCAGGTGCAGCTGGAAACCGAAGTGCCGGTGTTCTCGGTGTCCCTCACTCCGCACCACTTCCATGCTGGCGACGAACATCAGAAGTTCTTCTTTGACCACTTTGTGCACAAGGGTCAGGAAGCGGCGCGGACTTGCGCGGATACGCTGCGCAAGGTTCGCGCTCTGCGCCGCACCGAGCCGCATGCTGTAGCGGTCTGACGCCGAGTGAGGTTTTGACCTCACTCAAATCAAATGCGGGAGCGAGCCTGCTCGCGAAGAGGGACTGCCAGCCGACGACAAGTTGACTGGTAGACCGCTTTCGCGAGCAGGCTCGCTCCCACATTGGTTTTGTGCCGGTTTAGAGATCGCTATCAGGCGAGGTTTTCGTCGGTGGTCGGGACGATCAGGATGCCCGCGCGCAAGCCATTCTTGACCTTGGGATTGGGGAAGATGATCCGCGCGCCCTGCTCTTCGATGATCCAGCGGGTATTGGCCAGATCTTCGGCCAGCACATAACCCATCTCCAGCTCTGAAAAGTTCTCGATGTCCTGCGGCAGGTTCAGGCGGAACGCATCGCTGTGCTTGATGATTTCCCGGGCGACACTGAACAGCTGCAAACCGTCCAGCCCCTGCTCCGCCATCTCCGGCTCGGTGCCTTCAATGATCTGTTTCAAACGGGTTTCCAGCAGCGATACGTTAACCCCGTCGTTCTGCCCGAACGGCCGCGCCTTGCCCAATTCCAGCGTGAAAGCCTCGGCACCGAGCTTGTCGTAGGTGTACGAGCTGAACACGATTGAAGGCTTGTTCTGCAACAGCACTGCTTCCATGCCAGCAGCACGCAAACGCGCCAGCTCAACACGCGAATGCTGGCGACCTTCCTTCCACGGATACAGCGCGAACTGTTCGATCTTCGAGCCACGAATCGCCGTGTGCAGGTCGTAGTGCAGACGCTGGCGATCCGGCAGGCTGAAGAAACTCGCCGCCAGACGCTCCAGCTCACAGGCACGCAGTGCTTCGCTGCCACTGCTTTGTTCATGACGGCCGTTGAACAGCCGATTGACGTCCTGCTCGATGAAACGCTCGCCTTTGCGAATCGCCTCGGGGTTACCGAACAGGAACAGAATGCGTGCGCGCGGCTTCAGATCGCCACGTGCGATGTCGTGCAGCAACCGATCAAGCAACTCGATCGGCGCTGTTTCGTTGCCGTGGATACCTGCCGACAGCAGCAGGTCCAGGCCATTGTCGCGGGCTTCGGGTGGCCGGACTTCCAGCGCACCTTCGCTCAACCAGCGCATACGCACGCCTTCGACAGTCAGTTGAGTCTTCTCCGCCGGTTCGCGGCCGGCGAGGGTCAGTTCAAGCAGTTTGCCGAGGGCGAGCATAGAGCGGTTTCCTTAGTGATCGTGGTTGCA
The DNA here is from genome assembly GCF_031882575.1 of Pseudomonas sp. VD-NE ins. Taxonomy (NCBI): domain Bacteria; kingdom Pseudomonadati; phylum Pseudomonadota; class Gammaproteobacteria; order Pseudomonadales; family Pseudomonadaceae; genus Pseudomonas; species Pseudomonas sp. VD-NE ins. The sequence goes on from NZ_CP134772.1 coordinate 4,985,363, forward strand.
ATCCGGGCCGTGCACGTGGTCTTCGTCGTCGCCGACATCAGCCGGTTCCATTTCCAGTTGCAGACTTACCAGATTAGTCGCCAATGGGCGCAGCAGCAGGTTGGCGTACTCGGCGTCACCTTCTTCAACGTCCACGCCGATCAGCAGTTGGCCACGGCCGTCCTGCTGGATCCACAGCTCTTTGCCTTGCCACATGACCGCGACGCGGGTGCACGAGGTTTGCAGTTGCGTGCCGTCGGTGTCTTCAAGGATCAGCTGCAGGGAATCGCTCATGTTTTTACTCTCTTGGGGAGACAAGCCGCGCGCCGCGTTCAGGCGACGCGCCGGCCATCAATTGATCTGGAATGGATAAACCGCGCCCAGTTTAAGGATTTGCGTCAGTTCATCCAGTGCCGTCCGGCATTCAAGCAGCAATTGCGGATCCGCCAGATCGGTTTCACTCAGGCGGTCGCGGTAGTGCTTTTCAACCCATGCGGTCAACGAACCGTACAACGGTGGCGTCATGATAACCCCTGGGTTGACCGCCGCCAGTTCGGTTTCGTTAAGCGCGACACGAAGACGCAGACACGCCGGGCCACCGCCGTTCTGCATGCTTTGCTTGAGGTCGAAGACTTTCACTTCGCGGATCAGACCGCCGGAGCTGGTCAGACTTTGCAGGTAAGTCCAGACGCGTTCGTTGGCCTGGCACTCTTGCGGCACGATCAACAACATCGAGCCATCAGGACGCGAGAGCAACTGGCTGTTGAACAGGTAGGAACGCACCGCATCATCCACGGTGACTGCCGAACGCGGCACACACACGGACTGGAAGTTGCCACCGACCTTGGCCAGTTTGCCTTGCAGTTCGGCCAGCATCTGGTCGGTCTCGAGGAAGGCATCCTCGTGATAGAACAGCACCTCGCCATTGCCCACGGCGATCACGTCGTTGTGGAACACGCCCTGATCGATCACGTTCGGGTTTTGCTGAGCGTAAACCACGCCTTCATCACGCAGACCGTGCAGACGCGCAACCGCTTGCGAGGCTTCGAGGGTCTGGCGCGCCGGGTACTTTTGCGGCGCCGGGAAACGATTGTCGAAGGCACTGCGACCGAACACAAAAAACTCGACGCCCGCCTCGCCATATTCACGGCAGAAACGCGTGTGGTTGGCCGCGCCTTCGTCACCGAACTGTGCCACTGCCGGCAGGGCGGCGTGGTGGGCGAAGTGCTGCTGATTGGCGAACATCGCGCCGAGCACGCGGCTGGTGGTCGGGTGCTCGATGCTGCGGTGGTATTTGCAGTTGAGGTTGGCGGCGGTGAAATGCACGCGACCGTCAGCGGTGTCGGCACTCGGGCTAACCGTGGCGGCGTTGGCCACCCACATGCTCGACGCCGAGCAACTGGCGACCAGCAGCGGCATGGCTTCTTTAGCGGCGCGCTCGATCACCTGAGCGTCGGTGCCACTGAAACCCAGACGGCGCAGAGCGGCCACGTCCGGACGTTCCTGCGGTGCCAGCACACCTTGCTGAAAGCCCATTTCCATCAGCGCTTTCATCTTCGCCAGACCTTGCAGCGCCGCTTCCTTCGGGTTCGAGGACTGCTGGCTGTTGCTCTGGGAGGCAACGTTGCCGTAGGACAGACCACCGTAGTTATGGGTCGGCCCCACTAGACCGTCAAAATTGACTTCATAGGATTTCATCAGCGAGGCTCCACGAGAATCTGTTGTTATAGGCTTCAGTAACTGTTCTTTAAGACCGCGGTGCGGCCATCGCTGGCAAGCCAGCTCCCACAGGATTGGTGGTGTTCACAGATTCTGTGGACGACTCGACCCCTGTGGGAGCTGGCTTGCCAGCGATTGGCATCACGCCATCTTCACGCCAGGCGTCAGGGCGGCAGGCAACACCAGGCTTGGAGTCTCCAGCGACGCCACCGGGTACGCGCAGTAATCCGCTGCGTAATAGGCGCTGGCGCGATGGTTACCCGAGGCACCGACACCGCCGAACGGCGCGCTGCTCGCAGCACCGGTCAGCTGTTTGTTCCAGTTGACGATCCCGGCGCGGCTTTCCAGCCAGAACTGCTGATAACGCGCTTCGGAATCCGACAACAAACCAGCGGCCAAGCCGTAAGCGGTGTTGTTCGCCTCAGTGATCGCCGCTTCGAAGTCGATGTAGCGAATTACTTGCAGCAACGGGCCAAACAGCTCTTCGTCCGGACGCTCGGCAACCGCCGTCACATCGAGAATGCCCGGGGTCAGCAACGCGGCCTGTGCCTGTGGCTGAGTCATCGCCAGCAACGACACCGCGCCATTGGCCAACAGATGTGCTTGAGCGTCCATCAGCGCTTTCGCCGCGCCGAGGGAAATCACCGAGCCCATGAACGGCGCGGGTTGCTGATCGAATGCACCGACCTCGATGGTCGAGCTGACTTCAACCAAACGCTTGAGCAGGCTGTCGCCCCACGCGCCTTGGGGCACCAGCAGACGGCGTGCACAGGTGCAACGCTGGCCGGCAGAAATGAACGCCGACTGAATGATCGTGTAAACAGCTGCATCGAGATCCGCGACCTGGTCGACCACCAGCGGGTTATTCCCGCCCATTTCCAGCGCGAGAATCTTGTCCGGACGCCCGGCGAATTGCTGGTGCAGATGATTGCCGGTGCGGCTCGAACCGGTGAAGAACAGACCATCGATGCCCGGGTTCGCCGCCAGCGCGATGCCGGTTTCGCGAGCGCCTTGCAGCAGGTTCAAAACGCCTGCCGGCAAGCCCGCTTCGATCCAGCATTTAACCGTCAGCTCGGCAACTTTCGGGGTCAGTTCGCTCGGTTTGAACAGCACGCTGTTACCGGCCAGCAGCGCCGGAACGATGTGACCGTTGGGCAAGTGACCGGGGAAGTTGTAAGGGCCGAACACCGCGACCACGCCGTGCGGTTTGTGGCGCAACACGGCAGTGGCGTCGCCCAACGGGCCGCTCTTCTCGCCAGTACGCTCGCGGTAGCTCTGCACCGAGATCGCGATCTTGTTGACCATGCTGGTCACTTCGGTCGCAGCTTCCCACAGCGGTTTGCCGGTCTCTTCACCAATGGTGCGAGCCAGTTCGTCAGCGTGGTTTTTCAGCGACGCGGCGAAAGCCTCAAGCACGCTGATGCGCTCTTCCAGCGTACGACGTGCCCAACCCGGAAACGCCTGACGCGCAGCCTGCACCGCCGATTCAACCTGAGCAGCGGTGGCGCCCTCCCCCGACCACAGCACTTGCTGTGTCACCGGGTTCAACGATTGAAAGGCTTCGCCCTGACCGGCCAGCCACTCACCTGCGATGTATAGCGAATTCATTATTTCGACTCCCGTGCAGCGGACAACGCCACGGCGCGCACTTGGTCGCCAGCGTTGAGTTGAAGACGTTTTGCGGTCTGCGGATCGACCACCAGCGTACCGGCAGCCAGACGCGCCGGCGCAGCGGTGATACGGCAGTCTTCGCGCTTGCGGTTATGGATGATGAACGGCGTGGCGTCGTCGCCCGGTGTACCGACAGCGAGCACCAGCGCTTCACTGTCACGCACCGCGCGGATCTTGCCGGTTTCGCATTCGATGGCGGGACCTGCGTCGAAGATGTCGACGTAACCCTGATAGCTGAAACCTTCGCCCTTGAGCATCGCCAAGGCTGGCTCGGTGTCCGGGTGAACCTGACCGATGACACTGCGCGCGCCTTCGGAGAGGAAGCAGGTGTACAGCGGGAATTTCGGCATCAGTTCAGCGATGAACGCCTTGTTGCCAACCCCGGTGAGGTAGTCAGCCTGACTGAATTCCATTTTGAAGAAGTGCCGACCGAGGCTTTCCCAGAACGGCGAACGGCCAGCGTCATCGGAGACACCGCGCATTTCGGCAATGATCTTGTTGCCGAACAGCTCAGGGAATTCCGCGATGAACAGCATCCGCGCCTTCGACAGCATGCGACCGTTCAGACCGCTGCGGTAATCGGCATGCAGGAACAGCGAGCACAGTTCGGAATTGCCGGTCAGGTCGTTGGCCAGAAACAGCGTCGGAATCTCGCGATAGATGTTCAGCTCTTGCGAAGCGCTGACAGTGAGGCCGACACGGAAGTTGTACCAGGGCTCACGCATACCGACCGCGCCGGCGATGGCAGAAATCCCCACCACGCGGCCGTCGTCGTCTTCGAGCACGAACAGGTAGTCCGCATCGCCACGGCCGGCTTCGCCGCGAAAGGTCTTCTCGGCCCAGCCGACCCGGTGGGCCAGACGTTCTTCGTTGGCCGGCAATGTGGTCAGGCCGGTGCCGGTGCTGCGGGCCAGGTCGATCAGCGCGGATAAATCGCTGCTGCGTACGGGACGAACAATCATGCTATCTCCTCAAACGGGCCGCCTTCGCCACCCGTGAAACTCGCTAAGGCGTTAAACCGCCACCAGGCGCACGCTGGCACCTTCACCGACGCCCAGGGCTTCGGCCGCTTCCAGATCCAGAGTCACCGGTTTGCCCGGCGCGTAATCCAGTTCCAGCAGCACCGCGCGGTAATCCTGCAACTGCGCATTGGCCACCAGATACTGGCGCCCGGCACCTTTGACCGGCTCGCCGATCTTCACCGGCACCACGCGGCTCTGGGCGATCGAACGGATCCCCGAAACGCGCGCATGCAGGGTCGGGCCACCGTCGAAAATGTCGATGTAGTGATCGGTCTCGAAGCCTTCGCGCATCAGGATGTCGAAGGTGATCTGCGCACGCGGATGCACCTGGCCCATCGCCTCTTGGGCGGAATCCGGCAGCAGCGGCACGTAGATCGGGTAATGCGGCATCAGCTCGGCAAGGAACGTGCGGCTTTTCAGCCCGCACAGACGTTCGGCTTCGGCGTAGTTGAGGTCGAAGAAGTTGCGACCGATCGCATCCCAGAATGGCGAGTCGCCGTTCTCGTCGCTGTAACCGACGATCTCGGTGACCACCGAATCAGCGAAACGCTCCGGATGGCTGGCGACGAATAACAGACGGCCACGGGAATTGAGCTCGGACCACGGCGAACCGACCAGCTCGCGCTGCACGTAGAAACTGGTCAGCAAGCTGTTGCCGGTCAGGTCGTGGCACTGCGAGAGCACGTGGATCTTGTTGTGGATCTTCAGCTCGCGCGAAGCATGCACGAAGGTCTCGTTGCGGAAGCTGTAGAAAGGTTCCGAATAACCGGCCGAAGCGACGATGGCCGAGCAGCCGACCAGCTTGCCGGTGGTGGAATCTTCAAGGACGAAGAAGTAACTCTCTTCGCCGTTGAAGCTCACTTCGGCGGCGAACGACGCTTCGCTCGCCGCGATCTTGTCGCTCAGACGTTCCACGTCATCCGGCAAGGAAGTGACACCAATCGGGCTGTCCGCAGCCAGACGCTGTACCTCGCCCAGATCAGCCATTTGCGCGGGGCGCATCACCAGCATGGTGTCACTCCTTTCTCTTATCAATTCACAGAAAAAAACACCGGACACTGTGGGAGCGAGCTTGCTCGCGAAAGCGGTGTATCAGTCAGCATAGATGGCGACTGAAACTCCCTCTTCGCGAGCAAGCTCGCTCCCACAATGAATCTCACCGGCATCAAAAATTGGGTTCGACGCCTGAAAAACTCCAGGCGTCGAAGGCTCTATCAGGCTTGCGTCAGTGCTGCAGCAGCGCGTTCGAAACGGTCGAGACCGGCATCGATATCAGCGTCTTCCACCACCAGGCTCGGGGCGAAACGAATCACGTCCGGGCCGGCTTGCAGAATCATCAGGCCTTCTTTTTCAGCGGCGTTGAAGATGTCTTTGGCCTTGCCTTTCCAGGCATCGTTCAGTACGCAACCGATCAGCAGACCGAGGCCACGCACCTGAGTGAACAGGCCGTACTTCTCGCCGATCTGCTCAAGGCGCGCTTTGAACTTGTCGTGTTTGGCGTTCACACCGTTCAGCACTTCTGGCGTGTTGATCACGTCGATTACCGCTTCAGCGACCGCACACGCCAGCGGGTTGCCGCCGTACGTGGTGCCGTGAGTACCGACGACCAGATGTTTGGCCAGCGCTTCGGTGGTCAGCATTGCCGCGATCGGGAAACCGCCGCCCAGGCTCTTGGCGCTGGTCAGGATGTCCGGAGTCACGCCGTAATGCTGGTAGGCGAACAGCTTGCCGCTGCGGCCCATGCCGGTCTGCACTTCGTCGAACACCAGCAGCGCGTTGTTCGCGTCGCACAGTTCGCGGGCACCTTGCAGGTAAGCCAGTTCGGCCGGCAGCACGCCGCCCTCGCCCTGGATCGGTTCCAGCACGACTGCGCAGGTCTTGTCGGAAACGGCGGCTTTCAGCGCGGCCAGATCGTTATAAGGCACGTGAGTGATGCCGGTGATTTTCGGGCCGAAACCGTCGGAGTACTTCGACTGGCCACCGACGTTGACGGTGAACAGGGTACGGCCGTGGAAGCTGTTCAGCGCGGCGATGATTTCGTACTTCTCAGTGCCAAAACGGTCGAACGCCACACGGCGGGCCAGCTTGAACGCGGCCTCGTTGGCTTCAGCGCCGGAGTTGCAGAAGAACACGCGCTCAGCGAACGTGGCGTCGATCAGCTTGTGCGCCAGGCGCAGGGCTGGCTCGTTGGTGAACACGTTGGACACATGCCACAGCTTGTTCGCCTGTTCGGTCAAGGCACCGACCAGCGCCGGGTGCGCGTGGCCCAATACGTTGACGGCGATGCCGCCGGCGAAGTCGATCAGCTCGCGGCCGGCCTGATCCCAGACGCGGGAACCGGCGCCACGCACTGGAATGAAAGCGGCAGGCGCGTAGTTGGGAACCATTACCTGGTCGAAGTCGGCGCGTTGTACCGCAGCGTGCTCAACGGACATCGGAGTCTCCTGATGAGAAACACTCGCCTGAAACTGGCGAGCTTGGTGAGGATTGTAAGGACAGTTTTCAGCCCGGCCTTGTCGCCAAGCGACAACTTCTTATAGCGCAAACCCCGGATTTTCACGGGTTTACGGCAATGCGACAAATAGCGTCGCAAAGGCGCAGTTTAACTGGCGCCGCCGATTTGCGGCAGGCCGCAGAGAATACCAACTCAACCTCGCTGCAAAGCTATAAATATGTACCGCACCTCGATCCGCACTTGCTGATTTGCTTGGCATCTTCAATGGCCCAAGGATCGACACCATGCAGCAAGCTGACGGATTGCCCTCCAGCGACTCCACCGATACAGACTCTCCACAGAACCCCGACAGTCATTATCAGCCCCTCAGAGACCGCCTCCCCGACTGGCTGGGCAGCGCTTCAGAAACCCGGCGTCTGGCACTCACAAATATCACACCGCAACGCTCGAGCAATCTGCACACGGCACCGGCGGCTCAGCACGAAGCACTGAACGACCTCAACATCGCTCACTGGAACGCGCAAAGCGCGGTCGACCGAAGCCTGGAACACCTGCAGGACGCCAGCGCCTTTGCCGAACCGCTGCTCAGGCAAGCACTGAAGAAGGACTTCGATCTGGATGTGGATGTGCGCAATACTTTCGTGCGCCTGTACATCCCCGCGACCACGCCGTGGTTCCCGATCAGGACCGGCACGCGCGCCTGGACCGTCTCGCTGCTGGATGCTGCGTTGCATAACTTCGAAGAAAAGGAGACGGACGAAAACGCCTTCGAACCCGACTCCACCTTCATTACCCGGCCCTCCGTCACCGGCCAGTTCATGACCTTGCCGTGGATCAAGGCCAAATTGAGCATTGCAGCCTTCACCAGGCTGTGCCGAACACTGGATATCGGTGCGCAGTACAAAACCCGTCTCGAAGAAAACCTCGGTTACACCGATCCGATGGTGGCGTCCGTCCTGCGCCTGAAAATAGACACCAGCCAGAAAGCCGCAATGAAAGCGGCCCTGCAGTGGGCGCGGATGAACCGCGATGTTTCGGAAAGTTATTTTCGCTTGATCGACGCCGTGCTCGACGGCATGAAAGGCCTGTATGTCGGCGGCGCACCCGTTCTGTGCCATGACATGGGCATGCTGTGTGCGCCGCTCACCGGCATCGTCGTGTTTGCCCCCGACCTGTACATTTCGCGAACCGCTGCGCGCGTAGTGGCTTACGTCCCGGACGACCCCGAGCACCCCTTCAAGGAGTACGCCACGACCTATGATCTGATCGTCGAACTGACACGCCAGTTACGCTCGAAGGATTACCAAGAGTTTTTCAGTCGCTTCGTGAACCACGAACATCGAGGGTTTTTCTTCAGCACACTCAACAGTCGCTTGAGCCAGCTGAAGTGGCATCCGACCGAACCAGGCAGTTCTCTGCCGGCGTGGCGCGACACCCCTGTCGAGCGACCTGATCTGCAGACCACGCTCACGCCGTTTCAAGACAATCTGTGGCAACACTTCTATCAGGCGAAACTGAACAAGATCTTCAATGACGCCAGAGTGATCGCCGTGCCCACCGCGGTGGTCGATCAAAAAGCACGCTGGGCTTTCTGGGACTCCGTCACCAACATCATCTCGACCATCGTGCAGACCGCCGCGCTGATCGTCGCGCCGTTCGTGCCGGTACTCGGCGAAGCGATGATGGCGTACATGGCTTATCAAATGCTCGACGAGGTCTTCGAGGGCATCATCGAATGGGGGCAAGGTCGCACTACCGAAGCCTTTGAACACTTGATGGGCACCCTGGAGTCGATGATTCAACTGGGCATGTTCGCGGTGGGCGGGGCGATTGGCGCCGGTGAATTTCGCAAGGTCCTGCCCAAAGAGATCGTCGCGTTCATCGACCGCTTCAAACCAGTGCAACTGGCCAATGGCAAAACCCGCTACTGGGATCCCGATCTGGCCCGTTACGAACACCCGGCTGTGCCTGACGCCAGCTCGACACCCAACGAGTTGGGCCTGCACCCGCACCAGGGCAAACAACTGCTGCCAATCGAAGACGCTCGTTTTGCCGTGAGCGAAAGCCCGGTTCCCGGCCAGTACCGTATTGAACACCCGACCCGCGCCGACGCCTACCAACCGGTATTGCGCCACAACGGCGCCGGCGCCTGGCATACCGAACTGGAACAACCACTGGGATGGGACACCGACACCGCACTGCGGCGAATCGGCCCGGCAGTCGAGTCGTTTTCACCCGCCGAGCGCGAGACCATTCTTCAGGTCAGCGGCGTCAACGAAGATGCCGTGCGCAAGATGCACGCCGACCAGCAAACACCTCCCCCGCTGCTGGCCGACAGCATCCAGCGCTTCAAGATCGATCAGGAGCTGCAACGCCTGGTCGATCGGCTCGAGAGTGACGTGGCCGACGAATATCGCCGCGCCGATCCCGTAGCCCAACTGCAACTGTTGACCGAGCACGGGCGCTGGCCGAGTAACCAACGCCTGCGTCTGGTTGATCGACAGGGCGAACTGATCTGGCAATCTTCGGCAGACGAAACCTTGCCGCTGACCGAGCTGGATCAAAGCAGCCTGATCGGTGACGACCTGCTCAAGACCCTGCTGTATTCGCTCGACGAGCAACAAACCAAAGCCTTGCTCGCAGAACCCTTCGGCGGGCCGACACCTTCGCTGGACGTGCGCAGCCAAACCCTGCGCAAGCAATTGGCTCATCTCGCCCGACGACACAGAAGTTCCCTGTTCGAAGCGCGCTATCAGGCACTCCAGTCCATCGATGATCCGCTGGCACGACAGCTGAGCCAACACCCACCGGCATTACCCGCCAGCGTGACCCGCGAACTGCTCGACACCGCCAGTGGCGAAGAACTGCTGCAGATCAGCGCGGGACAATTGCCACCGCGCCAACAGGAGCTCATGCAACTGGCCAGCCAGGAAGTGCGCATCACCCGCGCTTATGAGGGTCTGGAACTGAACGCCGTGAACAATCCCGATTCCGACGCTCTTGCGCTGCACAGCCTCAAGCTGTTGCCAGGCTGGAGCGGCGATGTGCGCATCGAGATTCGCGACGGACATTACGAAGGGGCTGCGCTCGACAGCATCGGGCGCGAAGATGCCCCCGCGCAAAAAGTCCTGGTTCGCCAGCCTGACGGCCGCTATCAACCTTTTGATGACCGCGGCCAGGAATTGCATTCGTCCACGGACTTCTACTCCAGCCTGTTGTACGCGCTGCCGGATGGCGAGCGTCAGAGCCTGAACCTGCAGATCGGCCAGGGTGCTGCGCTGAAAGCGGCAATTCGCGAGCGAACACTGGAGCGTAACGCTTTGCGCACAGTGATGTTCGACACACCGATTCGCCAGCCTGCCGTGGACACACTGCGCCTGGCAGGTTTGGGAGATGAGCAGCCGAACCTATCAAGACGCCTTGAAGATGCGAACTTTTTTGAAGCGGGCGAACTGGGCGCAATCAGCATAGAGAACCAGGACTTTCTGACCACCACGGGCCGGCCGATCACCAGCCCCGAAGCGCGCGTGCAAGCGCTCTATCGAGGCATGTCCACCGAAGAAGCGCAAAACTTTGTCGCCGCGTTCCGCAATGATCCGGGAGCGTTCAACGCCGAACTGGCCAGGGGTCGCAACGAATACGCCAGACTCAGCGATGACTTGAGCCGCTGGGAGCACGACGTCCCCACCCATCACCCAGCGACCGGCCAGCCATTGAGTTACATCGAACGCCGTGCAGCCCAGCAGAATCGTGCGTTGTTCAGGGACGCGGTGCTGCGTTGCTGGCGTCGGGAAACCCGCGGCCCCGCCGGGCATATGTTGCAGATTGCGCAACCGGTATTGGGTGACCTGCCCGCGCTGGAAGCAGATTTCAGCCACGTCCACATGCTGTCCATCAATGGCAGCGCCAGCACCGGGGCCGTGGACGCCTTCATGCAACGTTTTCCGAGCCTGAGGTATCTGGATGCACAAAATCTCGATATGCCAAGCCTGCCCCCGTCCGTTGCTGCAATGCCCAATCTGCGCCAATTGATCTTGCGCAATTGTGGTATCAAGCACTCGGCTGCCAACCAGCAAGTGCTGACATCCTTGCCCAATCTCTCGTTACTGGATTTGCGGGGCAATCCATTGGGCACGCCTCCCGACATCAGCGCGATGGCCCGGTTACGCTACCTCAATCTGTCGAACACGGGCATCTCCACGCCGCCCGCCAATGTGCTCGATCATCCGCATCTGATCGTCGGCAATTTCGAAGGCAACCATCTGACGGAAATACCGGAACCCTTTTTCAACCTGGCCAGTTCCCTCAGTGACGGTTTCGGTTTCGCCGACAACCCGCTGTCGACCGCCACACGCGAGAAGCTGAAAACGTTCTATGAGCAAACCGGCAAACACTTTGGGGTCGGCGCGGAGCCAGCGGATGTTCTGCGCACCACAACGTTGTTTCCTGCCCTGAGTGCCGAGCAGGCCAGTGAGTTGCTTTATCGACTTCCAGGCACATGGAGCGAAAGCCTGACCCAGCTCGCCCGTTGGGAAAACGAGTTCACCACGCTACAGATCGAGCTCGGCGAATGGGTCAACCAGATTCCTGCACTCGACCCCGTGTTCCAAAGGCCATTGACGCTCAATGAGCAAACGCTGGAACGCGAGGCGAGGCGCGTGTTCAGTCAAAAGCTGGAACAGTTCTGGCGCTCCAGAACATTCACTGGCAGAGAGTCCGAACTGACCGCAACGCTTGGTTTCATGGGTGACCTGCCGGCACTCAGCGCCAACTTCGACCACGTCTCGCGACTGACGCTGATGGGCAATAAAACCGTCACGGCAACCCTGCCATTCCTCCAGCGCTTTACCAATCTGACCACGCTGGAGATGCACGCCTTTGACCTGGAACCGATTACGCTGTCACAGATCAGGCAGCCTCACCTGCGTGTATTGGAGCTCAACGACTGCGGTGTCGTATTGACCCCGGAGAACGAGGCCACACTGCTTTCTCTCAACAACCTGCACAGACTGGATTTGAGCAACAACCCCTTGGGGACTTTTCCCGATCTGAACCTTCTCCCCGAACTGACTCACCTCGACCTGTCCAATTGCGGCATCACCGCAGTGCCCGATGGGGTGGCCAGCCACCCGAATCTGGACACGGCCATTTTCAACGGTAACCGCATCACCGAAATACCCGATGAGCTATTCGAGCTGTCGGGCGATCTGAGTGACAGCCTGGATTTCTCTGAAAACCCGCTGTCGCTTGCCACACGCAACAAGATCAAGACCTTTTTCCGACGTACCGGTTACGATTTTGCGGTGCGCGCCGAAAACACCGACATCGCCCTCACACGACAACTGTTCCCGGCCCTGGACGAGCAACAGGCCAGCGATCTGATCTACGACTTGCCCGGAACAATCACGGACAGTCGTACGCAGCTCGTGGCATGGCGGGCGGAACTCAATCAAATGACAGCGAACCTGAACTCTTGGGCAACACAGGTTCCAAGCGTACATCCCGTGACTGGAGAGGTCCTCACGCCGATCGAGGTGTTTGATCAGTTCGCGGCGCGGTCCGAGTTCGGACAACTGCTGGAGCGGTTCTGGCGCTACAGAAATGGCGAGTCAGGCATGCGCGCGGACTTTCTCGAAGCCGACGCGAAGTTTTTCGGTGACTTCCCCCAACTGACAACCGACTTCAGTCATGTTTCAACGGTGAAGCTCAAGGGCAACGCTGCCATTGGTGCTCCGGACGGGTTCATCAATCTGTTCACCAATGCACGTGAACTGGCGCTGCGACAGTTTCCACTGGGTGAAATCCCCCAGACCGTGACTCAACTGTCCAACCTGACGGAACTCACGCTGAGCGACTGTGGCGTGACACTCACCCCCGCCGATCAGAGCACACTCGCCACACTCAACGGCCTTGAACTTCTGGATCTGAGCGACAACCCACTGACGGTAGCACCTGACCTTCAGTCGCTACCGGCCATGCGTGACATCCTGCTGTCCAATACCGGCATTACGTCGCTGCCAAATGGCCTCGCCACTCACCCGAGCCTGAAAAACGCCCTGCTGAACGGCAACCGCATCACTAACCTGCCCGAGGCTTTTTTCAGCCTCGATCTGGACCTCGCCGATGGCGTCAGTCTGGCCAGCAACCCGTTGTCCCTGGCCGCTCGCGAACGCATCAAAACCTACTACGTCGAGCACGGGCGCCTGTTTGACGTCATGCCGGACGTCGGTGACCTGGCCAGCGCGCAAAGGCTGTATCCGTGGATGGACATCGATGACGCCAGTCACATGATCTATCACCTGCCCGGCACACTGCAGGCCGGCACCGATCAACTGGTGCGCTGGGAAGCGGAGATCAGCCAGATGATCAGCGATCTGAGCGCCTGGTCCGAACGCGTGCCCGTGCGCAATCCTTCGACAGGCGAACACTGGGACGCTGTAGAACGAACGACAGAACAACTCAGGAGAAAGCGGTTCAGTCAGCAACTTGAGCAGTTCTGGCGCGCCAGAACCGTCGACAGGCCGGAACTGCGACTCAACACGCTGGAAATCGAGGCGCCTCTCGCCGGTGAGTTACCGACGCTGACGGCCGACTTCAATCACGTCATCCGCTTGTCCATCCAGGGTAATCCGGCCTTGAATGCTCCGGATGGGTTTCTCGCACGCTTCGGCGGATTGCAGTCTCTGGAGATGCGCAATTTCGCCCTGCGCCGGTTCCCCTCGGCACTGACAGCCATGCCGGGTCTCGAAACGCTGACGTTGAGCCGTTGCGGTGTTGAATTCGATGCGGCGGGACAAGCGACGCTTTCCACGCTGACGCGACTGAAAGAACTGGATCTTTACGGCAATCCCTTGGGCACCGCACCGGATATCCGCACCTTGCCAGCGCTGACGACCCTGGACCTCACACGCACAGGGATCAGTCAGATTCCCGTCGGCGTTGGGCAATCGCTGCGGCTGCGTGATGCCTTCCTCGGCGAAAACGCGATCGTGGAGTTGCCGGAAGACTTGCGAGGCCTTTCCGCCAATGGCGTCGTCCTGAGAGCCAATCCGCTCTCCGCTGCGTCAAGAGAACGCATAAAGATCTTTTCCCGGGACTCTTATCAGTACCTGGGCGTTACGGCCGACCCGGAGGAAATTGCCTTGGTACGAGCACTGTACCCCGCCATCAGCGAAGTAGAAGCCAACCGCCTGATCTATCGTCTGCCCGGTACATTGGCCGATGGCCATAGCGAATTGCTGCGGCGCCATAACAACCTCACCACGCTGCTCGGCGAGCTCGATGTGTGGGTGAGAGAAACGCCACGAGACCCGCTCACGGGCACCGAGCTGGAGGGCGAAGCGCTACGCCTGGAAAATGCCCGGCGCATGGGCTTCAGGGATAACCTGGAAGGAGAGTTACGCAAGGCGCCAAGGTATCTTCCGTCCACTGAGGTTACGCTCGACCTGTCTTTAAACGGCGAGCTGCCGGCACTGAGCGGACGTTTCGAGCAAATCAGAGAATTGACGCTGACGAGCACCGCCAATGTACCGCCTCGAGTTGACCGACTGCTTGAGCTGTTCCCGAACCTGGAGGAACTGAATATCAAGGGCTATCCACTCAACGAAATTCCCCTGGCGGTTTTCGACATGAACCAGCTGACCGACCTGAGATTGCCGCGCTGTCGCATCGTCCTGACTGAGCAAACCGTGAACGCACTGGCAGCCATGAAAAACCTGGAAGGACTGGACTTGAGTCACAACCCGCTGGACCGGGCACCCGACCTGAGAAACCTGCAGAAGTGTCAGACGCTGCGCTTGAACAACACCGGACTGACCGACGTCCCGACCGGCCTGTTTGGCATGCAACGATTGACGTACGCAGACCTTTCGGAAAACGCCATCGCCGAACTCCCTGACCCACTGCCTGCTCCCGGTGACGACAGGCCGGTGACCTACAACTTCAGTGAAAATCCATTGACCCCCCGGAGTCAGCGCAGCCTGGCGACGTACAACGCGGCAAATGACCTACGACTGCTCGAGGAGCGCAGGAGGATGGACGAAATACACAGAGCGCTCGAAGACTTCGAGGATTCAGATTTTTCCAACGGTGAAGAACAACCATAAGCGCAGTGATCACTGGCCAGTGTTGGCCAACCAGTGTCTAGCCGCGTTCAGGTGGCACTGACGACAATTCGAACGGGCTGCTGCTGCGCCGCTGGTTGCGATCTTCCCGCGGCGTGGCACCGAAGAAGTTGCGATAGGCGCTGGAGAAATGCGGCCCCGAAGAGAAGCCACACGAAAGGCCGATCTGGATGATCGACTTGCTGGTTTGCATCAACATTTGCCGTGCCTTGTTCAGGCGCAATTCCAGGTAATACTGGCTCGGCACACGGTTGAGGTATTGCTTGAAGATCCGCTCCAACTGCCGACGGGACACGCACACATGCTGGGCGATTTCGTCGGTGGTCAGCGGTTCTTCGATGTTGGCTTCCATCAGCAACACCGCTTGGGTGAGCTTCGGATGGCTGGAACCGAGACGGTTCTGCAACGGGATGCGCTGACGCTCGCCACCTTCGCGGATGCGTTCAACCACCAGTTCTTCCGAAACCGCACCGGCCAGTTCCGCACCGTGATCACGGGCCAGCACCGCCAGCAACAGATCAAGCACCGACATGCCGCCACACGCGGTCAGACGATCGCGATCCCAGTCGAACAAGTGACTGGTGGCGATGACTTTCGGGAAGCGCTCGGCGAAATCGTCCTGCCAGCGCCAGTGCACGGCAGCGCGATAACCGTCGAGCAAACCGAGTTGCGCCAACGGGTACACACCGGCGGACAGACCGCCGATGACCGTGCCCGCACGCACCAGTTGCTTGAGCGCACTGCTAAGAGCCGGGGCCAACGTGGTCGGCGGCTCATCAGCGAGCAGGAATAGTTTCTGGAAGTTTTCGAGCTTGCCGGTCCAGGCTTCACCGGGTAATTGCCAGGCACCTTCGGCCGGTGGCTCGGCTTGCAGGAACGACAGTTCGTAAACCACGTCCGGGTGCACACGCTGAGCAACACGCAAGGCTTCCTCCGCCAGCGCCAGCGTCAACGCTTTAGTGCTGGGCCAAATCAGGAAACCAATTCGATGGGCAGTCATGGGCGGGCAATCCGAAGCGAAGAACAGTGATGAAGGCATGGGCCAATGCTAGCCCGTAAATGAACACAAATCTTGAAACCAACACCGATCCATTGTGGGAGCTGGCTTGCCAGCGATGGCGATATGTCTGTACCAGATATGCAATCTGATACTCCGCTATCGCTGGCAAGCCAGCTCCCACAGGGATTGGAGCCGGCTTTCAGGTCGCGAAGCATGACCTAATCTGGTGCATAACGGCAGCGATTACTTGAGGCTGCCCGAGAGGAATTGTTGCAGACGTTCCGATTGCGGATTGACCAGCACTTCGCGCGGGTTGCCGCTTTCTTCAACAACGCCTTTGTGCAGGAACACCAACTGGTTAGACACTTCACGGGCGAAGCCCATTTCGTGTGTCACCACAACCATGGTGCGACCTTCCTGAGCCAGTGCTTGCATGACCTTCAGCACGTCGCCCACCAGTTCCGGGTCGAGGGCCGAAGTCGGTTCGTCGAACAGCATCACTTCCGGTTCCATCGCCAACGCACGGGCAATCGCCACACGCTGCTGCTCGCCACCGGACATGTGCCCAGGGAACGCGTCTTTACGATGGGCCACGCCGACCTTGTTCAGGTAGTGCTCGGCTTTCTCGCGAGCTTCAGCCTTGGAGACGCCGAGTACATGCACCGGCGCTTCCATGATGTTTTCCAGCGCGGTCATGTGCGACCACAGGTTGAAATGCTGGAACACCATCGACAGGCGCGAACGCATGCGTTGCAGCTGTTTCGGGTCAGCGGCTTTCAGCGCGCCGTCCTTGTTCGCTACCAGTTTCAGCTCTTCGTTGTTGAGCAGAATCTTGCCCGCGTGCGGCTGCTCGAGCAGGTTGATGCAGCGCAGGAAAGTACTTTTGCCGGAGCCACTGGAGCCGATGATGCTGATCACATCGCCGGCTACCGCTTTCAGGGACACGCCCTTGAGCACTTCGTGACTGCCATAGCGTTTATGCAGGTCTTGGACTTCAAGTTTGTACATGCGGTCGGTTCTCACAAAAACAGTCAGTCGTTGAGCAAGCGCCCGTGACGCAGCGCTTCGCGCCCCGCCACCTTGGCCAGCCAGAAACCGGGTTGGGCATAACGCAGCCGTTCAATGGCAAACAGCACCCCGGAGGTACCAGCACACACCGTGCTGACCCGATCGGACAGAGGATCAATCACTTCAAAAATCTCGTCGCCGGCCTCGACCCATTCGCCGGGCTTGCGCAGAAAACTCACGACGCCCGGGTGCGGTGCGAGCAGCAACTCGGTGCCCTCGAAAGGCATGCCTTCACAGGCTTCGTGCGCCGGGTTCGGCCACTCGCCGGTGATCAAGCCCTGCTCGGCGAGGAACGCGAGAATGCCTTCTGCATAGGCGCAGGCTTCAGCGCGACCGGTGTCGGCCTGACCGCCCAATTCGATTGTCGTCGCCAGACAGGCCAGCGGAATCTGCGCATCGGGGAACTGCCGCGACAGACGCAGCCACGGCAACGAGCAGGCTTCATCGAACGAGCTGCCGCCGGAATCTTCCGCGAGCAGCCCCACCTTCACACTCAGGTGCGCAGCCAGCGAACGCCACTGCGGCCAGTGCTGCGGCAACGCGTACATGTGCAGCGCGGCTTCGGCATCGCAGTGCAAGTCCAGCACCACATCAGCGGTGCAAGCGTGGCTGAGCAACACGCGCTGCATGCCTTGCAACTGGTTGCTCGCCTCCGGCAATGCCGCCAGATGATCAGCCATCGCCTGACGGATCAGGCGCACATTGGCGTGCGGATCATCACCGAGGCTGTCGGCCAGCGCGGCGGCAACCGGCGCACTCAGCTCGACGAAATCACGGTTGAAATTCTTGCCGCTGCCCGCTTCAAAACGGCCCTGGTGATTGCCTTGCAGCAATTGCCCGAGACCCAACGGATTGGCGACCGGCACTAGTTCGATGACGCCGTTGAGCAGGCCTTTGGCTTCGAGTTCGCCGAGGCGCTTTTTCAGCTCCCAAGCGGTGCGCATGCCCGGTAATTCGTCAGCATGGAGGCTGGCCTGAATGTAGGCCTTGCGCTCGCCGTGGCCAAAGCGGAACACGGAAATCTTGCGCTCGCTGCCCAGATGGCTCCACGGCAATACGTGGTCGATGCGTTCCATATCAGTGCTTCCGCGGGGCCAGGTAGCTCAACCAGCGACGCTCGGCCAGTTTGAACAGCTTGACCAGAATGAACGTCAGGCACAGGTAGAACACGCCAGCGGTGATGTACGCCTCGAACGGCAGATAGAACTGCGCGTTGACCGTGCGCGCCGCACCGGTGATGTCGATCAGGGTGACGATGGAGGCCAGACTGGTGGTCTGCAGCATCATGATCACTTCGTTGCTGTACTGCGGCAGTGCCCGGCGCAGGGCCGATGGCAGCAGGATGCGTTTGTACAGTTTGAAGCGCGACATGCCCATGGCCTTGGCCGCTTCGATCTCACCGTTCGGCGTAGCCTTGAGGCTGCCGGCGATGATCTCGGCGGTGTAGGCGCTGGTGTTGACGGCGAAGGCCAGACACGCGCAGAACGTTGCGCTGGACAGCCACGGCCACAAGAAGCTTTCGCGTACCGCTTCAAACTGCGCCAGACCGTAGTAGATCAGGAACAGTTGCACCAGCATCGGCGTGCCACGGATCACGTAGGTGTAAAGCCACGCGGCGCCGTTGACGACCGGGTTCTTCGAGACGCGCATCAGCCCCAGCGGCAGGGCAGCGAGCAGACCGAAAAACAGCGACAGCGCGAGCAATTTGAGGGTGGTCAGCAGGCCGCCGAGGTACAGCGGCATGGCCTCCCAAATGACGTTGTAGTCGAAGATCATAGATCAGCCGCCCTTACGCCTACCGAGTAGCGCTTCTCAAGGTGACGCAATGCCAGCAACGAGACACTGGTGATCACCAGGTACATCGCCGCCACTGCGAGGAAGAAGGTGAAAGGCTCGCGAGTGGCATCTGCCGCCTGCTTGGCCTTGAACATCATGTCTTGCAGACCGACCACGGAAATCAGTGCGGTCGCCTTGGTCAGTACCAGCCAGTTGTTGGTGAAGCCCGGTATCGCCAGGCGAATCATCTGCGGCACCATCACCCGGAAGAACACCTGAAAACTGCTCATGCCGTACGCCATGCCCGCTTCAGCCTGACCTTTCGGAATGGCCATGAACGCGCCACGGAAGGTTTCCGACAGGTACGCACCGAAGATGAAACCGAGGGTGCCGATACCGGCGGCCAATGGATTCAGGTCGATGTAATCGTCATATCCGAGCATCGGTGCGACGCGGTTGAGCAAGTCCTGACCGCCGTAGAAGATCAGCAGGATCAGCACCAGATCGGGAATCCCGCGGATCACCGTGGAATACAGATCGCCCAGCCAGGCCAGCCAGCGCACCGGCGACAGGCGCAACGCGACACCGATCAGCCCGAGAACGATGGCCAGAGCCATGGACGACAAGGCGAGCTGAAGCGTCAGCCATGCGCCATCGAGGATGACAGCCCCGTAGCCTTTCAACATGATTCAGGTCCTCGAAAGTTGGGATGAAAAAATGGCGCAAACCGCAGAGATCCTGTTGCTTGCGCCATTTCGGACTTGTCGCAGAGACGTCTTACTTGCCGTAGATATCGAAGGCGAAGTACTTGTCCTGGATTGCTTTGTATTTGCCGTTTTCGCGGATGGCCGCGATGGCAGCGTTGATCTTGTCTTTCAGGGCGTCGCCCTTGCGCACTGCAATGCCTACGCCGTCGCCGAAGTATTTGACGTCGGTGAACGCCGGGCCGGCGAAGGCGAAACCTTTGCCGGCGTCGGTGTTCAGGAAGCCGTCTTGCAGCAGGGTAGCGTCAGCCACGGTACCGTCGAGACGACCGGCAGCCACGTCGAGGTAGATTTCGTTCTGCGAACCGTACGGCTTGATCTCGGCGCCCAGTGGGGCCAGGACTTCGCGAGCGAAGCGCTCGTGGATCGAACCACGTTGCACGCCGATGTTCTTGCCCTTCAGCTCAGACAGGTTGTCGCTGACAACGGAGCCTTGCTTCATGACCAGACGGGCCGGGGTGTTGTAGTACTTGTTGGTGAAGTCGACCGACTTCTTGCGATCTTCAGTGATCGACATGGACGACAGAATCGCGTCGATCTTGCGCACTTTCAGTGCCGGGATCAGACCGTCGAACTCTTGCTCGACCCACACACACTTGACCTGCATCTGCTCGCACAGAGCGTTGCCGATGTCGTAGTCGAAACCAACGATGCTGCCATCCGGCGCCTTCGAGGCGAACGGAGGGTAAGCCGCTTCGATACCGATCTTCAGAGGTTTTTCGTCAGCGAAGGCGTTCATCGACAGCACGGACAGTGCCAGGGCGCCAAGCAGCACAAGTTTCTTCATCTTGGGACTCCATCGGTAAAGGGCAAAAACGGCAGAGTGAGCGACAGCCCAATATGCGAATGGGTGAATCGGGAAATCGGTTGCTGCATCGGTGGGAAATTTCCCGTCGAAACCGTCGGAGGTTTCAACGTCAGCCACGATGAGCGAGTGATCGGCATTCTAACGACAGGCCGGAAGCCGATATTTCTTCAATGCGACAACTAATTACAGATGCATAGAGAAAGCGACTTTGGCGCATTGACAGCCTTGCAATTTCATGCAAGAGCGAAAGACAGTGAACCGATCTATGCTGCAAATTGCGGGCCTATTATTCGCAAACCCTTCTAATCCGGCAAGCGCAGCGTTGTGTCTTATTTTTCACCGGGGGTTTGGAGGCTCTAAAACGGGGCGATGCGTTTCCCTTTGCCCCGTCGCGGGGCGAGCGGTTACACATTCGGTTACGTGGAAGATGTTGGGTAACAGAGGGAAATGTCTTACGGGGGAGATCGATAATTATTGGTTGGGTGGTCTTGTGTTCCGACAGTGGACTACACAGTTGCCTGACAGATTGCTATCGCTGGCAAGCCAGCTCCCACAGGGATATGCGGCGAAGCTGAAATTTCCGACACACCACAAACTCTGTGGGAGCTGGCTTGCCAGCGATGAGGCCAACCCTATCAACCCAAATCCGCGCAGGACCACAAACTGCCAACACACCACAAAACCTGTGGGAGCTGGCTTGCCAGCGATGAGGCCAACCCTATCAACCCAAATCCGCGCAGGACCACAAACTGCCAACACACCACAAACTCTGTGGGAGCTGGCTTGCCAGCGATGAGGCCCGCCCAGCCAACACAAAACCTGCAGACACAAAAAAGCCCCGCCCGGCAAAACCGGACAGGGCTTCTATGGTGCTAATGCTTAAGCAACATTCATGGTCTTGTGCGTATCAATCAAATGCTGCACCACACCCGGATCCGCCAGCGTCGAGATATCCCCCAACCCGTCATATTCCGCCGTGGCAATCTTGCGCAGAATCCGGCGCATGATCTTGCCCGAACGGGTCTTCGGCAGCCCCGGTGCCCACTGGATCACGTCCGGCGAAGCAATCGGCCCGATCTCTTTGCGTACCCAGTTCTTCAACTCCAGACGCAGTTGCTCGGTCGGCTCCTCGCCATTCTTCAACGTGACATAGACATAAATGCCCTGCCCCTTGATGTCGTGCGGCACACCCACCACCGCCGCTTCAGCGACTTTCGGATGCGCAACCATCGCGCTCTCGATCTCGGCCGTGCCCATACGGTGGCCGGACACGTTGAGCACGTCATCGACACGCCCGGTGATCCAGTAGTAACCATCGGCATCACGGCGTGCGCCGTCACCGGTGAAATACATGCCACGGAAGGTCTTGAAGTAGGTATCCACGAAACGATCATGGTCGCCATACAGCGTGCGCGCCTGACCTGGCCACGAATCGAGAATCACCAGATTGCCCTCAGCCTCGCCCTCAATAATGTTACCGAGGTTGTCGACCAGCGCCGGCACCACACCAAAGAACGGACGCGCCGCCGAACCCGGCTTCAGCGCGTGCGCACCCGGCAACGGGCTCATCATGTTGCCGCCGGTTTCGGTCTGCCACCAGGTATCAACGATCGGGCAACGCGACTTGCCGACATTCTTGTAGTACCAGTCCCACGCTTCCGGGTTGATCGGCTCGCCGACCGAACCGAGCAGACGCAGACTGCTGCCATCCGCGCCTTCAACAGCGGCTTGACCCGAGGCCATCATCGCGCGAATCGCGGTCGGTGCGGTGTAGAGGATGTTGACCTTGTGCTTGTCGACGATCTTCGCCACCCGGGTGATGTCCGGATAGTTCGGCACGCCTTCGAACAGCAGCGTGGTCGCGCCGTTGGCCAGCGGGCCGTAGACGATGTAGCTGTGGCCGGTGACCCAGCCGACGTCGGCGGTGCACCAGTAGACTTCGCCCGGACGGTAATCGAACACGCGCTCGTGGGTCATTGCCGCATACAGCAGATAACCGCCGGTGGTGTGCTGCACGCCCTTCGGCTTGCCGGTGGAGCCTGAGGTATAAAGGATGAACAGCGCTTCTTCAGCGCCCATCTCTTTCGGCGCGCAAACGGTGCCCGCCACTTTCATCAGGTCTTCGTACCAGATGTCGCGATGCTGGTTCCACTTGATGTCGCCACCGGTGCGCTTGCAGACGATGACTTTCTGGATGCTGCTGGTTTCCGGGTTGGTCAGCGCATCGTCGACGTTGGCCTTGAGGGAAATCTTCTTGCCAGCGCGGATACCTTCGTCAGCGGTGATCACCACTTTCGATTTGCAGTCGATGATGCGACCGGCCAGGGCTTCCGGTGAGAAACCACCGAACACCACCGAGTGAATCGCGCCGATCCGGGTGCAGGCCAGCATGGCGACCACGGCTTCGGGAATCATCGGCATATAAATGGTCACCACGTCGCCGCGGTGCACGTCCTGACCGCGCAGGGCGTTGGCCAGTTTGCACACTTGCTCGTGCAGTTCGCGGTAGGTGATGTTGCGGCTTTCGGAAGGATCGTCGCCTTCCCAGATGATCGCGACTTGATCGCCGCGCTCGGCCAGATGACGGTCGAGGCAGTTGTAGGAAACATTCAGGGTGCCGTCGGCAAACCACTTGATGTCGACATGGTGATCGTCGAACGACGTCTGTTTCACCGTGGTGAAAGGTTTGATCCAGTCGAGGCGCTGAGCTTGCTCGCGCCAGAAACCGTCAGGGTTGACGACCGACTGCTGGTACATGGCTTTGTAGGTCGCCTCGTCAGTCAGCGTGTTAGCCAGAACCTCGGGACGAACGGGATACAGAGAAGCCGCACTCATCTTTCCTACCTCGGTGTAATAGTTGTTTTTGTATGACCCTGTTGTAACGGGGCGGGGGCCATAGAACCATTCGACGATGGTAGTAACAAGCCCCTACAAATCCTCCACCTACCTCGTTTACTAGCCAGACACCAACCTCCAAAACACCCGCGAACCCTGTGGGAGCTGGCTTGCCAGCGATTCAGACAACTCGGTCCCACAGACAAAACACCCGGTTTTCAATCCAGCCTCTACCCCATCTCAAGGGATTGTTACCAAATCTGCCAAAGGTGTTTATCAAAACCCGCTCTGTTTACCCCCGCCCCATCTCCCTAAAATTCACCTCGCCAACAAGGCAAACGCGATTAACAACGATACAGCCCCCACGAAGGCCGTTAATCCAGCTCTCAAGTAATAACTGCAAACGATGAAGTTACACACGCAACCCCATAAAGGTTGCGTGACCCCACTCGACCTCAAAAAGGTAAATCCGAATGAAAGCTTTATTGGTTCTGGCCCTCAGCAGTCTGTGCGCAACCGCCATGGCAGATGAGGGTCCGACTGATGTCGCGCAGCAACAACCGGTTATCGAGGAATACACTTACTCCACCCACCTGGACATCGCCAACGTTGTATCGATGAGTGAAATTCCCAACGTCTGCGAAGTAGTACCGGCAAAAATGGAGTACGACGACTCCAAAGGCCAGCGCCACATCCTGCGTTACAGCGTCATGGGCAACGGCTGCACCAATTGATGATTCGAGACTGCACCGAATTGGATCTCTCAGCGCTTCATTGAGGGTCGATTCCAGCCCGACTTCGGTCGGGCTCAGTTGTGTCTGAAGTCATCAAAAATGCTTGCAAACCACTAGATGTAGTGAAAACCGCCGTTTTTTGTTCGTTTTTTGAGCAAATTCACATTGGCGAGATTTTTACGAAAAAAAATCTATCCCCGGCAAAGCCCTGTAAACCCTCACTCTCGTCGAAAAACCACCCTCCTCGACCGCTCCATGCGCGGATTCGCCTCAGCACAGCCGTGTTTTTTTCCCTATAATGCCGCCCCATACGGGTCAGCAATATTCCCTTACAGGGAGCAAAAGCCATTCTGAAGCCCCGCAGCAGCGTTCAACGCTGATTGCGCCCATCAGAGGCTCTCGGAACCCGTCAAAATTTCTGTTTATTTGCCTGCGTGCATCGCTGCAAAAAACGACATCCAACGCGGTCTGTACGACCGTGTGAAAAACCAACCAATCAGGTTTCACACGGGCACAGGCCCTCACGCAGGAGACGACACGTCATGCTGAGCTGGGACGAATTCGACAAAGAAGACAGTGAAGTAGCAACCGTGAAAGGCGCCAACGCCGGCCACGCTACTGAAGCCAACATGGACCGCCTCGACAACGCTGGCGGTGCTGCCGCCATCGAAGCTCGCGCCGTGACCGCCGACGACTCGGCCGCTGTCGCCCGCGCCAAGGCTGCACTGAACTCCCTCGACGTCGCCGAAGGCCTCGCCGAACTCGAAGGCGCCTCCGCCCGTGTCGCCGTTGACGAAAAGCGCATGATCAACTGCCGCGCCGACCTCAACCAACTCGTGCCATTCAAGTACGACTGGGCCTGGCAGAAGTATCTGGACGGTTGCGCAAACCACTGGATGCCGCAAGAAGTCAACATGACCGCCGACATCGCCCTCTGGAAAGACCCGGAAGGCCTGACCGACGACGAGCGCCGCATCGTCATGCGCAACCTCGGCTTCTTCTCCACCGCCGACTCCCTGGTTGCCAACAACCTGGTACTGGCCGTTTACCGCCTGATCACCAACCCGGAATGCCGCCAGTACATCCTGCGCCAGGCTTTCGAAGAGGCGATCCACACCCACGCCTACCAGTACTGCATCGAATCGCTGGCCATGGATGAAGGCGAAATCTTCAACATGTACCACGAGATCCCATCGGTCGCGAAAAAAGCAGCCTGGGGCTTGAAATACACCCGTTCGATCTCCGATCCGAAGTTCGAAACCGGCACCCCGGATACCGATAAAGAGCTGCTGCGCAACCTGATCGCCTACTACTGCGTTCTGGAAGGCATCTTCTTCTACTGCGGCTTCACCCAAATCCTCTCCATGGGCCGCCGCAACAAAATGACCGGCGTCGCCGAGCAGTTCCAATACATCCTGCGCGACGAATCCATGCACCTGAACTTCGGCATCGACGTGATCAACCAGATCAAAATCGAAAACCCGCACTTGTGGGATGCTGAGATGAAGGAAGAAGCGACCCAGATGATCCTGCAGGGTACGCAGCTGGAGATCGAATACGCGCGTGACACCATGCCTCGCGGGGTGTTGGGTATGAACGCGGCGATGATGGAGGATTATCTGAAGTTCATCGCTAACCGTCGTTTGTCGCAGATTGGCTTGAAAGAAGAGTATCCAGGGACGACTAACCCGTTCCCTTGGATGAGCGAGATTATGGACTTGAAGAAAGAGAAGAATTTCTTTGAGACGCGGGTTATTGAGTATCAGACTGGTGGGGCGTTGAGCTGGGACTAACTAACAGTCTCGCTCGCCACGATTTGACGATTGCTGCCTGAGTCGACAAGTCGAGAAAGCAAAAAGCCCCGATCTGATCGGGGCTTTTTTATTGGGCATGTCGAAATATAAGCCGGTTGTATGACTAAGCACTTCTTTCTACAGAGGAATAATCATTGAAGGACGCTTCGACCTCACCTCATCATCGAAAAACTGTCGGAACGTAATGACGTTATCGTAGCCCGCATAAGCAGACTCGTTAGCTTTCTTCAAGGACTCCGGTACGATCAGGGTGATTGAATTTTTATCCATCTCAGTAATGGCCTCACCCGACACACGATCATCAACAGTCGCGAGAAAAATTGCCCCAAACGGTTTCTCTAGCGCCAACTGTTTCCATCTTTCACGCAGGGTTGTCTTCAAGGAAACGATTACAGCGTCCCCCTTGATGTTGAGTTCCTTAACGTCCGGCAAAACAAAGTCCGGGCGACGACCACCAAAGACAGCCTGCGCTTCGTGGCGAATTCGGCCGTCCTTGAAAAGTCTACCTACATGATGCTCGAACGATAGCCCCGCCCTGCTCTTTCGGGTTTGCGCCGCACTGAGAAATATTGAGTCGAGCTCAGAGAACGCCCGAACCAGATTTCCAACAGGATCACCTCCTCCATGAAGGAGAAGTCGGGCGACCTGAGCTGCACGAAAACGGAGTTCCGCCTGCTTGTAGATAGAATATTCAATGTCCCTGCTAATGCGCATTACCGCGTCACCAGGCATGGAGACACAGTACGGATTCATATCACTCAGATCATTTTCACCGAGCCATTTTTCCTGGGCCATTCCCGCTAGTGTCTCTGGAGATGGCAGAGTCTGCTTCTTGATAAATTGCTCTAACGTTCCATCCTTGATCGCCTGCGACAATTCAGCAATGAGCTGGTCGGTTTCGGAAGCAGGCTTGGCAAGAGCAGTCGGATCGAATAATCCATAGTGAAAATCGGCCCCCAACTCGAACGCAGTCTCAATAATTTCTGCTTCTTCGCTCACCGAATCGACGACGATGAACCAATAGCTTGAACCAAAATGCGCTTGCTTGAGCTTTCCAATAACGAGCAGCGATGCTGGAGAAAGCTGCTGGAATTGCTCCTTAGGTATACCCGTATGCTGCCACTCGTACCTTGGCCTTGCCTTCTCTTTATCAGCCGGATTACGCATCGAAAAATATTTGATTGTCGATGTTTTGATCTCGCCAGAGGCTGGCCAGAACGTTGGATACTCCACATCGTAAATATGCGGTTTTTCCGGATTTGAATTACTCAGCTTGGGAAAGAAGTCAGACTCAGCCACAGGACGAGGGATAAAAAATCCGTTCTGATGCCCATTCTTGGAACTATCCGCCCATGATGAGTCATTGCGAGACAGCTTCTTAATGAAGATGCTCTCGCTTTGATTGACCAAAGCAGAAATATCATTCCATTCAGGATGGAAACCCATCGTAATTCCTTATTTATGATATTCAGGTGAACCTTAATAGGCTCAAACAGCTCGACTGGGATCACTACAATTGCATATTTTAGCGAACTGCCAATGAGCTTCAGCCCACGCTAATGTGAGGAGCCACATCCCGGACTCAACATATTTTCGTCGATCTGGATATATTTAGATCCATTTTTAAGCCAGCTAGCAATCAGGTCAACAAGCAATAAGGACTTCTCTTTTCTCATCGACCTTACAGCACACTCCCAAACGACAAGAATTCTCCAGCCCATCGCTTTGAGCGCTTCTTCCTGCAGGCTATCGCGTCTTTGATTTTTGCCGATCTTCTCCAGCCAGAACTCGGGGCGAGTCTGAGGAACCTTGAAATATCTACACGCATGCCCGTGCCAAAAACACCCATGTACGAAGATGAGAGCGCGATATTTCGGCAACACCAGATCTGGTTTACCGGGAAGGTCTTTGACGTGCAAACGAAAGCGAAAGCCCCGCGCATGCAGGGCTTTGCGGATTAGAATTTCAGGCTTGGTATTTTTACCCTGAATTCCAGCCATCATTCTTGAACGAGTAGCTACATCCACGACATCAGTCATTTCGCATCCATATTGTCGTCAGATCGGCCGAAGCGTCTCCAGCATCAAGTGGGAAGGGCGAACTCCAATTGAGGCTGCCCAGTATCGGCCATTTTCTCCTTCGCTTTCAGGATGCGCTCTTTCATCAACTGGGCCACCGCTTCGAAAACCGGAACGGCAACCGAGTTTCCAAACTGACGATATGCCTGGGTATCAGATACTGGAATCACAAACTTGCTTTCCCCCGGCTTGTCGAAACCCATCAGGCGCGAGCACTCATGCGGAGTCAGACGACGCGGACGATTGAGCTGATTCAATTCACTGTTGAAGTCCAGCGTTTCCACAAATCCACGGTCAACCAGAATTTCCGACCCGTCTTTGTGATATCTCGCGGAGAGGGTGCGAGCAACGTCGTTAGGACGGGTCAAACCAAAACCAAAGCCGTTGCCCTTCTCACGATGCTTGGCAGCGTAGCGGTAGAGGTAATCCCAAAGCTTCGGAGTCAGGATGTATTTTTCGTCCACTTCCTTATCAAGCAGATCACCGAAACTAGGTCGCTGCTTTGGTATGAGCTTACTGATTTCGCTCAGCGTGAATCCTTGGTGAACGTTCAAGTCGCGGCGGAAGCCGACCAGCACGATTCGCTCACGATGCTGTGGCACGAAATGCCTGGCATCAATGACCTTCGGATCTGATCCCTTTGGCGCATTTACATCTGCAACCTCATAGCCCAATTCATCCAGCGCTTCGCAAATGATCCGGAAGGTATTGCCCTTGTCATGGCTTTTCAGGTTTTTTACGTTTTCAAGCAAGAATGCGGCTGGCCGCTTCGCGGCAATGATCCGGGCCACGTCGAAGAACAGAGTGCCTTGGGTCTCACATTCAAAACCGTGCTTGCGCCCCAAAGAGTTCTTCTTGGATACACCTGCAAGCGAAAACGGCTGGCATGGGAAACCTGCCAGCAGAACATCGTGGTCAGGAATTTCGCGATCAATGTTCTTGTAGGCTTCCTCGTCACTGATTTCTGGCTTGTCTGAGAGCGTGACCGAGCGGATATCGAGATTGAAGCGATGACGGGCAGGATCGCAATAGTGGTTCGCTTTGTACGTTTTAACGGCGTACTTGTTCCATTCGGATGTGAACAAGCACTCGCCACCGATGGCTTCAAACCCTTTCCTAATACCGCCAATGCCGGCAAAGAGATCGATAAAGGTGAATGAAGGTTTGTGGTTCAAACGCTTGGGCAAAAGATCCTTGAGACGAGTGAACTCAATATGGGAGAGCTTCGGCGAGGCCTTGCCCTTGATCCAGCGATTGATGGTTTCTCGGCACCAGTGGCTCGGGCTAACGTCGTTGAGAATTTCGGCCAGCTGCCCTTGGTCGTAAATCTCCAAGAGCTTGTTCAGCAGCGCCAAGTCGGTCACAGGATGGGTATCAGGCTCGTACGAACCCGAGGTTGTTTCGCTCAAGGATTCAAAAGACGGTATTTCAAAAAGATTCATGAGCCCGAAATTCCTCTGGGTCAAAGCTGTGACGAATGGTCACCATTCTAGCCCGCAAAACTTCAAAGTAAATGAAATTTCCTGGATTCCGTGAGATGAGTCATGGCTACACGGATGTGGGAGCTGCGGGGTTCGATGGCGACCAAAGGCTGGATATAAACACAGCATAATTTACTCCGCATCTTTGTCCAGGTTTCCTTTCGCCTCAGGACCAGTAGGAAAAGTCGCTGGTTGACGACCATCCCTGATGCCCCTACCCTCAGCTCCGAGCCTAAGAAACTCTAAAAACCAGAGCGGTTCTCCGCACCCGACAGTCATGCGGCTTTTTTTCGTCTGCGGTTTCTCTACGTCTGCGAAAAATCCCGTTATGTCGGGAGTGGGCGAATACAAGACCCGAAAGGGGAATATGTCCGGCCCGTCTCTGGTGGGTTTCTTAGCTCCCGACACCCTAACGAATGCCCTAAGAAAGCAGCCAGAGGTAAATGGAAATGCCTGGATATCAAACCTTCATGATGAAGGTGAATCGCTGTACCCGCCGTTCGAATCCCGTGCTTCCAGGTCAGGAGGCATACCATGTCTGAACCACTTCTCCCGACTCGTTTCATACGCAACAAAACCCACCTGCACGCCCTTCTGGTTGAGAACCAAGCGTGGTTCTGTGTCCATGAACTGGGCCGGTTGATGGGCAAACATCTTGATGAGCGCCAATTGCGTAAACTCGACGCTGATCAGCAGCAGATGATGCGCGTGGAGATCTATGGCGAAGCTGAGGACCACATGATGGTGAGTGAGTCCGGCGTATATGCGCTACTGATCTATCACTACTGTCCTGAGCATCGGCAGCTTCGTGAGTGGCTGACGCATCAGGTTGTGCCTGCTCTGCGTGATGCTCGTAAGGCGCGCTCGGTTGAGCGTCCGACGTTGAGTGTTTTGAGTTGGCCGCGAATGTCGTTGAGTACGTTGCACTGGCAGGACGAGCCGTGGATTCGGTTGCGGGATATGCCTTGTTTGTTGGCGGAGGATCCGTTCAATCGGCAGGAATCCTGGTGGCGTAGAGCTTCGCGATTGTTGCGTGGTTGCTGAGGGTTTCAAGATCCGCTGTTTGAGGTTCAAGCAGCGGATTTTTTGTGCCTCAAAATGCTTGGGGCTGTTTCGCAGTCCAGCGGGAGCAAGCTCCCTCGACACAGCGTGATGCGTGGCCTGCGATGTCGGCGTGAGTATTGAATCTGGTTGATGCCGAGAATCCCCAGCAGTCTTGCTCCCACAGGTTTTGCATCATCCTGAAAACAATCAGTGCAACCCGCGCCGCCTCCCGCTATTAATACCCCTCCCCCACTCAAGGAACCGAGCCCCACCATGAAATTCGATCTCGCCTACTGCCTCAGCCTCGACGACAAGTTGTCGATCTATGATGTTCGCGATCTCAATTTCGATGAGACGGTGGCCTTCGACTCCGCGAAGGAACACTTCCAGTGCCCCAACGATGCCTGTCGTTCGGCGTTCGAGGCTTCCAATGAGTTGGGCACGTTCAACGCCAAGAATGTGAATTACGTGCGCACGCCGCACTTCAAGAATCTGCCCACGACGCAGCATGTGGCGGGTTGTCCGTATGTGAGTTTGAAGGCTTCAGCGTCTGGTGTTGAGACAGCGGATGGTGAGGTGGATGACGGTCGCGAAGAACACTTCCCATCAGAGTTGTTACTGACCCGGCGTGAGTATGTGCGCAAGCCTGTCGCGCCAGCGGGGGTGGCGGATGTGTTGCGGGATGATCCGGTGCGGGTGGCGGCGGAGAGTGGTAGAGAGTCGGCGGGTCGTGAGTCGGCGCCGGACAAGACCAGTGTGTTTGCGCATCCGGTGGAGTGTTTTGTTTCGAACTTCGCCGACAAGGAGTTGCTTAAGCGGATGCCGTTGAAGGTCGGTGAGCATTCGGCGCCGTACAGTTCGTTCTTCAAGAAGATCGAGTATCTGACGGACAACAAGGGGCTGATTTACTGGGGGCGGATCAAGAAGATCGAGGACTTCCACAGTGCCAGTTTTCGTATCGATTTCGAGGATAAGGTCTGGTTCAAGAAGCCCGAGGACAGTAAGAAGAAGCCGTATCCGGTCAGCGTTTATCTGAACAAGAAGCTGATCGACAACTACCGCAAGCGCAAGGCGTTTCTGGAGGAGATCAAGCACGCGGTGGATAGCGACAAGGCGTTGTTCTGTTTCTTCTATGGGGTGACGCCGGAGTTGAAGCAGGTGCCGGGCAAGAAGAACCCCGAAAAGCCTTTCGAGGTCTTCAATGCCAATATCGAGAATCTGGATCACTTCATTATTCGTGAAGCGCCGGGGCTGGAGTGACGGTTAACCCTGGGGCAGTTGCAGGTTGACGGCGCCGGGGTGTTGTTTGACGAGTGAGTACGGCAGGATCGACCAGTCGGGTGAATCGCAGGCTCGCTCGACGCGGGCGAAATACGCGCCGATGTACAAACCTTTTTCGGTGAAGTGCCAGTTGGAATAGCTCCAGTTATCTTCATTGGTGAAGTCGCAACTGTCTTCATCTCCGCCTACCGGTTTCTTCATTTCATCCGGATACAGCGCGGTGAGTTGTTTGATCAGCCACGGCTTGAAGACTTCGCTTTGGTACTTTGAGCGCGCTGCGTCTTCGGCCTCGGTCAATGGCTGGTCACCACCTCGGTAGCGATCAGCGTGAAGGATTGGCTGACCCTCGCCCACCCAGAGCACGTCTTCGAGCGACAACGGATGGCCGGTTTTCACATCGATGTTAAGTGGTGAATCGCCGAAGTCTGGGTGCGCACCGCCGCAGTCGTAGCTGGTGGAAATGTTCAGGCTGATGACGCTGGGCGAGATAAATGTCGGGGTGACGTCCTGAAGGAATTCGGCGTAACCGCGACCTCGCAACTGGCAACCGTAGTAACTGATGGCCTCGTCCCACAAGCGCCCGAGCAACTGCTGGTTAACCCGTTGCAGATCTTCTTTTGGCATCCCGGATTCGATGCTGAACATGGACATCTTGGTATCAGGCTCTTCCCACCATTGCAGGGAGTAGCCCATGAAGTCCTGCTTTTTACCAGGTTTGAGTTTCAATCCCTGAAGCCGCAGATATTCGTAGGGCTCGCTCTTGGGCAACTTGGCGATGTAGGGCAATGCATTCGCCGGCACTTCGGGAAGTGGCGTATCAGTGACGAGTACGGGCAACTTTTTGCCCTTCGGGTTTTGCCATTCGCCCTTCCAGCCGCCATCAATCTGTTGCAGTTTCAGCGTGGGTAACGGCTTGCCCGGCTCCATACGATCACTGCCCTCTGTGAGCAGCAAGACGTCATTTTTATAGGTGCCGTTAAGCTCTAGATCGCGGTGAAATTTCTCATAAAAGTAACGACCGGTGACTTGCTCCGGGTCACTAATATCGACTTCGAAAACGATCGGCATTTTGCCCAACGTGCCGGTGAACACCATCCGGTTATCTTCGGCGTGTGCGAAGGATAGCAGCGAGAACAGCACAGCGGCGCAGGTTGCCAGACGCATCAGTCCCTTGAGCATTGATCGTTCCTTGAAAGAGGCGGAGGCCGCGCCGCCATTGGAGGACCGGCGCGGATAAATTCGCGGCGATTATGGCGGGGTTACGCCTGGTAATCGAGAGTCTGCGCTTGAAAGATAACGCCACCTCAAGGCAGTTGCAGTGCAACCCCGCCCGGATGTTGTTTGACGATTGTGTACGGCAGAACGCTCCAGTCCACGAATCCGCAGACCGCCGCGACGTGGGCAAATGATGGCTCGAGCTTGATGCCCTGTTCCGTGAAGTACCAACCCGGATAATGCCAGGGATAATCCTCGTCGTAGCCGCAATCGTTTTCACCCTCGGGGGTGACGGTCATTTCGTTTGGGTAGAGTTTCAGCAACTGTGCGACCAACCAAGGTGCCAGTTCAGTGTTGCGGTAGTTCGACCACGCTGTCGAAGAGCCGGGTGAGCCCGCGGCGAAATCTTCATGTT
Organism: Pseudomonas sp. VD-NE ins; assembly: GCF_031882575.1. Taxonomy (NCBI): domain Bacteria; kingdom Pseudomonadati; phylum Pseudomonadota; class Gammaproteobacteria; order Pseudomonadales; family Pseudomonadaceae; genus Pseudomonas; species Pseudomonas sp. VD-NE ins. The sequence goes on from NZ_CP134772.1 coordinate 5,018,645, forward strand.
CCTCGTAGTGCAACGGCTTGCCCTGCCCCACCCACAAAACATCATCAAGGGTCAGAAGCTTGCCTGTCTTGGTATCGATGTTGAGCGCGTCGTGGCTTTGATCCGGATAGGCACCGCCACAGTAATAGTCCGATGAAATCCGCACACTCATCACTGTGGGCGACATCCACAGTGGCTGGCTCCACTGCGCATAACTTCCAGAACAGCCATAAGACGACAACACTTCGCCCCACAAACGCGCCATCAATTGTTGGTTGATACGTCGACGCTCTTCGAGGGAGTAACCGGTCACCACTTCGAACAGAGAAGTGTCTGTCTTCGGCTCGGTCCACCACTGCAGCGTGTAGCCCATGAAGGTGTCGGTCTTGCCTTTTTTGAGGGTGACGCCCTGCAGTCGCAGATATTCGTAAGGATACTTGTCGTGAAGGATGGTGAAAAAGGGCAAGGCATCGTCGGGTACATCGGGGATGACGGCTGGTTCTAACTCGACCTTCAGGATTTTCCCAGCGGTACTCGTCCACTCGCCATACCAACCATGAGTTGTCGGCTGCAGACGAAGGGTCGGGCGCGAGTCTTCCATCCGCGAACCTTCTTCCAGCATCAGTGTTTCCCCGTCCAGGGCACCGTCGAGTGGCAGATCCTTGCGATACTTCTTATAGAAGTAACGACCGTCTCCAGTGCGAGTATTTATTTCGAGGACGATGGCCGCTTTACCCAAGGTGCCGGTGTACACCTGCGCGCCGTTGTCGGCCCACGTTGCAGTCGAGACAAACAAGCCCGTCAGAAAAAGAACAGCGAACAGGCGTAACAATCCTCGGAACATCACTTCATCCTTGAATAAACGAGCAACTGCCCGCCAAAAGAAGCTGCGGATTATGTCGAGGTTGCGCGAGGGAATCGAGCGCTGTCGCCTTCAACTCAAGCACATGCTGATCATCACCATCAGCAACAGCCCGATGTACACACGCGCATGCACCCGATCCGGGATCCGCCCAATCCATGGCTCGGCCAATCGAATCCCGATGAGCGCCCCCACCGTCAGCACCGCAAACGCCAGCAAATCCACATACCCGACAAACCATGCGCCCAGGTCAGCCTGACTGAACCCGGCCAACGCCATATACGTCAGCGTCCCGGCCAATGCCACCGGCACGCTCAACGGATTGGCCATGGACGTCGCTTGCGACATGCTCAATCCACAACGGCGCAACAACGGCACGGTCATGACGCTTCCTCCTACACCGAGAAACGTCGCGATGGCGCCAATGCCTACACCACCTGCGGAAGTTTCCGTAGTGCCAAGTCGGCGTGGGATGACATCTGCATTTTGAGTGAGGAATCCGCGTCGTAACAGGCAATCGATAATGGTCACGCCGAGGTAGCCGATGAACGCATAGCGAATCACGTCGCCGCTAACCCACGCCGCCGCTATTGCACCCACGACCGCACCCACTCCGATGAACCCTCCCAACGGCCACAGGTAATGGCGGATGAGATTGCCAGCGCGACGGTGTTTGTCGGTGGCGATCAGGGCGTTGACGATCATCACGCAGGTCGAGGTGGCGACGGCGATGTGCATCGCCGATTGGCTGATCGGGCCGTCGGCGCCGTGGCTCGAGGTGAGCAGGCGATACAGCAGCGGCACCACGACGAAGCCGCCGCCGAAGCCGAACAGGACTGCGGTGATGCCGGTCAGGCAGCCGAAGAGGGTCAGCAGTAAATAGAACATGTCGAGGCGTCCGTGGTGGGAGAGCGGTCGACGATAGAGCGGTGGCGCTTGGCCTGCTTCAGCAAGTCAGCCAATAATGTTTGCGTTTACGCCAACCACCGGGAAAAGCCTGATGCGCAATGTTTCGATCAATCTGCTGGATGACACGCCGCGCGCGGTGGTGGCGATCGGTACGGATTATTCCCACGGTCACTTGCTGCCTTTTCATACGCATAGACGGGCGCAGTTGCTGTACGGCGCGACCGGGGTGATGCAGGTAAGTACCCATGACGGCAATTGGGTGGTGCCGCCGCAGCGAGCGGTGTGGATTCCGCCGGGTGTGGCGCATGAGGTGTTGATGCTTGGGGTCAGCACTCGCAGCTTGTATATCGAACCCGGTGCGGTGGATTTGGGTGAGCGCTGCCAGGTGATCAGTGTGTCGCCGTTGATGCGGCATTTGCTGATGGAGGCCGTGGAGTTACCGCTGACCTATGACTTGGGCGGACGCGATGGCGTGTTGATCGACCTGTTGTTGCATGAACTGAGGCGCAGTGCGCCGCTGCCGTTGCACATTCCGCTGCCGACTGACGGAAAGCTCCTGTCTCTGTGTCAGACCTTTCTGCATCAGCCGTACGCCCATCAATCTCCACAGCAGTGGGCCGAGCAGTTACACATAAGCTTGCGCACCTTCAACAGGATGTTTCGGCAACAGACCGGATTGAGCTTCAGGCAATGGCGGCAGCAGGCGTGCGTGGTCCTGGCGCTGGCGCGACTGGCCTCGGGTGAAGCGGTGACGCGCATCGCGCTGGACTTCGGTTATGAAAGCCCGGCGGCGTTCTCGACGATGTTCCGGCGGATCCTCGGGCAGGCACCGTCCGTCTGGTTGGAGGCGGCGAATTAGCGCAAATCAAAAAATGCGTTTGATCCCGGCCGAAAACAACTGTACAAAAACACAGTACATTTTCAATCAGCACTCTTGAGCCCGGAGCACACCATGGCCTCTCTTGCGATGAACCACATCCTCGAACGCATTGCCCTTTTCCAGTTCACCCCGACGCACTGCGTCCAGGCCCGAGCGATGCTGGGCTGGAGCGTGGAACAGCTATCGCGGGAGGCTGAAGTTTCGGTTGAAGACATTCAACGCTTTGAAACGCAGCAGGATGTCGCGGATGCGGCGCGGCTGGCGTTGGCTTACCGGTTCGAGGCGCAGGGGCTGGTGTTCTTTCCCGGGTTTGCACCGGGGCGTAGTGCGAGTGTTCAGGGCGTGTCATCGGAAGCGGTGGGACGTGGGGATTTTGCGATGGCTGAGTAAGACAATCGCCCCCGAAGGGGCGAACTGGCGAAGATCTATCAGGCGCTCTGCACCACCGCCTCACTCTCCCCTTCAACCGCCAACCACCACGCCTCCCCGCGTTGCGGTTGAGCGATGTTAAACGCCTGCCCCATCTGCGGCGTGGTAATGGAAATACTACGTTCCCACGCCAGTGCCAGAATACGGTCGAACGGTTCGTGCCAGGCGTGCATCGCCAAGTCGAAGGTGCCGTTGTGGATCGGGAAGAGCCAACGGCCCTTGAGGTCGATGTGCGCTTGCAGGGTTTCTTCTGGCTGCATGTGCACGTGCGGCCATTCGACGTTGTAGGCGCCGGTTTCCATCAGGGTCAGGTCGAACGGGCCGTATTGTTCGCCGATGCGTTTGAAGCCGTCGAAGTAACCGCTGTCGCCGCTGAAGAAAATCCGGGTGTCGCCGTCGATCATCACCCAGGACGCCCACAGGGAGCTGTTGCCATCGAACAGGCCACGGCCGGAAAAGTGTTGCGACGGTGTGGCGACGAAACGGATGCCGGCAATCTCGGCGCCCTGCCACCAGTCGTACTGGCGGACTTTGCTGGCGTCGATGCCCCATTTGATCAGGGTATCGCCGACGCCCAGCGGGGTCAGAAACAGGTTGGTTTTGGCCGCCAGTCTGAGCACGGCCTGGTAATCGAGGTGGTCGTAATGGTTGTGCGACAGGATCACCGCTTCGATCGGTGGCAACTGGTCGATGCTGATCGGTGGCTGGTGGAAACGTTTCGGCCCGGCCCATTGTACCGGCGATGCGCGCTCGGCGAAGACCGGGTCAGTGATGAAGAATTTGTCGCGCAGCTTCAGCAACAGGGTCGAGTGACCGAGGCGATAGACGCTGTGGTTGGGCGCTGCCAACAGTTCTTCCCGGGTCAACGCTTGCACCGGGATTGGTGCTGCGGGCCGGGTGTTGCGCGGTTTGTGGAAAATCATGTTCCACATGATCCGCAGCATTTTGCGCAGGCCTTCGCGTTGCACAGGTGCGTGGTTGCGAAACAGCCCCTGATGCTGCCGCGAGGCTTCAGGCGTGGATGTGTTATCCGGGATCGAAACTGGATTGGCCATGACTGAATGACTCCAGAAAAACCGCGCAATTCACGGTTTTTCCACGGTGGGACGATAAATGGCCAAAGCTGCACGCATAGGCCGAACTGTCTGGTTTTTAAGTTACGAGGATTAACGCAACATTACACTGCTCGGTGTAGTTTCTAGGTTGCATCAAAGCGGATGACAAGTAAACTGCCAAGTGTAATTTCATCTTTTCTCTGCCGAAGCGTACTTATGACAGCTCCACTGCGACTCACCGACCGTAAACGCGAAGCCATTATTCAGGCGGCGATTGCCGAATTCCGTGCCCACGGTTTCGAGATCACCAGCATGGACAAGATCGCGGCCACCGCCGGTGTGTCGAAGCGCACGGTGTACAACCATTTCCCCAGCAAAGAAGAGTTGTTCGCCGAAATTCTCAACCAGTTGTGGGCACGAATCAGCGCCGAGCAAGCAGTGACCTACAGCCGCGATCAGCCGTTGCGCGAGCAATTACGGCAGATGCTGCAGGCCAAGGTGCAGTTGATGGCTGACGAAAATTTTCTGACCCTGGCACGGGTGGCGATTGCTGCGACCATTCACTCGCCTGAGCGCGCGCAGAACATGGTCGAGCGTATGGGCGAACGCGAAGAAGGTCTGACCGTGTGGATTCGCGCCGCGCAGGCCGATGGACGATTGAAACCGGTCGACCCGGAATTCGCCGCGCATCAAGTGCAAGGCCTGCTCAAGACCTTTGGCTTCTGGCCACAGATGTCGATGGGCCGCGCCGCTCTTGATGTCGACATGCAGAACACCGTCGCCGAATCGGCGCTGGAAATGTTTTTGGCCCACTATCAGCTCTAAATCGCCCTTTTCCTGTGCGAGTCATCGATTAAATGGCTCGGAAGGACACTGATTATTCCCGTTGGAATAAATGACAATGTCCGACAATCGACCGACGAACGGTTAGCCTGAGAAAATACTGCAAAGTATTTCAGGATGAATTTCGCGCAGGGCACCATGGAAAACCAACGCGGCAAAGGCTTGTCATTCGCCCGACGCATTTACCTGCCCAGGGCCATCGGTCTGGGGATCGGCTTCTTCAGCGTCGGTGCTGCGTTGTATCCGCTGAACATGCCCGGCTGGGTCTGGGCGCTGTTGCTGTTCAACGGCTTCGCCTGGCCACATCTGGCTTATCAACTCTCCACTCGCTCGGCGTTCCCGTATCAGGCTGAACGCCGCAACTTGCTGTATGACTCGCTGTGCGGGGGATTCTGGGCGGCGAGCTTTCAATTCAGTCCGCTGACCACCGTGACCATCCTGTCGATGATGACCATGAACAACGTCGCCGCTGGCGGCTATCGACTGTTCGTGTTCGGTGCCCTCGCCCAACTTGCTGGTGTGCTGCTGGGCTGGGCGATGTTTGGCGTCAAATTCAGCCTGACGATGACACAGGAGCAAGTCTGGGCCTGCCTGCCGATGCTGACTCTTTATCCGCTGGCGCTGGGCATGGTCTGTTATCGGCTGGCGATCAAACTCTCCCAACACAAACGCGCACTGAGCGCCCTCAGCCGTACCGACAGCCTCACCGGCCTGCTCAACCACGGTGCCTGGAAAGACCTGCTGCACCTGAAATTTCAGCAGTGCCGCCAACACAACAGCCAAGCCACGCTGGCGTTGATCGACATCGACCATTTCAAGGACATCAACGACAGCTTCGGGCACATCGTCGGCGATGCGGTGCTGCGGCAATTGAGTCACGACCTCAAACGCCTGCTCGATCAATACGAACTGGCCGGACGCTACGGCGGTGACGAGTTCTGCGTGATCCTGCCGACACTGCCGCTGAACAAGGCTGAAGCGCTGATGGAGCAGTTGCGCGAGGCATTGCAGCAGTATCGTCATCCGCAGGTGCCAGACTTGCGAGTGGGTCTGAGTATCGGTCTGGCGCGGTATCAGCCTTTGTACAAGGATGCCCTCGACTGGCTGGACGATGCCGACAAAGCGCTCTACACCGCCAAACATACGGGCCGCAACACCATCAGCACTGCCTTGAGCCATGCCGTGGCGGACAATGCCTGCGCCTAAAAAGTTATACAAAATTACAAATAATTACTTCCTTGTACAACTTTATGAAGTTTTGTATAAGTAGCCATCTGCCAGTTAAGGAATGCTGGCATTGAGCAGCCACCGCCGAATGCCGTCCGCGCATTCGGTCTGCCAGCGCGGAAATAGGGACTGAATCCTCGATATTCCCCTCTTCCAGAGTACTGCGAGCATGTTCTTCAATCGCCACAAAGCCGTCGTCGACGATCTTCAGCGCACCCTCACCGAACAAGCCGGCCTGCTCGATGCGATCAATCGCTCGATGGCGGTGATCGAGTTCGACCTCGATGGCGTGGTGCTGCGCGCCAACGACAACTTTCTCAAAACCATGGGTTACACCGCCGAACAAGCGATCGGTCAACCGCATCGGCGCTTTTGCACACCAGAGTTCGGCCGTAGTGCTCAGTACACGGATTTGTGGTCTCGCCTGAAAAACGGCCAGTTTCAGTCCGGTACGTTTGAACGGGTCGACGGCAAGGGCCAGCCGATCTGGCTGGAAGCCAGTTACAACCCGATCAAGGATGCCTCGGGCCGTGTGGTGAAAGTGGTCAAGTACGCCATGGACGTGACCGCCAAGGTGCAGCAGGAAAGTGAGGCCAATGCCAAGTTGCAGGCGATTGACCGGGCAATGGCGGTCATCGAGTTCAATCTCGACGGCAGTATTCTTACGGCCAATCAGAATTTTCTGACGCGCATGGGTTACACCCTCGCCGAGCTGAAAGGTAAACATCACCGTTTGTTCTGCACGTCGGCACTGGTCAACAGCAGCGCCTATGAGGATTTCTGGCGGCGTTTGAATCAGGGCGAGCTTTTCCAGGGCCAGTTCGAACGCGTGGATAAACGCGGGCAAACGGTGTGGCTCGAAGCCAACTACAACCCGGTTTACGACGCTGCCGGACGCTTGTGCAAAGTGGTGAAGTTCGCCTCCGACGTGACTAACCGCGTCGAGCAACACGAACAGGACGCGCGCAGTGCCAGCGCGGCGTATCACATCTCGGTGGCGACACGAAAAGTCGCCGAGCAAGGTACGCAGGTGATCCAGCAAGCCGCCAGCGAAATGCGCGAAATCGCCGAGGACATTGCCGAGTCTTCAACGCTGATTGCACAACTGGGGGAACGCTCCGAGCAGATCACCGCGATCGTCAACACCATCCGCGCGATTGCCGACCAGACTAATTTGTTGGCGCTCAATGCCGCGATTGAAGCCGCGCGTGCCGGTGAACAGGGGCGAGGGTTTGCCGTGGTCGCCGATGAAGTGCGGCAATTGGCGGCTCGAACCAGCGGCTCGACCGCGGAGATTTCCAGCATGATCGGGCTGATCCAGAACGAGACCCGCCAAGCCATCAAGAGCATGGAAGGCACCCGGGGTCGCGCGGCTGAAGGGGTCGAGTTGGCGAATCAAGCGGGGACGGTGATTCTGCAGATTCGTGATGGCGCCAGCGAGGCGGTGGATGCGGTGAGCATGTTTGCCAATGAGCGGGTGCCGGGTTAAGGCTTGTGCAAGGCAGGTAGACCGCGTCGCGGCCTTCGCGAGCAGGCTCGCTCCCACAGGGAAATGCATTCCAGTGTGGGAGCGAGCCTGCTCGCGAAAGGGCCATGAGCTGCAATGCAGGACTATAGTGACTTTCAGTCCCAAGCCCTGCCGAGTGCATCATGACCACTGATAAACCCGCCCCCACCACCGCTCCCGTCGATCACCTGCGCTTCCACCGCCCCCACGCCCACCTCAGCACCACCTTCGGCAACGACAAATTCGCCCTGCGCGCCGAGGCGTTTGCACGTTTTTTCGGTACGCCGATGTTTCTCGGCGCACAAACCCTGATTGTGCTGTTGTGGGTTTGCCTCAACGTGTTTGGCGTGACCACTTTCGACGTCTACCCGTTCATTCTGTTGAACCTCGCTTTCAGCCTGCAATCGGCCTACGCCGCGCCGCTGATTCTGCTGGCACAAACCCGTCAGGCCGCCCGCGACAAGGCGCAAGCCGATGCCGATGCGCAACACCGTGAAGCGCTGGCACAGGCCAATACCGAGCGCCAGGCCCAAGCCGCGAAGAACACCGCGCAACTGCTTGAACTGCTGGAGCAGAACACCCGCCTCACCGAAATGACCAAAAACCTCACCGAACGCATCGCCAGCCTGACCAGCGAGCTGCACGATCACATGCGCCAGAACCCGCAGCGCTGATCACGGCAACCGCAGCGCCCGCCCCAATTCATCGAACAGCGTCACCACCGAGCGCAGCGCCCGGCAATCCGGGCGAGTCAGCAGCCACAGCGCGGTGTCGTAACCGTGCAGCGGCTCGCTCAACGCCTGCATACCCTCGGTGATCAGAAAGTCCGGTAACGCCGCCACGCCGAGGCCCGCGCGAACCAGCTCAGTGACTGACAACATGCTGTTGCATCGATAGCCCGGTGTCACGCCCGGCAGGTGTTGCCGACGCCAGGCGATGGTTGGGTGATCGGGGAGAAAGTCGTCCGGGGCGATCCAGGTCAGCGCTGCCAGATCCGCCGCATCGACGTTTTGCAGATAGCGCGTACTGGCGCAGACCCGGTAGGAAATCTTCGCCAGTTGCCGTCCGACCAGATGCTCCGGCGGTGTACGCGTCAGGCGCAGGGCAATGTCGGCATCGCGACGGCTGAGATTGGCAAAATCGTTGGAGGTGCTCAATTCGAGGGTCAGCGCCGGGTAATTGGGCATGAAGTGCGCCAGCGCCGGCAGCAGCAAGCTCTGCAACACCGAATCGGTGCAGGTCAGCCGCACCGTGCCGCTGACCACTTCGCCGCCCTGCTCCACGCCAATGCGCGCGGCCTCTAGTGCTTGTTCGGCACGTTCGGCTTGTTCGGCCAGCGTCTGCGCGAGAGTTGTCGGTAAATAGCCGGCGCGGCTTTTTTCGAACAGTTGCTGACCGAGTGCAGCTTCGAGACGGCGCACGGCGCGAAACACCGTCGACACGTCGACTTTCAACAGCTGCGCGGCCCGGGCCAGCGAGCCGCCGCGCACCAAGGCCAGAATCAGGGCGAGATCGGGGTAATCGAGTCGATAGTGCGTCGCTGCATTAATCACTTGGGTAAACGCCCATATTGAGTGCGTGAACGCCAATCTATAGTGAGTGCCATCAATCAACAAGCGCAGGGAACTCCCATGGAAAACAGCGCCATCCTTATCGCTCTGATCGGCGATTACGACCCGCAGGTCACCGCTCACCAAGCCATTCCCGTCGCCCTCGGGCTGGTCGCCGAACACCTCAACCGCGACGTGCAATTCGAATGGTTGCCCACCGAGCAGATCCACGCCGATACGCCGCTCGAGCGGTTCGACGGTTTCTGGTGCGTACCGGCCAGCCCTTACAAAAGTGAAGCCGGCGCACTGCGAGCAATCCGTTTTGCCCGCGAACACCAGCGACCTTTTCTCGGCACTTGCGGCGGTTTTCAGCATGCGGTGCTGGAATTTTCCCGCAACGTGTTGGGTTGGGAGGATGCGGAACACGGTGAAACATCGCCCGACTCTGAACGCGCGGTACTCACTCCGTTGACCTGTTCGCTGGTCGAAGCAGTGGACAGCATTCACTTGGTTCCCGGTTCGTTGATCGCCCGGGCGTACGAAACGTCGCAGATTCGTGAAGGCTATCGCTGCCGCTTCGGTGTGAATCCGCTGTTCGAACGGGAATTGTTGAACGATCGGCTACAAGCTGTCGGTCATGATTCGTCAGGGGATTTACGCGCGATTGAACTCAAGGATCATCCATTCTTTGTGGCGACGTTGTTCCAACCGGAACGCGCGGCGCTCAAAGGGTTGATGCCGCCGCTGGTGCGCGCGTTTGTTGAAGCCTGCGCGGAGCGACGCTGATGACTTCTTGCTTTGCGGTGATTTTTACGTCGACCCGCACCGAGGGTGACAACGGGTATGCCGAGGCGGCTGAGCGCATGGCCGCGTTAGTGAGTGAGCAGCCGGGGTTTCTGGGTGTCGAGTCGGTTCGTGGGGCGGATGGCGTGGGGATTACGGTGTCTTATTGGGAAAGCGAAGCGGCGATTCTGGCGTGGCGGCAGCATCCTGAGCATCGGGAGATTCAAGCGCGTGGTCGCTCGCAATGGTATTCGGCTTTTCATACGCGGGTGTGTCGGGTTGAGCGGGAGTATCAATTCAGCCTGTGATATTGGTGGTGAATTCACCGGCCTCATCGCTGGCAAGCCAGCTCCCACAGGTTATGCGCGGCTCGGAGGATTACATCGTACCTGTGGGAGCTGGCTTGCCAGCGATGGGGCCAGTACAGCCACTACAAAATCTCAGCCGCGCACCAGACTCCGCAACGCGACAATCTCCGGCACCTCGACCTTGCTCATATAAACGCGCAACGGCTCGGTGATGTTGATCCGGTCATCAATATTCTGATCCAGTAGCAACTGAATCAACTCGCGTTTAAGCGTCATGGTCTGCGCTGTCGCCGGCGCCCAGACGAATTCGTTCACAGGAATAATGCCGTCATCGGCCACGTCCATGCCGAACGAATCTTCGCTAAATCTGACGATGTACTGACCGGTCTTGCGGTTGAGGCCGACAAAACCCTTGAGATCGTCGGCAGCCTGGCAGATGAGTTGGGAGGTGATGCGCATGGTAAACCTCACGAAAAATGATCGATGGTTTACACGCAGGGCAACGGAGCGGCGCGCCCTCTACCGTGACGTCTGCCGTGGGCAAGCGTACTGCAAACCGCGCCACAAAAGTGCAGGAAAAATCGCTTTTAATACGTTTATGTCGGTCCTGCGATAGCACGCAATCGATTCAGTTGTTAAAAGGTACGTCTTTGAAAATGCCCTGCGAAAGGAACTCGAACATGCCCGCCACTTTCACCAAAAGCGCTCTGGTCCTGAGCCTGCTGCTCGGTCTTGGTCAGGCACACGCTGCCAGCCAAACCGATCCGAAAGCGATCGCTGCCGCCAACGGCATCCCGCACCCAGCGGTTATCGCTCACCGTGGCGCGTCTTTCGATGCACCGGAATCCACCGCTGCCTCCTACAAACTGGCTCGCGATCTGGGCGCCGATTACCTGGAAATGGACTTGCAGCGCAGCAAGGACGGCGTGCTGTTCGCCCTGCACGACGACAATCTGCAACGCACTACCGACGTCGCCACCAGGTTTCCGGAGCGTAAAGACAGTTCGGCCACCGCGTTCACCATGGCCGAACTGAAAACCCTCGATGCCGGTAGCTGGTTTAACGCCAAGTACCCGGATCGCGCTCGCCCGTCCTACGCCGGGCTGAAAATTCTGACCCTCGATGAAATCATCGACATCGCCCAGGCCAACCCGCAACACAAACCGGGCCTGTACATCGAGACCAAAGAGCCGCAGCTGTTTCCCGGGATCGAGAAAGACCTGAAAGAGAAATTGCAGGATCGAGGCTGGCTGAGCCCGGCCGGTTCGAAACTGGCGAAAAGCGCATTGGGCGTGGGTCAGGGCAAAGGCAAGGTGATCCTGCAAACGTTCGAGAAAAACAGCCTCGAACTGCTGGAAAAAGAAATGCCGCAGGTGCCGAAAATCCTTCTGTTGTGGGTGGGCGAAGGCAGCATCGAGCCGAAATCGAAAGTGACGTTTGCCGAATCCGGCGAGAAAGACAAAAACGTTTTTTACGGCAAACAAGAGCCGAAGTCTGAAGCTGAATTCAAGCAATGGGTGGACTACGCGAAGTCGCAAGGTGCCATCGGTACCGGTCCGTCGGCGAAGCTGACCAAGGGCGGCGACCAGAGCTATTCGGATCTGGTGCAACCGTGGATGAATAAATACACCCACGATCAAGGCCTGCTGGTGCACGTCTACACCGTCGACGAGCCGGTGGACTTCGAGAAAGTCATGGCGGCCGGTGTCGACGGCATCTTCACCAACCGCGCCAGCGAGCTGTTGAAATTCTACAAACGCCCGGCGGCCGGCAGTGTTGATCAGGTGTTGAAGAACAACGGTTTCTGATCTGAAATCGAGGCGCCTTCATCGCGGGCAGCCACGCTCCCACAGGTTCTGTGCAGGTGCATGGCTTGCCCGTTTTGTTTGGGGTTGGCGTTTTAAGGGTAAGTTAAGTTGTGGCGGTTAACCTGAGGCCACTTAAACGAATCACCCCAAGGAACGAACCGATGAAAACTTTGACTGCTCTGTTTACCGCCGCTGCCCTGACTCTTACCGCTGGCCTGGCCCAGGCTGATGTTCGCGTCGACCAGATTCCTGAACTGGTTAAGTCGGGCAAGATCAAGCCGCTGGAGTCGATGAACGCCGAAGCGCTGAAACTGCATCCGGGTGCGACTATTACTGACACTGACCTGGATAACCACTTCAATGGTTATGAGTACGAAGTTGAGCTGAAGACGGCTGACGGTAAAGAGTTCGATGTGGACTTTGATGCGACCACTGGCAAGGTGTTGAGCAACAAGCAAGACACTTGATACCGAGCATAAAGAAAGCCGCACGATTGAGAGATCGTGCGGCTTTTTTGTGTTCGGCTTTTTAATTGGTTGTCAGTGAGATTTTCTCCCCCTCACCCCAGCCCTCTCCCCCAGGGGGGCGAGGGGGAAAGGGAGCCGATCGGGGGCTATTCAAGTCCTGAGCGCGCCTCGATATTTCAGGTCGGCGTACCTCAAATAGTCACCACGGTCAGTCCCCTCTCCCTCTGGGAGAGGGCTAGGGTGAGGGGAAAAGGCATCACGCCGAGGTGCTGACCAGCGAACCGGAAGTGCTGCTGTCGGAATCCTGCAACGCCTGCAACAGCGAGGCTGTGGCGGTTGACAGAGAAGCCGAGGTAGCGGTGATCTGCGCCTGTGCGGCAGCGACCTCGGCGACCTTCGCATCAGATTTTTCCTGCTTCGCCTGTGCCGCTTGCAATGCCTGCTGTTCTTCCTGCAATTGCTTCTGCAACTCGGCAATCTGCTTGCGCAGTTCCTTCACCGAATCCGATTCTTCACTGCTGCCGGAACCGCTGTCACCCGCCGGAGCGGCACCACCACCGGCGGCGACTTTACCGGTATCGGCAGTCGCACCCGTGCTGGCGGTTGCGGTAGTAGACGTGTCGTCACCAACGTCACTGATCGACGTTTTGCTGGTCGGTGCGCTGACGGTCTGATTGATCGAAACAGAAGTGATGCTGACCATGGAAAGGCTCCAATGCCGGTTATAGATAACCGGTCATCGACCACGGCCGCCTCAATTTGAGATCGACTGTGTACCGACTCGGTATCCGAACCGGTACACAGTCAATTGCGTCAGGCGCTCAGGCGCGCAGTGACTTCGTTCAGTTGCCCGGACAGACCATGCAGGTTCTGGCTGGCGCTTTCGGTGCGCTGCACGTTGTCGAGGTTGGTGCTGGCGATCGAGGTGATCTCGGTGAGGTTGCGCGAGATGTCTTCGGCCACCGAGGTCTGCTCTTCCGCAGCAGTAGCGATCTGACGGTTCATGTCGCGGATCGCTTCCACGGCGTGCGTGATGCGCTCCAGCATCGCGCCCGCCTGGGTCACTTGCTCAACGCTTTCATCACTGCGCGTCTGGCCGCTGTCGATGGCTTGTGCGGCGTCCACCGCACCGGTCTGCACGCTCTGAATGATTTGGTTGATCTCGATAATCGACTCGGCGGTGCGCTGCGCGAGATTACGCACTTCATCGGCGACCACGGCAAAACCACGCCCGGCCTCACCAGCCCGCGCCGCCTCGATCGCAGCATTGAGCGCCAGCAGGTTGGTCTGTTCGGCGATGCCGCGAATCACTTCCAGCACTTTGCCGATACGGCCGCTGTCGGCTTCGAGACGACGAATCACCGAGGCGGTATTGGCGATTTCACCGCGCATCTGGGTGATCGAGTGGATGGTGCTCTGCATGACCTTTTCACCCTGCTGCGCAGACTGATCGGCATCGTCAGCCGCACGCGCGGCGTCTGCGGCGTGACGCGCCACTTCCTGGGCGGTGGCGGACATTTCGTTCATCGCCGTGGCCACTTGGTCGGTGCGATTGAACTGCTCGTTGGTGCCGCCGGCCATGGTCGTGGCGATCGCATTCAACTCACCGCTGGCGCTGTCCAGATCACTGGCGCTGCGTTGCAAACGGGTGAAGGTGTCGGCGAGGAAATCGCGCAGGGTGTTGGCAGCGGCGGCAAGATTGCCCAGTTCATCCTGACGGTCGCTGACCACACGCTCGGCCAGTTTGCCGCGACTCAACTGCGTGACGTAATCGATCAGTTTGCGGATCGGTTCGACCAGGTTGCGGTTGACCAGCCACAGGCTGAGCAGGCCGATCAACAGGCCCGACGCGAGCATCACCAGCAGACCGAACAACACCGTACGATCGGCCTCGGCACTGATCAGCGCCGACTGCTCTGTCCCTTGCTTGCGCAACTCGCTGACCAGTTCGCTCATCTGATCGCTGGTGGCGCGGTCAACGCCTTTGACCGCGGCGTCACCTGCCGTTGGATCGCCACCAGCCGCCACGTAGGCATCGCGGCCCTTCTGATAGGCGGAACCGAGTTGACGATGCTCATCACGCAAACGTTCGATGCGGCTTTTCAGGCTCGGCTCGAGGCCTTTCTGGCTGGCCAGTTCTCCGAGGATGTTTTGCACATCGCGCTGGCGATCTTCGAACTGGCTCCAGTATTTGGCCAGGTCCGCCGGTTGTTTGCCGCGCAGCAGAACGTTTTTCCACTCCTGCACCTGCACCTTGAATTGCAGGTTGGCTTCGTCGATCAATTGCGAGGTGTGCAAGGGACCGGCGATCAACTGGCTGTAGCTTTGCACGCCGTTGGACAGGAAATGAAAACACGCCAGCGCAATCAACAGCATCGCCAGCAGGCTGCCGCTCAGCAGGGCGAGAATTTGCGCTCTCAAGGATTTTTGCAGCATCGAAAGATACTCAGGACAAGGATGAGGCACGCCCGGTAAGGCGTGAAAGTTTGCCGGACATCCATGTCGGCGAGCCTTGGCTCATGGCCAAGCGCGCGCAACGTAACCTAAGCGTGATCGGCGCACCAGAGCGCTTCTTGAAGAGAATCCGACCACCGGTAAGTCGCTGATTTGACGTCACTTTGCTGTCACATAAATGTCATGTGACATTGCGATGATGCGGCTCAGTGAACCTGCCATTTGCGCACCGACGCACCCTCCTCGCAGCGAGCCTTCATGAACCACAGCCTCGATATCAGTCATCGCGATCCTGATCTGTTTGGCCTGCTCTACGGCTATCGCTTCCTGCCCGGCGAACGGGGCCGCGAGGTCGACTCGGCCACGGCGTTGCGCTGTTTGCAGGACGACAGCGACAGTGGCGAATTTCTTTGGCTGCACCTCAATCTGGCGCATGCGGCGTGCGAGCGCTGGATGAAAAGTCATCTGCAATTGCCCGAAGAATTTTTCGAGGCGCTGCACGAAGGCTCGCGTTCGACGCGCATTGAGCATGTCGACTCGGCGTTGCTGGCGGTGGTCAACGATGTGGTGTTCAACCTCAGCAGCATGGTCTCCTCGGATGTGTCGACGCTGTGGGTTTGTGTGCGCAGCAAACTGATCGTCAGCGCGCGCTTGCAACCGCTGCACTCGGTGGACAAATTGCGTTCGTCGGTGAAGGCCGGCGAGCGCTTTCGTTCGCCCTCGGAACTGCTGGTGCACCTGCTCCGTGATCAAGGCGAAGTGCTGACGCAGATCGTGCGCAAGACCAGCCTGAGCGTCGATCAGGTCGAGGACGAATTGCTTTCCTCGCGACTGTCGACCAACCGCGCCGAACTCGGTGCCAATCGTCGGGTGCTGGTGCGTTTGCAACGGCTGCTGGCGCTGGAACCCGGATCGCTGCTGCGTCTGCTTAACCGGCCGCCGCCGTGGTTGCAGAAGGAGGACGTCAAGGAACTGCGCAAATCCACCGAGGAGTTTGCGCTGATCATCAACGACCTCACTGCCCTCGGTGAGCGGATCAAATTGCTCCAGGAAGAGATCGCCGCCAACCTCAACGAACAGAGCAACCGCACGCTGTTCACCCTGACGGTGGTCACGGTGCTGGCGCTGCCGATCAACATCATTGCCGGTTTTTTCGGGATGAATGTGGGTGGCGTGCCGTTGTCGCAGGATCCACAAGGGTTCTGGATATTGGTCGCGCTGGTGGCGACGTTTACCGTGATTGCCGGGCGTTGGGCGTTTCGCAAGCGCGGGGATTATTGACCACCGAACCTTATGTCCAGCACAGATCCCCTGTGGGAGCGAGCCTGCTCGCGAAAGCGATCTGTCATTCAACAATGATGGTGACTGACACTCCGTCTTCGCGAGCAGGCTCGCTCCCACAGGGGACCTCATCGGCCTTAAGACCGACGGCGGGATTAATCAGCCCAAACACTGACATGGCGCAGTCTCTCTGTAACATTCTGCAACGATCATGGGCGACATTCCTTCCCTCGCTCAGGATTGTCCGCTCATGGCTACTCCCTCCCTGACCGCCAGCCCCGCGTCCGCCGCCAGCGGCAGGCCGGCCCTCGACAAGAAAACCGGCCCGTTTACCTACGTGATCTTTTTCGCCGTGCTGGCGATGGGAATGCTGTTCACCGCTTACAGCCTGATGCACGACATGCACGAACTCGGCACGGTGGTCACCACGTGGACGCCGTTCCTGCTGCTCGGAGTGGCGCTGCTGATTGCCCTGGGCTTTGAGTTCGTTAACGGTTTCCATGACACCGCCAACGCCGTCGCGACGGTGATCTACACCCACTCGCTGCCACCGAATGTCGCGGTGGTCTGGTCGGGGTTCTTCAACTTTCTCGGTGTGCTGCTTTCGAGTGGCGCGGTGGCGTTCGGCATCATTGCGTTGCTGCCGGTGGAGCTGATTCTGCAGGTCGGTTCGTCTGCCGGCTTCTCGATGATTTTCGCCCTGCTGATCGCGGCGATCCTGTGGAACCTCGGCACCTGGTGGTTGGGCTTGCCGGCCTCGTCGTCGCACACCTTGATCGGTTCGATCATCGGCGTCGGTGTGGCCAATGCCTTGATGCACGGCCGCGACGGCACCAGCGGTGTCGACTGGGCGCAGGCGACCAAAATCGGTTACGCCTTGCTGCTGTCGCCGCTGGTGGGTTTCGGTTGTGCGGCGCTGTTGCTGTTGGCACTGCGGGCGTTCGTGAAGAATCGTTCGCTGTATAAAGCGCCGGAAGGCAACACGCCGCCGCCATGGTGGATTCGCGGTTTGCTGATTCTGACCTGCACCGGCGTGTCCTTCGCTCACGGCTCCAACGACGGCCAGAAAGGCATGGGCCTGATCATGTTGATTCTGGTCGGCACCTTGCCGATGGCCTATGCCTTGAACCGCACCATGCCGGAAGAACAGTCGTTGCAGTTTGCCGCCGTGGCGCAAGTCACCCAGCAAGCGCTGGTGAAAAGTGCACCGCTGCCGACGCCGGCCGATCCGCGTGCGGTGCTCTCCGATTACGTGCGCAGCAAGGACGCCACGCCACAACTGATTCCCGCCCTCGCCGCCCTCACCGGGCACATTGGCGAAGAAGTCAGGGGCTACGGCTCGCTGGCAAAAGTCCCGGCCGAAGCCATGGGCAACGTCCGTAACGACATGTACCTGGCCAGCGAAAGCATTCGCCTGATGGACAAGAACAAGGTCGGCAATTTCGACGCTGACACCAGCAGCAAGCTGCAACTGTTCAAGCAACAGATCGACAACGCCACGCGGTTTATTCCGCTGTGGGTGAAGATCGCCGTGGCCATCGCGCTCGGGCTGGGCACCATGGTCGGCTGGAAGCGGATTGTGGTGACGGTGGGTGAGAAGATCGGCAAGACCCACCTGACCTATGCGCAGGGTGCATCGGCGGAAACCGTGGCGATGCTGACCATTGGCGCGGCGGACATGTTTGGTTTGCCGGTGTCGACCACGCATGTGTTGTCATCCGGTGTGGCCGGGACCATGGTCGCCAACGGTGGCGGGTTGCAGATGAAGACCATCCGTAATCTGTTGATGGCGTGGGTGCTGACGCTACCGGCGGCGATCCTGCTGTCAGGCAGCCTCTATTGGCTGTTCACCCAGATCTTCTGATCCGCACAACTCCCCTGTAGGAGCTGCCGAAGGCTCGGGCCGCGATCGGACGATCTTTTGATCTTGTTTTTAAAAAGCAAAATCAAAAGATCGCAGCCTCCGGCAGCTCCTACATTTGGATTTGTGGTGTTGGTTAGAGCGCGGAGCGAATCAGATCGCCCAGCCAGTCCATAAACACCCTCACCCGCAACGGCAAATGCCGCTGCCGCGCGTACAACAATGAAATCCCCATCGCCGGCGCGGTGAATTGCGGCAGCACGGTCACCAGTTCACCGTTTTCCAGATGCGGCTGCATGCCGGTGCGCGGCACCTGAGTAAGACCGAAGCCTCCGAGGCACGCCGACTCGTAAGCGTCAGTGCTGTTGACCGTAATGCTGCCAGCCATCGGCAAGCGCTTAACCTGACCGCCCTCCTCATACACAAAGCCTTCCGAACGCGAACCGAGTACGCCCACGTAATGCACCAGCCGATGCTGCGCTAGGTCCTCCAGCGTCTGCGGCACGCCATAGCGCGCGAGGTACGCGGGGCTGGCGCAGTTGACCATGGGAAAGTCACCGAGGTGTCGCGCGACCACTGATTGATCCGGTTGCGCGCCAATCCTCACCACGCAATCGAAGCCTTCGCTGAGCAGGTCGACGCGGCGGTCGGTGCTGCTGATTTCCAGCTCCAGATTCGGGTGCCGATCCATGAACTGCGGCAGGCGCGGCATGATCAGGCGCCGCGCGAGAATGTTCGGCAGGTCGACACGAATGCGCCCGGTCAGCGACGCCTCATCCTGGCGGAACAAGCCCTCGATCTCATCCATGTGCGAGAGCAGATCCTTGCTGCGTTCGTACAGCACCAGACCGTCCTGTGTCGCCTGTACCTTGCGTGTGGTGCGTTGCAGCAGACGCGTGCCGAGTAACGCCTCCAGCGCCTGCACATGCTCGGACACGGTTGATCGCGGCAGTCCGAGATTTTCCCCGGCGAGGGTAAAACTCGACAGTTCGCTGACCCGCACGAAAGTACGCAGCAGTTCCAGTTTGTTCATGGCGGGCCTTTGATTGTTCGGCTGAGCCGATCAGTGATTCCGGATTCACTCTGTTTATCACCTCAGGGCGGATAAATAAACTGAGTCCCATCACCACTCACCGCATCGAGGAAGCTTCCATGAATCGTAAAATCGCATTGATCACCGGCGCCAGCCGTGGCCTGGGCAAGAACGCCGCTCTGCACCTCGCCGCTCAAGGCATCGACATCATCGGCACTTACCACAGCCGTGCTGATGAAGCTCAAGCGCTGGTGAAAGAAGTGCAAGCACTTGGCGGCAAAGCCGTGATGCTGCAACTCGATGTTGGCCGCAGCGAAAGCTTTTCTCAATTCGCCGGGCAGGTCGAGCAAGCCTTGGCGCAAACCTTCGAGCGCCAGCGTTTTGATTTCCTGATCAACAATGCCGGGGTCGGCCTGCATGTCAGCTTCGCCGAGACCAGCGTGGAGCAATTCGACATGCTGATGAACGTGCATTTGAAAGGGCCGTTCTTTCTGACTCAGCAACTGCTGCCGCTGATTAACGACGGTGGTCGGATCATCAACATCTCCAGCGGCCTCGCGCGTTTCACGATCCCCGGCGCCAGCGCCTATGCAGCAATGAAAGGCGCGATCGAAGTGCTGACCCGCTATCAGGCGAAAGAACTGGGTGCGCGGCAAATTGCCGTGAATACCCTGGCGCCCGGTGCGATTGAAACCGACTTTGGTGGCGGTACCGTGCGCGACAATGCGGCGGTGAATGCGATGGTCGCCGACAACACTGCGCTGGGGCGCGCCGGTCAGCCGGATGACATTGGCGGGGCATTGGCGTTGTTGCTGTCGCCGGGGGCGCAGTGGATCAATGGTCAACGGGTTGAAGCCTCTGGCGGCATGTTCCTTTAATCAACGC
Organism: Pseudomonas sp. VD-NE ins; assembly: GCF_031882575.1. Classification (NCBI taxonomy): domain Bacteria; kingdom Pseudomonadati; phylum Pseudomonadota; class Gammaproteobacteria; order Pseudomonadales; family Pseudomonadaceae; genus Pseudomonas; species Pseudomonas sp. VD-NE ins. Next base: position 5,038,766 of record NZ_CP134772.1, read on the forward strand.
TGAAACACCTTCCCTTGTAGGAGCTGCCGCAGGCTCGGGCCGCGATCGGACGATCTTTTGATCTTGCTGTTAAAAATCAAAATCAAAAGATCGTCCGATCGCGGCCCGAGCCTTCGGCAGCTCCTACACGGGGATCGAGGTTAGTTCTGACAGGCGTTGCGGGTCATAAAGCGCTCACGCACCACGTCATAACCCCAGTGATACACGTAGGTGTACGGCAGGAAAAACAGCAACACGCCGATGTCGAGCAAAAACGCCTGCCACAGGCTGACCGACAGCCACCAGGCAATCAGCGGCACGCCCATCACGATCAAACCACCCTCGAACAGCAGCGCGTGCACCACCCGTACCCAGGCGTTGTGCGCAACGTTCAGGCGTTCCAGCAGACGGTCGAAGAAACGGTTGAACACCACGTTCCAAGCGAGCGCCAACAGCGCGATCAGCACCGTCACTGCGCCCATTTCAAGCATCGGTTTCTGCATGATCCACGCCAGCAACGGGGTGCAGATCAGGATGGCCAGCAGTTCGAAACCAACGGCCTGGAAAATACGTTCAGTGATGGATTTGTGGGCAGTCATGGCCTGAGTCCTTGAGTGAAGATGGTTGCCATGATCTATGCTCGCATCGATACTTCATAACCAATAACCATCGATCAAGGCGATAGTTGATGATTTCGCAGGAAGTGCTGCTGGCTTTCGTCCAGGCTGCCACCCAAGGTTCGTTTTCGGCAGCGGCGCGCAAGCTCGGGCGCAGCCAGTCGACTATCAGCGCGGCGGTGGCCAGCCTTGAGATTGATCTGGACCTGGTGCTGTTTGATCGCAGCAGCCGCAAACCGACCCTGACCCCGGCCGGGCATGTGATGCTGCAACGCGCCGAGGCGATTCTGGCGGCCAGCAGTCGCCTGGAAATGACCGCGCGACAGTTGTCCCAAGGCGTCGAGCCGAAGTTGACCGTGGCGATTTCCGACACTTATCAATCGGACCGGTTTGAAGCGGCGTTGGTCGGGTTTGAGCAGCGTTATCCGGATCTGGAGCTGGAATGTTTGATTGCCGAATGTGATGACCTGATCGAACTGGTGCAGCGTGGTCGTGCTCATCTGGCCTTCGCGGAGATGCAAGAAAACTATCCGCCGGATCTGGCGACGTCGACGGTGGCCGAACGCACGGAAATCGCATTGTTCGTCAATCGCGACCACCCGCTGGCCAAGCTTGATCGCATTGATCAGCAGATCCTCGAGCAGCATCGCGAATTGCGTCTGGCGACCATCGTCAATCCTTACGACAGTCGCGGCAAAGGTCGGGTGTGGTCGGCACCGAGTTATCTGATGTTGCTGGAAATGGCCGAGAAAGGTTTTGGCTGGGCGCCATTGCCGCGTTGGCTGGCGCAGCGCTTTGGCAATGATTTGCTGGTGGAGTTGAAGGTGCGTGGGTGGCCGAAACCGGTGTTTGTTGATGCCTTGTGGTCGCGGCTTTATCCACCGGGGCCGGCGGGGAGTTGGTTGCTCAGCAAGATGCTGGAATAGCGGCGCTGCTGATCGCTGGCAAGCCTGAAGTCAAAAGCCCCTCACCCCAGCCCTCCCGAAACGTCGGACCGCCCGGAGGGAGAGGGAGCTGACCGAGGTGTCTTGCGTCAGACATCGACCTGAGAGACCGAGTCGATTATGGATTCATTGGATATGAGCTCAAAAGCCCATCACCCCAGCCCTCTCCCGGAGGGAGAGGGAGCTGACCGAGGTGTCTTGCGTCAGACATCGACCTGAAAGACCGAGTCGATTATGGATTCACTGCGACCTTAAACCCCAACCAGATTGGGTCGATTATGGATTTCATTGCGACCGTACCTCGACCAGACTGGGTCGATTCTGGATTCAAAGCCGGTCGTTCAAGTCGGTGAATTCTCCAATATCCCCCAATCGGTCCCCTCTCCCCCTGGGAGAGGGCTAGGGTGAGGGCAATTCCAGCGCCATGAGCCGCCCTTCAATAAACCGCCGCTCCGGCTCTTGTCGGGTCAACTCCAAGGCGCGCAGATACGCCGCCCTCGCCTCTTCCACCCTGCCCAACTGCCGACAAAACTCCGCCCGCGCCGAATGCGCCAAGTGGTAATCCTGCAACTCGCCCCGCGCCAAAATCCCTTCAATCAGATTCAACCCGGCCAACACGCCATCGCGCTTGGCCACCGCCACCGCCCGGTTCAGCTCGATCACCGGCGAAGGCACCGCGCGCAGCAGTACGTCATACAAGCCAACGATCTGCTCCCAATCCGTCTCCGCCGCCGACGGTGCCTCAGCATGAACCGCCGCAATCGCCGCCTGCAAACAATACGGTCCAAACCGCCGCGTGGTCAGCGCGCGCTCGACCAGCGCACAACCCTCAGCGATCAATTGGCTGTCCCACAATGATCGATCCTGATCGTCGAGCAAGACCAATTCACCGTCCGGCGAGGTGCGCGCCGAGCGTCGCGATTCGTGCAACAACATCATCGCCAACAGCCCCATCACCTCCGGTTCTGGCAGCAACTCCATCAACAGTCGCCCCAACCTGATCGCCTCGCGGGTCAGATCCTCACGGGTCACCTCGGCCCCACCCGACGCCGAATACCCTTCGTTGAACACCAGATAAATCACCCGCAACACACTGTCGAGTCGTTCGGGCAATTCGTTCAGGCTCGGTACTTGATAAGGGATTTTCGCGTCACGGATCTTGGCTTTCGCCCGCACGATGCGCTGGGCTATCGCCGCTGGCGCGGAGAGAAAGGCGCGGGCGATTTCCTCGGTGGTCAGGTCGCAGACTTCGCGCAAGGTCAGCGGCACTTGTGCATCCGCCGCCAGCGCCGGGTGGCAGCAGGTGAAGATCAGCCGCAGGCGATCATCTTCCACGTCTTCACCGCTCCAGTCGGCCTGTTCCAGTTCTTCCAGTTGCGCCAACAACAATGGCTGCGAGGCCTTGAACCGAGCGCGGCGGCGCAATACATCAATCGCCTTGAAGCGCCCGGTGGACACCAGCCAAGTGCGCGGGTTGTCGGGCACGCCGTCGCGTTGCCAGCGCTCGACCGCGACGAAGAACGCCTCGTGCAAGGCTTCTTCGGCGAGGTCGAAATCACCGAGCAGACGAATCAGCGTCGCCAGAATCCGTCGCGAGTCTTCGCGATAGACCTGCTCGACCCGCGCCCGAACCTCAGACATTCAACTGCCGCACCGGGCGCACTTCAACACTCCCAACCCGCGCCGCCGGAATGTTGCCGGCGACCTGGATTGCTTCGTTGAGATCCTTGGCGTCGATCAGATAGAAGCCGGCCAGTTGCTCCTTGGTTTCGGCGAACGGGCCATCGGTAATCGACAGTTTGCCGTTGCGCATACGCACCGTGGTGGCGGTCTGCACCGACTCCAGCGCTTCGGCGGCAACCATCCGCCCGCTGCCCTGAATCGACTCGGCGTAGGCCCAGCACTCGGCATCCTCCGGGCTGTCGGGCGACGAATGCAGCAGATGTTCATCGCTGTAGACCAGGCATAAATACTTCATGGCGTTCTCCTGAAGCGGACGGTTCAACTATGGCTGAAGATCAGGGGGTCACATCGAACAGGGTCGCGCCGCTCATCGGATCGAACGGCGCCGACCAGTGTTCATGGGCGATTTTCCACGCCCCGCCGACCTGCCGGTAGCAAGCGGTGACGCGCATCCAGCAGCTCTGGGTTTCGCCTTTGTCATTGGTGCCGCCGCAATTGGCTACCCAGTGGGCGAAGGCGATGTTGTCGGCGCTTTCGATGGCAATTTCGTGGAACTCGAAAATGTGCGGGCCGGGGCACATTTCCATGCATTCGACCCAGTGCGCGCGGTAGGCGGGTTTGCCCTTGAATTGCAGCGCCTTGATCGCGTCGAAGGAGACGATGTCGTCGGCGTACAACGCCATGACTTTCTCCACGTCCTTTTTCATGACGGCTTCGCGGTAGGTGTTGATCAGGGTCTGGATCTCGGTTTGTGCGCTCATGGTGTTCACCGTGGTTTTTGTTGTGAAGACACCTTTAGTCGTTCGGCGAACAGGCAGATCGACAGTCGAAACAAAAAATTTCCACTGAGGCCAAAATCGCTAGAATCCGAGGCTCATCTTTGTAGGAAAAAGGAAATTCCCGTGTCAGCCCAACTCGTACCGTACGACAGCCTTAACGCCTTGCAGCGTGAGCAAGTCGAGGCGATTGAAATCCATGCCGAGCAGATCAAGTTTTCCGGCGACATTCATGGTGCCTTGCACACCCTCCTGTCGAAACCCGGCCCGGGCGTAAAAGGTTTTGCCCTGCTGGCGGATGAAGTGCCGGTGGCGTTTCTGCTGCTCAAACGCCCGCCGGTGTTGCCAGCCTGGGCCGATGAACACAGCGCCACCTTGCATGCGTTGCAGGTCGATCGCCGCGCCCAGGGCAAGGGTTACGGCAAGGCCTGCCTGCAAGCGTTGCCCGAAGTCGCGCGTCAGGCCTGGCCGGAGATCAAGGGGCTGGAATTGTCGGTGGACGCGGATAACGACGCAGCCATCGCGCTGTATGCCAAACACGGCTATGTCGACAGCGGCGAAGCGTACAAGGGCCGGATCGGTTACGAACGGCGCATGGGGCTGTTTTTCTAAGTGAGTGGGAGAACAAGGATGATCGATTCAATCGCAGCGCTGGAAGCGATTTACGGACTGCCCCACGAGCGCGCGGTGCGCAAGCAGATCGGTTTTCTCAACGAGGATTATCAGGCGATGGTGCGGGTCTCGCCGCTGGTGATTGTCAGCTCGGTGGGCGCCGATGGCCTGGATAATTCGCCGCGTGGGGACCAGCCCGGATTTGTGCGGATCATTGATGAACACACGCTGGCCCTGCCGGATCGCCCGGGCAACAACCGCATCGATACCTTGCGCAATGTGCTGCAGGATTCGCGTGTGTCGCTGCTGTTCATCATTCCGGGGATTGGCGAGACGCTGCGGGTTAATGGTACGGCGGTGATCAGCGATGAACCGGCCTTGCTGGAGAGTTTTGCGGTGAATGGCAAACCGGCGAAGACCGTGTTGCTGGTGACGGTAGAAGCGGCGTTCTTCCATTGCTCGAAAGCCTTCGTCCGTTCGGATGCGTGGAATCCTGAAACGCATCTGCCGCGCTCGGCCCTGCCCTCTGCCGGCGCCTTCCACAAGCGCCTGAACGATGGCGAGTTCGATGCCGAAACCTACGACCGCGAAGCGCCAAAAAGAGTAAACGACACCCTCTACTAAACGCGGATTTTCAAACGCCACAACAACCTGTGGGAGCGAGCCTGCTCGCGAAAGCGTCATATCAGTCAACAAATTGGTTGGCTGACACGGCCTCTTCGCGAGCAGGCTCGCTCCCACAGTTTTGATCAGTGCTGGGTCAGAGGGTCAGGATCATCTCGTGCCACGCCATGCCGCCGTGATCCGACTCCGACGGTTTGATGTAGGCAAAGCCAAACCCGGCATACAGCGGGATGTGTATTTCTTTGCACATCAAATGAATGGTCGCCTTATCCATCCCGCGCATACGCTCGATGAACTCGGCCATCAAACGCTTGGCCAAGCCCTGCCCCTGATAATCCGGGTGCACCACCACCGACATGATCACCACGTTCGGCCCCTTCGGGTCGTGGCCGATCAACTCCTTGAACGCCTCGTCGGACATCTGCACATCAAACGCCGCGCCGGAGTTGACGAAGCCTGCGACCTCACCATCCACCTCGGCAACGATAAAACCTTCCGGCCAGGTGGCGATGCGCGTGGCGATCTTCTCGCGAGTAGCCGCTTCGTCACCTTCATAGGCGACGGTTTCGATGGCGTAGCAGCGGTCCAGATCGGCGGCGGTGACATTGCGGATGACGGTGTTCATGGCAGCTCGGAAATCAGCAGAAGAAAGTGCCGAAAGCATAAAGGAATAAGGTCTGCATATCGATGCGCACGGGCGGCGTAAAGCCTGCGTATAAGCGCTTTTCTTCAGATTCGGGGCGGGCTATTTCTCAGGTATGTCTCTGATCACCCGTGGGGGAAACAACTAATGAGCAGTGTTCAGATCGGTCTGTTGATGGTGTTGGGCATCAGTACTTTCGGCTTCATCACGCTGGCGGTCGACCTGCTGCGCACGCGGCGTAAACAGCGTTGAAAGCATGAGGCGGATCACTGATCCGCCTCAGGTTTGTTGGCTCAGGCCTTGGTATCAACCGGCACGCAGATTTCCAGTTTGCCGGTGTTCAGTTTCGGATTGAAGTCGGCGCTGTAACGCTCCAGCTCCGGGGCGTTGAGCTCTACGTAGTGGGAGGTTGGCAACCAGGTCTTGTAGATGTATTGCAGGGTTTGTGGCAATTGCTCGAGCGGTCCTTTGTGCTCGAACACTGCGTACTGGCGAGGCAGCACTTCGACCCACTGGTACACCTTCTGATCGAGGTCATCGAGCTTGCTGATTTCCACCCCGGCGATGTAATCGAAGCCACCCTTGCCATCGAAATTGCTGCAGACCCCGTAGGTCACTTCGTTCTTTTGCCCCGGGATCTTTCCCAGGTGCGGCAAGAACTTTTCCCACAGCGCCGGGATGTCTTTTGCTGTGTCTTGGGTAAATCGACCACGAAAACCTGCAATCAGCAGGAAGTGTCCATGTTCGAAGCGAGGTTCAGCCACTTCGACGCGTGTTTGCTCATCCATGACTCGACTCCTGGAACAAAAAAAGGGGTTCGGCTGGGAGTATAGAAAGCCCGACCCAATTCGCACGCTTACAGCGCGTGCAACTGCTCGACGGCGCCAGAACCGACAAATTCGTTGTAGCCGGATACGATCACGTACACCGCGAAATAGCAGAAGATCGCTGCAGATGCCATGTAGGAATAGCGCAACAGCTTGTCACCCAGCAGCTTTCCACCGTGGCTCGCAGCGAAGCACAAACCCGCCGACCAGAGCAGCCCGGCGCAAAGGAAACCGCCAAGGAACAGCGCCGAACTCACCGGACCGCCGCCACCGGAACGGGCGATCAACGTACCGCCAACCGCGGCAAACCAGAGAATCGCACTCGGCGACGACATTGCCAGAAAAATCCCCCGGAAAAACTCCTTGCGATGGGAGTTGTGCCCAACCTCCGCCGTCTCGGCCAGCAGTGCTTCGTGATGGATCGCCGAGTAAATCATCTTCGCCGCGAAGTAGATCAGCAGCGCCGAACCACCAATCCACAACACCCAGCGCACGGTCTCGTACTGCAACAGAACCGTCATCCCGGCCAGCGCCAGCACCGCATAAATCAGGTCGCCGACACAGGTGCCGAGGCCGAGGGCAAAGCCCTGAAAGTAACCGCGCTGCATCGCCAGCGTGATCATTGCGATGTTGGCCACGCCGATATCCAGGCACAGCGAAAGGCTCAGCAAGAAGCCGCTGGTGAATTCCATCTACCGATTTCCTTGGGACAAAATTGTTTACAAACGGGCTGGACAGTATGCCATCACTGACCTTATCTTCCGCCACAGGTCACCGCAGTGACCAGCGTCGCTCGGACGGTTCCGGGCGCTTACGTTATCCGAGGCAACAATGGCCGAACAAGGTTCGCCGCGCCGCTTTGCGCGCATAGATCGACTCCCCCCTTACGTTTTCAACATCACCGCCGAGCTGAAAATGGCCGCGCGGCGTCGTGGTGAAGACATCATCGACTTGAGCATGGGCAACCCCGACGGCGCCACGCCGCCGCACATTGTCGAAAAACTCGTGCAAGTTGCCCAACGCGAAGACACCCACGGTTATTCCACATCCAAGGGTATTCCGCGCCTGCGCCGGGCGATTTCCAACTGGTACAAGGATCGCTACGCGGTCGATATCGACCCGGAAAGCGAAGCGATTGTCACCATCGGTTCCAAGGAAGGCCTGGCGCATTTGATGCTGGCGACCCTGGACCAAGGCGACACCGTGCTGGTGCCGAATCCGAGCTACCCGATTCACATCTACGGTGCGGTGATTGCCGGCGCCCAGGTGCGTTCGGTGCCGCTGGTGCCGGGCGTGGACTTCTTCGATGAACTGGAACGGGCGATTCGCGGTTCGATCCCGAAGCCGAAAATGATGATCCTCGGCTTCCCGTCGAACCCGACCGCGCAGTGCGTGGAGCTGGATTTCTTCGAGCGGGTGATCGCCCTCGCCAAGCAGTACGACGTGCTGGTGATTCACGATCTGGCGTACGCCGACATCGTCTACGACGGCTGGAAAGCCCCGTCGATCATGCAAGTGCCGGGCGCCAAGGACATTGCGGTGGAGTTTTTTACCCTGTCGAAGAGCTACAACATGGCCGGCTGGCGCATCGGTTTCATGGTCGGCAACCCGGAACTGGTCAACGCGCTGGCACGGATCAAGAGCTACCACGACTACGGCACGTTTACCCCGCTGCAAGTGGCGGCGATCGCTGCGCTGGAAGGCGATCAGCAATGCGTGCGCGACATCGCCGAGCAGTATCGCCAGCGTCGTAATGTGCTGGTCAAAGGCCTGCATGAGCTGGGCTGGATGGTCGAGAATCCAAAGGCTTCGATGTATGTCTGGGCGAAGATTCCTGAGCAGTACGCGCATCTGGGTTCGCTGGAATTCGCCAAGAAACTGCTGGCCGAGGCTAAAGTTTGTGTCTCGCCGGGGGTGGGGTTTGGTGAGTACGGCGACGATCACGTGCGCTTTGCGCTGATCGAAAACCAGGACCGGATTCGTCAGGCGGTGCGCGGGATTCGCGGGATGTTCCGGGCGGATGGTCTGAGTCCAAAAACTTCCGCCTGACACCTATCCCCTGTGGGAGCGAGCCTGCTCGCGAAAGCGGTATGTCAGTCAGCATATTGGCTGGCTGACATGGCCTCTTCGCGAGCAGGCTCGCTCCCACATTGGTTTTGGGTGAACCACGAAATCCACCCACAAAAAAAACCGCATCGCTGCGGTTTTTTTGTGTCTGCAAGAAGCTGCTTAAACGAACAGCGACAACAGCAGGATAAAGCCCAACGCGACGATGGAGAGGATGGTTTCCATCGCTGTCCAGGTCTTGAACGTCTCGGCCACGGTCATGTTGAAGTACTGCTTCACCAGCCAGAAACCGGCGTCGTTAACGTGGGACAGGATCAACGAACCGGCGCCGGTAGCCAGCACCAGCAACTCACGGTTAACGCCCGGAATCATCCCCACCACCGGCACAACAATGCCGGCGCCCGTGATGGTCGCCACAGTTGCCGAACCGGTCGCGATACGAATCACCGCCGCCACCAGCCACGCCAGCAGGATCGGCGAGATCTGTGCGCTGACCGCCATGTGGCCGATCACGTCGCCCACGCCGCTGGTCACCAGCATCTGCTTGAAGCCACCACCAGCACCGATGATCAGGATGATCGCGGCGGTTGGCGCCAGGCTCGCATCCAGCCACTTAAGCATCTGTTGCGAACCGATGCCCTGCTTGTGCCCGAAGGTGTACAGCGACAGCAGCAAGGCCAGCAGCAGTGCGGAGATCGGGTGACCGATCATGTCCATCCAGGTGCGGAAGAAGTGACCGTCCGGCAGCGCCACATCAGCGAAGGTTTTCAGCAGCATCAGGAACACCGGCAGCAGCACGGTGATCAGGGTGATGGTGAAGCTCGGCAGCTTGGCCGAGTCGTCATTTTCGCGGGCCAGTTGATCGACCAGTTCCTGATTCGGGTGACCCGGAATGTGCTTGGCGATGAACGTACCGAAGATAGGACCGGCAATGATTGCCGTCGGCAGCGCAACGATCAGACCATAAAGAATGGTCTTGCCGATGTCAGCGCCGAACACACCGATGGCCAGCAGCGGCCCCGGGTGCGGTGGCACCAGACCGTGCACGGCGGACAGGCCGGCGAGCAGCGGGATACCGATCTTGATGATCGACACACCGGTGCGGCGCGCAACGATGAACACCAACGGAATCAGCAGCACGAAGCCGATTTCGAAGAACAGCGGAATGCCCACCAGGAATGCGGCGAACATCATTGCCCACTGGACTTTGTCTTTGCCGAACGCCCGGATCAGGGTCTGGGCGATCTGATCCGCCCCGCCCGACTCGGCCATCATTTTGCCGAGCATGGTGCCCAGCGCAAGGATGATGCCGACAAAACCGAGCACGCCGCCGAAGCCGTCCTGGAACGCCTTGATGATGGTGCCGATCGGCATGCCCGACGTCAGGCCGAGGAACGCGGCGGCGATGGTCAGGGAGATAAATGGGTGAATCTTGAATTTGGTGATCAGGATAATCAGGCCGATTACCGTGACCACTGCATCGAGCAGCAGGTAGGCGTCGTGGGACATGCCAAACATTGGGGGTGTCTCCTGGATTGTTGTTGTTATTAAAGCGGGTTAAACAGAAGTCGTGAGGACAGCGCTATCTCTTTCAACACACTCATACCGCCTGTTTCAGACCGTGGGCCTGCCACCAGACGTGAGCCTGGGACGCCAGTTCTTCAACGCTGTGGATCGAAGCATTCAACGCCAGGGTCAACGGCTCGCCCTTCGGCGATTCGAGGGTGGCGAACTGGCTTTCGATCAACGTGGCCGGCATGAAGTGGCCCGGACGATGGGACACACGTTCAGCGGCAACTTCAGGGGTCAATTCAAGAAACACGAAACCCAGGCCCGGCAAGGCACTGCGCAACACTTCGCGATAACTGAGTTTAAGGGCCGAGCAGGTCAGCACCGGGCGTTTGCCCAGCGCGTCGACGCGACGCAGTTCATCGCACAGGCTGTCGAGCCAGCCGGCACGGTCGTCGTCGTTCAGGGGGATCCCCGCGCTCATCTTTTCGATGTTCGCGGCCGGATGGAAAGTATCGCCTTCAATGGCAGTGGCGCCGCTCAATTGGCACAGGGCCTCGCTGACGCACGTCTTGCCGCAACCGGCAACGCCCATGATGACCAGGGCGGTGATGGGATGACTCATATAACACCTCAGCGCGCAGACAGCGCTACCTTTGCTAGCTATGACTCTAGTGCACAGGCAGAAGTTGCCGACGCCTTCTTGTCGTTTTTTTGGGTTGCAGCAGGTTTGTTCCCAACGCCAAAAAGCGAAGATCAGGCAGGACCTCGCTTACGCATTTACAGCTGCATCAGGACAGCGCTACCTTAGTGCCTTGATTTTTGTTTGGCAAGCCGTCGATGACCACCCCTAAAAACGATAAAAATACCCGCACCACCGGCCGTCCCACCCTGAATGAAGTTGCCCGCCTGGCCGGTGTCAGTCCGATTACCGCCTCTCGCGCCTTGCGTGGGGTCAGCACGGTCGCCACCGAACTGGTGGAAAAAGTGCAGAAAGCAGCCAGTGAACTCAACTACGTAGTGAACCCTGCTGCCCGTGCGTTGGCCTCGGCGCAGAGCCATTCGGTCGTGGTCTTAGTGCCTTCGCTGTCCAACTTATTGTTCATCGACACGCTGGAAGCCATTCATCGGGTGCTCACGCCCAAAGGCTTTGAAGTGCTGATCGGCAACTTCCACTATTCACGCGATGAAGAAGAAAACCTGCTGCGCAACTACATGGCCTATCAGCCGCGCGGTTTCTTGTTGACCGGGTTTGATCGCACGGAAAGTTCGCGGCGGATGATCGAGGCGAGCAACATTCCCTGCGTGTACATGATGGAACTGGACAGTGCGGCCGGGGTGAACTGCGTGGGTTTCTCGCAACTGAGTGCCGGTGAAACGGCGGCCGAACATTTGCTTTCGCGAGGGCGCAAGCGTCTGGCTTACATCGGTGCGCAACTTGATCAGCGCACGTTGTTGCGCGGTGAGGGTTTTCGCAAAGCGCTGCAGAAGGCCGGGCGTTATGACCCGGACCTCGAAGTGCTGACGCCTCGCTCTTCATCGGTAGGCTTGGGCGGGGAACTGTTTATGCAATTGCTCGCGGCGCATCCGGATGTTGATGCGATCTTCTTTGGTAACGACGACCTGGCGCAGGGTGCGTTGCTGGAAGCGCTGCGTCACGGCATCAAGATTCCCGAGCAGGTGGCGATTTTGGGCTTCAACGATTTGCCGATGTCCGAGCACATGGTGCCGCGCTTGAGCAGCATCAACACCCCGCGCGAAGCGATCGGCCGGCGCGCGGCGGAGCAGATGCTGACATTGATGGCCGGTAACAGCGTGGCGCGTCCTGTTGAAGACATGGGCTTTGAACTGAAGATTCGCGAAAGTACCTGACAACAGGTAACCGATCGTTCCCACGCTCTGCGTGGGAATGCCTCAACGGACGCTCCGCGTTCGGCTTTTGATGGGACGCAGAGCGTCCCGGGCTGCATTCCCACGCAGAGCGTGGGAACGATCAACTGCCCAACAATTCGACGAGGGCATGCGCGCCCTTCTGCAATGGCTGGCTCTTGAGCCACACCGCATGCACCGGCATCACCAGACCGTTTTCGATGTTGCGGAAATTCAGGCGTTTCAGCCGCCCGGACTCAATCCGCGCCTGCACCACCGACAGCGGAAAATTGCCCCAACCCAATCCCGCCTCGACCATTTCCATCGCTGTTTCAAGGCTGTCGGTACGCCAATACGACTCCGCCACCAACGGTCGCGTCTCACTGATCGGTAAGTCCCGGCTGGCGACGATGATCTGTCGCACATGCACCAGGTCTTCAAGAAACACATCCTGCCCCTGCAACAGCGGACTGTCCGCCGCCAGCGTGGCGATCATCCGTTCGTTGCCGACAAACTGAAATCGCTCCAGCACGTTCATGCTCAACCCGGCGAACGCCAGACACACGCTGACCCGGCCGCTGTGCAGCATCGCCAGCACGTCATCCTGCGGTGCAGTGAGCACTTCGATATCGAGCAATGGATGGAGCTCGGCGATCACCTTGATCGCCGCCAGCAAGCGCCGCCGGTCGATGTCCGCGACCACGCCAATCGACAACTTGCTCTCCAGCCCCAGCGACAATTCCACGGCATGCACTTGCAGTTGCTTGAGCTGTTCGGCGATCAGTCGCGCGTGAGGCACCAGCGACAGTGCCATCGGCGTCGGTTGCGGTTCGCGATGGCTGCGGTCGAAGAGCAGATAACCCAGTTCGGCTTCAAGGTTGCCAATGCTCATGCTGACGGCGGAAGGCACCCGACCTAATGCCCGTGCCGCCGCCGAAAACGAGCCGCGTTCAATTACGGCAAGAAACAGCTCGATGCTGTCGCTGTTGAAATTCACTTCACACACCTATCAACAAAACTGAAAGTAGCTGACTTTTTCTGTCAGCTCTATTGAAGCTATCTTTCGCCGCCTTCGCCAGTCCCACTGGCCCAAAAGTCGCAAGAAAGAGGCAATCCCCATGCAAGGCGTCAAACGCAAACTGGTCTACGTATCGCTCTACGAAGTGATCGGCATGACCTTCTCCGCCCTCGGTCTGGCGCTGTTGTCCGGCACCTCACCGGGCAGCACCGGGCCATTGGCGGTGATCATCACCACCATCGCCGTGACCTGGAATTTCATCTACACCTCGTTGTTCGAGCACTGGGAAAGCCGCCAGCAATCGCGCACCCGCACGGTAAAACGACGCATTGCTCACGCCGTCGGCTTTCAACTGACGCTGATCGTGTTCCTGATTCCGTTGATCGCGTGGTGGATGAACATCAGCTTGGTACAGGCGTTTCTGCTCGATCTGGCGTTGATCATTTTCATCCCGTGCTACACGTTCGCCTTCAACTGGCTGTTCGACCGGATCTTCGGACTGCCTGCATCGGCATTGCCGGATTCGGCGGCTGCGGCATAAATCGTTAATTCGTAAGCAGATATTGCGAGAATTCAGCGGTTTATCTGTGTAAACCGCCGATATTCACAATCCGTGAACTCCGATAGCAGGCTAAGCTTTTCCATCAATAAAAAATGGACCAGCCCATGACTGCTCACGCCCCCGCCGCCGCGCAAAGCGACGGCATCGACCCGATCCGCGCCGCCCAAGTGTCCGCCCGCATTGATCGTCTTCCGGCGGTCGCGACGATCTGGCGGCTGGTGGCGCTGCTGTCGATCGGTGGTTTTTTCGAACTGTACGACCTGTTCCAGACCGCCTACATCAGCCCCGGGCTGATCCGCGACGGGATCTTTGCCACTGGCAATCAGGGTGTGTTCGGTTTCTCCGATCAAGCGGCGTTTGCCTCGGCGACGTTCCTCGGCCTGTTCCTCGGCGCCAGCCTGCTCAGCCCGTTGGCCGATCGCTTTGGCCGCCGCGCGATCTTCACCTTCGCCCTGGTCTGGTACACAGTGGCGACGGTGCTGATGGGCATTGAGAGTTCGGCGCTGGGCATCATCTGCATGCGCTTTCTGGTCGGCATCGGTTTGGGCATCGAACTGGTGACCATCGACGCCTACCTCTCGGAACTGGTGCCCAAGCGCATGCGCAGTTCGGCATTTGCCTTTGCGTTTTTCGTGCAGTTCCTGTCGGTGCCGGCGGTGGCGTTGATGTCGTGGTGGCTGGTGCCGCAAGCGCCGTTCGGCGTGTCCGGCTGGCGTTGGGTGGTGTTGGCCAGTGCAGTGTTTGCGCTGTTTATCTGGTGGCTGCGCAAGCGTCTGCCGGAATCGCCGCGCTGGCTCGCGCAGCATGGCCGCTTTGATGAAGCCAACCGGATTCTTGATGGCATCGAAGCACGCTGCGAGAAAGATCACGGCAAGCCGCTGGACGTTCCCGAAACGGTCCCGGTCGACGTCGAAGGCAAGGGTCGCTTCGCCGATATCTGGCAGCCACCGTATCGTCGTCGCGCATTGATGCTGATCGTTTTCCACATCTTCCAGGCCATCGGGTTCTTCGGTTTCGGCAACTGGTTGCCGGCGCTGCTCTCCGGCCAGGGCGTCAGCGTCACCCACAGTTTGATGTACGCCTTCATCATCACCCTCGCCTACCCGCTCGGGCCGCTGCTGTTCGTCAAGTTCGCCAACCGTTTCGAAAACAAATGGCAGATCGTCGGTTCGGCCCTCGGCGCGATGACCTTCGGCACCTTGTTCGCCCTGCAGACCAGCGCCTTCGGGCTGATCTTCTGCGGAGTGATGATCACCTTCTGCAACGCCTGGCTGAGCTTCAGTTATCACTCGTACCAGAGCGAACTGTTCCCGACCAACATTCGCGCCCGCGCCGTGGGTTTCTGTTATTCGTTCAGTCGCTTGTCGACGGTGTTCAGCAGCTTGCTGATCGGGATGTTCCTGGATAATTTCGGCACGCCGGGAGTGTTGGCATTCATCGTCAGCAGCATGCTGATCGTGATGCTGACCATTGGCTGGTTCGGTCCGCGCACGCGCAATCTGGCACTAGAGAACATTGCCCATCGCTGACGGGCGCAACGGTCATCCTCTGCCGCTTATCGGCAATGGATGACCGCCGCGAACACCTGACTGATGATCAAATTGTTGAAATAAAAGGATTTATTCAGAAGGCACGGTAATTGCTCCGTTACGCCAGTCAGCAATTACCTACAGGTCTACACATCATGTTGATCAGTGCCAAACAACAGCAAATCATTCACCTGCCAAAAGCGCTGAATGACGATGCGACGTCCACCGCCGCAGCCGGTCTGCAAGGTGGCCTGCACGGCGCCATGCTGCAAACCCTGCAAAACCAGACGCAGGCGCAAACCGCCGAAGCCACTGCCAAGGTGCAGGACTCGGCCACGCAGATCGCCACCCAGCAAGTCAGCGAAGCCTCGCGTATCAGCGACAACGTCGACGAAGCGTTCGCCAAGACCCGCGTGGGCCTGCAGTCGACCGACGCCACCAGCGCCTCGGCGACATCCGCCACTGACGAGTTCAAGGATTACATGAGCAAGACGCCGGAACAGCGTTTGCGCGACAGTATCCTGCAGTCCATGGGGCTGACCGAAGATGACATCAAAGCCATGCCGCCGGAGAAACAACTGGCCGTCGGCAAGGAGATCGCCGAGCGCTTGCAGGACAAGATGAAGTTGGCGCAGGCGGAGAAAGACAACGACGTGAAGGACAGTGACAAGCAGGCGGACAAGTTTCTCGCTGCACTCTGAGACCACGGATTCCTGGCTACCGCACGGTATCCCTGTAGGAGCTGCCGAAGGCTGCGATCTTTTGATCTTGCTTCCACCAACGAATCAAAAGATCGCAGCCTCGTTCCACTCGACAGCTCCTACAGGCCACTTTGTGGAATCAGTTCAGTTGCAGGGTCTCATTGAACTGGCTGATCGCATCCACCACATGCCGCGAGCCCTGCTGAATCTCCAGAATCACCTCCCCCGCCTCGTTCGCCAGCTCCACCCCGAGCCCGGTGCGGCTCAGGCTTGATTGCATGCTCGACACCGCACTCAGCGACAGGTCATGGTTCTTGCGCACTACCTCGACAATTTCCAGGGTTGCCTGACTGGTTCGCGCAGCCAGGCTGCGCACTTCATCCGCAACCACGGCAAACCCGCGTCCATGTTCACCGGCCCGCGCCGCTTCGATGGCGGCGTTGAGCGCCAGCAGGTTGGTCTGGTCGGCAATGCCGCGAATGGTCTGCACGATGGTGCCGATGATGTCCGACTGTTTGCTCACTGCATCGATACTGGACGCAGCTTCGTTGAGGTCGCGGGAAATGTCCTGAATGATCTGCACGGTTTGCTGCACGACCTGTGAGCCTTTTTGCGCGCAGGCGTCGTTTTGTACCGAGGTGCTGTGGGCCGATTCGGCAGCGTTCTGCAATGTAGTCATCTGATGGGTGATGTCGCTGGCGAATTTCACCACTTTGTACAGTCGCCCTTTGGCATCGAACAGCGGGTTGTACGAGGCTTCGAGGTAAACCATCTGCCCGGTTTTGTTCTTGCGTTCGAAACGATGTGAGTGATATTCGCCGCGATTGAGCGAAGCCCAGAATGCCTTGTACTGCGCAGACTCGGCTTCGGCACGATGGCAGAACAGGCTGTGATGATGGCCGACGATTTCGTTGAGCGAGTACTGCATGGTTTGCAGAAAGTTGTCGTTGGCGGTAATGACATTGCCTTCCGGGGTGAACTCGATCACCGCCATGGAACGGCTGATCGCCGCCAGCATGCTTTCTTCTTCGTGTTCTTTATTCACCCGAGCGGTGATGTCGGCAGCCACTTTGATCACGCTCTGGACTTGCTTGTCCGGGCCATATACCGGCATGTAACTGGCTTCGAGCCAGACTTCCCTGCCGGCCTTGTTCAAGCGCAGGAAAGTCCCGCTGATCGGTTCACCACGCGCCAGGTCACGCCACAATCTGGCGTACTCTTCGCTGCGGTAAAAAGCCTCTTCACAAAACACCCGATGATGTTTGCCACGCACTTCATCGGCGCTGTAGCCCATGGTCTTGCAGAAGTTTTCATTGGCATCGAGAACGATGCCGTCAGGGCTGAACTCGATCATGGCCATCGAACGGCTGATCGCGGCCAGTTTGGCGTTGGCCTCGGTCAGGGCGCAGCTGAAGCGCTCGATTTCCTGCAGGTCAGCCTTGTGATGTAGGTTGAACATGGTTGTATCACCTTCCGCGCGGACTTTTGATTTGATGAAAGTTCAGTTCTTTCACGATCCACCACTACGTTCCACAGAACAGGCACACGCATTCCTCCACGGGAGGAAGTTGTCAGGTGATAAATGATGATCAATCGGAGAGTCCATGCAGCGACGCTCTAATCAAGACATCCTTCTCTTGATAGCCCGCACGCGGGCCAGCCCTAACGCGTTGAAGAACTTCCATGTAAGCGACGCTCCTTGTTGGTTCAGTGTCGGTGCCTTGGGTTGCGCACTCTGGCAGCATGAATTCACGGACCAATCTGTGCATCCGCCATGTTTTGACATGACGGTCGACATAGTTAGTTACAGGAAGCATAGCCAGTGCCAAGACCAGCGCAAGGCCACTAGTCGGCCAGTATCTGGCACTTTTTGCACAAGAAACGGTTCAGCGCGGGGAGAATTGTTGGCGGGGCGGACGTTTTCGCGAGCAAGTTCGCTCCCACAGGAGAAACGCATTCCAATGTGGGAGCGAGCCTGCTCGCGAAGGCGCCATAAGAAGCACTGCAAAAACAACAGAAACGACTTACAGACTTCCAGTCACTTTGGTTGCCACCTCAGCAGGCACCCAAGGCTTCCAGACCTGCGGCTGATCACGCAAAAACGCCTGCGCCACCACTCTCGGCTGCAAGCGCTTTTCACTCATCCCCGCCAAAGTCTGGTTCAACAGATCAATCGGCAAATCGACCTTTTCAAAGAACGTTACCAGTTCCGGGTACTGCGCCTTGAACGGCGCCGACACGCCAATCGCCAGACTCGCCGGCATCGACCGGGTGCCTTTTGGATTCGGGTTATTGGCATCGGCGAGGGTTTTCCAGGCCTCGGCATCGAACGGCGGTTCTTCCAGTTTCACCAGTTTGAATCGCCCCAGCAGCGGCGTCGGTGACCAGTAGTAGAACAACACCGGTTTGCCCCGTTTGATCGACGACGCCACCTCGGCATCCAGTGCCGCGCCGGAACCGGTGCGGAAGTTGACGAAGCTGTCGTTCAGCGCATAAGCCTTGAGTTTCTGGCTGTTGACGATTTCCGAGGTCCAACCGGTCGGGCTGTTGAGGAAACGTCCGCGAGCCGGGTCTTCCGGGTCGCGGAACACATCCTTGTAGCGCGGCAAGTCCGCCACCGACTTCAACTCCGGCGCCAACGCTTTGATGCCCCGCTCGGGGTCACCCTTGATCACATACTCCGGCACCCACCAGCCTTCGGTTGCGCCTTTGACCGTGTCGCCCAGGCCGAACACCTTGCCTTCTGCGGCAGCCTTGACCCACGCCGGACTGCGCCCGGCCCATTCCTCGCCGATCACCTGAATATCGTTTTTCGCCAGCGCCGCTTCCAGGCTGACGGTGCTGCCGGGCAACGTGTCGGTCGGGTAGCCGTAGCCTTTCTCGACGATCAGGCGCAGCACTTCAGTGATGAAACTGCCGCTTTCCCAAGTGATGTCGCCGAAGTGGATCGGCGTGGTTTTCTCCGATGCCGCCACAGCGCCAACACTCAGGCTCAGTGCCAGCAGCGAAGTGCCGAGCAGGGTTTTGATCGATCTCATGCGGACCTCTTGTCTTGCAGGGATTGGTTGGCGCTGTGGCGATCGCACAGCGCTTGGGAACGGCTCATGTAGACGCTGACCGAACGCTGGGAGATGCCCAGTTCGGCGGCGATTTGCGGGTAGGTCATGCCGTCGATGCGGGCGAGCAGAAACGTCGTGCGGACCTTGTCGGGCAAGCGTTGCAAGCTGTGATCGAGGCGGTTGAGGGTTTGCGATAGGGTGACGAGATCTTCAGGCGAAACGGCGTAATCGACATCGAGTTGCTGGCGATGACGACGCTCCAGATCACTGCGCCGCCAGCGTTGATAGAGCAGGCGCTGGGCGATGGTCGTCAGCAAGGCGCGGGGTTCGCGGATGGCCCTCAGCGACGGGGCTTCGAGCAATTGCGCAAAGGTCTCAGCGGCGATGTCCTCGCTGCCGGCCGCGTCGTGCAGATGCCCGCGCAGGTATGCGCAGAGCCAGCGATAGTGAGCGCGAAACAGATCGTCCACGGTGTTGCGATGGGAAAGCTCGGCGCCGGACATAGGGGCTCCTGGTTAGGGGTCGCTGAATGTCCGGTGTTCCGGTGGCGCGATCGTAGCAAGGCGCCTTATTCTTTAAAAATACTTAAATTTCATTTTTATATTCTATTTTGAAATATAAAAACAAAAGATCGCAGCCTTCGGCAGCTGCTACACCGATCCCCTGTAGGAGCTGCCGAAGGCTGCGATCTTTTAGCGCAAGCGGCCATAGCCAAGTTCTTCAGCCTCACCCTGATAGTCGAGGAGGATCTGATAATCGCTCTCGCTAGCCGCAAGCACCTCAGGCAATCCCAAGGTCTCCACGACATCAGGGAGTTCGCGCAAGGTTTCATTCATTACCTGTCGGAGCTGCTCGATCTGCTCATCCGTAGCGCTACCGACCGTAATGAACGGCAAGGTCGGGCTCAGGGCACTGCGCGCAATCACCCGCAAGGCACGGACTTCTTCCGGCGCATGTTGCAACAGATAGGCGTAGGTGACGCTGTCGATGGCGGCCAGATCGGCGCGGTTTTCGCGCAACCAGCGCAGGCTCTCGCGATGGCCGCCGCTGATGCCGACCGAGGCGAAGAAGTGTCCGTCCTGATTCAGTGGCGCCAAGCGCTGACGCAGCAGGTTCATGCCACTGTTGGAGTCTTCGCTGTTGATCACCCCCCGACTGTTGTGAAAGTCCGCCAGGGTTTTGCGTGGGTCGTCAACTCGGCCGAGGATCAGGCTGCAATGATTGCCGGCGCTGGCGTCGGGCAGTTCGTAGCGTGGGCGGCCGACGATGCGCACTTGTCCGCGCAATGCAGTCATCAGCGGATAGCCGCAGGTTTGCGTGAGCAGCAACTCGGGGGATAACCAGAGTTCGGGCAATGACAGGCCTTCAGCGCTCAGGCGAGTGTGGCCAAGTTGCTCGAGAATGCGCGCAATCCAACGCTCATTGGCCGCGCGGATCGGCTCGGGGGCGACGTACATCAAGAGTTCGGTGTGGTGTTGGGTCATACACGTTTTTCCCGAGTTACAAATATCCAATGTGGGAGCGAGCCTGCTCGCGAAAGCGCTGGGTCAGACAACAGACCTATCAACTGACACGACGCCTTCGCGAGCAGGCTCGCTCCCACAGGGTTTTGTGGTGGTCTTGGGTCAGTGGAAGGGATGCTCGGGGCTGTCTATCGGTTTCAAGGCATGGCGCCGCCAGAACTCGCCATACCCGCGCACCAGAAACCCGCCACTGCGCGCGATCCACTGCTCGCGATGCATCCGGTAAACCTTCGGCAAGTCGTACCACGCCAGCTTCGGCAAGTCGTGATGCACCAGATGAAAATTCAGATTCAGGAACAACCAGCGCCACGGCCAAGCGGCTTCGTTCAACACCGTGCGCTGCTCCGGTTGCGCATGTGGGCGATGTTCATAGTAAGAGCGGATCATCGCGATCGACAGCGCCGGCACGCTGATCAGCAACAGGTAATGCCACACCGGCAGCACACTGAATCGGGCGACGAACCACAGCACCAGCAACGTGAACACGCCATGGGGCAGCCACATAAACCAGGCCTGGCGTTCAGCGTTTTTCAGCCGCAGCAACTCTTCTTTGGCCAGCGCCATCAGCGCCAGCGGAGCACCGATCAAAAAGCGCCCGAGCACGGTTTTGTTCAACCAGTGCAGGCTGCGTTCGAACAGCGAACTGCCCTGCCAGCCCGCGCGGGTCAGGTAACGGCTTTCCGGATCGACGCCGGGCACGGTCAGATCCTCATCGCGGTGATGCAGCAAATGGCTGTCGCGATACAGCGTGTACGGATACCAGACCGCGAACGGCGCATAGCCAAGGATTTTGTTGACGAGGGTCCAGCGCGTCGGATGCCCGTGAAGCAGTTCGTGCTGTACCGACAACCACAGCACCAGCAGCGGGATCAGCAGCATCGTGCTCAAGCCACGACCGAGCCAGTGACTATTGAGAACAATGGCGATCCAGCCGCCGTAGACGCCGATCAGCAACAGCCAGGTTGGCCATTCAGTGCGGGCAGTGAAACGTTGGCGCAGGGTTTCGATCTGCTGACGATGGGCGGCGTCGAAGTAATGGGACATGGCGTTGCTCGGAACGGGATTCTTGCCCTTCTGTGCAACGACGCTGCGCAATCTTGCAGATTATTTTCGGGTGCAGGCTGGAGCCCGAGAACCGGGCTCCGAAAAGGCGTGATCAATGGCCGAATATGTCGACCTTTTTGGCTTTCTTCTCCGCACGTTTTTCAATCGCGGTCTTGGCCGGTTTCTTCTTCGCGGCTTTCTTTGAATCCATACCTTTGGACATGATGCGTACTCCACTCACAGGGGATGTGAGGTCAGGTATACACCTATCCAGAGCCGTGCGTTCTTTTATAATCGGCGCTTTGCCCACCGACAGTCCGATCCCATGCCCGACACCCAATACAGCCTGCTCGACGAGTCGCTTTGGCCGTTGATGAACAAGTTTTACCGCAGCCATCAATCGTCGATGAAAGCTGTTCGCGAGGCACAATTATGGGTGGCGCGGCGCGGAGAGATTGTGGGCGCGTTGTGCTTGCGGCCGGTGGCGGGTGGGCATTGGTTGACCGGGTTGTTTGTTGATCCGGGCTGTCGCGAACAAGGCGTTGCCGCACAGCTGATCGCGGCGGCGGTGCTGGATGTGAGCGAGCCGGTGTGGCTGTTCTGTCATCCGGATTTGCGCGAGTTTTATGAGCGACGCGGGTTCACGTTCGACCCGGTGCTGCCGCAAGCGATGGCAGAGCGATTGAGCCGGTATGCCCGGAGCAAGCCGATGATTGCGATGGAGCTGGCCCCCTCACAATCCTGATGTGCAATGCAAAACCAATGTGGGAGCGAGCCTGCTCGCGAAAGCACTGTGTCAGTCACAGAATCTGTCACTGATATTGCGCATTCGCGAGCAGGCTCGCTCCCACAGGGGATGTGTTGGGTCTTGAATTAATCGTCGGCTGCGGGATCGAGATCCGGGAACATCACTTCAGTGAAGCCGAATTTGCTGAAGTCAGTGATGCGCGACGGGTACAAGCGGCCGATCAGGTGGTCGCATTCGTGCTGCACAACACGGGCATGGAAACCTGAAGCGATACGCACAATCGGCTCGCCCTTCGGGTCAAAACCCTCATAGCGAATCTGCTGGTAGCGATCGACCGCGCCACGCAAACCCGGCACTGACAGACAGCCTTCAAAGCCCTCCTCCGTCAACGGACTCAGCGGCGTGATCAGCGGATTGATCAGGATTGTCTGCGGCACGGCTTCAGCGTCCGGATAACGTTCGCTGTGTTCGAAACCAAAGATCACCAATTGCAGATCGACACCGATCTGCGGCGCCGCCAGGCCGACGCCGCCGACGCTTTCCATGGTCTGGAACATGTCGTCGATCAGTTGCCACAGCTCAGGGCTGTCGAACATTTCGGCTGGCACTGGCGGGGCGATACGCAGCAAGCGCTCGTCGCCCATTTTCAGAATTTCACGAATCATGATTCAGACTTCGTCAGTGTCCGGCTTGAGCGAGTGATCGCGGCCCAGGCCCGAGACGTGTTGTTTGGGATGTTCATCGAGTTCGCCGGGGACTTTCTCACCCGCATCCTTGCCCTCGCTGGACATGTGCTCGATCACCGCATTCATCTCCGCGCCGAGCAACAGCACCGCCGCGGAAATGTAGAAGTACAGCAACAGCACGATGATCGCCCCGATGCTGCCATACATCGCGTTGTAGTTGGCGAAGGTTTTCACGTAGAACGCGAAACCCAGTGAGGCGATGATCCACACCACCACGGCCAATACCGA
Source organism: Pseudomonas sp. VD-NE ins (assembly GCF_031882575.1). Classification (NCBI taxonomy): domain Bacteria; kingdom Pseudomonadati; phylum Pseudomonadota; class Gammaproteobacteria; order Pseudomonadales; family Pseudomonadaceae; genus Pseudomonas; species Pseudomonas sp. VD-NE ins. The sequence goes on from NZ_CP134772.1 coordinate 5,062,074, forward strand.
ACCGGGTGTAATGAAGCGGAATTCCTGTTTGACGTCGGGCATCACGTAGTAGATCAGTGCCACGGCGACCATCATCAGAATCACGATCACCGGCCAGCGCGCGATGGTCCACACGGTGACGATGAAGTCTTCCAGCCCCACCTGCGCGGCGATCCAGCCCATCACCTGCGGCCCGAGCACCATCAGCGCGGCGGCCACCAGCAACATGCCGGCTATGCCGACGGTGTAGAAAATCGACAATGGGAAGCGCTTCCAGACCGGCCGCCCTTCGACCACGTCATACGCGGCGTTCATTGCGCTCATCATCAAACGCACGCCAGCGGAGGCGGTGTACAGGGCGATGACGATACCGACGGAAAGCAGGCCACCCTTGGACTGCTGCAACTGGTCGATCACCGGGTTGACCTGCTCCAGCGCCTGCGGTGGCAGGACCAGTTCCGATTGCAGGCGCAGCCAGGAGAAGAAGTCCGGCAGGTGCAGGAAACCGATCAGGGCTATCAGAAACAGGATGAACGGGAACAGCGAGAACAGCATCTGGTAAGCCAGTGCCGAGGCGTAGGTCGACATCTCGTCGTCGACGAATTCTGTGACCGTGCGCACCATCACCCGGTGCAGGGGCAGACCTTTCATGTCCGGAAAAATCATTCGCGTCTCCTTTCGCCGCAGAACAGGTTGAAGTCGTGGCGACTCAGGGGCGTTTTTTACATCACGTTAGCCTGTTTGGCGAACCTCGTCGGGTCGCTGCAGGCTTTTGACACAAAAACGGCCATCCTTGGATGGCCGTTCATGTATTTCGTTCAAGGCTGGATTACGCCTTGTCGACGCCTTTTTTGACCGCGTCCTTGGCTTTGCCGACCGCTTGCTGGGCTTCGCCTTTTTTCTCTTGAATCTTGCCTTCGGCCTGCAGCTTGGTGTTGTCGGTAGCTTTACCGACGCCTTGCTTGACGTTGCCGACGGCTTCGTTGGCCATGCCTTTTACTTTATCGCCTGTGCTACTCATGGTGTTTCTCCTTGGTGCAATTAGGGGGAAAAGTCAGTACGTAATGATTGACTGGCCGGGTTTGCACCAAGTTTCATTTATTTTCGGGGGTTCATTTCGTCGCGGCGTGCAGGTTGGGCTTTATGTTTGCTGCCCAACCCACGAGAATGCCCACCATATGGGCGCCACGCGCCAGGAACCGATCCCGCAGGAATGTTATGAAACTCGATAAAACGCAGGCCATCGCCCGACGCAACAAGGAACTGGGCGGTGCCGTGCTCGGCACCAACAACTGCCACTTCGCCGAACTGAACCGTAACCGCAACATCTGGTGGTTCGACCTGCCAGTGTCGCGTCTGGCCATCGGTCAGTACGAGTGGATTCACCTGCTGATGCACACACCGGCCACCGACGAACTGCTGCACCTGAAAGTGCCGACGGTGTTCCTGCGTGAAAAGCTTGAAGGGCTGGTGATTCGCAACGAAGGCAAGCGTAAAGCGGCATTGAGCCTGGAATTGAGCGCGGACAAGGATTCGTATCTGCAGGACATGCGTCCGGCGGGGACTAACGTGAATTTTGCGCCGTTCCGTCAATAGCCCTCACCCTAGCCCTCTCCCAGAGGGAGAGGGGACTGATCGAGGTGTTTGGGCGAGCTACGCCGACTTGAGATATCGAGTCGAACTCAGGTTCTGAACAGCATCCGATCGGCTCCCACCCCTCCTCGCCCATTGGGAAAAGGAACTGACCGAGGTATTCGAGCGAGATACACCGACCTGAGATATCGAGTTGAACTCAGGTTTTGAACAGTCCCCGATCGGCTCCCTCTCCCTCGGGAGAGGGCTGGGGTGAGGGGTAGGCTCAACGCGAAATCCAAGCCCTGCCCCGCACCAACAAAAAGCCCCGCATCTGCGGGGCTTCTTGTTTTAGGCGGCGGACTTGGCCTTGATCTTCTTCAGCTCTTCATCACGCAACTCGCGGCGCAGGATCTTGCCGACGTTGGTCGTCGGCAGCGCATCGCGGAACTCCACCGAGCGCGGCACCTTGTAGCCCGTGACGTTGGCACGCATGTGATCCATCACCTGCTCTTTGGTCAGGGTCACGCCCGGCTTGGCAACGATGAAAATCTTGATCGCCTCGCCCGACTTCTCGTCCGGCACGCCGATGGCCGCGCACTGCAACACGCCCGGCAGGGTCGCCAGCACGTCTTCCAGTTCGTTCGGGTAGACGTTGAAACCGGAGACCAGAATCATGTCTTTCTTGCGATCGACGATGCGCATGTAGCCGTCCGGCTGGATCAGCGCAATGTCACCGGTCTTCAGCCAGCCTTCGCTGTCGAGCATTTCGTCGGTGGCTTCCTGACGCTGCCAGTAGCCCTTCATCACTTGCGGGCCCTTGACGCACAGCTCGCCGATTTCACCCAGCGGCTGCTCGACGCCGGCATCGTCGATGACTTTGCACAGGGTCGATGGCACCGGAATACCAATGGTGCCGATCTGGATGTTCTGGATCGGGTTGACCGTGGCCACCGGGCTGGTTTCGGTCATGCCGTAACCTTCGCAGATGGCGCAACCAGTGACCGCTTTCCAGCGCTCGGCAGCGGCCAGTTGCAAGGCCATGCCGCCGGACAAGGTGACTTTCAGCGCGGAGAAATCCAGCTTGCGGAAACCTTCGTTATTGCACAGCGCCACAAACAACGTGTTGAGGCCGACGAAACCGCTGAACTTCCACTTCGACAGTTCCTTGACCATCGCCGGCAGGTCGCGCGGGTTGCTGATCAGGATGTTGTGGTTGCCGATCAGCATCATCGCCATGCAATGAAAGGTGAACGCATAGATGTGGTACAGCGGCAGCGGCGTGATCAGGATCTCGCAACCTTCATTGAGGTTGGAACCCATCAGCGCTTTGCACTGCAACATGTTGGCGACGAGGTTGCGATGGGTCAGCATCGCGCCCTTGGCCACGCCAGTGGTGCCGCCGGTGTATTGCAGCACAGCCACATCGCCGCTGTCGGGATTGGCTTCGGCCACCGGTTGGCCCTGGCCCTTGCTCAGCACGTCGTTGAACTTGACGGCTTTTGGCAAGTGATAGGCCGGGACCATTTTCTTCACGTACTTGATGACGCTGTTGATCAGCAAGCGTTTGATCGGTGGCAGCAGGTCGGCGACTTCAGTGACGATGACGTGTTTGACGCCGGTTTTCGGCACCACGGTTTCGGCCAGATGCGCCATGTTCGCCAGGCACACCAGCGCCTTGGCACCGGAGTCATTGAATTGGTGTTCCATTTCCCGCGCGGTGTACAGCGGGTTGGTGTTGACCACGATCAGCCCGGCGCGAATCGCACCGAAGACGGCCACCGGGTACTGCAGAACGTTGGGCAGTTGCACGGCGATTCGATCGCCGGGCTGCAAATCGGTATGCTGTTGCAGATACGCGGCAAACGCCCCGGACAATTCGTACAATTCACCGTAGGTGATTGTCTTGCCCAGGTTGCTGAAAGCCGGTTTGTTGGCGAAGCGTTGGCAGGATTGCTTCAACACTGCCTGAATGTTCGGATACTCGTCCGGATTGATGTCGGCAGCAATTCCAGCCGGGTATTTATCCTTCCAAAAGTCTTCGATCATGGAAGCCCACTCCTCAGCAACGCGAATTCTTCACCGCATTTGATGCGATTATTATTGGTGTGTGTCTGGTATTGGTGAATCTGGCTTTTATACAGGCCGAGAAGTCACAAAGCGCGCCGAGAGTAGCAGCTTTGCCAAGGGTCGACTAGAGCCAAAAGCGGCCCCTACAGTCATATTCATGACTCAAGACTATCTAGCAGTCATTTTAGAGCAAAAATCCTAGAACACCTCTGAAGCCCCGGTTTTCGGGGACTTAAAGCAAAAGATCACAGCCTTCGGCAGCTCCTACAGGAAATGCATTCCAAGGTAGGAGCTGCCGAAGGCTGCGATCTTTGTGTTTTTGACTTTTACGCGATATCGCGCAACTCACGCCGCAGAATTTTCCCGACAGGCGTCATCGGCAATGACTCACGCAACACGATGTGTTTCGGCACCTTATACGCAGTGAAATTCTCTTTGCAGTAAGCCTTGAGCTCTTCGAGGCTGACCCCGGTTTCCCGCGCCACCACAAACAGCTTCACCGCCTCCCCCGAACGCTCGTCCGGCACACCGATCACCGCGCAGTTGGCGACCTTCGGATGGGCCATCACAACGTCTTCGATTTCGTTGGGATACACGTTGAAACCGGAGACGATGATCATGTCCTTCTTGCGATCGACAATACGCACGAAACCGTCCGGATCGATCACCGCGATGTCACCGGACTTGAACCAGCCCTCGGCATCCAGCACTTCAGCAGTGGCTTCAGACTTGTGCCAATAACCTTTCATGATCTGCGGGCCCTTGATGCACAACTCGCCGCGCTCGCCCATCGGCTGTTCGACACCGTCATCGTTGATGACTTTGAGCAACGTGCCCGGCACCGGCAAGCCGACCGTGCCCAGCCGCGACTGGTCGCCGTACGGGTTGGTGCAGGCCACCGGTGAGGTTTCGGTGAGGCCGTAGCCTTCGGTGATGCGGCAACCGGTCATCTGCTCCCAGCGCTCGGCAGTGGCTTTGACCAGCGCAGTGCCGCCGGAGTTGGTGAGCTTGAGGCTGGAGAAATCGAGGGTCTTGAAATCCGGGTGATCCATCAGCGCCACGAACAAGGTGTTCAGGCCCAGCAGCGCCGAGAAGCGCCAGTTCTTCAGCTCCTTGATGAAACCGGCAATGTCGCGCGGGTTGCTGATCAGCACGTTGTGGTTACCGGAAACCATCATGCACATGCAGTTCGCCGTGAAGGCATAGATGTGATACAGCGGCAGCGGCGCGATCATCACTTCCTGGCCTTCGCGCAGCAGCGGCTGGCCGTCCGGGCCGAGCTGCGCCAGGCAGGCGCGCACTTGCTGCATGTTCGCCACCAGATTGCCGTGAGTCAGCATCGCGCCTTTCGCCAGCCCGGTGGTGCCACCGGTGTATTGCAGCACGGCGATGTCGTCGAGGCTGACCTTCAGTGGCTTGACCCCCAGGCCACGGCCCATGCGCAGTGCGCTCTTGAAGGAGATCGCCTGCGGCAGCGCATATGCCGGGACCATTTTTTTCACTTTGCTGACCACGGTGTTGACCAGCCAGCCCTTGGCGGTGGGCATCAGGTCGCCCATCTTCGCTTCGATCAGGTATTGAATGTCGGTGTCGGCCAGCACTTCCTGGACTTTCTGGCCGAACATGTTCAGGTACACCAGTGCCCGTGCGCCGGAATCCTTGAACTGGTGGCGCATCTCCCGCGCGGTATACAGCGGGTTGGTGTTGACCACGATCAGCCCGGCGCGCAAAGCACCGAACACGGCAATCGGATAATGCAGGACATTGGGCATCTGCACGGCGATGCGATCCCCCGGCACCAGATCGGTATGTGCTTGCAGGTAACCGGCGAAGGCAGCGCTCTGGCGCTCGAGCTCGGCGTAGGTCAGGGTGATGCCCATGTTGCTGAACGCCGGGCGATCGGCGAACTTCTTGCAGGAACGCTCGAACACCTCGATCACCGACTTGAACTCACCCATGTCGATGTCCAGCGGTACGCCGGCCGGGCGCTTGTCGTTCCAGAAATCAGGTTGCATTGTTCTTGTCCTCTTTACCTGAGCCGATCCGGGGCCGCTTTCTGTCATTTCTGAAAAAGCGGAGCTTCACGGACACTAGCAGCTATGGCCATTGAGGCAAATATGGACAAAGCCGTCATTGATCGTGTGAATCTTCCTGCCGTGGCGTGGGCTGATCAGACGCGCTATACAATGATCCGACTCTGAGCAAAGGAATCGCCATGATCCACGACACCCTATGGCTGGACGCGAGTGACCGCAGCCGCCTGTTCGTCAATCAATGGCTGCCGGCGGCGCCGTTGAAAGCGGTGATCCTGTTGGCCCACGGCATGGCCGAACACAGTGGTCGCTACGCGCGACTGGCCGACACGTTTTGCGACAAAGGATATGGCGTGTACGCGCCGGATTTGCGCGGACATGGCAAAACCGCCAATCACGGTACCCTCGGCCACTTCGCCGATGACGACGGCTGGTGCAAAGTGCTGGGCGATCTGGCCAGCCTCAATCAGCACCTCGGCCAGCAGCACCCCGGGGTACCGATCATCCTGCTGGGGCACAGCATGGGCAGCTATCTTGCCCAAGGCTATTTACTGCACCACAGCGCCAGTCTGCACGGGGCGATACTCAGCGGTTCCAATTTTCAGCCCGTTGCGCTGTATCGCGCTGCGCGGCAGATCGCCCGTCTGGAAAAACTGCGTCAGGGTGGCAAGGGTCGCAGTGCGCTGATCGAATGGCTGTCGTTCGGCTCGTTCAATAACAAATTCAAACCGGCGCGCACACCGTTCGACTGGTTGAGCCGCGACCCCGCCGAGGTTGACCTGTACGCCAACGACCCGCTGTGTGGCTTTCGCTGCACCAATCAACTGTGGATCGACCTGCTCGGCGGCTTGCAGCAGATCAGCAAAGCGTCCAATCTCGCGCAGATCGACCCGGGCCTGCCGCTGCTGGTAATCGGCGGCGAATGTGATCCGGTGAGTGAAGGCAAGCGTCTGACAGATCTGGCCAATGCGTTACGCACGGCCGGCAGCCAGCACCTGCAACTGAAGATCTATCCGCAGGCGCGGCACGAATTGTTCAACGAAACCAATCGCGACGAAGTGATCGCTGATGTGCTGGCCTGGATCGATCAGGTCCTGAGCCATCCGCGCCCTCAGCGCAGCGAATAATTTTTTCTGGATTCACTGAATCCGTCACAGGAATCGAGACCGATGACCCAGGTTACCAACATCCCTTACGAAGCCCTCGAAGTCGGCCAGACCGCCAGCTACAGCAAGACCGTCGAAGAGCGCGACATCCAACTGTTTGCCGCGATGTCGGGCGACCACAACCCGGTGCACCTGGACGCCGAGTTCGCCGCCGCGAGCATGTTCAAGGAGCGTATCGCTCACGGTATGTTCAGCGGTGCGCTGATCAGTGCCGCCGTTGCCTGCGAATTGCCTGGGCCGGGCACCATTTATATCGGTCAGCAGATGAGCTTTCAGAAGCCGGTGAAGATTGGCGACACGTTGACAGTACGTCTGGAAATCCTCGAGAAGCTGCCGAAGTTTCGTGTGCGCATTGCGACGCGCGTGTTCAATCAGCGTGATGAGTTGGTGGTGGATGGTGAGGCTGAGATTCTGGCGCCGCGTAAGCAGCAGACCGTAACACTGCCAACGCTGCCGGCGATTAGCATTGGCTGATTGATTAGCGGGGTGTCAGGTAAAGCTTTTCCCCCTCACCCCAGCCCTCTCCCCCAAGGGGGCGAGGGGGAAAGGGAGCCGATCTCTGCTGTTTTCAGATCTTGAGTTCGACTGGATATTTCAGGTCGATGTAGCTCGAAAGAACACCTCGTTCAGTCCCCTCTCCCTCCGGGAGAGGGCTAGGGTGAGGGGCTTTTTGCTTTTCAAAGTCCCATAAAAAAACGCCAGACTAGCTGGCGTTTTTTATAACCGGCAAACGCTTACGAACGAGCGCGAGCCTGGTTACGCAGGGCTTTCACCTGGTCGTGGTTGCGTTGCACGCCGTGGTATTGGCGCTCAACCAGATCACGAATACCGACCAGGTTGTGCTTGTTGATCTTCTCGATGGCTTCACGATATGCCTTCAGTGCATGGTCTTCACCACGCTCGGCTTCGTTCAGCACAGCCTCTTCGTCTTTGCCGGTGAACATGGCTTTGACGTCGACCCAGCGACGGTGCAGGTCACCGCTGACGCTGGTAGAGGTTTCCGGATCGCCGCCCAGCTTGCGAACTTCGGCTTGCAGTTCTGCTGCAGCGGTGGCGCAATCAGCGGAGCGAGTTACAAACAGGGTTTTCAGTTCTGGGTGCTTGATGTCTTCAGCGCAAGTCTTGAACCCTTCCTGACCGTCCTTGCTGGTTTCAATCAGGTCATTGAGTACAGAGATGGCTTCTTTATTCATGTCGGTCATTTTTCAATTCCTTGCGATTGGTTGAAGATGCAAGGGATATTGCAGTGTGCATGCCAGCTTTTTTATTTATAAAAAATCGTTATAAATCAATAGATTAAAGATAAATGAACTATCTGTATCACGGTTATTTGCATGATCTGTCATTTGGCCTGCATGCAGAATGCCTGTATTTTCCAAACTGATTTGAAGCCAGACGATCTCACTGATGAATCCCGAAAAACTCGAACTGCTGATCACCCAAGAAATGCCCTTCGGCAAATACAAGGGCCGGATCATTGCCGACCTGCCGGGGCCTTACCTGAACTGGTTTGCCCGTGAAGGTTTCCCGCACGGCGAACTCGGTGGCCTGCTCGCGCTGATGCAGGAGATCGACCATAACGGCCTCTCGGACCTGCTCGAACCGCTGCGCGCCAAACACGGCAAACCTGCCCCGCGCCACTGAAGCGCCCTCCTTTCTTAGAGTCAGCCGACCATGCCCGATAACACCCGCCGCGCCCGTGACGAAGCCTTTTGGCAAACGTTCGCCGACCGTTACGACGTTCAACCCGGCCCCGTGAACCTGGAAAACGGTTACTTCGGGCGCATGTCGCGCACGGTGATCGAGGAGTACCAGCGCAATATCGAGCTGATCAACACCAGCAATTCGGTGTACGTGCGCCAGCGTTTCGAGCAGCACGACAACCTCGATATCCGTGCGCAACTGGCCGAGCTGATTGGCGTACGTGCACAGAGCGTAGCCTTCACCCGCAACGCCACTGAAGGCCTGCAATCGCTGATCCGCAACTACAACCGCTTGCAGCCGGGCGATCAAGTGCTGATCAGCGACCTGGAATACGACACGGTCAAAGGCGCCATGCGCTGGCTGGCCAAACATCGCGGCGCCGAGGTGATCGAGATTGCCCACGCGCATCCAGCGAGTTACGACAGTCTGCTGGAGACTTACCGCGAAGCGTTCAGCGGCCACCCGAAGATCAAACTGATGGCCCTGACCCACGTCACTCACCGCACCGGCCTGGTCATGCCGGTACAAGCCATCGCCGCGCTCGCCAAGGAACATGGCGTCGATGTCATCCTCGACGGCGCCCATGCGCTCGGTCAGATCGAGTTCGATCTTGAAGCACTGGGCATCGCTTTCGCGGGTTATAACCTGCACAAATGGATCGGCGCACCGCTCACCCTCGGCTTCCTCTATATCGCGCCGCAACGCTTGGCCGATATCGATCCGGACATGGATGAAATGCATTACCCGGCCAATGATATCCGTGCGCGCACGTCGTACAGCACGCCCAACATTCCAGCACTGATGACCTTGCCGCTAGTGTTCGAGGAGCACCGCTCGCTCGGCGGTGCGCCGGCCAAAGGCGCTCGCGTCAATTATCTGCGCAATCTGTGGGTCAGCGCGGTGCGGCATTTGCCGGGTATCGAGGTGATGACGCCAGACGATCCACGACTGTATTGCGGCATCACCTCGCTGCGCTTCACCCGGCACGACGATCAACAGGCGATGGCCGAGCGTCTGCTCAACGAATACAACCTGTTTACCGTGGTGCGCAACGGTGCAGCCAGCGGGCCGAGCATCCGCATTACACCGGGGCTGACCACCACCGCTGCCGAGATGCAGTTGCTGGTACGGGCGCTGAACGAGCTGCGCTAAAACACCGCGCCCGTGGGCTTTTCGTAGCCCGCAAGGCCGATCTGCGACGACACCGCAAAGGTGTCGACGCCGATCGTCAGGCTGCCGAAATAGCCGTCCTCAAGACCTTCCCCGCCAATCGCTCGCAACACCAGCCGCGAGGCGTCATCGCCCACCGCTTCACAGCTACAGGCATTGGGAAGATGCAGCCGTCCTGTCCAGGCCTCCTGATGTGACTGCGGATTTTGATCATCACTGGCGATGCACACGGTCATGGCGATGCACGAGGCCCCGCCAGCGTGCAGACCCGGGTAAATACTGGTAAACCGCACAATGCCTTGACTGTCGGTCGACTGGGTGCCGCACAGGTTGTCGGCGCCGATGTTCTGTTCGATCTGGACCTGGGCGCCAACGACCGGTTCTCCGGTCATGGCGTCGACCAGGGCCAGACGCAATACCAGTGGCAGGCCTTCGACGCCACGGCTGATGTTGCGCACCTTGCCCGCCGTTTCTCGCCAGACCGGGCTGCCGCCTTGCGGCCCCGGTTGATGCAATGGGTTACGTATTACAGCGACAGATTGATGGTCGTCCATGAGGCGTTCTCTCTTCCGTAAGATGAACGCAGATTAGCGCCACGCAAACGCGGCTGTGCGGTAACTATGTATCGCGTCGTAACGGTGTCGATGCAGGAGCTGCCGAAGGCTGCGATCTTTTGATGTTGGCGCTCAAGAGCAACGTCAAAAGATCGCAGCCTCGTTTCACTCGACAGCTCCTACATAGCTTCTACACAGCAATTTTCAGGCAAAAAAAAACGGTGCACCGACCAAGCGCACCGTAAAGCCGTAGAACACACAACGAAGTGTCTGGTAACAATCAGTCCAGCAGCGCCAACGCCTCGGCGGTGCATTCCTGAATACGGGCCCAGTCGCCGTTCTTGATCCACTCCGGATCAAGCATCCAGCTACCGCCCACGCACATGACGTTTTTCAGCGCCATGTAGCTCTTGATGTTGGCCGGGCCGACGCCGCCAGTCGGGCAGAATTTCACTTCGCCGAACGGACCGCCAAGGGCTTTGATTGCCGCCACGCCACCGCTGACTTCAGCCGGAAACAGCTTGAAGCGGCGATAACCCAGACCATAGCCTTCCATGATGCCGGAGGCGTTGCTGATGCCCGGCAACAACGGAATCGGGCTGTCGACACTGGCTTCCAGCAGGTCACGGGTGATACCCGGAGTGACGATGAACTGCGAGCCAGCGGCTTCGGCAGCCGCGAGCATGTTGCGATCGAGCACGGTGCCGGCACCGGTCATCAGTTCCGGACGCTGGTCGCGCAGGATCTGAATGGCTTTGAGGCCGAACTGCGAACGCAGGGTCACTTCCAGCGCGGTCAGACCACCGGCGGCCAGGGCATCGGCCAGCGGCAGCACATCCTGTTCGCGAGCGATGGTGATCACCGGCAGGATCCGCGCCTTGGCGCAGAGGCTGTCGATCAGGGCAACTTTGTCCGCCATGGAAACGGTCGGGGATGGGGTTGTCATAGCGGCTGTTCCTTGGCTCATGGGCACCAGTAAATCTCTAACGTAGGTTGCAGAAACGCGCGCACTGGCATGGCGGCGACGTCGGATGCCAGTGCGGCATTCAGGGTGGTCAGTTTCGACTGACCGGAAATCGACAGAATCTTGTGTTTCGCCGAAGCCAGCAGCGCACGGCTCATGGTCAGGCGCTGACGCGGCACGCTCGGCGCCAGCATTGGCCAGCAACGGCGCGTGCCATCAGCCTGCAGCGCTTCGGCGAGGTTCGGGCTGTCGGGGAACAGCGACGCCGTGTGGCCGTCATCGCCCATGCCCAACACCAGCACATCAATCGGCGGCAACTCGGCGAGCAGACGATCAGCCTGTTCAGCAGCCTGCTCGACGTTGGCCGCCGCGCTATACAGGCTAAGGAACTGCGCCTTGGCCGCCGGGCCTTTGAGCAGGTATTGCTTGAGCAGGCCGGCATTGCTGTCGGCGTGTTCAACCGGAACCCAGCGTTCGTCGGCGAGGGTCACGACGACCTTCGACCAATCCAGTTCCTGCTTGGCCAGGTGCTGGAAAAACGCCACCGGGCTACGACCGCCGGACACCACCAGCACCGCGTTGCCGCGTGCCGCAATGGCCTCGCTCAATTGTTTGGCGACGTTCAGCGCCAGACCTTCGGCCAACAGCACCGGGCTCTTGAATTCGTGAGCGTTCACGCCCGCAGGCAGTTGCACATCAGATATCGCCATACCACGACCTCCCGTCCCGCGTGATCAATGCAATGGAGCTCATCGGCCCCCACGACCCGGCCGCATACGGCTTGGGCGAGTCACCGGATTTTTTCCACCCGGCGATCAGCTGGTCACACCACTTCCACGCGGCTTCGATTTCATCTTTACGGACAAACAGGTTCTGATTGCCGTTCATCACTTCCAGCAACAACCGCTCATAGGCATCGGGAATCCGCGCGCTACGCCAGGTGTCGGAGAAATTCAGTTGCAGCGGCCCGCTGCGCAGTTGCATGCCTTTGTCCAGGCCCTGCTCTTTGGTCATCACGCGCAAGGAAATGCCTTCGTCCGGTTGCAGGCGAATGATCAGTTTGTTGCTGATCTGCAAACGCTGCTCAGGGGCGAAAATGTAGTGCGACGGTTCCTTGAAGTGGATGACGATCTGCGACAGTTTCTGCGGCATGCGCTTGCCGGTACGCAGGTAGAACGGCACGCCGGCCCAGCGCCAGTTGCGGATATCGGCACGCAAAGCGACGAAGGTTTCGGTGTCGCTCTGGGTATTGGAATTCGGTTCTTCGAGGTAACCCGGTACGGATTTGCCTTCGCTGTGGCCGGCGATGTACTGACCACGCACCACTTGGGTGGTCAGGCCTTCCGGACTGATCGGCGCCAGCGCCTTGAGCACTTTTACCTTTTCGTCACGGATGCTGTCGGCGGACAAGTCAGCCGGCGGGTCCATGGCGATCAGGCAGAGCAGTTGCAACAGGTGATTCTGGATCATGTCGCGCAGCTGGCCGGCCTTGTCGAAGTAGCCCCAGCGGCCTTCGATACCGACCTTCTCGGCCACGGTGATTTCCACGTGGGAGATGTAGTTCTGGTTCCACTGGGTTTCGAACAGGCTGTTGGCGAAACGCAGGGCGATCAGGTTCTGAACGGTTTCTTTGCCCAGGTAGTGGTCGATGCGGTAGGTGCGGTTCTCCGGGAAGAACTGCGCCACGGCGTCGTTGACCTTGCGCGACGATTCGAGGTCGGAGCCAATCGGTTTTTCCAGCACCACGCGGGTGTTTTCTGCCAGACCGACTTTCGCCAGGTTCTCGCAAATAGCGCCATACACCGCTGCCGGCGTGGCGAAGTAGGCAATCATGCGTTGCGTGCTGCCGGCCAGTTCGGCCAGCGCTACATAATCTTCAGATCTGAGGAAGTCGACGTGCAGGTAGGTCAGGCGTGCGAGAAAACGCTCGGCGACGGCCTCGTCCAGCTCTTTGCCCACATAACGACGCAGTTCGGCGGCGATGAACGCCATGTGCTGTTGCTCGGAACCTTCTTCACGGGCCAACGCGATGATGCGCGTGTCCTCGTGCAGCAGGTCAGCGCCATCGAGGTGATAAAGGGCAGGAAACAACTTGCGCAGGGCCAGATCGCCAAGCGCGCCGAACAAGGCAAAGGTGCACGGTTCAACCGTAATCGAAGGCATGATGTTTGTTCTTTTATCAAGTTAAGCTACAAATACCTTTTTTCAAGGCATCACTCAAGGGAAAATGTAGTAATAACCACAACATTTTCGCAAAATACAGATTCCGAGTGGTGGTCGGTCGGAGCCATCAGTAGGATAGGCCACCGTTACGGGCCATATCAAAGGCCCAATTTGCATAGCCCGGCGCACCTTTGCGCAGGTGAATTAGGAATTCCATATGGACCGCGTGCGAAATTTACTGGAACAGATCCAGAGTCGCCTTGAAGACCTGAACAAGGCCGAACGCAAAGTCGCCGAGGTGATCCTGCTCAACCCGCAGCAGGCCACCCGCTTCAGCATCGCCGCCCTCGCCCAGGCAGCCTCGGTGAGCGAACCGACGGTCAACCGCTTCTGCCGTTCGTTCGGTGTCAGCGGCTATCCCGAGCTGAAACTGCAACTGGCGCAGAGCCTGGCCAGCGGCGCGGCGTATGTCAGTCGCGCGGTCGAGGCAGACGACAATCCCGAGGCGTACACGCAGAAGATTTTCGGCAGCGCCATCGCCTCACTGGACAGTGCTTGCCAAGCGCTCGATCCGAACCTGATCAGCCGCGCCGTCGACCTGTTGATTCAGGCGCGGCAGATCCACTTCTTCGGCCTCGGCGCTTCGGCACCGGTGGCGCTGGATGCGCAGCACAAGTTCTTCCGCTTCAACCTCGCCGTCACCGCGCATGCCGATGTGCTGATGCAGCGGATGATTGCTTCGGTGGCGCACACCGGTGAGTTGTTCGTGATCATTTCCTACACCGGCCGCACCCGCGAGCTGGTGGAAGTGGCGCGCATTGCTCGGGAGAACGGTGCTTCGGTGCTGGGCCTGACGGCGGAGAATTCGCCGCTGGCCAAGGCGAGTACCTTGAGCCTGAATATTCCGTTGCCGGAAGACACCGACATTTATATGCCGATGACGTCGCGGATCATTCAGTTGACGGTGCTGGATGTGTTGGCGACCGGGATGACGTTGCGTCGCGGGGTGGATTTCCAGCCGCATTTGCGCAAGATCAAAGAGAGTTTGAATGCTAGCCGGTATCCGGTTGGGGATGAATTCAACTAAAAGTCAAAAGCACCCTCATCGGAACGCCGCCCGCCCAGCCCTCTCCCGGAGGGAGAGGGGGCCGATCGAGGTGTCTTGCGCTATACATCGACCTGAATGATCGAGTCGATTATGGATTCAGCACTGCACTTTCACCTCGGCGTAACTCTTAAGCATCCCCCATTCGGTCCCCTCTCCCTCCGGGAGAGGGCTAGGGTGAGGGTAGCGGTGTACTTGACACACTCAAGCCGCCGCCCACGCCTGCAAACTCAAATGCGCCTTCTCCCCCGGCGCCAGATGCAGGCTGTCAGTCCCACCCGCCGCCGCTTCAACACAGACAAACTCCGAAATCTCATCCCACGTCACACCAAGCAAAGGCCGCGCGCCCGGATGCCAGACCACCGTGTCGGCACTGTCGCCGGTATCAATGCACAACTCGCGCTGCCAGGCGTGATCTTTCAGCTGCAATTCACCGTCATGCTGGAACACCCGCTGACAACCGCCATCGACCCGCAACTCGCCTTCCTGCTGGCAAACCTGGCGATTCAACTGGTCATAACCCTGCGCCCCTTCGAGCCCAGACAGCGCTATCTCACCAACATCGCCAATACGCCAGTAAGCATGCAAAGCCTGGCTCAACTGGCACGGCATGTCGTCCTGATGCTCGGTGCTCAGACGCAGTTCCATGCGTTCGCCCAGATGCGCATGCAGGTCAACCTGCCAGTCGCACAGCTGCAACTGCCAGTGCAGGCGCACGCCATCGTCAGCGGTGCTGCTGTCGAGCAACTTCCAGTCGAGCAAACGCGCCCAACCATGGGACGGCCAGGCGTTTTCGCTGGGATGACGGCCATACCACGGCCAGCACACCGGCACGCCACCACGGATCGCGCCGACATGCGGCCACTTCGCCGCACACCACAACCACGGCTTTTGCCCGCGCGGTTGAAAGTGCAACAACTGCGCGCCCTGACGACTGAACACCGCCTGACACAGCGGATGATCGATCACCAACACGTCGCGCATCTGATAGCGCTCCCAGGCGAACACCGGTTGTTCACGCAGGGATTTGAAGAAGCGTTGTAGCGGATGCTCATGCATTTGCCACGGTTCCGAATTCATCTGTGACGGGCTGCGCCTGCCCCCAAAAAAAAGCGGACAGCCTAGGGGGCGTTCTCAATTGTTTTTCCCACCGCGCCGGGTCTGCTGTTGTGCAGGGCAAGGCGCGAGAAGCGTAGTTTGGTCATTCCAAATAAGCTTCGAGCAACGCAGCCCTGCACAACAGCAGGCCCGGCCCTTCGGGTTGTGCCTTAAAGCGAGCCAGGCTGCGTTGCAGGCCTTGGAAAGGGAAAAACCATTCCCATCGGCCTGCGCCTTGCCTGGCTCGCTTTAAGGCGACAACGCGGCGGGTAAAACAATTGAGAACGCCCCCTCGCTGTCCGCAAATATGCGCACATAGAGAGGAGCTTATCGCAGACGCGTTAGAACGTAGACTGAATTTTCAGGCCAGCGACCAAAGCGTTGTCCACTTCATCCACACCACCCGGGTGAGTGATGTACTGCAGGTTAGGACGTACGGTCAGCCAGTTGGTGACGTGGAAGCCGTAGTTGATCTCGTAGTTGTATTCGGTTTCACGAATCGGCGAGAACACCGGGTTGTCGTAATCCGACACACCGTTGGAAGCGTTCAGCAGCTCGGCGTTCTTCTTCACGTCATCGTTGACGTGGATACGCGCCGCGCCGATACCGACGTCATCTTTCGGACGCGCGTCGAACGGGCCTTTGTAGACAAACATCACCGACTGATAGTTGTCGATGAAGTTGGTGTCTTTGTCGTGGAACGTAGCGTTGGCCGCGATGTTCAGACCGCGAGAAGCATCACCGTTGTGGCTGGTGAGTTGCTGTTGCGCCACGAACCAGTAGCCATGTTTGCTGCTGTGAGTCTTGTAGGCATCGCCAGTGGTTGCCGCGTCGAAACCGTTGACGTCTTCACGAACATCGTCGGCATCGGCCGTGCTCTTGTAGTAACCGACGCGGTATTCGCCCGGCAGGCTGTTGACCTTCGGCGACCAGACCAACTCCACCGGCAACACAGTACCTTTGGTGCCGCTGCCGCTGAGCTTGAAGCCGTTGCCGTGTTCCAGCTGCGACGGGTTCTGGTTGTACGCACCAATTTGCGCGTAGAGTTCGTCGTTGATGTTGTACTTCACGCGGATCGCGGCCTGGCTGACGGGCCAGTTGTACCAGATGTTGGTCGCCCAGTTGCCCACTTGGGAACCGCAGAACGCCAGGTTCTGGAAGTCGCACGGGAAGGTGTTGAAGTCTTCGCCTTCACCGAAGTAACCGGCCTTGACGTCGAGTTTGTTGTCGAAGAACTGGTGCTGAATCCACAACTGGGTCAGACGCACCATGTGGCCACGACCGTAGACTTCCTGCGAGGAGCTGAGGGTGCCGGCACGCGGATCGCCAACGCGGTCGTTGGAGATGTTGTAGCCATTACGGTTGGTCAGCTGGATCTTCGCCTGGGTGTTATCCCAGCCCCACAGCTTTTGCAGATCGAGTGCCACGCCCAGACCGAACTGGTCAGCGTAACGCGCGGTCTTGTCGTCGTTGTAGCCACCGTGCAGGTTGCCACCGACTTCCCCAACGTAGTCGGCTTTGATGTCGATACCCTGCTCGATCAGCTTGGTACGCTCGCCACCCCAGTCGCCGGTCATCCATTTCGAATCGGAACTGAAGGCGTCCGCCGCCATGGCGTTACCGGCCAGCACCAATGCCGCCGCAGCTGATACTTGGCAGATCAACCGGGCATTGACGTGTTTCTTTTTCATCCCTACATCCTCGTCTTTATTGTTATTAACTGTTTTTATCTAACGCGGTTTACATAAAGTGCGATGGATTACAGGCCATCCACCGCGTGCTCCTTTTGGAATCCAATCCCTGTGGGAGCTGGCTTGCCAGCGATGGCGGTGCTTCAGGCGACATCCATGTTGGATGTGCCGGCCTCATCGCTGGCAAGCCAGCTCCCACATGACCGCATTCCAGCATTGTTCTTCAGCGGCCTTTGAATTGCGCCACGTTCGCAGACCGCGCATCGGTCTGTGGTTGCCCGGCAGTACCCAGACGCTCACCGGTGTTTGCATCGAACAACAACACTTTCGACGGATCGAATTGCAGCGTCAGGCTCTCGCCTACCTGCGGTGCCACGTCTGGCGCCAGACGGCAGCAGACTTTTGTTTCATTCAAATTGACGAACACCAGGGTGTCCGGGCCGGTCGGCTCGGTCACCTGCACTTCGGCGCGAATGCTCGGCAGGCCATTGCCCTCGCCGTTCGCCAGAACGATCTGTTCAGGGCGCAGACCAAGGATCACTTCGCGATCTTCAAGCCCGGCGTCCTGCATGCTCATCGGCAACTCGCAACGCGCCTGACCACTGTCGAGCAGCGCCAGCAGACGACCGTCCTTGCGTTGCAGACGCAGCGGGATGAAGTTCATCGGCGGCGAACCGATGAAGCTCGCCACGAACAGATTGGCCGGGTTGTTGTAGATGTCTTTCGGCGTGCCGAACTGCTGGATGATGCCGTCCTTCATCACCGCAACCTTGTCGCCCAGGGTCATCGCTTCGATCTGGTCGTGGGTCACGTAGACCGTGGTGGTTTTCAGGCGCTGGTGCATCAGTTTCATTTCGGTGCGCATCTCGACACGCAGCTTGGCGTCGAGGTTGGACAGCGGTTCGTCGAACAGATAAATCTTCGGCCGACGCGCCAGTGCACGGCCCATCGCCACGCGCTGTTGCTGACCACCGGAGAGCTGACCCGGTTTACGGTTCAGCAAGTGTTCGATCTGCAGCAGCTTGGCCACGCGCGCGACTTCTTCGTCGATCGCCGACTGCGCCATCTTGCGGATCTTCAGACCGAACTCGATGTTCTCGCGCACGCTCATGGTCGGGTACAGCGCGTAGGACTGGAACACCATGGCGATGTCGCGATCCTTCGGGCTCATGCCGCTGACGTCCTGATCGCCGATCATGATCGCGCCGCCGGTGATGGTTTCCAGACCGGCGATGCAGTTCATCAGGGTCGACTTGCCGCAGCCCGACGGGCCGACGAGGATCAGGAACTCACCGTCCTTGATCGACAGTTCGATGTTTTTCAGGGTGTCCGGCAGGCCGGCACCGTAGGTCTTGTTGACGTTGCGAAGTTCGAGCGTTGCCATGATTACCCCTTGACTGCGCCGGCCGTCAGCCCGCGCACGAAATACTTGCCTGCGACCACATAGACCAGCAGGGTCGGCAGGCCGGCGATCATCGCCGCTGCCATATCAACGTTGTATTCCTTGGCGCCGGTGCTGGTGTTGACCAGGTTGTTCAACGCCACCGTGATCGGTTGCGAATCACCACTGGAGAACACCACACCGAACAGGAAGTCGTTCCAGATCTGGGTGAACTGCCAGATCAGGCAGACCATGATGATCGGCGTCGACATCGGCAGAATGATCCGGCGGAAAATCGTGAAGAAACCTGCGCCGTCGAGGCGTGCAGCTTTCACCAGCGCATCCGGAATGCTCACGTAGTAGTTACGGAAGAACAGCGTGGTGAACGCCAGACCGTAAACCACGTGGATAAACACCAGACCGGTGGTGGTGCTTGCCAGGCCCATCTTGCCGAGGGTGAACGAGGCCGGCAGCAGCACCGTCTGGAACGGCAGGAAGCAGCCGAACAACAGCAGACCGAAGAACAACTGCGAACCACGGAAGCGCCAGAACGACAGCACGTAACCGTTCAATGCACCGATGGCGGTGGAGATGATTACGGCCGGAACGGTGATCTTGATCGAGTTCCAGAAGTAACCGTCAACCGTGGCCCAGGCCTTGACCCAGCCGATGCCGCTGACCACGGTCGGCCAGCTCAACAGGTTGCCGGTGCTGATGTCTTCCGGGGTCTTGAAGCTGGTCAGCAACATGACCACCAGCGGCACCAGATAAAGCAGTACAGCGATGATCAGCACTGCGTAGATCGCGATGCGACTCAGGCTGATAGCAGGTTTGGCAGCGAGACTAGTCATTGCGCTTGGTCCTCAGCTCGGAATACAGGTAAGGCACGATGATCGCGAGGATCGCACCGAGCATCAGAATCGCACTGGCCGAGCCCATGCCCATCTGGCCGCGACTGAAGGTGAAGGAATACATGAACATCGCCGGCAGGTCGGAGGAATAACCCGGGCCACCGGCGGTCATTGCGGCGACAAGGTCAAAGCTCTTGATCGCGATGTGCGCCAGAATCATCACGGCACTGAAGAACACCGGGCGCAGGCTTGGCAGCACCACTTTCCAGTAGATCGTCGGCATGCTCGCGCCATCGATCTGCGCGGCACGGATGATCGATTGATCAACGCCACGCAGGCCGGCGAGGAACATCGCCATGATGAAGCCCGAGGCTTGCCACACAGCAGCGATTACCAGGCAGTAGACCACGCGATCCGGGTCGATCAGCCAGTCGAGACGGAAGCCTTCCCAGCCCCAGTCACGCAACAATTTGTCCAGGCCCATGCCCGGGTTGAGCAGCCATTTCCACGCGGTACCGGTGACGATCATCGAGAGCGCCATCGGGTACAGGTAAATGGTGCGGATAAAGCCTTCACGACGGATGCGCTGGTCGAGGAACACCGCCAGCAACACGCCGATCACCAAGGTGATGCCGATGAACATACCGCCGAACACTGCGAGGTTTTTGCTCGCGACCCACCAGCGATCGTTGTCGAACAACCGCGCGTATTGCGCAAGGCCAGCCCACTTGTAGTTGGGCAGGAAGGTCGAGGTGGTGAACGACAGCACGAACGTCCACAGGATGTAGCCATAGAAGCCCACCAGCACGATGAACATGCTCGGCGCCAGTACCAGTTTGGGTAGCCAGCGTTGCAATGCATCGAACGGCGAGGCCTTGCTGAACACAGCAACAGAACTCATGGGGAAATCCATCAAAAAAAGTGAAGAGCAGCTACAAGCCGCAAGCTGCAAGACCGCTAGAGCTCAAGCTTGTAGCTTGCGGCTCGCAGCTCGCAGCTTGCCGTTACGGCTTATTTGGACGACTTGATCGCTGCGCCGAGTTTCTTGGCGGTGTCGGCCGGGTCGGCTTTCGGGTCGTTGATGTAGTTGGTCACGACATCAAAGAACGCGCCTTGCACCGCCAGCGTGGTCGCCATGTTGTGCGCCATGCTTGGTTGCAGGCCGCCGGACTTGGCGTCTGCCAGGAAGTCTTTGGCAGCGGTCTGCGCGCAAGAGTCGAAGCCGAGCTTGTCCATGTTGTTCAACATGTCGTTGCGCACCGGGATCGAGCCTTTGTTGATGCTGAAGACTTTCTGGAAGTTTTCACCCAGCACGACTTTGGCGATGTCCTGCTGACCGGCCGCAGTGCCTGCGTCCTTCTGCTTGAACACGGCCAGCGAGTCGATGTTGTAGGTGAACGCCTTGTCGGTGCCCGGGAACGCTACGCACTCGTAGTCTTTGCCAGCGACTTTCTTGGCGGCGGTCCATTCGGACTTGGCCCAGTCACCCATGATCTGCATGCCGGCCTTGCCGTTGATGACTTTGGCCGCTTCCAGGTTCCAGTCCTGACCTTTGCCATCGGCGTCCATGTAGGTCGCGACTTTTTTCAGCTCGGTCAGCGCCTTGACCATTTCCGGGCCGGTCAGCGCAGCGTTGTCCAGGTCAACCAGGGCTTTCTTGTAACCATCGACACCCATGACCGAAAGCACCACGGCTTCGAACACGGTGCTGTCCTGCCAAGGCTGACCGCCGTGAGCCAGCGGGATGAAGCCCGCAGCCTTGAGCTTGTCGCCAGCGGCGTAGAATTCTTCGAGGGTGGTCGGGTTCTTGGTGATCCCGGCTTTCTTGAACACTTCCGGGTTGATCCACAGCCAGTTCACGCGGTGAATGTTCACCGGCACGGCCACGTAATCACCGTCGTACTTCACGGTATCGGAGACTTTCTTGTCGAGCAGGCTGTCCCATTTTTCCGACTTGGCGACGTCTTTCAGCACGTCGGTGTCGAGCAGGCCGGTCGACGCCCATTCCTGAATGTCCGGGCCTTTGATCTGGGCTACGCCAGGCGGGTTGCCGGCAACGGCACGGCTTTTCAGCACGGTCATGGCAGTCGCACCGCCACCGCCGGCGACAGCGCCGTCTTTCCAGGTGAAACCGTCTTTTTCGACTTGTGCCTTGAGCACATCAACAGCGGCTTTTTCGCCACCGGAGGTCCACCAGTGCACGACTTCGACCGAACCTTTGGATTCGGCAGCGGAAACACTGAGCGGCAGGATTGCGAGCGGGAACAGGGAGGCGACAGAAATGACAGTAGCGAGGCGAGAAATCGCATTCATTCGAAATGTACCTTTCTTGTTGTTATGCATTGCAAGTCTGGTGCTTGCGCTGCACAGGAGTTTAAACAGGACGTTTCCCTTCGCAGGTAACGAAGGGACGCGCGAATGTCACCACATGGTTACACAGGAGTGCCCTGAGACAACTGCGCCAAAGCAGTCGCCATGCTCGGTGACAAGGGTAGACGAGGGATCAGCACGGCTTGCCAGGCGTGATACAGATCGGGTTTGCCCGGCCAGATATCAGCGCTCGGGATGTTTTGCGGGTTGAGTTCGTGGTGCCAGCTGCCGTCGCAACGGTCGATGAAATTCACTTCGCAGAATTCCCAGAAAAGCCGATACCAGAATTCGTATTGTTCATCGCCGCTGCGTTTGAGCAAGGCGCTGGCAGCGGCGCTGGCTTCGGCGTGGGTCCAGTGCAAGCGGTGGCGGACCACGGCTTTGTTGTCCCAGTCGAGGGTGTAGACGATGCCCGGCAAACCATCGACGTTCCAGCCGTTGCGGCAGTTGTTCTCGAAGAGTTTCTGCGCATCAGTGACGAGCCAGCCGGGCGTGAGCATGCCGGCCTGCACCCGCGCCGCTTCGAGGTGCAGCAACAGCCGCGCCCATTCGAAACCGTGGCCCGGCGTGGTGCCGTAGGGGCGGAAGCCGTCGGCGGGATTGTCATGGTTGTATTCACGCAGCGGTTGCCAGTTGCGGTCGAAGTGCTCGATGACCATGTAACCGTTACCGGCAGCGTGACCGTGGATCACCCGCTCGACAATGCGTTGCGCACGCACCAGCCAGCGCGGATCTTCAGTGACATCGGCCAGCGCGAGGAACGCCTCGGTCGCGTGCATGTTGCTGTTGGCGCCGCGATAGGCTTCTTCTTCGCTCCAGTCGCGATTGAAGAATTCGCGCATGGCGCCCTCTTCTTCGCTCCAGAAATACGTGTCGATGATGTCGATGGCGTCATCCAGCAACGCTTGCGCGCCGGGACGCTGCGCGACTACTGCGGAACTGGCCGCCAGTGCGACAAAGGCATGCAGATAGGCATTCTTGCCGGTGTTGTCATCGCGGTGTTCGGCGACCGCGAACCAGCCGCCATGCAGGGCGTCACGCAGCGGCCCACGCAGGGCGGCGATGCCGTGATCGACCAGTTCGGCGAAACCCGGCAGGCCCTGAATGTGGGCCATGGCGAAGCTGTGGGTCATGCGCGCGGTGTTCATGGTTTCGGCTTGCGCGTTCGCTGGCAGACGGCCGCGTTCATCGAGGTTGCCGAAGCCTTGCGGGAGTTTTGCTGCCTTGGCGAAATCCAGCAGACGCAGGCCTTCGGCGGCGAGCCATTGCTGGTGGGCAGGGGCGTTCAGCCAACTGCTGAAGCCGGGTTGGAAGAGATCCATGGGTGGCCTTTTTTGTTGTTATGACTGCGGGGAGTCTAAACAACGGGCCGGGGTGGGCTTGTAACGAAGGGGGCGGGGTTTGTCACTGAGCGGTGACAAAGAGCTACCCTCACCCCAGCCCTCTCCCCGAGGGAGAGGGGGCCGATCGAGGTGTAATGAGCTTTCCGCCGACCTGAAATACCGAGTCGATTATGGATTCGCTACCGGACTTCCAGGTCGGCGTATCTCTGCAGCATCCCCCCGGTCAGTCCCCTCTCCCGGAGGTAGAGGGGGCCGATCGAAGTGTAATGAGCTTTCCGCCGACCTGAAATACCGAGTCGATTATGGATTCGCTACCGGACTTCCAGGTCGGCGTATCTCTGCAGCATCCCCCCGGTCAGTCCCCTCTCCCGGAGGTAGAGGGGGCCGATCGAAGTGTAATGAGCTTTCCGCCGACCTGAAATACCGAGTCGATTATGGATTCGCTACCGGACTTCCAGGTCGGCGTATCTCTGCAGCATCCCCCCGGTCAGTCCCCTCTCCCGGAGGTAGAGGGGGCCGATCGAAGTGTAATGAGCTTTCCGCCGACCTGAAATACCGAGTCGATTATGGATTCGCTACCGGACTTCCAGGTCGGCGTATCTCTGCAGCATCCCCCGATCGGTCCCCTCTCCCCCTGGGAGAGGGCTAGGGTGAGGGAAAGCTTTTGACTCAATCCGCCGAACGCGGCAACTGCAGAGTCACCCGCAACCCACCCTCACGCAAATTCTGCAACGTCACCTCACCACCATGACTGTGGGCAATATTGCGCGCAATGCCCAACCCCAGCCCATACCCCTGTTGCTGCCCCGCCAACCTGAAGTGCGGCTCAAACACCTGCTCCAAGCGCTGCTCCGGCACCCCCGGCCCTTCATCATCAACGTGCAAGACAAACGCGCTGTCATCGTCATCGATGTGCAGATGCGCGTTCTGCCCATACTTCAACGCGTTGTCGATCAGATTGCCGATGCAGCGTTTCAACGCCAAAGGCTTGCCCGGATACGCCGCCAACGCCCGGCCATGCTGAGTCACGCGACCGTTGCCGTTCGGCGCCAGGTACGGCTCGACCAGACAATCCAGCACATGGTTGAGATCCACCGGCTCGATGTTCTCGTGGATGTCGGTGTCTTTCACGCATTGCAGCGCGCCTTTGACCAACAACTCCAACTCATCCAGATCGCGGCCGAACTTGGCTTGCAGCTTCTCGTCCTCAAGCAACTCGACGCGCAAACGCAAACGGGTAATCGGTGTGCGCAGGTCATGGGAAATCGCGCTGAACAACTGGCTGCGTTCAGTCAGGTAACGGCTGATGCGCTCGCGCATGGTGTTGAAGGCGCGCCCCACTTCGACCACTTCACTGCCACCGCCCTCGGCCACCGGTTCGACGTCAGCGCCCAGCGACAGATCCCGCGCTGCCCGCGCCAGACGTTTGAGCGGCCGGCTCTGCCAGTGCACCAGCAGACCGATGAACAGCAGCAAGAACCCGCTGGTGAGCACGATGAACCACACCTGTTGCGAGGGCAGGCCTTGCTCTTCAAGACTGGTGTACGGCTCGGGCAACAGTGAGGCGATGTACAGCCATTCGCCCGGGGCCATCTGAATCTGCGTGACCAGCACGGGTGGATTGACCGGTTCCAGAGTCAGCGCGTAATGCGCCCACGAGCGCGGCAGCTCATCGAGTTTCAGCCCGGCGTTGAAGATGCGCAGATCTTCGGGACTGACAAAGGTCACCGAAATATCCGTGTCATTGCCGAGGGTCTGGCGCAGCACTTCGTCGACCGCTTTCATCACCGCCGCTTTGCGTGGCGTGACCGGCAACACATCCATGCCCAAAGGTTTGTCGTTGAGAGTCACGACGAAGCGGGTGCCGCCCATGCTGCGCAACTGGTCGAGCACCAACGGTCGATAAGCCACCGGCAACGAGCGGAAGTAACTGACGCTGGCGGTCATCGAATGGGCGAGGCTGCGGGCGCTGGTGACCAGGCCTTCGAGCTGCGTGGCGCGCAGTTGCGAAACCCAGATCACGCTGGACAACGCCTGCGCGAACAACACCGCCAGCAAGGTCAGCAACAACATCCGCCCAAGCAGCGAGCGCGGCACCGGCACTTTGGCGGCGAGTTTACGCAGCGACTCAGTGACCATTGCCGGCAACCACGTTGGCTGCCAGTTGGTAGCCGCTACCGCGTACGGTACGGATCAGCCGTGGCGGTTTCTCGGTATCGCGCAGGCGTTGGCGCAAACGGCTGACGGCCATGTCGACGATGCGATCGAGCGGCATCAGGTCGCGGCCACGGGTGGCATTGCCGATGGTGTCGCGGTCGAGGATTTCCTGCGGGTGATCGAGGAACAGTTTCAGCAAGGCGAAGTCGGCGCCGGAGAGAATCACTTCCTCGCCGTCCGTGTGAAACAGGCGATGGCTGACCATGTCCAGCCGCCACTCGTCAAAGGCCAGTACGTCGCTGCCGCTGCGTTCCTGGCCGAATTGCGCACGACGCAGCAATGCCTTGATGCGCGCTTGCAGTTCGCGGGGGCTGAAGGGTTTGCCGAGGTAGTCGTCGGCGCCGAGTTCGAGACCGATCACGCGGTCGGCTTCGTCGGAACTGGCGGTGAGCATGATGATCGGCACCTGCGCCTGACGCGGATGCTGACGCACCCAACGGCACAGGCTGAAGCCGTCTTCGTCGGGCAGCATGACATCGAGGATCACCAGATCGCTCGGCGCCTCGTTGAGGGCCTGGCGGAAACTGGCACCGTCGGCGGTGGCCCGCACCTGAAACCCGGCGCGGGTCAGGTAGGTTTCCAGCAACTCGCGTATTTCCTGGTCGTCATCGACCAACAATATCGACTTGTTGACTGAGCTCACTTCGAAGGCATCCTTGTTGTTGGAATTGGGGCGGATTATGCCTGATGAACCTTGGAGATTTGTTGTCTGTTCTGGCCTCATCGCTGGCAAGCCAGCTCCCACAAGGATCTGTGTCGTTCACAAAACCTGTGGGAGCTGGCTTGCCAGCGATGAAAGCGACTCGGTATCAAGCTTGTTCGAGGGCCACACCGGCGCCCACCAGGCCGGAATACGGCGCTGTCACCAGCCACACCGGAATGCCTTTGAAGTAATCGCTCATGCAGCCTTTGTCAGCAAAGCTGCGGGCAAAACCACTTTCCAGGAAGAAGTCGGCAAAGCGTGGAATCACTCCACCAACGATATACACCCCGCCACGCCCACCCGTGGTCAACACGTTGTTGCCGGCCACGCGGCCGAGCCAGCAGCAAAACTGCTCGAGCACTTCCAGGGCAATCGGATCACCCGCCAGGCCAGCAGCCGTAATCGCTTCCGGTGTGTCGAGTGTCGGCTCGTGCCCATCCACCGCACAGATCGCCCGGTAAACCCGCGGCAATCCACCACCGCTCAACGCGGTTTCCGCGCTGACATGGCCGATTTCGTTATGGATGTGCTGCCACAACTGGGTTTCACGCGGACTGCTCAGCGGCAGATCAACGTGACCGCCCTCGCCCGGCAAAGCCGCGAAACGACCTTCACCGAGATCGAGCAAGGTGCCGACGCCAAGGCCAGTACCCGGGCCGATCACCACGGCAGGACGCAACGGCTCCGGCGTGCCCTCGCAGACCACACGAAATTCGCCCGGCTGCAAACGGGTCATGCCCAGGGCCATCGCCGAGAAGTCGTTGACCAGCAACAACTGCTCGACCTGCAAGGTTTTGCAGAATGCGCTGCGGCTCAGGCGCCAGTGGTTGTTGGTGAACTTGAATTCATCACCACTCACCGGCCCCGCCACCGACAGGCACACCGAACCGATCGAACCCGGCGCCAGACCGAGCCCGCTCAGATAGAGGCTGATCGCCTCTTCCGGGCTGGCGTGGTCGGCCGTGGCCAGCACCTGAACCGATTCCAATTGCTGGTTTTTCCACAACGCGAACCGCGCGTTGGTGCCTCCGATGTCACCGACCAAAGCCAGTTTCAATTAAGCGTCTCCAGGGCAGAAGTGAAGGCGCTGGCGCCCTGCTCCGCCGAGCTGAAGGCCAAACGCATAAAGCCAAACAGTTCACGACCGCTGCCGATGTTGTTGCCCAACAGGCCTTTGGCAGGTTCGCGCGCTGCAAATTCGGCGGCGTCGACCTTGAGTTCCAAGGTGCCTTTGACGCCATCGACGCGGATGATATCGCCCTCTTGCACGCGCGCCAAAGCACCACCGACATAAGCTTCGGGGCTGACGTGAATCGCCGCCGGGATTTTCCCCGACGCGCCGGACATCCGCCCGTCAGTCACCAGCGCGACTTTGAAGCCGCGATCCTGTAGCACGCCGAGGAACGGCGTCATCTTGTGCAGCTCGGGCATGCCGTTGGAACGCGGGCCCTGAAAGCGCATCACCGCAACGAAATCCTTTTCCAGCAGACCGGCCTTGAACGCATCGGCAAGGTCCTGCTGATCCTGGAACACCATGGCTGGCGCTTCGACAATCTGGTTTTCCAGGGCGACGGCGGACACCTTCATCACACCGCGACCGAGGTTGCCTTCCATCACGCGCAAACCGCCTTCCTGCGAGAACGCACGGGCGACCGGGCGCAGAATGTTTTCGTCGAGGCTGTCGACCGGGCCTTCACGCCAGACCAGTTCACCGTTATCAAGGAACGGCTCTTTGGTGTATTTGCTCAAGCCGTGGCCGAGTACGGTGTTGACGTCTTCGTGCAGCAGGCCGGCACCGAGCAGTTCGCGGATCAGGAACGACATGCCGCCCGCTGCCTGGAAGTGGTTGATGTCGGCTTTGCCGTTCGGGTAGACGTGGCTCAGGGTCGGCACGACTTCGGAGAGGTCGGCCATGTCCTGCCAGGTCAGTTGAATGCCCGCGGCCATGGCGATGGCCGGCATGTGCAGGGTGTGGTTGGTCGAGCCGCCGGTGGCGTGCAAGGCGACGATCGAGTTGACCAGCGACTTCTCGTCGACGATTTCACCGATCGGCATGAAGTTGCCGTTCTGCTTGGTCAGACGCGTAACCTGGTGCGCGGCTTCACGGGTCAGCGCATCACGCAGCGGCGTGTTCGGGTTGACGAACGAGGCACCCGGCAAATGCAGGCCCATGACTTCCATCAGTAACTGGTTGGTGTTGGCGGTGCCGTAGAAGGTGCACGTGCCCGGGCTGTGGTAGGACTTCATCTCCGATTCCAGCAGCTCTTCGCGGGTCGCCTTGCCTTCGGCGTACTTCTGCCGTACGTCGGCTTTTTCCTTGTTGGAAATCCCCGAGACCATCGGCCCGCCCGGGACGAAAATCGTCGGCAGGTGGCCGAAACGCAGCGAACCCATCATCAGACCCGGGACGATTTTGTCGCAGATGCCGAGCATCAGTGCGCCGTCGAACATGTTGTGCGACAGCGCCACGGCGGTCGACATGGCGATCACTTCGCGGCTCGGCAGGCTCAGTTCCATGCCCGGCTCGCCTTGGGTGACGCCGTCGCACATCGCTGGAGTGCCGCCAGCGAATTGGCCGACCGAGCCGATTTCGCGCAGGGCGTTCTTGATCTGTTCCGGGAACACTTCGTACGGCTGGTGCGCCGAGAGCATGTCGTTATACGAAGAAACAATGGCGATGTTCGCCGAGTTCATCATCCGCAGGCTGTGCTTGTCTTCGCTGCCGCACCCGGCCACGCCGTGGGCAAAGTTGGCGCATTGCAGCTTGCCGCGCATCGGCCCGTCAGTGGCGGCGCCGCGAATCAGTGCAAGGTAAGCCTGACGCGTGGCGCGGCTGCGGGCGATAAGCCGTTCGGTGACCTCAAGGACGCGGGGATGCATGTGTAGAACTCCAGGCTAACGGATGTGGCGACCTGATTGTCTATGCTGATCAAACGCCGTTGTTGTTGGAATGACAGACGGCTTTTTTGACCATTCGGACCAGTTGATTCAGGTCACTCGTTGTAGATAAAACAAAATATTGCCACTAAAAAGGCTTGTTTTCTATTTTTATGCGAATAATCTTGTAATTCCAACAACAAAACGACGGTGGCGCTGTTCCATGACTCTTCGAATCGCAATCAATGGTTTTGGCCGCATTGGCCGTAATGTCCTGCGCGCACTGTATACCCAAGGCTATCGACAGGATTTGCAGATCGTCGCCATCAACGATCTTGGCGACAGCTCGATCAATGCCCATCTGCTCAAATACGACACCGTTCACGGCACGTTCGACGCGCAAGTCGAGCATGACAATGAAAGTCTGACCGTCAACGGCGACCGCATTGCGGTCAGCGCGATTCGCAACCCGGCCGAGTTGCCATGGGCGGCGGAAAAGATTGATGTGGTGTTCGAATGCACCGGTCTCTTCACCGACCGCGCCAAAGCGGCTGCGCATATTACTGCCGGCGCGCGCAAAGTGATCATCTCGGCGCCGGCCAAAGGCGCCGACGCTACCGTGGTTTATGGTGTGAACCACGACATTCTGCGCCAGTCGCACCAGATCATCTCCAACGCTTCGTGCACCACCAACTGCCTGGCGCCGGTGGCGCAAGTGCTGCACCGCGAGCTGGGAATCGAAAGCGGTCTGATGACCACCATTCATGCCTACACCAACGATCAGAACCTGACCGACGTCTATCACACCGACCCGTACCGCGCGCGTTCGGCCACGCAGAACATGATCCCGAGCAAGACCGGCGCCGCTGAAGCAGTGGGCCTGGTGCTGCCGGAACTGGCGGGCAAACTGACCGGCATGGCCGTGCGCGTGCCGGTGATCAATGTGTCGCTGGTGGACCTGACCGTGCAGCTGAAAAAAGAAGCCAGCGCCGAGGAAGTCAACGCGCTGATGAAAGCGGCCAGCCAACACTCGAAGATTCTCGGCTTTAACACCCTGCCGCTGGTGTCCAGCGACTTCAACCACAATCCGCTGTCGTCGATCTTCGATGCCAACCACACCAAATCCACCGGCAAACTGCTGAAGGTGCTGGCCTGGTATGACAACGAGTGGGGCTTCTCCAACCGCATGCTGGATAACTGCCTGGCGTTGTGCAACGCCGAGTAACCCCAGGTTATCCCCTATCCCTGTGGGAGCGAGCCTGCTCGCGAATACGATGCGTCATTCAACATTCATGTTGGCTGATACACCGCTTTCGCGAGCAGGCTCGCTCCCACAGTTTTTTGCGCAGCTTTCAAAATCAGGGCTTGACCACTCGACTAGATGATAAGCATTATCATTCGCTTGAAATGGATCAGGTCCTCCCGTGAGTCAATCGCGCTTCAACCACGTCTTCCTCACCCAGCGCACATCCTTGCTGCGCACGCTGGAACGGATGGTCAACAATCACAGCACCGCTGAAGACCTGCTGCAGGAGACCTACCTGCGCGTGACGCGGGCGCTGAGCGAGCGGGCCATCGATCACCTCGAACCTTTTGTTTTCCAGACCGCGCGCAATCTGGCGCTGGATCATTTGCGCGCGCGCAAGATCCACTCGCGAACCATGGTCGATGATGTGCCGCAGGATGTCGTGCACAGCATCGCCGCCCCGGCCAGCAGCGCCGAAGATGCCGCCCACGCCGAACAGATGCTGGAGCGCTTGAACGTGAGCCTCAGTCAACTCAGCCCCCGCCAGCAGCAGATTTTCATCCTCAGCCGTTTGCACGGGAACAGCTATCAGGAAATCGCTGATGAGCTGAATGTTTCCCTCAGCACTGTGCAGAAAGAACTGAAGCTGATCATGAGCATTTGCATCGGCGTCGCCGAACGACACGACAGCAGCGGCAAGCTGTAAGCTTCAGCTCCAAGTAAAAACGAAAAGCAGTACACGCATCTGGCTTGCAGCTTGCAGCTTGCAGCTTGCAGCTTGACGCTAGAAACTGCTTCGCCAGAAGCCCGAGGAAACACCGTGACGGACACCCACCGCTCGCCTTCGCCGGATTCGGTGCAGGACGCTGCAAACGCAATGGACCAGGCACTGGACTGGCTCATCGTGCTCGGCAGCCCGGACGATGAGCAGACCCGGCAGTTCCATGCCTGGCTGGCGGCCGATCCGCTGAATGCCGAAGCGTTCGACAAGGCCCAGGCGATCTGGGACGGCCCGCAAGTCGCCCAGTGCGCGCAAAGCCTGGCGGCCAAACCTGCGAAGGTCACCTTCTTAAAGCGTCTGCGTCCGCACTGGAAACCGCTGGCCACCGCCGCCGTGCTGGTGCTCGGTTTGTTCAGTTTCAGTAATTTGCCGATGCGCCTTCAGGCCGATCACCTCACGGTGGTTGGCGAGCGCCAGCGTCTGCAATTGGAGGACGGCTCGAAAGTCCTGCTCAATACCAATTCGGCATTCTCCAGCACCATCAACGATCAGCAGCGTGTTGCCCGGCTGTTTCAGGGCGAGGCGTTTTTCGAAATCGCCAGCGGCCGCAGTCAACCGCTGGAAATCGATGCCGGACCAGTCACCGCCAGCGTGCGCGATACCGCGTTCGCCGTGCGTTATCTCGACGGCGTGGCGCAGGTCAATGTGCAGCGCGGCGACGTCGATTTGCGCGCCACGCACAACGACGCCCGCGTGCGTCTGACTGCCGGTGAGAGCATCCGCATCGGCCCCAACGGTTTCGACCGCCCGGCCAAACTTGATGCCAACACGGATCTTGCCTGGGTCCAGGGCCGACTGGTGTTCGAGAACTGCCCGCTGAATCAGGTGCTGGCCGAATTGCGCCGCTACTATCCGGGCTGGATCATCAACACCAACGAACAACTGGCCGACGTCGCCGTGACCGGTAATTACCGTCTCGACCAGCCGCTCGACGTGGTTCGTTCCCTCGCTCAGATCACCTCGGCGCAACTGAAAGAATTCCCTGCCCTGGTCATCTTGAACTAAATGAGAATTATTTTTACTCGATAGCCAACGCCAGTACGTCTCGTTATAGCCAATGCAATTGATTCGCAACACGCGAAGCCAATCAGCCCCTATAAAGATTCGTGCGACACGGAGCGCTATCGATGTCCTCACGCCTTACCCGCCAGACTTCCTCCCCTTCTCGCGTCTTGTCGCTGCTGACCGCGGCCATCCTGATGGCCGGCACTGCGCCGCTGATGGCGGCCACCGAGCAACCGACGCGCAACATGGGCGATTACTCGTTCGCCATCGGCCAGCAGCCGCTGGTGTCGGCGCTTAATGCCTTCACCGCCGTGACCGGTTGGCAGGTCGGCTTGCCGGCAGAACTGGGTCAGGGCGTGTCGTCGCCGGGCGTGCGTGGCTCGTTGCCCCCGGAAAAAGCCCTGGAGCGTCTGTTGGTGGGGACCAACCTGAGCTTCCGCAAAATCAGCAATAACAACGTCGTACTGGAAAAGCGCAACGCCAGCGGCACACTCAATCTGGATCAGGTGACCATCAGCGCCACCCGTCAGGAGCAGTCGGTCAATAGCGTGCCGGCTACCGTCACCGTGCAGACCCGTCAGGATCTGGACCGCAACAACGTCAACACCATCAAGGATCTGGTGCGTTACGAGCCGGGGGTTTCCGTCGGCGGCGCCGGTCAGCGTGGCGGTATCAGCGGCTATAACATTCGCGGCATCGACGGCGACCGCGTCCTGACCCAGGTCGACGGCGTCGAAGTGCCGGACGGTTTCTTCAACGGCCCTTACGCCAAGACCCAGCGCAACTACGTCGATCCGGAAATCGTCAAACGCGTGGAAATTCTCCGTGGCCCGGCCTCGGTGCTGTACGGCAGCAACGCCATCGGCGGCGCCGTCAGCTATTACACCCTCGATGCCGACGACATTATCAAGCCGGGCAAAGACGTCGGTGCGCGCCTGAAAACCGGTTACAGCTCGGCCGATGACAGCTGGTTGAAGTCCGCCACCGTGGCCGGCCGCGCCGAGCAGTTCGATGGATTGCTGCACTACAGCCAGCGCGACGGGCACGAGACCGACTCCTACGGCAGCAACAACGGCACCGGTCTGGAACGCACTGCGGCCAACCCGGAAGACGTCAACGCCTACAACGTGCTGGCCAAGATCGGCTGGAACTACAACGAAGACTCGCGTCTGGGTCTGACCTACGAAAAGTACAAGGATGATCGCGACACCGATCAGAAAAGTGCTTACGGCGGCCCGTACTTCAACGGCGCGCCGACCATTCCGAACAGCGTGCTGCCCGGCGGCATGTACCAGTGGCGCACCGGCAACGACACCATCACTCGTGAGCGTTTCGGCATCGAGCACTCGTTCGCCCTCGACAGCCTGCTGGTCGACAACGTTAAGTGGAGCCTCAACCACCAGATCGCCAAGACCGACCAGAGCACCACCGAGTTCTACTACCCGATCACCCGTAAAGTGCTGCGTACTCGCGACACCATTTACGAAGAGAAACAGTGGGTGTTCGACGCGCAACTGGACAAGGCGTTTGCCATCGGCGACACCGATCACGTGCTGACTTACGGCACCACCATCAAGCAACAGAAAGTCACCGGTTCGCGCAGCGGCGACGGCACCTGCCTGGCCGTCGGTCGTGGCTGCACCGCCATCGGTGCGACCAGTACCGCTGACGTGTTGGCCAAGGCCACCGACTTCCCGGACCCGACCATCAACACCTATAGCGTGTTCGCTCAGGATCAGATCAGCTGGAACAACTGGACCTTCCTGCCGGGCCTGCGCTACGACTACACCCAGCTCAAGCCGCACATCACTCAGGAATTCCTCAACACCGTGGCGGCTGACGGCCAAGGCACGGTCAGCGACAAGAACAAGACCTGGCACAGAGTTTCGCCGAAATTCGGCCTGACCTATGCCCTGACCGAAAACTACACCTGGTACGGT
Source organism: Pseudomonas sp. VD-NE ins (assembly GCF_031882575.1). Lineage (NCBI taxonomy): Bacteria > Pseudomonadati > Pseudomonadota > Gammaproteobacteria > Pseudomonadales > Pseudomonadaceae > Pseudomonas > Pseudomonas sp. VD-NE ins. The sequence continues at coordinate 5,096,057 of NZ_CP134772.1, forward strand.
CAGTACGCCGAAGGCTTCCGCACGCCGACCGCGAAAGCCCTGTACGGCCGCTTCGAAAACACCACCACCGGTTACAGCGTGGCGCCGAATCCCGACCTGGAACCGGAAAAAAGCAAAAGCTATGAAACCGGTCTGCGCGGCAACTTCGAGCAAGGCTCGTTCGATGTGGCGGTGTTCTATAACAAGTACCGCGACTTCATCAACGAAGACGCCGTGACCCCGGGCCGCAACGAGCTGACCTTCCAGTCGGCCAACATCAAGCACGCCACCATCAAGGGTGCGGAAGTCAAAGGTCGCCTGAATCTGGATGCGTTTGGCGCCCCACAAGGCCTCTACACCCAGGGCTCGATCGCCTACGCCTACGGTCGCAACAACGACAATGGCGAGCCGATCAACAGCGTCAACCCGCTGACCGGCGTGTTCGGTCTGGGTTACGACCAGGACAACTACGGCGGCCTGCTGAGCTGGACGGTGGTGAAGAAAAAGGATCGCGTCGACGACAGCAACTTCAAGTCGCCAGATGGCGTCAGCAGCCAGTTCAAAACCCCGGGCTTCGGCATTCTTGATCTGGCCGGGTACTACAAAGTCACCGACGACGTCACCGTCAGCGGCGGCATCTACAACCTGACCGACAAGAAATACTGGCTGTGGGATGACGTCCGTGGTTACGACAGCGTCGGCGAAGCATCGGTAACGCAACCGGCCAACCTTGATCGCCTGACGCAACCGGGCCGCAACTTCGCGATCAACCTGATCTGGGACATCTGATCCGGTGAACCTCACCGCGCGTGTTCCGGCACCGCGCAGTGAGGTTTTTTTACGCTTGCACGGCGTCTTGTTCGTCTCGTTATCAAGCGCCTCTTTTATCAAGGACATGTCATGACCACTTCGGAAAAAGCCCTGCGTTCGCAACGCTTGAACCAGATCACCAACGAACCGCACAGCAAACTCGATGCGCTGGTGAAGGCGCATGCGCCGTTCGAGACCCGCGCCAACTTCGCCCGTTTTGTCGTTGCGCAGTACCTGTTCCAGTCGGAGCTGGTCGAGCTGTACAACGATGCCGAACTGACCGCCATCGTCCCGGATCTTCCGGCCCGTTGCCGCGCCGAAGCGGCCAAGGCTGACCTCGCCGATCTCGACACCGAAGTACCGGAACCGGTGGCGGGCGCAGTGAAAAACCCAAGCAAGGCCCGCGCACTCGGCTGGATCTTTGTCTCCGAAGGCTCGAAGCTCGGTGCGGCGTTCCTGATCAAACGCGCTGTGGCCCTGGAGCTGAGCGAAACCTTCGGCGCCCGCCACCTCGGCGAGCCGGAAGGTGGCCGTGCCGAAGGCTGGAAAAGCTTCGTGCGCACCCTCGATTCGCTGCAGTTCACTGCCGAGGAAGAAGCCGAAGTCGAGCAAGGCGCGATCGACGCGTTCAACCGCTTTACCGTGCTGCTGGAACAGGCTTACGCCACAGAAGCCGAAATGGCCTGACACAACACACATCCCCTGTAGGAGTGAGCCTGCTCGCGATGGCGTCCTGTCATTCAACATGAATGTCGACTGATACACCGCTATCGCGAGCAGGCTCACTCCTACAGGGGAACTGCGTAAGCCTGTAAGATCTCCCTTCCGCTTCAGAAGCCACCGCGTAGCCCATGCCGCAACCCGCCTCCTCGAAACTCGCCCGTCTGCTGTTCGGCCTGCTGGCCTACGTCAGCCTTGGCATCGGCTTGATCGCCATCGTCGTGCCCGGCCTGCCGACCACCGAGTTCATCCTTCTCGCCGCCTGGGCCGCGACTCGCAGTTCGCCGCGCCTGAGTGCCTGGCTGGAAAACCATCGGCTGTTCGGGCCGATCCTCAGTAACTGGCGCAACGGCAAAATCATCGCGCGCAAGGCCAAAGTCAGTGCGACGGTGAGCATGTTGCTCTGCGCGACTTTAATGCTGGTGATGCTCGACCACGGCTGGCCGGTCTATCTGGCGATTGCCGGGATGAGCCTGGGCAATCTGTGGATCTGGTCGCGCCCGGAATCCATGCGGGTCTGCACTGACCCGTCATCGCACTGAAACATCCCTGTAATTAATCGCTTTTTCAGCACATTCCCCTGCGCAAACGTTTAGCGCTGACCGTCCGTCGGCACGCGCCTCATGCCCTCTGCTTCCACGCCGATGAGCATTGAATGGCGCTGAATGGATTTGGCGAACCGGATAGTTCATATCCGCCTGCCACCCGTTTATTCATTCGCGAGATCGCCCCATGTTCGACTCTCTGTCCATTCGCCTGAAAATCGTCCTGCTCTCCGGCCTGTGCCTGCTCGGTGTAGTCGCGCTGATCGTCGGCATGAACATCTACCAGACCAACCAGAACGACGAACTGGTCAGCAACTCCAGCAACAAATTGCTCACCGCCAGTGTGCAGAATCTGTTGCAAGCCAAAGCCGCCGAACAAGCGGTGCGGGTGCAAAAGACCTTCGGCGAAAGCCTGACGGTGATCACGGCCGTAGCGGATCAGATCAAGGACATGCGCGTCATGGCCGCCAAGCGCTCGCTGGACGCCGGCGCCTTGCGCGAAGAGTTGAACCTGAGCCTGAAAACCGCCTTCGAGCGCAACGACAAAGTGCTCGGCATCTGGCTCGCTTTCGAACCGAACGCTCTCGACGGCAAGGACAGCGAATTCGCCAACGACGCCGCGCGCCAGTCCAACGAAGCCGGACGTTTTGCCACCTACTGGAGCCGCGCAGCCGGCGCCTCACTGAACACGATCATGGTCGAAGAAGACCTGACCAAAACCACCCTCAGCGTCAGTGGCACACCCTACAACAGCTGGTACACCTGCCCTCGCGATGCCAAGCGCACCTGCTTGCTCGACCCGTACGCCGACACCGTCGGTGGCAAGGAAATGCTCATGACGACCATTTCCGTGCCGTTGATCGTCGACGGCAAAGCCATCGGCGTGGTCGGTGTCGATATCGCCCTCGACGCCCTGCAAGCAGCGGCCGTGGATTCCCAGCGCAGCCTGTTCAACAACGCCGGGCACATGCTGATCGTCTCTGGCAGCGGCGTGCTCGGGGCTGACAGTTCCGACGCGAGCAAGGTCGGCAAGAAAATCAGCGACACCCTCGGTGCCGATGGCAAAGATGTGCTGCAACTGCTGACCTCCGGCACACCGAAGATTCTCGAACAAGGTGATTTGATTCGCGCCGTTTACCCGGTCGACCCGATCGGCAACTCGCGCGCCTGGGGCGTGGTCATCGACCTGCCGAAACAAGTGCTGCTGGCCGACTCGGTCAAGCTGCAAGCGGTACTCGACGATGCTCAGGAAACCGGCGTGCTCACCGCGCTGCTGGTTGCCGTGGTCGCCGGTCTGGTTGGCCTGCTGCTGATCTGGCTGACCGCGTCCGGCGTCACCCGACCGATCAACAGCGTCGCCGAAATGCTGAAAAATATTGCCAGCGGCGAAGGCGATCTGACCCAGCGCCTGAACTACAGCAAGCAGGATGAACTGGGCGAACTGGTCAACTGGTTCAACCGCTTCCTCGACAAGCTGCAACCGACCATCGCGCAGATCAAACAAAGCATCACCGAAGCACGCGGCACCGCCGACCAGTCCTCGGAAATCGCCCGCCAGACCAGCGAAGGCATGCAGGTGCAGTTCCGCGAGATCGACCAGGTCGCCACCGCCTCCAACGAAATGAGCGCCACCGCCCACGACGTCGCCAACAGCGCATCCAACGCAGCCAATGCGGCAAAAGGTGCCGATCAGTCGGCCAGGGACGGCATGTCAATCATCGAGCGCAGCACCCGCGACATCAACCAACTGGCCGATGAAGTCAGCAAAGCGGTGACCGAAGTTGAAGCACTGGCAGTCAACAGCGAGCAGATCGGCTCGGTGCTGGAAGTGATCCGCAGCATCGCCGAGCAGACCAACCTGCTCGCCCTTAACGCGGCCATTGAAGCGGCCCGCGCCGGTGAGAGCGGCCGTGGTTTCGCCGTGGTTGCCGACGAGGTACGCAACCTCGCCAAGCGCACGCAGGATTCGGTGGAAGAGATTCGCATCGTGATCGAGCGGATTCAGACCGGTACGCGGGGCGTAGTCGCGACCATGCATTCGAGCCAGACCCAGGCCCACAACAACGCCGGGCAGATTCGTCAGGCGGTGGATGCGCTGGGCAAGATCAGCGACGCGGTGACGGTGATCAGCGACATGAACCTGCAGATTGCCAGCGCGGCCGAACAGCAGAGTGCGGTGGCTGAAGAAGTGAATCGCAATGTCTCGGCGATTCGTACCGTCACCGAAACGCTGACTGAGCAAGCCACCGAATCGGCAGCGATCAGCAGCCAACTCAATGCCCTGGCCAGCCAGCAGATGAAATTGATGGATCAGTTCCGCGTCTGAACGCGCCATTCAATCCACCACAAAACCTTGTGGGAGCTGGCTTGCCAGCGATGGCGGCACTTCAGTCAGTACATTGTTGACTGACACTCCGCTATCGCTGGCAAGCCAGCTCCCACAGGGTCAAGTGGCAACACTGCAATCGGGGATTTCATCTGACTCGGGATTGTTTTGCACTATCATCGCCCTCTCGCTCCGGAGGGCCTTCGATGACTGATTTACTCACGTCCATTCAAGCCGCACTCGGCTTGTCGCACACGCCGATTCCGTTCACCAACAGCGGCGCCCTGCCCTCGGCGTTCGCCGTCACTGACCTTGCCTGCGCCAGCATGGCCGCAGCCGGTCAGGCTGTCAGCCAATTGATCGAGCAACAGACCGGTCACTTGCCCGCTGTAGAAGTCGACCGACGCCTGGCCTCGTTCTGGTTTTCGACCTCGCTGCGCCCGATGGGCTGGCAAGTGCCACCGCTGTGGGACCCGGTTGCCGGCGACTACTCCACACAGGACGGCTGGATCCGTCTGCACACCAACGCCCCGCATCACCGCGCCGCCGCTGAACGCGTGCTCGGTGCCTGCGCCGATCGTGCCGCGATGGCGGCGAAAGTTGCGCGATGGGCGAGTATGGATCTGGAACAAGCAGTGGTCGACGCCAAGGGTTGCGCCGCCGAAATGCGCAGCTGGGCACAATGGCAAACGCATCCGCAGGGGCTGGCGGTAAATGCCGAGCCGCTGGTGAATTTCCTCGATTCGCCGGATGAACACAGCCAACCGTGGCAAGGCTCGGTGGCGCAGCCGTTGGCCGGGATCAAGGTGCTGGATTTGACGCGGGTACTCGCCGGTCCCACCGCCAGCCGTTTTCTCGCCGGCCTTGGCGCCGATGTATTGCGCATCGATTCCCCGACCTGGAACGAGCCCGGTGTCGTCCCGGAAATGACCCTCGGCAAACGTTGCGCGCGACTGGATTTGCATGACCCGGCGGATCGTGCGGTGTTCGAAAGTCTATTGAAGGACGCCGATATTCTGCTGCACGGGTACCGCGCCGACGCACTGGAAAATCTCGGTTTCGGCGTTGAGCGTCGCCGCCAGCTCGCGCCGGGCCTGATCGATGTCGGCCTCAATGCCTACGGCTGGAGCGGCCCGTGGCAGAACCGCCGCGGCTTCGACAGTCTGGTGCAGATGAGCAGCGGCATTGCTGAGGCCGGGCAGCGCTGGCAGCAGGCAAACAAACCGACGCCGTTGCCGGTGCAGGCGCTGGATCATGCGACGGGGTATTTGATGGCGGCGAGTGCGCTCAGATTGCTGACTGAGCGGTTGGCGAATGGCCGAGCGGGCTCAGCGCGATTGTCGCTGGCGCGCACGGCGAAACTGTTGATCGAGCATGGGCCGGGGACAACGCAAGCGTTGCGCGTCGAGGATGAACAGGATCAAGGTTTGCTGGTGGAGCAGACCCCGTGGGGACCGGCGCATCGGTTGCAGGTGCCGGTGAAGATCAGCGGCACACCGATTCAGTGGGCGTTGCCGGCTACAGAATTAGGTTCACATCACCCTCAGTGGAATTAAAAGCCCCTCACCCTAACCCTCTCCCAGAGGGAGAGGGGACTGATTAGGGGATATTGAAGAGATTCACCGACCTGAACGCTTGGCGCTGAATCCATAATCGACTCGGTCTTGCAGGTCGATGGACAGAGCAACACACCACGGTCGGCCCCCTCTCCCTCCGGGAGAGGGCTGGGGTGAGGGCTGCAATTTCAGGCCGAGCGACGATGTTTCAATCTGCCCGGCTCAAAGATGTCCACAAAAGCTGCGCCGCATACCCTCGATAAGGCCGCCAGGCCTCGGCCCGTAAAGACAATTCCCGCGCTGCCGGCCGCTCGCCTTCCAGCACCTCCAGCGCTCGCAACAACCCGACATCCCCGGTCGGAAACCCATCCAGATCGCGCAACTGCCGCAACGCAATGTACTGCGCGGTCCACTCGCCAATCCCGTGCAACGCCAACAACCGCGCCACGCCACCCTCGCGATTCGGTTCAAACAATGAAGGCTCATCCAGCAACGCCTGCGCCACACCCGACAGCGTCCGCCCACGACTTTTCGGCATGCCCAGCGCCGCCAGATCTGCCGCCGCCAACACCTGCGCCTCGGGAAACACATGCGTCAATCCAGGCACTGAGGAATCCATCGGCGCGCCATATTGCGCAACCAGTTTCCCGGCCAAACGAATCGCCGCGACCACCGTAATCTGCTGCCCCAGCACCGCGCGAAACGCCAACTCTAACCCGTCCCACGCCCCGGGAATCCGCAACCCCGGACGCTCGGCGATCAACCGCGCCAGCAGTGGATCATTTGCCAGATGCCCTTGCATCAGCGTCAGATCCGAATCCAGATCAAACATCCGCCGCAACCTGACAACGATCTCGGGCACCATCAACGGATCAGGAAAATCCAGCTCAACGGCCAAGGCATTCCCTGCCTCAGGCCAAATTGAAACCATGCCATGAAGCCCATTCAAACCGATGCTGCGTGAATACACACCATCGACCACGACCTCCATCCCGACCACCGCCCGCGCCGCGAAAAACCCCAACATCGCCGCCCAGTCATACGGCGGCGCATACGCAAGCGCCAACCTCACAACGACAGCACACCGCTGTACAACCCATACGCCGCCAGCCCCGCACCGATGACCACGCAGGTGAAAATGCCTTTCTCGACATGGGTGAACAACGGCTCGCCCTGTTCATGCTTAGCCTTGGCAAACAAAATCACCCCCGGCGCATACAGCAACGCCGACAGCAGCAAATACTTCACCCCGCCGGCATACAGCAACCACACCGCATAACCGAGCGCGATGCCGCCGATCAGCAGGTCCTTGGTGCGCTCGGCCGAGGCGTGTTCGTAAGTTTCGCCGCGCCCGCTGAGCAGCACCGCGTACGCCGCCGACCACAGGTACGGCACCAGAATCATCGACGACGCCAGATAAATCAGGCTGGTGTAAGTGCCCGCCGAAAACAGCGTGATCAACAGGAAAATCTGGATCATCGCGTTGGTCAGCCACAACGCGTTGACCGGCACGTGGTTCTTGTTTTCCTTTTTCAGGAACGCCGGCATGGTCTTGTCCTTGGCCGTGGCGAAGAGGATTTCCGCACACAGCAATGCCCAGGACAGCAACGCACCGAGCAGTGAAATCGCCAGGCCAATGCTGATCAACAGTGCGCCCCACGGCCCGACGATGTGCTCAAGCACCGCCGCCAGTGACGGGTTTTGCAGATTCGCCAGTTCCGGCTGGCTCATGATCCCCAGCGACAACACGTTGACCAGCACCAGCAGCGCCAGCACGCCGACAAAACCGATCACCGTGGCGCGACCAACGTCGCTGCGTTTTTCCGCCCGCGCCGAGTACACACTGGCGCCTTCGATGCCGATGAACACGAACACCGTGACCAGCATCATGTTGCGCACCTGATCCATCACCCCGCCGAAATTCGGGTTGCTGGTGCCCCAGATGTCACGGGTAAAAATGTCAGCCTTGAATGCCACCGCCGCGATGACGATGAACATGATCAGCGGTACGACTTTGGCCACCGTGGTCAGTTGATTGATCAGCGCCGCCTCCTTGATCCCGCGCATCACCAGGAAATGCACGGCCCACAGCAGCACCGATGCACAGCCGATGGCGATCGGCGTATTGCCCTGGCCGAACACCGGAAAGAAGTAACCGAGGGTGCTGAACAGCAGGACGAAATAACCGACGTTGCCCAGCCAGGCACTGATCCAGTAACCCCAGGCTGACGAGAAACCCATGTAGTCGCCAAACCCGGCCTTGGCGTAGGCATACACGCCGGAATCCAGTTCGGGTTTGCGATTGGCCAGGGTCTGAAACACGAACGCCAGAGTCAGCATGCCGATCGCGGTAATCCCCCAACCGATCAGGATCGCCCCGGCATCGGCGCGTGCCGCCATGTTCTGCGGCAGCGAGAAAATCCCCCCGCCAATCATCGAACCCACCACCAGGGCGATCAACGCGCCTAATCGCAGCTTTTGCGTCGGTTGCGACATTTCAGTTTCCCTTTGAATGTGTGGTGATAATTTGGTTTTAAAGACGATTAACTAAACGGATAAAGGTAGATGACGTTTATCAAGTAACGCCAATTAACGCCCATTTATATATAGCCGATGACGCTAACGCCCTAGCACGCTAAGTCGGTTTTGTGCGCTGATCCCGGTAATTCAATTCTGTACTGAAAACAGAGGCGGAAAATTTGCCAAAAGCTGAAAAAGAACTAGCGTGATAATTCGAAAGTAATAATAGCCATTCCCAAAGATGTAGCCACAACGCCTCTAGGACGGGCCTTGCGGGCAGGAGCTTTATGCCTTCAGCCGAAGCCTAAGTCATTCATTAACAATGGAATGTGACCATGCACTGATCTAAGTCAGCTGTTTGAACAGACAACAGAACTACGCTGTGATCTCTTCTCTCCTGCAATGGAGTCATGCAAATGTCTGAAGCTCCTGGAAAACTACGACTAGGTGCACTGGTTGCATTGGTAGTCGGCTCAATGATCGGTGGCGGGATATTTTCTTTGCCACAAAACATGGCCGCCAGCGCCGACGTCGGTGCGGTACTTATCGGTTGGGCCATCACCGCTGTCGGCATGCTCACCCTCGCTTTTGTCTTTCAAACCCTCGCCAATCGCAAGCCTGACCTGGACGGCGGTGTCTACGCCTACGCCAAGGCCGGTTTCGGCGATTACATGGGTTTCTCGTCCGCTTGGGGTTACTGGATCAGTGCCTGGCTGGGCAACGTTGGTTACTTCGTTCTGCTGTTCAGCACACTCGGCTATTTCTTTCCGGTTTTCGGTGAGGGCAACACCGTTGCTGCGGTGATTGGCGCTTCAGTGCTGCTGTGGGCCGTGCACTTTCTGGTGTTGCGCGGGATCAAGGAAGCGGCGTTCATCAACCTGGTGACCACGGTCGCCAAGGTCGTACCGCTGCTGCTGTTTGTGTTGATCGCGGTGTTCGCCTTCAAACTGGACATCTTCACCGCCGACATCTGGGGCATCAAAAATCCCGATCTGGGCAGTGTGATGAACCAGGTGCGCAACATGATGCTGGTCACCGTGTGGGTGTTCATCGGCATCGAGGGCGCGAGCATCTTCTCCGCCCGTGCCGAAAAACGCTCGGACGTCGGTAAAGCCACCGTGATCGGCTTCATCACCGTGCTGTTGTTCCTCGTACTGGTGAACGTGCTGTCGCTGGGCATCATGACCCAACCGGAACTGGCGAAACTGCAGAACCCGTCGATGGCCGCCGTGCTTGAGCACGTGGTCGGTCACTGGGGCGCGGTGCTGATCAGCGTCGGTCTGATCATCTCGCTGCTGGGGGCGCTGCTGTCGTGGGTGCTGCTGTGCGCGGAGATCATGTTCGCCGCCGCCAAAGACCACACCATGCCGGAGTTCCTGCGCAAGGAAAACGCCAACCACGTACCGGTCAACGCCCTGTGGCTGACCAACGCGATGGTGCAGATTTTCCTGATCATCACGCTGTTCTCGGCCAGCACTTACCTGTCGCTGATCTACCTCGCCACTTCGATGATTCTGGTGCCGTACCTGTGGTCGGCAGCCTATGCCCTGCTGCTGGCGGTGCGCGGCGAAAGCTACGAAGGCTTTGCGGCCGAACGGCGCAAGGATCTGATTATCGGCGGCATCGCGCTGATCTATGCGGTGTGGCTGCTGTATGCCGGCGGGGTCAAGTATCTGCTGCTCTCGGCCCTGCTCTACGCACCTGGCGCGATCCTGTTCGCCAAAGCCAAACTGGAACTCAAACAACCGATTTTCACTAACGTCGAGAAGCTGATTTTCGCCGCAGTGGTCGTGGGTGCCCTGGTGGCTGCCTACGGTCTCTACGACGGCTTCCTGACTCTGTAATCCCTGATTGATTTGTTATCTGGAGGATCTGAAATGACCACGGAAAAAGTTAAGTACGGCGTCCATTCCGAAGCCGGCAAACTGCGCAAAGTCATGGTGTGCTCCCCAGGTCTGGCCCATCAGCGGCTGACCCCGAACAACTGCGATGAACTGCTGTTCGATGACGTGCTCTGGGTGGCTCAGGCCAAGCGCGACCACTTCGACTTTGTCACCAAGATGCGTGAGCGCGGCATCGATGTGCTGGAAATGCACAATCTGCTGACCGACATCGTCGCCATCCCTGAGGCGCTAGACTGGATTCTCGAGCGCAAGGTCACCGCTGACTCGGTGGGCCTGGGCCTGATCAACGAAGTGAAATCCTGGCTGAAGAGCCTGGAGCCACGGCACATCGCCGAGTTCCTGATTGGCGGCGTGTCTGCCGATGACCTGCCGGACAGCTTCGGTGGCAAGACCATCCAGATGTTCCGCGACTTCCTCGGCCACTCCAGCTTCATTCTGCCGCCGCTGCCGAACACTCAGTTCACCCGTGACACCACCTGCTGGATCTACGGCGGCGTGACGCTGAACCCGATGTACTGGCCAGCGCGCCGTCAGGAAACCCTGCTGACCACCGCGATCTACAAATTCCACCCGCAGTTCACCAACGCCGAATTCGAGATCTGGTACGGCGACCCGGACAAGGAACACGGCAGCTCGACCCTTGAAGGCGGCGACGTCATGCCAATCGGCAACGGCGTGGTGTTGATCGGCATGGGCGAACGCTCGTCCCGTCAAGCCATCGGCCAACTGGCGCTGAACCTGTTCAAGAACAAAGCCGTGGAAAAAGTCATCGTCGCCGGCCTGCCGAAGTCGCGGGCGGCGATGCACCTCGACACCGTGTTCAGCTTCTGCGACCGCGACCTGGTGACGATTTTCCCGGAAGTGGTGAACCAGATTGTCGCCTTCACTCTGCGACCTGACGAAAGCAAACAGGGCGGCATCGACATCCGCCGCGAAGAGGGCACCTTCCTCGACACCGTGGCAAAAGCCCTCAACCTGCCGAAACTGCGCGTGGTGGAAACCGGCGGCAACAGCTTCGCCGCCGAACGCGAGCAATGGGACGACGGCAACAACGTGGTGGCCGTGGAGCCGGGCGTGGTCATCGGCTACGACCGCAACACCTACACCAACACCCTGCTGCGCAAGGCCGGCGTGGAAGTCATCACCATCAGCGCCGGGGAACTGGGCCGAGGCCGTGGCGGCGGCCACTGCATGACCTGCCCGATCATCCGCGACCCTATCGATTACTAAACGACCATCTCCCCGGCCGCATCCATCCCGTAGCGGCCGGGCCGATTACCGAATCCAAGGAGAATCATCATGGCGTTCAACATTCACAACCGTAACCTGCTCAGCCTGGAACACCACACCCCACGTGAGCTGCGTTACTTGCTCGACCTGTCCCGCGATCTCAAACGCGCGAAGTACACCGGCACCGAGCAGCAACACCTGAAGGGCAACAATATCGCCCTGATCTTCGAAAAAACCTCGACCCGCACCCGTTGCGCCTTCGAAGTGGCGGCCTATGACCAGGGCGCCAACGTCACCTACATCGACCCGAACTCGTCGCAGATCGGCCATAAAGAAAGCATGAAAGACACCGCCCGCGTGCTGGGGCGCATGTACGACGCCATCGAGTACCGCGGCTTCAAACAGGAAATCGTCGAAGAGCTGGCCAAGTTCGCCGGCGTGCCGGTGTTCAACGGTCTGACCGATGAATATCACCCGACTCAGATGATCGCCGACGTGCTGACCATGCGTGAACACGCCGACAAGCCGATCCACGAAATCAGCTACGCCTACCTCGGTGATGCACGCAACAACATGGGCAACTCGCTGCTGCTGGTCGGCGCCAAGCTCGGCATGGACGTGCGCATCTGCGCGCCGAAAGCCCTGTGGCCACTGGATGATCTGGTCGAGCGTTGCCACAAATATGCGCAAGAAAGTGGCGCACGTATCACCCTGACTGAAGACCCGAAAGCGGCGGTCAAAGGCGTCGACTTCATCCACACCGACGTTTGGGTATCGATGGGCGAACCGGTGGAAGCCTGGGCCGAGCGTATCCAGCAACTGCTGCCGTACCAGGTCAACGCCGAGCTGATGAAAGCCTCCGGTAACCCGCGCACCAAGTTCATGCACTGCCTGCCGGCGTTCCACAACAGTGATACCAAAGTCGGCAAGCAAATCGCCGAACAGTATCCGCACCTGAAAAACGGCATCGAAGTGACCGACGACGTGTTCGAGTCGCCCGCCTGCATCGCCTTCGAGCAAGCGGAAAACCGCATGCACACGATCAAGGCGATTCTGGTCTCGACCCTCGCTGATCTGTAACAGCTGATCGGGATTTCCTGATCAACCACTGACCTGTAGGAGCTGCCGAAGGCTGCGATCTTTTGATCTGGATCTTAAGAAACAAAGTCAAAAGATCGCAGCCTTCGGCAGCTCCTACAGGGTCATCGAATTCTGAAAGGATTGCATTATGCGTATCGTCGTAGCTCTGGGCGGTAACGCCCTGCTCCGCCGTGGTGAACCGATGACCGCTGACAATCAGCGCGCCAACATCCGCATCGCCACCGAGCAAATCGCCAAGATCCATCCCGGCAACCAACTGGTCATCGCTCACGGCAATGGCCCGCAAGTCGGCCTGCTGTCGCTGCAGGCGGCGGCCTACACCTCCGTCACCCCTTACCCGCTGGACGTGCTCGGCGCCGAAACCGAAGGCATGATCGGCTACATCATCGAACAGGAACTGGGCAACCTGCTCGATTTCGAAGTGCCGTTTGCCACCCTGCTCACTCAGGTCGAAGTCGACGCCAAGGATCCGGCCTTCCAGAACCCGACCAAGCCGATCGGTCCGGTTTACGACAAGGCCGAAGCGGAAAAACTCGCCGCCGATAAAGGCTGGGCGATTGCCCCGGACGGCGACAAATTCCGCCGCGTGGTCGCCAGTCCACGGCCAAAACGCATCTTCGAAATACGCCCGATCAAGTGGTTGCTCGACAAGGGCAGCATCGTGATTTGCGCCGGTGGTGGCGGGATTCCGACCATGTACGACGAGAACCGTAATCTCAAGGGGATCGAGGCGGTGATCGACAAGGATCTGTGCTCGTCGCTGCTCGCCGAGCAACTGGAAGCCGACCTGCTGGTGATCGCCACGGACGTCAACGCGGCGTTCATCGACTACGGTAAACCGACGCAGAAAGCCATTGCCGAAGCGCACCCGGACGAACTCGAACGCCTCGGCTTCGCCGCCGGCTCGATGGGGCCGAAGGTGCAGGCAGCCTGCGAATTTGCGCGCCATACTGGCAAGGTCGCGGTGATCGGTTCGCTGGCGGACATCGAAGCGATTGTCCAGGGCACTGCCGGTACTCGCGTGACCACGGCGAAGCCTGGCATCAGCTACCGATAATCAGAAACTCCGGGGGCAGACCGAGGGTCTGCCCTTCTCCCATGCCTTGAAAGGAGAAAACCATGGCCCAGTTTGAACCCGGTCATTTGCATATTGAGCGGCACGCGTTGACGCCGGATGACGTCAGTTACAACGTGTGCCTCGACTATGAAGTGTTTACCGATCCTTCGAAAGTCAAAGGAATACAGTTCACCCTGCATGGCAGCATGCAGGGCAAGGACATGAAGGAAACGTTTTTCCTGCCCAAGGAAGAGGCTTACAACTTCGCCCGCGACGTGACCCGGATCGCCGAGAAGTACGGGATTCCCAAGGCGCACAGCCAGATCGGCTCGGTGCACAAGCATTACGATCTGATGTTTGAAGACATTCGGCAGAAGTTGAATATGCAATCCGGGGATCCGGTCAATCTTGAGCATTTCGAGTAACCCGCAAAAGCCCCTCACCCTAGCCCTCTCCCAAAGGGAGAGGGGACTGATTGGGGGATGCTCTAGAGTTACACCGACCTGACCTTGCTTTACCGAATCCATATTCGACTGGTTCTTTCAGGTCGATGTCAAACCTCAGACACCTCGGTCGGCCCCCTCTCCCTCCGAGAGAGGGCTGGGGTGAGGGGACTGATTGGGAGATGTTGCAGTATTACGCCTACCTGATCCTGCATCACTGAATCCATAATCGACTCGATTTTTCAGGTCGACGTGTAGCGCCAGACACCTCGGTCGACCCCCTCTCCCCCGGGAGAGGGCTGGGGTGAGGGGACTGATTGGGAGATGTTGCAGTATTACGCCTACCTGATCCTGCATCACTGAATCCATAATCGACTCGATTTTTCAGGTCGACGTGTAGCGCCAGACACCTCGGTCGACCCCCTCTCCCCCCGGGAGTGTATGTACCGGACACATGGTGGACGGGTGTTCGGAGACATGGTGGACACATTTTAATAGACACATTGCTCATCACCAAGGAGATGACCTGTGTCCTGGGAAGAGGTGTCCACTGTGCAGCTTCGTTCAGAATTCGTGCTGTTGGCTCGGCAAGAAGGGGCCAATGTTCGGCAGCTTTGCCGTCGATTCAGTATCAGCCCAAGCACTGCCTACAAATGGCTCAACAGGTTTGAAAATCTCGGTGCGCAAGGGTTGATCGATCAGTCTCGACGACCAAAGACGTCACCCAAACGCTGCGCTGAAGAGGTTGAGCAGCAGATTTTGACCGTGAGTCAGGAGTACGCCGCTTGGGGCGCTCGCAAGCTCAAGCGCGTGTTGGAAGACGACGGCAAAGTGATGCCCTCTGTCAGCACCGTGCATGCGGTTTTACAGCGTCATTCGCGCGTTGACCCAAAGGCTGCCGAGGTCAAACCGTTTATCCGGTTCGAGCACGAGGCGCCCAACGATCTTTGGCAAATCGACTTCAAGGGTCATATCAGCCTGAACCACGGACGTTGCCATCCGCTGACGATACTGGACGATCACTCGCGGTTCTCACTGTGCATCGCTGCGTGCGCCAATGAGCAGCGCCGAACCGTTCAGGAGCAACTAATGCGGGCCTTTCGGCTCTACGGTCTGCCTCTGCGCATGACGATGGACAACGGTTCGCCATGGGGTGACCAGACCGGCGTTTATACCGCGCTGGAGGTCTGGCTGATGAGCCAGGGCATCAAGGTCGGCCACTCCCGACCTTATCACCCGCAAACCCAAGGAAAGCTGGAGCGCTTCCACCGCAGCCTGAAAAGGGAAGTCCTGCAAGGCCAACTCTTCATCGATCTGGACGATGCACAACGGGCGTTTGATATCTGGCGTGATATCTACAACCAGAAGCGTCCTCATCAAGCACTGGGCATGCAGGTTCCTGCTACTCGCTACAGCAGCAGCCCGCGGGAATATCAGGAGCAACCGGCGGCGCCTGAGTACGACGATGGAGATGTGGTCAGGAAGGTTCAGGTGAAGGGCGAGATCTACTGGGGCAACCGTGAATACACTGTCGGGAAGGCGTTTTACGGGAGGTCAGTGGCTATCCGGGAAACGACGGAGGACGGCATCCACGATGTCTACTGGAGTAGACATCGTATCGCCCGAATCGACTTGAACTTGCAGATCGTCACGGCAGGTAAGAAGATCTAAAACCGTCCACCATGTCTCCGAACATGTGTCCACCATGTGTCCGGTACATACAGGGAGAGGGCTGGGGTGAGGGTGCTTTTGCTTTCACCTCTCTCCAAGCCCAAGGCATACTTGCCCCCCTCCGCTCTGCAGATCACTGAACCGCCCCATGCGTATCCACGTCAGCTTCATCGACCGCGTCGGCATCACCCAGGAAGTCCTGGCTATCCTCGGTGGGCGCAATCTCAATCTGGATGCGGTGGAGATGATCCCGCCCAACGTCTACATCGACGCGCCGACCCTGAGCCCGCAAGTGCTCGAAGAGCTGAAAGATGCGCTGTTCCGCGTGCTCGGTGTAGAGGCTGTGACCGTGGTCGACATCCTCCCCGGCCAGCGTCGGCACTTGCAGCTCGATGCGTTGCTGGCGGCGATGACCGATCCTGTCTTGGCGCTCGACAGTGCCGGCAAAGTGCTGCTGGCCAACCCGGCGTTGATCGCGTTGTACGGGCGTGAACCGGCCGGTGAAAGCGTCTCTGAACTGTTCAACGATCCCGCCCTGCTCGACAGCTTGCTCGAACACGGCTTCCGTCTGCCACTGCGCGAAATCACCGTCAACGGCCAGACCCTGTTGCTCGACGCCACGCCGATCACCGACGCCGGCGCCCTGCTGACTTTGTATCAACCAAACCGCATCGGCGAACAACTCTCGGCATTGCACCACGACCATGCCGAAGGTTTCGATGCGCTGCTCGGCGAGTCCCCAGCGATCCGCACCCTTAAGGCCCGCGCGCAAAGGGTGGCTGCCCTTGATGCGCCGCTGCTGATTCAAGGCGAAACCGGCACCGGTAAAGAGCTGGTCGCGCGTGCCTGTCACGCGATCAGCGCGCGACACAGTGCACCGTTTCTCGCTCTCAACTGCGCAGCGTTGCCGGAGAACCTCGCGGAAAGCGAACTGTTCGGCTACGCCCCCGGCGCTTTCACCGGCGCGGCGCGCGGCGGTAAACCGGGGCTGATGGAACTGGCCAACCAGGGCACGGTGTTTCTCGACGAGATCGGCGAGATGTCGCCGTATCTGCAGGCCAAGCTGCTGCGCTTCTTGAACGACGGCAGCTTCCGCCGCGTGGGCGGTGATCGCGAGGTGAAGGTCAACGTGCGCATCCTCAGCGCGACCCATCGCAATCTGGAGAAAATGGTCAGCGAAGGTTTGTTCCGCGAAGACCTGTTCTATCGCCTCAACGTGCTCAACGTTGAAGTGCCGCCGCTGCGTGAACGCGGCCAGGATATTTTGCTGTTGGCGCGCTATTTCATGCAGCAGGCCTGCGCGCAGATCCAGCGCCCGGTCTGCCGCCTCGCCCCCGGGACTTACCCGGCGCTGCTCGGCAATCGCTGGCCGGGCAACGTGCGGCAATTGCAGAACGTGATCTTCCGCGCGGCGGCAATTTGCGAGAGCAGCCTGGTGGATATCGGCGATCTCGACATTGCCGGCACCTCGGTCGCGCGTCAGGCCGACAGCGATGTCGATAGCCTTGAACAAGCGGTCGAATCTTTCGAAAAAACGCTGCTGGAAAAACTCTACGTCAGCTACCCCTCGACCCGCCAACTGGCCAGCCGCCTGCAGACTTCGCACACCGCGATCGCCCATCGCCTGCGCAAATACGGCATCCCCAACAAGCCCTGAACACACCATAAATTCCCCTGTGGGAAATGCCCCCCTGTGGGAGCGAGCCTGCTCGCGAAAGCGGTATATCAGCAGAATCATTGGTGACTGACACACCCTCTTCGCGAGCAGGCTCGCTCCCACAGTAGTTAGAGGGTGGATTCGAAGTCGCATTAAAAACGACCTCCAACTGTACTGAAAGCGCTACAGCGGAACGATATCGCTACACACGCCTCGGATCACCGCTGTGCAAGGCTTTGATCCCGTTCAGCTTTTCTCCTCGCCCCAGCCTGTAGCGATTTCGCTACACACCCCAGCTCAAGCCCTCTCACCAAAACAGATAAATTGTTGATTTATATAGATAAGTAAACCTTGGCCGCATTCTTGCTAATCAACCCCTCATAAATAAGGGCCTTCGCGCCCGACTATTCCACCGCGTCCACCAGACGAGTCTGGCCCCCTGAGGAGTTTCCATGAGCGAGTTGCGTTTTACTGAAGATCACGAATGGCTGCGCACCGAAGCTGACGGCAGCGTTACTGTCGGCATCACCGCTTTCGCGCAGAACGCCCTGGGCGACGTGGTGTTCGTGCAACTGCCTGAGCTGCAGGCTTACGACAAAGGCGCCGAAGCCGCCACCGTGGAGTCGGTGAAAGCCGCCAGCGGCGTGTACATGCCTCTGGACGGTGAAGTGCTGGCCACCAACCCGGCACTGGAAGACAGGCCTGAGCTGGTCAACGAAGATCCGCTGGGCGAAGGCTGGTTCTTCCGCTTCCAGCCAAGCGACGCCGCCGCTGTCGGCAAACTGCTCGACCAGGACGCGTACGACCGTCTGATCAAAGCCCAAGCCGAAGCCTGAGGAACACCGACATGACCCAAGTAAACCTCGGCACCGCCAACGAATTCATCGCCCGTCACATCGGCCCGCGCGCCGGTGACGAGCAAGCCATGCTCAACAGCCTCGGCTTCGACTCGCTCGAAGCCCTGAGCGCCAGCGTCATCCCGGAAAGCATCAAGGGCACCAGCGTGCTCGGCATGGACGACGGCCTCAGCGAAGCCGATGCACTGGCGATGATCAAATCCATCGCCGGCAAGAATCAGCTGTTCAAGACTTACATCGGTCAGGGCTACTACAACTGTCACACGCCGTCGCCGATCCTCCGTAACCTCCTGGAAAACCCGGCCTGGTACACCGCTTACACGCCGTACCAGCCAGAAATTTCCCAGGGCCGTCTCGAAGCGCTGCTGAACTTCCAGACCATGATCAGCGACCTCACCGGCCTGCCGATCGCCAACGCTTCCCTGCTCGACGAAGCCACCGCCGCTGCCGAAGCCATGACCTTCTGCAAACGCCTGAGCAAGAACAAGGGCAGCCACCAATTCTTCGCCTCGATCCACAGCCACCCGCAAACCCTCGACGTGCTTCGCACCCGTGCCGAGCCGCTGGGTATCGACGTGGTGGTGGGCGATGAGCGTGAACTGAGCGACGTGACGCCGTTCTTCGGCGCACTGCTGCAATACCCGGCGAGCAACGGTGATGTGTTCGACTACCGCGAACTGACCGAACGCTTCCACGCCGCCAACGCCTTGGTGGCCGTGGCCGCTGACCTGCTGGCCCTGACCCTGCTGACCGCGCCGGGCGAGTTCGGCGCTGACGTCGCCATCGGTTCCGCGCAACGCTTCGGCGTGCCGCTGGGCTTCGGTGGCCCCCACGCCGCTTACTTCTCCACCAAGGATGCGTTCAAGCGCGACATGCCGGGCCGTCTGGTCGGTGTTTCGGTTGACCGTTTCGGCAAGCCGGCGCTGCGTCTGGCGATGCAGACTCGCGAGCAACACATCCGCCGCGAGAAGGCCACGTCGAATATCTGCACCGCACAAGTGCTGCTGGCCAACATCGCCAGCATGTACGCCGTCTACCACGGCCCGAAAGGCCTGACGCAGATCGCCAACCGCGTGCATCACCTGACCGCGATTCTGGCCAAGGGCCTGACCGCGCTGGGCGCGAAAGTCGAACAAGCCAGCTTCTTCGACACCCTGACCGTGGCCACCGGCGCACAAACCGCTGCGCTGCACGACAAGGCGCACGCTGCGCAGATCAACCTGCGCGTGATCGACGCTCAGCGTCTGGGCCTGTCGGTCGACGAAACCACCACCCAGGCTGACATCGAAACCCTGTGGGGCCTGTTCGCCGACGGCAAAACCCTGCCGGACTTCGCTGCCCTCGCTGCTTCCGTGCAGAGCACCATCCCTGCATCGCTGGCACGCCAGTCGCCAATCCTCAGCCACCCGGTGTTCAACCGTTATCACTCGGAAACCGAGCTGATGCGCTACCTGCGCAAACTGGCCGACAAGGACCTGGCACTGGATCGCACCATGATCCCGCTGGGCTCGTGCACCATGAAACTCAACGCCGCCAGCGAAATGATCCCGGTGACCTGGGCTGAATTCGGTGCGCTGCACCCGTTCGCCCCAGCCGCGCAAAGTGCCGGTTATCAGCAACTGACCGACGAGCTGGAAGCGATGCTTTGTGCCGCCACTGGTTACGACGCGATCTCGCTGCAACCGAACGCCGGTTCGCAAGGTGAATACGCTGGCCTGCTGGCGATTCGTGCTTACCACCAGAGCCGTGGCGATGAGCGCCGCGACATCTGCCTGATCCCGTCGTCCGCCCACGGCACCAACCCGGCTACCGCCAACATGGCTGGCATGCGCGTGGTCGTGACCGCGTGCGATGCGCGCGGCAACGTCGACATCGAAGACCTGCGAGCCAAAGCCATCGAGCACCGCGAACACCTCGCCGCGCTGATGATCACTTACCCGTCGACCCACGGCGTGTTCGAAGAAGGCATCCGCGAAATCTGCGGAATCATTCATGACAACGGCGGCCAGGTGTACATCGACGGCGCCAACATGAACGCAATGGTTGGCCTCTGCGCACCGGGTAAGTTCGGCGGCGACGTCTCGCACCTGAACCTGCACAAAACCTTCTGCATCCCCCACGGCGGTGGCGGCCCGGGCGTCGGCCCGATCGGCGTCAAGTCGCACCTGACCCCGTTCCTGCCGGGCCACGGCCAGATGGAGCGCAAGGAAGGCGCGGTCTGCGCGGCACCGTTCGGCAGCGCAAGTATTTTGCCGATCACCTGGATGTACATTCGCATGATGGGTGGCGCCGGCCTGAAGCGCGCTTCGCAACTGGCAATCCTCAACGCCAACTACATTTCCCGTCGCCTCGAAGAGCACTACCCCGTGCTGTACACCGGCAGCAATGGTTTGGTGGCGCACGAGTGCATCCTTGATCTGCGTCCGTTGAAAGACAGCAGCGGCATCAGCGTCGATGACGTCGCCAAGCGCCTGATCGACTTCGGCTTCCACGCGCCGACCATGTCGTTCCCGGTTGCTGGCACGCTGATGATCGAGCCGACCGAAAGTGAATCCAAAGAAGAACTGGATCGCTTCTGCGACGCGATGATCCGCATCCGCGAAGAAATCCGCGCAGTGGAAAACGGCACGCTGGACAAGGACGACAACCCGCTGAAAAACGCTCCGCACACGGCGGCAGAGCTGGTCGGCGAGTGGACTCACCCGTACAGCCGCGAGCAAGCGGTGTACCCGGTTGCGTCGTTGATTGAAGGCAAATACTGGCCGCCGGTCGGTCGTGTCGACAACGTCTTCGGTGATCGCAACCTGGTGTGCGCCTGCCCGTCGATCGAAAGCTACGCTTAAGGAAAGCAGCTGCGAGCTTTGAGCTACAAGCTGCAAGTAAGGGCTGATCTGCTTTTTACTTGCGGTTTGTATCTTGCTGCACGCACTGCGGCGTGAACACGAGCCGCAAGGAAAAGTCGATCCGGCTTTACTTGCAGCTTGCCGCTTGAAGCTCACCACTGCTCCGCAGGAGCCCCCCTCATGTCGTTAAGCGTGTTCGACCTGTTCAAGATTGGCATCGGCCCCTCCAGTTCCCACACTGTCGGCCCGATGCGCGCAGCCGCGCGTTTCGCCGAAGGCCTGCGACGGGAAAACCTGCTGACCACCACCGCCAGCGTGCGCGTTGAACTCTACGGATCCCTCGGCGCCACCGGTAAAGGTCACGGCAGCGACAAAGCCGTGCTGCTCGGCCTCGAAGGCGAACACCCGGACACCGTTGATACCGAAACCGTCGCCGCACGCCTGCAAGAGATTCGCGGCAACGGCCGGCTGAACCTGCTCGGTGAACACAGCATTGCGTTCAACGAGAAAGAACACCTGGCGATGATCCGCAAGCCGCTGGCCTATCACCCCAACGGCATGATCTTCCGCGCCTTCGACGCAGCGGGGATCCAGATCCGCAGCCGCGAGTACTACTCGGTCGGCGGTGGCTTTGTTGTCGACGAGGACGCGGCCGGTGCCGATCGCATCGTCGAAGACGCCACGCAGCTGACCTTCCCGTTCAAAAGTGCCAAGGACTTGCTCAGTCATTGCGCCACCTATGGGCTGTCGATCAGCCAGGTGATGCTGACCAACGAAAGCGCCTGGCGCCCGGAAGCGGAAACCCGCGCCGGCCTGCTGAAAATCTGGCAGGTGATGCAGGACTGCGTGGCTGCAGGTTGCCGTAACGAAGGTATTTTGCCGGGCGGTTTGAAGGTCAAACGGCGTGCCGCAGCGCTGCATCGGCAATTGTGCAAGAACCCGGAATCAGCGCTGCGCGATCCATTGTCGGTGCTCGACTGGGTCAACCTCTACGCACTCGCCGTCAACGAAGAAAACGCCAACGGCGGGCGCGTGGTCACCGCACCCACCAATGGCGCGGCGGGGATCATTCCGGCGGTACTGCATTACTACATGCGCTTTATTCCCGGTGCGAATGATGACGGCGTCGTACGGTTTCTGCTGACCGCAGCGGCCATCGGCATTCTCTACAAGGAAAACGCCTCGATCTCCGGCGCCGAAGTCGGCTGTCAGGGTGAAGTCGGTGTTGCCTGCTCAATGGCGGCCGGTGCGTTGTGCGAAGTGCTCGGTGGCAGCGTGCAGCAAGTCGAGAACGCCGCGGAAATCGGCATGGAGCACAACCTCGGCCTGACCTGCGACCCGATTGGCGGACTGGTGCAAGTGCCATGCATCGAACGCAATGCGATGGGCTCGGTGAAAGCCATCAACGCGGTGCGCATGGCCATGCGCGGCGACGGCCAGCATTTCGTCTCCCTCGACAAAGTCATCCGCACCATGCGCCAGACCGGCGCCGACATGAAAAGCAAATACAAAGAGACCGCCCGCGGCGGTCTGGCGGTCAACATTATCGAATGCTGATCACGAAACGTAACTAGCCCCCTCTCCCTCTGGGAGATAAACGTACCTAACTCCCTCTCCCTCCGGGAGATAAACGTACCTAACTCCCTCTCCCTCCGGGAGAGGGCTGGGGTGAGGGGCATTTGATCTTGATCTTGCCCCCGATCCCGAACCACATTTTCAAGGAGCCACGCATGTCCACCGAACAACTGTCGAAAACCCCGCTGCACGCTCTGCACATCGAACTCGGCGCCCGCATGGTGCCATTCGCCGGCTACGACATGCCGGTGCAATATCCACTCGGCGTGATGAAAGAACACCAGCACACCCGTGAACAGGCCGGGTTGTTCGATGTCTCGCACATGGGCCAGATCCGCCTGACCGGTGCCAATGCCGCCAAAGCCCTGGAAACCCTGGTACCGGTGGACATCATCGACCTGCCGGTGGGCATGCAGCGCTACGCGATGTTCACCAACGAGACCGGCGGCATTCTCGATGACCTGATGGTCGCCAACCTCGGCAACGACGAACTGTTCCTGGTGGTCAACGCCGCGTGCAAGGATCAGGACCTGGCTCACCTGCAAAAACACATCGGCGCTCAGTGCACCATTACGGCGCTGTTCGAAGAGCGCGCGCTCTTGGCACTGCAGGGTCCGGCAGCCGTAACCGTGCTGGCGCGACTGGCTCCCGACGTGGCAAAAATGACGTTCATGCAGTTCAACCGCGTGTCGTTATTGGGCGTGGATTGCTTTGTCAGCCGTTCGGGCTACACCGGTGAAGACGGTTTCGAAATCTCCGTTCCGGCCGCCGATGCGGAAAAACTCGCCCGCGCCCTGCTCGCCGAACCGGAAGTCCAGGCCATTGGCCTAGGCGCCCGCGACTCGCTGCGCCTGGAGGCCGGCCTGTGCCTGTATGGCCACGACATGAACACCGAGACCACGCCGATCGAAGCCAGCCTGCTGTGGGCGATCTCCAAGCCACGCCGTGCTGACGGCGCACGCGCTGGCGGTTTCCCGGGCGCTGAGACCGTGTTCGCCCAGCAACAAAATGGCGTAGCGCGCAAACGTGTAGGCCTGCTGCCACAAGAACGCACCCCGGTGCGCGAAGGCGCAGAAATCGTCAACGAAGCCGGCGAGATCATCGGCAGCGTGTGCAGCGGTGGCTTTGGTCCGACCTTGGGCGGGCCGTTGGCGATGGGTTACCTCGACAGCGCTTATGTCACCCTCGACACACCGGTTTGGGCCATCGTGCGTGGGAAAAAGGTGCAAATGCTTGTAAGCAAAATGCCATTCGTTCCACAACGCTACTATCGCGGTTGAATGACTGTTTCTATAAGTAACGCGATTGCGTAATGCGTGCACTAATGTGTAACGCAATCGCCACAAAAAAGTGCATTTTCTAACATCCGATTCGAATATGAACTTTGCTTATAACGTTCGAAAACAATTGAACAAGCTAATCGTCTAAGCCGCACTAGTGGAATGACTAACTGCCAGCAAGCGCAGGAAAACCGGGGCCTTCGCGGGGCTTGTTTTTTCTCCCGTAGTTGGCGTAGAGTTTGTCCACTGTGTTTGCATGGGTCAGCTTGGAATCGTGACCTGGGCAGTAGCCTACAAGTTAGCTACATCCCGTTCGACGTCTTCTTACTCTCCTGCAACCAGCCCCAGTACTCTTTCATGTGAAGGAGACTGTCATTAATTTTTTGCGTCAAAGGAAATAAGAAATGGCTGAACGTCAGAGCGGTACCGTCAAGTGGTTTAACGACGAGAAAGGTTTTGGTTTTATCACTCCTGAAAGCGGTCCGGATCTGTTCGTGCATTTCCGCGCCATTCAGGGCAACGGCTTCAAAAGCCTGAAAGAAGGCCAGAAAGTGACCTTCGTTGCTGTGCAGGGCCAGAAAGGCATGCAGGCTGACGAAGTACAAGCAGAAGGCTAATCTTCTGTAACGAAAAAGCCCCTGATATTGATATCAGGGGCTTTTTTGTGCGCGCGAATCCGTAAAATGACGCTTCATTTTGCTTCCAGAGGCTGCCATGTCGAAAAACCTGCTCACGCCCCAAGGGGACTTCCCTCCGGTAGGCCTTGGCCGTCGCCTGGCAGCGATGTTCTACGACTTTCTGCTGTGCACCGCCCTGCTCATCGTCACCGGTGGCATCTACAAGATGATTCAGGCGGCGATCATCGGTGAAGAGCGCCTGCGGGTGATGACCGATGCCGGCAAGCTCGACGGTGATCCGCTCTACTCCACCGTACTGCTGTTGGTGCTGTTTGGGTTCTTCGCCAAGTTCTGGACCCATGGCGGGCAGACGCTGGGCATGCAGGTGTGGGGCATTCGCGTGCAGAACGCCAATGGTACGGCGATCAGCCTGTGGCAGGCGCTGTTGCGGTTTATGGTGTCGATTGCGTCGTGGCTGTGCGTGGGGCTGGGATTCTTATGGTCGCTGTATGACAAGCAGAAGCGCACGTGGCACGACATCTATTCCGATACCCGGCTCGTGCGAATTCCGAAAAAGACCAAATAACTTCCGGACGCCAAATACCACTGTGGGAGCGAGCCTGCTCGCGAAGGCGGCGTATCAGTCGATTTCAATGGTGACTGATACACCGCCTTCGCGAGCAGGCTCGCTCCCACAGTTTTTGTGGCGCTTTTCAGAATTTAGGCGTTACCGGCCAGCTTCATCCGTGCGGCCTGGGTGAAATCCAGCATCCGCTTGAGCGGCCGAATAGCCTGCGGAATCAACGCTGGATCGACAAAGATCTCGTTCGTCCCTTCCTTCAAGCTCTTGAGCGTGCGCTCAAGGGTGTTCATGGCCATCCACGGGCAATGTGCGCAACTGCGGCACGCAGCGCCGTTACCGGCGGTTGGCGCTTCGATGAAGACCTTGTCCGGGCACAACTGCTGCATCTTGTAGAAGATGCCACGGTCGGTAGCCACGATCAGCGTCTTGTTCGGCAGGCTCTGCGCGGCAGCGATCAACTGGCTGGTGGAACCGACGGCGTCCGCCAGCTCGATCACCGACGTTGGCGATTCCGGGTGCACCAGAATCGCAGCGTCCGGGTACAGCGCCTTCATGTCTTCGAGCTGCTTGGACTTGAACTCTTCGTGAACGATGCAGGCACCGTCCCAGAGCAGCATGTCCGCGCCGGTCTTGCGCTGGATGTAAGTGCCCAGGTGCTTGTCCGGCCCCCAGATGATGGTCTCGCCGTTGTCCATCAGGCTTTCGACGATTTCCAGCGCGCAACTTGAAGTCACCACCCAATCCGCCCGAGCCTTAACGGCTGCAGAGGTGTTGGCATAGACCACCACCGTACGCTTCGGGTGCTGATCGCAGAACGCCGAGAACTCGTCGACCGGGCAACCCAGGTCGAGCGAGCAAGTCGCCTCCAGCGTGGGCATCAGCACGCGTTTTTCCGGGTTGAGAATCTTCGCGGTTTCGCCCATGAACTTCACGCCGGCAACCACCACAGTCTTCGCCGGGTGAGCGTTGCCGAAGCGGGCCATTTCCAGGGAGTCAGAGACACAGCCACCGGTTTCTTCGGCCAGAGCCTGAATCACCGGGTCGCAATAAAAGTGAGCCACCAACACCGCGTCCTGAGCCTTGAGCTCGGCGGCGATGGCAGAACGGTAATAAGCCTCTTCCTCAGCCGTCAGCGGTTTGGGCTGTTTGGCATCGAGGTGGGCTTGAACCAGAAGGCGTTCGGAAATCTGCGTCATGTTCGCAAGACCTGCAGGCGCGTTCGCGCGAAAGTCGAGTATACACCCGGCTCCGGACCGCTTGAGGGTACCGCCGGGAGAGTGAGTATTATCAGGCACGGACAGCGTTGAAGCTGCGCAAGGCTACAGAATATCCCGTTGATACAAAAGATGATTCTGACCTGCGTCAGCGCTGCGGGTATTGAAAAAACGCATAGCGAAATTGCAGGCAAAAAAAAACCCGGAAATCCTCACTTTCGTGGGCCTTCCGGATTTTCTAAACCGCCAAATATGGTGGGTCGTGTGGGATTCGAACCTACGACCAATTGGTTAAAAGCCAACTGCTCTACCAACTGAGCTAACGACCCGCTGTGTGGTGGCGCGTATAATACTGATTTTTAAGGACTATTCAACACCTTTTTGAAAATAATCAAAAATAAGGTGTTGGGTCGTCCACACCAGCGGCCGCAAAGCCTTCTGCGCGCAGCCGGCAGCTGTCGCATTTGCCGCACGCGCGGCCGTCATCGTCGGCCTGATAGCAGGACACGGTGAGGCCATAATCAACGCCGAGCTTCACGCCCGCCTGGACGATCTGTGCCTTGCTCAGGTTCTGCAGTGGCGCCTGAATACGGAAGCCGTTGCCTTCGACGCCGGCCTTGGTCGCCAGATTGGCCATGCGCTCGAACGACTCGATGAACTCCGGACGGCAATCCGGGTAACCGGAATAGTCCACGGCGTTGACACCAATAAAGATGTCACGTGCACCGAGCACTTCTGCCCAGCCCAACGCCAGCGACAGGAACACCGTGTTACGCGCCGGCACGTACGTCACCGGAATGCCTTCGCCCAGCTCTTCGGGGATGTCGATGCTGCTGTCGGTCAGTGCCGAGCCGCCCATACCATTCAGGTTGAGGCCAATCACCTTGTGTTCGATCACACCCAGGTCGCGGGCGACGCGGGCAGCGGCGTGCAGTTCGGCGTGCGAGCGCTGGCCGTAGTCGAAGCTCATGGTGTAGCAGCTGTAGCCTTCAGCGCGTGCCATAGCCACGACGGTCGCCGAGTCCAGACCACCGGACAACAGGATGACGGCACGCTTTTCAGTGGTGTTCAGTGGTTCTGTCATATCAGCGCCCCGGCTCGTCATTCCAAAGGTATTTATGCAGCTGCAATTGCAAGCGCACTGGCAGGTTGTCCGCCACCACCCAGTCCGCCAGATCCCGAGCATTCAGGTCGTGGTGACTTGGGGAGAACAGCACTTCACCGGCACGCCGTTCAAGACCGTACTGGATCAGCTTGGACACCGCCCAGTCATAGTCTTCCCGCGAGCAGATGACAAACTTCACCTGATCGTTGGGGGTCAGCAGTTCGATGTTCTCGTAACGATTGCGATGGGCTTCTTTCGAGTCCGGCGTTTTCAGATCGACAACCCGACTGACGCGCGGATCGACGGCTGAAATGTCGAGAGCGCCACTGGTTTCCAGCGAAACCTCGTAACCGGCATCACACAACTGTTTGAGCAAAGGAATGGCGTTCGGCTGCGCCAGCGGCTCACCGCCAGTGACACAGACATAACGCGGACGAAATCCGGCCACTTGCTCGAGGATGTCGTCGAGGGTGCGGATGGTGCCGCCACTGAACGCATAGGCGCTGTCGCAGTATTGGCAACGCAGAGGACAACCGGTCAGGCGCACAAAAACCGTGGGCAGCCCGGCAGTCCGCGTTTCCCCCTGCAACGAGTAGAAAACTTCGGTGATTCTCAATGTGTCTTGCATAGTCGCCACGGGCGTAACAGCTAAACAGGCTGTCCGCCTCCGTCAGGCACTTCAGGCAATCCCGCCAACGCGTAGACCGCAAGAAGCGTGTTTCAGAAAAAGGGCGTGAATTCTAACGAAAAAACCCGCGACAAGCGCGGGTTTCTTCTAAACGGGTAACACGACCTTACATGCGTTGCAGATCGCGTTGAGCCAACTGAGCGGCGGAGGTACCCGGATATTGGGCAACCACCTGCTGCAGAATGCCTTTGACCTTGTCGGTGTGACCGAGGCGGCGCTCTACGTCAGCCAGCTTGTACAGCGAATCCGGCACTTTGGCGTGCTTGGGATACAGCTGCGAAACCTTGGCGAAAGCCTGACCTGCACCTTGCAGATCGCCTTTGGCCAGATTGACTTCGCCCAACCAGTACTGGGCGTTGCCCGCGTATTGGCTGTTCGGGTATTTGCGCAGGAAAGCGGCAAAAGCCTGGCTGGCCTTGTCGAAATCCTTGGCTTTGATCAGGTCGAAAGCGGCATCGTAATACAGCTTTTCCTTGGCCGGATCACCCGGTTCGCTGCTTGCAGCAGGTGCCTGGGCAGCAGCCCCGGCGCCAGCGGCAGCACCGGCAGCAGCACTTGCATCGCCACCGGCAGAAGAATTCTCAGGAGTCGCGGCAGGTGCAGCACCGGATCCTATGCGCCGATCAAGATCCTGGTATCGCTCCAGGGATTCCTGCTTCATGCGCGCAACTTGATTCTGCAGTTCTTCAATCACGCCTTGCTGGCGCGAAATCTGATCCTGCATTTGTTGCAGTTGGTTGAACAGCATGCCTTGTGCCGAGGCAGGGGCCGAAGCCGCTCCCCCGGCATAGGCGCCGTTCGTACCGTAACCTGCAGGCGGATAACTGCTCCCGCTATTGTTATAACCGGAGTTGTCATCGACCACAGGAACCGCAGCCCACGCCGCAAGCGGCGCGAGGCTGAGAGCCAGAACAGTTACAGCACGACGGCACGTTCGCATATCGAATTACTTACGCAGTTCGACGCGACGGTTTTGAGCCCAGGACTGCTCGTCGTTGCCGGTAGCAACTGGACGCTCTTCGCCGTAGGAAACCAGTTCCAGCTGAGCTGGGGAAACACCTTGCAGTACCAGGTAGCGCTGAACGGCTTTCGCACGACGCTCGCCCAGTGCCATGTTGTACTCACGAGTACCACGTTCGTCGGTGTTGCCTTCCAGAACAACGCGAGCGCCGTTTGCTTTCAGGTCTTTGGCGTGAACGTCCAGAGCGCGCATGGCTTCTGGCTTCAGGTCCGAGCTGTCGTATTCGAAGTAGAAGGTGGTGATTGCGCGCAGAGCAGCTTCTTCGCTCAGGGAACCGTCAACGGCACCAGTGTTTGCGCCGTAACCAGCGTTTGGATCAACAGCGCCTTCACCGGCGTTGTCGCCGCCTTTGGACGAGCAACCTACAGCTACAGCCATGGCCAGAGCCAGCGCAGCAAATTTACCAAACTTCAGCATTTCCATCGTGAAACTCCTAATGAACCCCAGTGTGTTAAGTAAAACGTGTAGCGCCCGCTCACTTCAGGTAAGGGGACCAGGACGGTTCTCTGACTTCGCCTTGAGCGGTAGGAAGCGGGAGCCTAACGCGTCCATTAATGGACACGAGCATCAAGACTCCCCGGCCCTGTTGGCGGGTGGCGTAGATTACCATGGTGCCGTTGGGCGCAACAGTAGGTGACTCGTCCAGAGTGCTATCAGTGAGGATCTTTACACTCCCTCGCTGCAGATCCTGGGCTGCCACCTTGAAATTGGTGAAGCCATCCTGACGATGGATCATCACCAAAGTCTTTTCATCTGCCGAAAGCTTAGGGTTGGCGTTGTAGTTACCTACAAACGTCACACGCTCGGCACCACCGCCACTGGCGCTGGTTTTGTAGATCTGAGGCTTGCCGCCGCGGTCCGAGGTGAAGTAGATGGTCGAACCATCCTTGCCCCAGTACGGTTCGGTGTTGATGCCTGGACCTGCAGTCACGCGGGTGATCTGGCGCGAAGCCAGGTTCATCACGTAGATGTCCGGGTTACCGTCCTTCGACAATACAAAGGCCAGGCGATCGCCATTCGGCGACCAGGCTGGCGCGCCGTTCAGGCCTTCGAAGTTGGTGATCTGCTCACGGCGACCGGTGTCGATGTTCTGCATGAAGATGCGTGGGCGCTTCTGCTCGAACGACACGTAGGCAATGCGCTTGCCATCCGGCGCAAAGCGCGGCGACAGGATTGGCTCACGCGATTGCAGCAAGGTCACGGCGCGAGCACCGTCGTAGTCCGAACGCTGCAGGGTGTAACGGGTGTTCTTCTCGGAGAAGCGTTCAGCCGTTACGTACAGCAGGCGAGTCGAAAACGCACCTTCAATACCGGTCAGCTTCTGGAACGACTGGTCAGAGATGAAGTGCGCCATGTCACGCAGTTGCTCGGTGGTGCCGGACACACTGCCATCAGCCACTTTCTGTTCGGTGGCCACGTTGAACAGTGCCCACTGCACCTGCAGGCGACCGCCGGCTGGCGCAATGCTGCCGACCATCATGTACTGAGCACCTACCGCCTTCCAGTCACGGAAGATGATTTCGCTCGGTTGGCTTGGCTGGCTGATCATGTTTTGCTTTGGAATCGGCGAGTAGTAGCCCGAGTTACGCAAATCGTTACCAATGATTTCAGCCATGTCATCCGGCAGCACGGCACCGCCCTGCATACCGAACGGTACAACGGCGATCGGAGTTGCCCGATCGCTGCCGCTGGTGACCAGAATGTTCTTTTCATCAGCCATCGCGATCCCTGCCATGCAGCAGATCACGACCAGCATTCCTCGAAGAAGGTTTCTCACAAGGCTAGATCCTCAGGTGTGAATGTCATCTTGAATGAACGATACGGAGCGAAATCGCTCGGCTTCATTCCCTGCATTTCTGTCAAACGTCCAATATTCTTCACTGCCGCGACTGCCGATGCATCGAACGGACCATCACCACTGGACTTGGCCACGCTGACCGAAGTCACCGTACCGTCCGGCAACATGCCGATCTGCAGCACAACTGTCATGCCTTTGCGTGCCGAAGGTGGACGGGCCCAACCCTCTGCTGCTCGCGCACGAATCAGGTCGTCGAAACTGCCCGCGACTTCGTCACCCTGCTCATCGGCCAAGGCCTGCTGGCGCTGCGGCGTGTCGGAAAGCAGATCGGCCAAGGCCTGAGCCTTTTTGTCTTCGGTCGATTTACGTGCCGCATCCTGCGCTTTCTTCTTCGCAGCATCGGCAGCAGCTTTCTTTTTCGCTTCGTCGGCGATTTTCTTCTTCGCCTCTTCAGCTTCAGCTTTCTTCTTGGCGTCTTCGGCGGCTTTCTTCTTCGCGTCTTCGACAATCTTCTTCTTGGCTTCTTCAGCAGCGGCTTTCTTGGCCTCTTCTTCAGCAGCCTTTTTCGCTTCTTCTTCAGATTTCTTCTTGGCTATATCAGCCAATTGTTTCTCTTCAGCCTTCTTGGCTTCGGCGGTCTTCTTGGCTTCGTCGGCTTTTTTGGCTTCGTCAGCCTTTTTCGCCTCGTCTGCTTTCTTCGACTCGTCGGCCTTCTTGGCTTCCTCGGCTTTTTGAGCCGCTTCTTCTTTCTTTTGTTCCGCAGCGGCCTTGATCTCTTCCTGCTCGACCTTCTTCTGCTCCATCTGCTCGACTTCAGTCTGGCGCGCGGCGGATTTCTTCGCCTCACCCGCAATCTTCTGATTGGTCTGGGTGGTTGCCTGACTTTTCGATTTCAGTTGGTAGAGGGTCGCCTGGACAATCGGTTTGGCCGGCGGCAGCTCTGGTGTGAAGGCAAAACTGACGAACAGCATGCCGAACACCAGCACGTGCAGGACAATTGCCAGAACACTAGGCCAGAAGTAGCTTTCCGAGGCGGACGGCTCTCGCTGTTGCTGCATCAGGGGGCCTCGGTAATCAAACCAACATTACCGACCCCGGCTTTCTGCAACCCGCCCATGGCGCCCATGACGGAACCATAGTCGACGGTCTTGTCACCGCGGATGAAGACCTGGGTACGCTTGCCGCCTTCAGTGCCGGCACGAATGATCTTGGTCACCGCGTCGGTCATTTGCGGCAGGGTCATGGCCCTGTCCTGTTGCTTCTCGGTATCGACTTCGCTGCCAAGGTTCCAGTAATAGGTCTTGTCAGCCTTGATCGAAATGGTCAGGACTTGCGTGTTGTTGTCCTGCGGCAAGGCTTCGCTGGAAACCTTGGGCAGATCAACTTTCACGCCCTGATTGAGCATCGGCGCGGTCACCATGAAGATGACCAGCAGCACCAACATCACGTCGATGTAAGGCACCACGTTCATCTCGGCGACCGGCTTGCGCTTTTTGCGAGCTCGAGCGATTAAAGCCATTGGAAATTACCTGCTTATTCTTCGCTGGTGTGCACTTTGCGGTGCAGGATCGCCTGGAATTCGTCGGCGAAGGTGTAGTAGCGGCCCAGCAAGGTTTCGCTGCGAGCGGCGAAACGGTTGTAAGCGATAACTGCAGGGATCGCAGCGAACAGACCGATCGCGGTGGCGATCAGGGCTTCGGCGATACCCGGGGCCACAGTGGCCAAGGTCGCTTGCTGAGCGCTGGCCAGACCGCGGAAGGAGTTCATGATGCCCCACACGGTACCGAACAGACCGATGTACGGGCTGACCGAACCAACGGTGGCGAGGAACGGCAGGCTCTGCTCGAGTTTCTCTTCTTCGCGGGAGATGGCCACGCGCATGGCACGGGCCACACCTTCCATCACCGCTTCAGGATCGACACCTGGCTGCTGACGCAGACGGGAGAACTCCTTGAAACCGGCACGGAAGATTTGCTCGACGCCCGAATCCGGATCCGGATTGCTGCCCGCCTGACGGTACAGCTTGGACAGATCGATACCCGACCAGAAGCGCTCTTCGAAGCTCTCCAGGGCGCGTCGACCGGCACGCAGCAGATTGCTGCGCTGAAAGATCATGATCCATGAGGTCACCGATGCGGCCACCAGGGTCAACATTACCAACTGCACCACGATGCTGGCATTGCTGACCAGGCTCCACATGGAGGAATGGTCGACGACGTTAGCTTCCACGCTTTATCTCCTGCTTTGAGTGTGTACCCGGGCCGACCGCGTCGGCGAAGGCCGCACGCAAGTCTTCGGGAAGGGCCCGGGGTTTCAAACTGTTAGTGCGCACACAGGCCACCAAAAACTGCCCTTCACAGAGCAGCACATTATCCGTTGCCCGCCTGACCTGCTGTTTGAAGCGCAGGCTGACCCGGTTCAATTCGATTACATCAGCGCTTACCAGCAGTTCGTCGTCCAGTCGCGCCGGCGCGTGATAGCGCGCTTCGCTGGAATGCACGACGAACAACAGGTCCTCCCCTGCCAGCTGCGACTGGGCAAAGCCCAGCTCGCGAAGCCGCTCGGTTCGAGCCCGTTCCATAAACTTGAGGTAATTAACGTAATACACGATGCCGCCCGCATCGGTGTCCTCGTAATAAACGCGACAACGATGTGCGAACGGCTCAAGCCCGTTTTGCGCGCGCATACTCTAGTGCTTACTCCTCGGGTTGCCAATCCGGCCAGGCAACTGTTTTTCATGGTTTCAGAGCTTTACCGCAAAAGTACCGTCCTATGACCGTACAAACCCTGAATAAATCGACAACAAATGTGTATTAGTCGTCCACAGCATCGAGAAACTCGTCTGCCACGGGCATTTCACCCATTCGTGACGGAATGTTTAAACCGAAATGCAGATACGCATGCCGTGTCACCACCCTGCCCCGTGGCGTACGCATGATGTAACCCTGCTGGATCAGGTACGGCTCCAGCACATCTTCAATGGTGTGGCGCTCTTCGCTGATTGCAGCGGCGAGGCTGTCGATACCGACCGGGCCGCCATCGAACTTCTCGATCATGGTCAGCAGCAGACGCCGGTCCTGATGATCGAAACCGTGTTCGTCGACATCCAGCAGGTTCAACGCCAGGTCCGCCACCGCCTTGGTGATATGGCCCTTGGCGCGGACTTCGGCGAAGTCACGCACGCGGCGCAACAGACGGTTGGCGATTCGCGGCGTGCCACGGGCGCGACGAGCGATCTCGAAAGAACCTTCCGGATCCAGCGGCAGACCGAGAATGGCTGCCGAACGGCTGACAATCGTCGCCAGGTCTGCCGTGCTGTAGAACTCAAGACGCTGGACGATACCGAAGCGGTCACGCAACGGATTGGTCAGCATGCCGGCGCGAGTCGTTGCGCCCACCAGGGTGAATGGCGGCAGATCGAGCTTGATCGAGCGCGCTGCCGGCCCTTCGCCGATCATGATGTCGAGCTGGAAATCTTCCATCGCCGGGTACAGGACTTCTTCAACGATCGGCGACAAACGATGGATTTCGTCGATGAACAGCACATCATGCGGCTCAAGATTGGTCAGCAGCGCTGCCAGATCGCCCGGGCGCTCCAGCACCGGACCGGAAGTGCTCTTGATCGATACGCCCATTTCCTGCGCGATGATGTTGGCGAGCGTGGTTTTACCCAGCCCCGGCGGGCCGAAGATCAGTGTGTGATCGAGGGATTCGTTGCGGCCACGGGCGGCCTGGATGAACAGTTCCATCTGCTCGCGCACGGTCGGCTGGCCAATATAGTCGGCCAGACTGACCGGGCGAATCGCGCGGTCCTGGACTTCTTCGCGCTCGCGCGGACTGTGCGCGGCGGTGATCAGACGATCAGCTTCAATCACTTAAATCATTCCCTTCAGGGCACGGCGGATCAGGTCTTCACTGCTCAAATTCTTGTCCTTGATGGCGGTAATCGCCTTGCTCGCTTCCTGCGGCTTGTAACCCAGGGAAATCAGCGCGCTGACCGCATCGTTTTCGGCGGTGTTGACCGGCGCCGGACCATCCGGCTGATTCGGCACGAGCGCGAACATGGCGGGCGAGGTTTCCCAGGCCTTGAAGCGGTCTTTCAGCTCGACCAGCAGGCGTTCGGCGGTTTTCTTGCCGACACCCGGTACTTTGGTCAACGCCGAGGTGTCCTGAGACTGCACGCAGCGGATCAGTTCGTCGACTTCCAGACTCGACATCAAGGCCAGGGCCAATTTTGGCCCGACACCATTGAGACGAATCAACTCGCGAAAAAAGTCTCGCTCACGCTTGCCGGCAAAACCATAGAGTAATTGCGCGTCTTCGCGCACGACCAAATGGGTGTGCAGGGTCAGCGGTTCGCCGACCGACGGCAGGCGATAAAGGGTGGTCATGGGCACTTCCAGCTCATACCCGAGGCCGTTTACATCCAGAATCAGGTGCGGCGGCTGTTTCTCAGCCAGGGTGCCGCGCAAGCGTCCAATCACGTTTCAGATCCTTGAGCGTTGGCCAGCCGTGGGCTGGCGACTGTCGAAAGGCGGATTTCGGGCCGACGACCCAGGCGCAGGAAATCCGCTTTCAGGAAAATTGATGCTGATGCTATCAGAGACGCAGGCGCCCGCCACGACTGCGTGCGGTTCCCAAACCGTGCGGCAGCAGACTGGAGCGTGTGTGCGCATGGCAAATGGCAATGGCCAGGGCGTCCGAGGCATCGATTTGCGGTTTGCTGGTGAGCTTGAGCATGTGCATGACCATCATCTGCACCTGTTCTTTATTCGCCGCGCCGGTACCGACCACGGCCTGTTTGACCTGGGTGGCGGTGTACTCGGCAATCTCCAGGCACTCTTCAGCGCCGGCAACAATCGCTGCACCGCGAGCCTGCCCAAGCTTCAACGCCGAATCGGCGTTTTTCGCCATGAACACCTTTTCGATGCCCATGGTCACCGGACCGTAGGTCTGAATGATTTCGCGAACACCGCGATAAACGATTTGCAAACGTTCGTGCAACTCACCCGCACCGGTACGGATGCAGCCCGAAGCCACATAAATGCAACCACCACGCCCGGTATCGCGAACAATCCCGTAACCGGTAATGCGCGAACCGGGGTCGATACCAAGAATTAAAGTCATAACGCCTGCAGAAATTGATGCGAAAGCTGAGGGTACATGTAGGAGCTGCCGAAGGCTGCGATCTTTTGATCGTTTAAAAACAGAAAGATCGCAGCCTTCGGCAGCTCCTACAGGTGAAGTGTAGAGCCAGCAAAAACTGCGACCTTTCTATTTACATCAACCGAGCTGAGCGGCCACGTCTTCCGGAATATCAGCGTTGGAATAGACGTTCTGCACGTCATCCAGATCCTCAAGCATGTCGATCAGCTTGAGCACCTTTTCCGCACCTTCCAGATCCAGCTCGGCGCTGGTGGTTGGCTGCATGACGATTTCCGCATCATCACCTTTGAAACCCGCAGCTTCCAGCGCGTTTCGCACGGCGTAGAAACTGGTGAACGAAGTGAACACGTCGATCGAACCGTCTTCGTGAGTGACCACATCATCGGCATCGGCTTCCAGCGCCGCTTCGGTCAGTGCGTCCTCATCGACGCCCGGCGCGAAACTGATCTGGCCCTTGCGCTCGAACAGATAGG
Organism: Pseudomonas sp. VD-NE ins; assembly: GCF_031882575.1. Lineage (NCBI taxonomy): Bacteria > Pseudomonadati > Pseudomonadota > Gammaproteobacteria > Pseudomonadales > Pseudomonadaceae > Pseudomonas > Pseudomonas sp. VD-NE ins. The sequence goes on from NZ_CP134772.1 coordinate 5,132,796, forward strand.
CCACCGAACCGTCGGTGCCGAGGTTGCCGCCGCACTTGCTGAACGCATGGCGCACGGCTGCAGCGGTACGGTTGCGGTTGTCGGTCATGCACTCGACCATCACCGCCACGCCGCCCGGGCCGTAACCTTCGTAGGTCAGCTCTTCAACGTTGTCCGCTTCGGTCGCACCGGCGCCGCGCGCGACGGCGCGGTCGATGATGTCGCGGCTCATGTTTGCGCTCAGCGCCTTGTCCAGGGCCAGACGCAGACGCGGGTTGGAGCCCGGATCACCGCCGCCCTGACGGGCCGCAACGGTCAGTTCACGGATCCACTTGGTGAAGATCTTGCCTCTCTTGGCATCCTGACGTTCTTTGCGGTGCTTGATGTTCGCCCACTTGGAATGACCTGCCATAACTCGCTCCGAATTCTCTTTGAAACGTTGCCCGCCCTGCTTGTGCAGCGGCCAGCAAACAAAAAAATCTCGACCTGCTCTCTATAGAAAGAAAAAAGGCGCATCCGAAGATGCGCCTTCAGGCCCGTCTTACTCAGCCTTTGGCGTTTCGCGCAAACGAATGTGCAGCTCGCGCAGTGCCTTGGCATCCACCACACCCGGCGCTTGCGTCATCACGTCAGCAGCACTCTGGGTTTTCGGGAAGGCGATCACTTCACGGATCGACTGGGCGCCGGTCATCAGCATCACCAGACGGTCGAGACCGAAGGCCAGACCACCGTGCGGCGGTGCACCGTACTTCAGCGCGTCGAGCAGGAAGCCGAACTTCTCTTCCTGTTCCGCTTCATCGATACCCAGTAGACGGAATACCGACTGCTGCATCTCTTTGCGGTGGATACGGATCGAACCGCCACCCAGTTCGGTGCCGTTCAGCACCATGTCGTACGCGCGGGACAGAGCGCCAGCCGGGTTGGCTTCGAGCTCTTGCGGCGTGCACTTCGGCGCGGTGAACGGGTGGTGCAGCGCGGAGAAGCTGCCGTCGTCGTTCTCTTCGAACATCGGGAAGTCGACGACCCACATTGGCGCCCACTCGCAGGTCAGCAGCTTCAGGTCGTGACCCAGCTTGATGCGCAGTGCGCCCAAGGCTTCGCTAACGATCTTGGCCTTGTCGGCACCGAAGAACACGATGTCGCCATCGACTGCACCAACGCGATCGAGGATCACGTTCAGCTTGTCTTCAGGGATGTTTTTCACGATCGGCGATTGCAGACCGTCAACACCTGCAGCGCGCTCGTTGACCTTGATGTACGCCAGGCCCTTGGCACCGTAAATGCCGACGAACTTGGTGTAATCGTCGATCTGCTTGCGCGGCATGCTCGCCCCGCCTGGAACGCGCAGAGCGGCGATACGGCATTTCGGATCGTTGGCCGGGCCGCTGAACACTTTGAAATCGACTTCTTTCAGTTGATCGGCAACGTCAACCAGTTCCAGCGGGTTACGCAGGTCTGGCTTGTCGGAACCGTAGCGGCGCATGGCCTCTTCGAAGGTCATGTGCGGGAAGTCGCCGAATTCCAGACCCAGCACTTCCTTGAACAGGTTGCGGATCATTTCTTCGGTCAGGCCCATGATCTCTTTTTCATCGAGGAAGCTGGTCTCGATGTCGATCTGGGTGAATTCTGGCTGACGGTCAGCACGCAGGTCTTCGTCGCGGAAGCACTTGGCGATCTGGTAGTAACGGTCGAAGCCGGCCACCATCAGCAGTTGCTTGAACAACTGCGGCGATTGCGGCAGGGCGAAGAACGAACCGGCGTGGGTACGGCTCGGCACCAGATAATCACGCGCACCTTCAGGGGTGGCACGGGTCAGGATCGGCGTTTCAACGTCGAGGAAGCCGTTCTCGTCGAGGAAGCGACGGATGCTGGTGGTCATGCGCGAACGCAGACGCAGCTTCTCGGCCATTTCCGGGCGACGCAGGTCAAGGAAGCGATAACGCAGACGGGTTTCTTCGCCGACGTCGGAGAACTCGTTCAGCGGGAACGGCGGGGTTTCCGACTCGTTCAGCACTTCCAGTTCGTAGCCCAGCACTTCGATCATGCCCGACGCCATGTTGGCGTTGGTCGCACCGGCCGGACGCAGACGCACCTTACCGGTGATCTTCACGACGTATTCGCTGCGCACGCGATCGGCAGCGGCGAAGCTCTCGGCGCGATCCGGATCGAATACCACTTGGGCCAGACCGTCACGATCACGGATATCGAGGAAAATCACCCCGCCGTGGTCGCGGCGACGGTGAACCCATCCGCAAAGGGTAATTTCCTGACCTTCCAGGCTTTCGTTCAGTTGGCCGCAATAGTGGCTGCGCATCATGATAATGGTTCGCTTCTCGTCATTCGATATTCGGTGGAGATCCCGTTGCTTTCAGGCAATGCGGAAACTCACGCGTGTCGTTCAACCTGGGGTTGAACCCTAGTCAGATTTGTCGCCACCGGCCAGATTCTTCTTGGCGCCGGTCTTGAAATCGGTTTCGTACCAACCACCGCCACTGAGGCGAAAGCCTGGCATCGACAGCTGTTTCTTGAGCTCTGGCGCCTGACAGGCAGGGCAGTCGACCAGCGGTGCCTCGCTGATCTTTTGAATGGCTTCCAACTGATGACCACAGGAAGCACATTGATAATCGTACATCGGCATGGGGGGTGTCTCGGCGATCAGATTGCCACCGCGCGCAGGGCTTTGCGGCGAAAGAGCGGGATTATATCGATTAAATGCGGCCTGTGCAGCCGTAAGACTGCACAGGCCGCGACCTCGTTTGCAAACCCTGATTCAGAGCGATTCAGTCGGTGCAGCGTCCTTGATGCCGTTCATGACACACACCACTCGTACCAACGCGCTGAAATTCTTCACCCCACCGAGACGCAGATGCACTTCACGGTCGACGTGGGACAACAGCGAGCTGATCGAACAGCAATTGATCGTGGCCATATTACCGAGGATGTTCCAGTAGACCTGCTCCAGCCGCAGGCAGGTCGCATAACCGTTCAGGCGCACGGATCGCGACGATGGCTGAACCAATGCCATGTCGAATTCGCTGACGAACGGATCAATTTTCAATTCATAGGGCGAAGCGACAATCCTGTCGCCTCGCCTGTCTTCCTCTACCATATCGGTGACACTCCTTTGCCATCTCTGCTTGTTTGAAAAGTCACATCCTGTGGCTTTCATAAAAGCGCAGACACAAAGTTATATCCAGACGACTTATTGACCGTCCCCGTAGGATAAGCCGACGACACAGGTAGGATTGCGGACAGCGCGCGAACCTCGGCTGGCTGGCCCGCGCGCCTGTCATTACGCTTCCAGCAATGCGCGCAGCATCCACGCAGTTTTCTCGTGAACCTGCATGCGCTGCGTCAGCAGATCTGCAGTCGGCTCATCGCTGACCTTGTCGAGCAGCGGAAAAATGCCGCGCGCCGTGCGGGTGACAGCTTCCTGACCATCGACCAATTGCTTGATCATGTCTTCAGCACTCGGCACCCCCACTTCTTCCTTGATCGAGGAAAGACGTGCATACGTCGCATAGGCGCCCGGCGCCGGAAAGCCCAGAGCGCGAATACGCTCGGCGATCGAATCCACGGCCAGCGCCAGTTCGTTGTATTGCTCTTCGAACATCAAGTGCAGCGTCCGAAACATCGGCCCCGTGACGTTCCAGTGGAAGTTATGGGTTTTCAGATACAGCACGTAGGTGTCCGACAACAGACGGGATAGTCCTTCGACGATGGACTTGCGATCTTCTTCACTGATACCGATATCGATTGCCATGCTTACCCCCTAACGGCGATTGAATTCATCCAACAGGTGCAGACCCACTCTAGCAAGGCAACCGACACCCCGCAGCCCTGATTGGCTGCAAACGCTGCGACAAATCGACCGACGCTATGCCGCTGGCCGGGCTGATTTGAGTAGCCGCAGGCTTTGCTGTTAAATAGACAGTGTGTCGCCATGCCCCATTTTTCGGGGCGTTGCGCATAGGCTGATGCCGTGAACGTGTCCACCGCCTCTTATTTTGTTCCGAAGCGAACCGTGCGCCTTCAGCTCTTCCTTGTGAGCCGTCATAAACGTGAGCCAATCAAAATGTTGAAAATCGTCCACCTGCTAATGGGCGCAGCAGCATTGCTGCTGTCGTTCATACCTAGCTTGAAATCCGAAGCCGTTCCCTACCTGCAACAACCCGATGCACTTTACCTGGCCTTTTTCGGCCTGCTGAACCTGGTGATTGCCCCAGTGATTCCTTTCTGGAACAAAGGCCCTCGTCAGCATCTGCAAAACCTCGTCAGCGCTCTTCTGGTACTGACCGTTGTCCTGCAAACCCTGACCCTGATCGCCCCGATGCCCGTCATCGCCGGTCAGCCAGCCGTGCTGTTCACCTTGGTGATTGCACTGGTTGCGGTGGTCTTGCACCTGGCCGTCAGCTTCTATCGTTCTTCACCGACTGCCGCTCCGACCAGCTATGACATGACCAATCGTGATACCGGTACCGTCAAGTGGTTCAACACCTCCAAAGGCTTCGGCTTTATCTCCCGGGATTCCGGCGATGATATTTTCGTGCACTTTCGCGCGATCCGTGGCGAAGGTCACCGCGTCCTGGTCGAAGGCCAGCGCGTGGAGTTCTCGGTAATGAACCGGGACAAGGGCCTGCAAGCCGAGGACGTGATCGCCGCTCTGCCGCGACGCTGATCCAAGGCATAAAAAAACCGCGAGCAGCGTGCTGTTCGCGGTTTTTTTACGCCTGATGAAAAGTACCTGAATCAGTAGTGCGGCGGTGGCGTCTCATCCTCGAAGGACTCGAACTGGCCGACCATTTCTTCCTGGCGCTTGAGCAGGGCCGCCATCTGCAATTGCAGGCGCTCGACCACGCGCTGCTGAGCCACCAGCACGTCGTTCAACGCCTGAATGGTGTCGTCCTGAAACGCCAGGCGGCTTTCCAGATCGGTAACGCGATCTTCCAGGCTCATGACTCAGCCCTCCAAAAAAGTGAAATGCTCGGTCAGGACCAGACGCAACCGTTCGCGAATGGCGGCGACCTGCTCGGCACTGTAAGGCTTGGCCGGGTGCTTGCCCCAGACCGGCGCCGGCCAGGCTGCGTCGTCGCGTTTGCGCACAATCACATGCATGTGCAACTGGCTGACAACATTACCCAAGGTCGCGACGTTCATTTTGTCGGCATCGAACAGGTCCTTGAGCAGCTCAGCCAGCGCGGTGGTTTCCTGCCACAGCTGCTGTTGATCGGCGACATCCAACTGAAACAACTCACTGATATCGTCGCGACGAGGCACCAGGATGAACCAAGGGTAACTTGCATCATTGGACAGCAGCAGTCGGCAGAGAGGGAAATCACCGATGGTCAGCGTGTCCTGTTGAAGTCGTGAATCTAAAGCAAACACTGAGCGTACTCCCGGCTGATCTTGTTTATTCAGCTTAGCGGCGTTCCACACGGACAGCGCACCAAGCGACAGGACCGCAGCATACCTGCGAATGCGCCAGCCTTCACGACGACGGTGTACCCGGTCGCCCTGCCAACGCCCCGACATGTGACATTTGCGAGTACAACGCACCAGCATGAAACCAGCATCGACGCTCAACCCGAAAAATGACCGAAAACAGCAGAGGCGCTCAGTGTCATCACCCGCGCAAGCTGTATGAATTCAGAACAGCTGTAAATTTTTTTGCACCAAAACCGCACAGTGCGTCTACGCTCACTGCGTCGGGCATCCGCCAAATACTCACTGACGGGGTGAACCGGTAACGTTTTTGGTTGTCATGCGCGCTTTTCGGCGTGGCAACACCATAGGAGAAATGGCGTCAAGCACTGAAAAAATCAGGCTTGAAGCCCAGCTTTCACAAGGTTTTCACAAGCGCAGGCGGGTGTTCAGAAAAATAACCGCAACGAAATTACGGTTTGTGCACGCTTGTTGCATTCGTACCCATATGGACTATAAGCGCACCACTGGAAGTGGATGCCTTAAGCCCCATAAGAACAGTGGCAGGGTTGCCCGATGGAGATTCAAGTGTTTTGCCAGGGACTCTTTTTTACCGATGCAAAAAGGCCCATAAACAGCGAGAAAGTTGTCAGTCCGGCTGCATTGGTACTGTGAATTTGCGACATCCACCGCGCCATTTGCGACAACGTCGTAAAGAAGGTGAAAGGTTAGATTCGCAAGTATCGCCAACATTGTCGGCGTGATATAAGTTTGCGCCGACACAAAAAGAAAGAGCCGCCCAGATAATAAAACAGGTGGGACGGCAGTACTCTTCTAAAACCAAAGGAGCAAATCACGATGCGCGTGATGAAGTGGAGCATGATCGCACTGGCAGTTGCTGCAGCAGCCAGTACTCAAATGGCTACGGCCGCACCGTTTGTAAGTGACCAGTCTGAAGCCAAAGGTTTTGTTGAAGACGCAAAACTCACCGAGACGTTGAAGAACTACTACTTCAACCGCGACAACAAGAACGGCGGCCACGACCAGAAAGACTGGACCCAGGGTTTCCTCGGCAACTTCACCTCCGGTTATACCCAAGGTACCGTTGGTGTAGGCATTGATGCTTACGGCTATCTGGCCTTGAAACTGGATGGCGGTGACGGTACTTCCGGTACTGGCAACATGAGCCGTAGCGATACCGTCAAGGCCAACGGCTATGCTCACGACGTCAACGACAGTCAGGGCAAGGCTGGCGCGTCCATCAAGTTCCGCGTTTCCAAAACCGAACTGAAATTCGGCGACATGCAGCCAAGCACCTCTCCGGTGTTCGCTGTTGGCGGTTCCCGTATCCTTCCGCAAACTGCCACTGGCTTCCAGTTGCAGAGCAGCGAAGTCAAAGACCTTGACCTCGAAGCCGGCCACTTCTACTCGGCTTCCAGCCAAGACAAAAACGCCCGTAACGGCGGCCTGTACGCCAACTACGCGGGTGTAGAAGCCGACACGATCGACTACTTCGGCGGCAAATACAGCATCACCGAAAACCTGAGCGCCTCGCTCTACGGTGCCAAGCTGGAAGATATCTGGAACCAGTACTACGCCAACGTGAACCTCACCACTCCATTCAGTGGTGACACTTCGCTGAACACTGACTTCAACATCTACCGCACCACCGATACCGGTGACAAGCTGGCCGGTGACATCAGCAACACCGCCTTCTCCCTGGCAACCGCGCTGTCGTTCCTGAAGGCACACACCTTCACCCTGGCCTTCCAGAAGGTCAACGGCGATACCCCGTTCGACTACATCGGCGTGGGCAAGAACAACCGTGGTGGCGACTCGATCTTCCTGGCTAACTCCATCCAGTACTCTGACTTCAACGGTCCTGGCGAGAAATCCGTTCAAGCTCGCTACGACCTGAAAATGGCCGAGTATGGCGTTCCAGGCCTGAGCTTCATGGTTCGTTACGTTAAAGGTTGGGACATCGACGGTACCAGCACTCCAGCGGGCAGCCCTTACACCGGCCTGTACGGTGAAGATGGCAAACACCACGAAACCAACTTTGAAGCCAAGTATGTTGTTCAAACTGGCCCAGCCAAAGACCTGTCCTTCCGCATTCGTCAAGCATGGCACACTGCCAACGCCGACCAAGGCGAAGGCGACGTCAAAGAGTTCCGCCTGATCACCGAATACCCACTGAACATCTTGTAATCATCAGTGGTTAGTTTGGAAGCATAAAAAAAGGCCCATCTCGCGATGGGCCTTTTTTATTGCCTGTCATTTGCAATAGTTGCCTGACCGACAAGTCAGGCAATTAATTAGCAACCTATCATTGTGTAGCCGATTCCTGCACCACACGAATCACCCGTTGTGGAAAAGGAATATCAATGCCGGCAGTCTTTAAACGATCACGCGACTGTTCGTTAAACATGAACATCACATCCCAGTAGTCTGCAGTTTTAACCCACACACGCAGGGAAACAGTGATCGAACTGTCGCCCAAGGTCGAAATCACGGCTTGCGGTGCAGGATCCTGCAACACACGCTCATCCTTGGCCAGATCAAGCAGCACCTGACGGGCCTTTTGCAGATCGGCTTCGTAATCCACGCCGACATCAAACACGACCTTGCGAGTCGGCTGACGGTTGGTGTTGGTGATAATGCCGTTCGACAGGTTGCCGTTTGGCACGATGATGGTTTTGTTGTCACCGGTACGCAGCACGGTGTGGAAGATCTGGATGCTGTCGACTGTACCCGATACGCCTTGCGCTTCGATCCAGTCACCGATCCGGAACGGACGGAACAGCAGAATCAGCACGCCGCCAGCGAAGTTCGCCAGGCTGCCCTGCAACGCCAGACCGATGGCCAGGCCGGCAGCACCGATCGCTGCAACGAAGGAGGTGGTTTCAACACCGATCATCGAAGCGACGCTGACAATCAGCAGCACTTTGAGAATGATGTTCGCCAGACTGCTGATAAAGCCTTGCAGTGCCAGATCGGCATTGCGCAGGGCCAGCAGGCCACCGAGTTTTTGCGTGACCTTGTTGATCAGCCACCAGCCGATGGCCAGGGTAATGACCGCCAGCAGCACACGGCTGCCGTATTCCATGATCATCGGGATCCACGCCTGGGATGCCTTGACCAGGTTGTCCACCTCAGCATTCAAATCCATGTTCTATCTCCTGATTTCCGGCCATTCGGCACGCGAAAAATAAGCGGCAGAAAGCCGCCGGGTGTACACAAAACAATGTGGGAGCGAGCTTGCTCGCGAAGGCGGTGTGTCAGTCAACTCATTGCTGAATGACATACAGCTTTCGCGAGCAAGCTCGCTCCCACAGGTCATCTGACCGAGCTTAGTCGCGGAAGTTGTTGAACTGCAGTGGCATGCCGAACTCTTTGGCCCGCAGCGCCGCAATGGCCTCTTGCAGGTCATCACGCTTCTTGCCGGTCACGCGCACTTGCTCGCCCTGAATGGCGGCCTGCACTTTGAGCTTGGCGTCCTTGATGTGGCCGACGATCTTCTTCGCCAGCTCCTTGTCGATGCCTTCCTTGAGGATCGCATCCTGCTTCATCAGCTTGCCCGATGCGTAAGCGTCCTTGACCTCAAGGCACTGCACGTCGATCTTGCGCTTGACCAGTGCCAGCTTGAGGATTTCGATCATCGCTTCCAGCTGGAATCCGGCTTCAGCGGTCAGGCTGACGGTGAGGTCCTTTTCCTTGAACTCGAAGCTGCCTTTGCCTTTCAGGTCATAACGACGATCGAGTTCCTTCACGGCGTTCTCGACCGCGTTGGTGAGTTCGTGTTTGTCCAGTTCGGATACCACGTCGAACGACGGCATGTAATCTCTCCAATAAAAAGGCGCGCTCGATGTGGATGGAGCGCGCTTGGCTTGCGGTTAAAATCGGGCTCATTATAACGGGTCTTTTCCCACCGACACGGCGAGCCGCACATGCCTGTACGCAATCGAGCAAAAAACTGATGTCCACCACCTGGCATATATTGGGCGCCGGCAGTCTCGGCACGCTTTGGGCAACGCGTCTGGCCCGTGCCAGTCTGCCGGTCAGATTGATCGTGCGTGATGCCGAGCGCTTGCGCAGCTATGAAGCGGTGGGCGGATTGACGTTGGTTGAACAAGGCCAGGCCAGCACCTACGCCGTGCCCGCGGAAACACCCGACAGCCCCGAGCCGATTCGCCGCTTGCTGGTGGCTTGCAAGGCCTACGACGCCGAAAACGCCGTCGCCCGCCTCGCCTCGCGCCTGAGCGACGATGCCGAGGTGATCCTCCTGCAAAACGGCCTCGGCAGTCAGGACGCCGTCGCCAACCTTGTGCCATTGGCACGCTGCATCAGCGCTTCCAGTACAGAGGGCGCGTTTCGCGATGGCGACTGGCGCGTAGTGTTTGCCGGCCACGGCTTCACCTGGCTGGGCGACGCTGGCCATCCCGTCGCGCCGATCTGGCTGGACGATCTGGATGCGGCGAAAATCCCCCACGAATGGAGCACCGATATCCTCACGCGGCTGTGGCGCAAACTGGCGCTCAACTGTGCAATCAATCCGTTGACCGTGCTGCATAACTGCCGCAACGGCGGGTTGCAGGAACACCATTGCGAAGTCGCCACGCTGTGCGGCGAACTGGCCGAACTGCTGGAGCGTTGCGGCCAGCCGGCCGCCGCCGACAATCTGCAACAGGAAGTCGAACGGGTCATCCACGCGACCGCCGCCAATTACTCGTCGATGTATCAGGACGTCGCCAATCAACGCCGCACCGAAATCAGCTATCTGTTGGGCTATGCCTGCAAAGTCGCCGCGCGCCACCAGTTGAACCTGCCGCACCTCAATCAATTGCAGCAGCGCCTGGTCGCTCATCTGCACAGCCTTGGATTGCCCAGCGACTGAGCAGCGGCTACGCTGGCCACTTGTTCCTTTGTTGCGATAAACCTGATGCCATTGCGCCAGCGTCTCGAAAACCTGCCGGTCGGCCAGAAACTGCTGGCCGCCCTGCTGGTGCTGTTGACCACCGTCCTGCTGGTCGCCAACCTGACCTTTATCAGTGCCGCCTATTACATCTCCCAGGAAAGCATGGCACCGCAGGCCTTGCAGACCATCGGCCGGCTGATTTCCAACCCGAGCCTGGTCAGCGAAGCGCTGCAATCCCCGCAAAGCGCCGAGCGCCTGCTCAAAGAACTCGACAGTTATTCACCACTGCGCGCCGCCGCCCTGTATGACGGCAAGGGTGAACGGCTGGCGCAAGTCCAGCGCGGCGACAAACTCAACCTGCCGGAACGCTATCGACACATCGAAGCGTGGCAACTGACCGAGTTTCGCAGCAACCAGCTGATCACTCTGCCCCGCCCCGGCACTGCGCCGGGCCATCTGTTGCTGGTCGCCAGCAGCGAACTGCCGATGGCGTTCTACACCGGCACCCTGACTGCAAGCCTCGGCATCCTGATTTTCAGCGTATTGCTGTGGCTGGTGATTGCCCGGCAGATCAAGCGCCTGATCACCCGGCCGATTCATCAGCTTGAGGAGTTGTCGCGTCAGGTCACCCGCGAAGAGAACTACGCCCTGCGCGCCTCGCGCGGCAACCATGACGAAATCGGCAGCCTCGCCGAGGCATTCAACACCATGCTCTCGCGCATCGAAGCCCGCGAGCAGCAGCTCAAACGCGCCCGCGATGACTCGCAAGCCGCTTACGATCAGGCGCAGGGTCTGGCCGAGGAAACCCGCCACACCAACCGCAAACTGGAACTGGAAGTCCAGGTGCGCAGCAAAATCGAGAAGAAGCTCACCGGCTTCCAGAACTACCTCAACAGCATCATCGACTCGATGCCCTCGGCGCTGATCGCCCTCGACGAGCAGCTCTACGTCACCCAGTGGAACCAGGAGGCCAGCGCCCTTTCCGGCACGCGGCTGGACGAAGCACTTAACCAGCCGATCTTTCTTGCCTTCGAACCGCTCAAGCCGTTTCTGCCGCAACTCAAGCAGACCGTCGAGCAGCACACCGTGGCGAAAATCGAGCGAGTGACGTGGTTCAAGGACGATGAACCGAAGCATTACGCGCTGACGTTCTATCCATTGATGGGCGGTGCCGGGCGTGGCGTGGTGATCCGTATCGACGACATTACCCAGCGTCTGTCGCTGGAAGAAATGATGGTGCAGTCGGAAAAAATGCTCTCGGTCGGTGGCCTCGCCGCTGGCATGGCCCACGAAATCAATAACCCGCTGGGGGCGATACTGCACAACGTGCAGAACATTCGTCGACGCCTGTCCGCCGACCTGCCGAAGAACCTCGAAACCGCCGAGCAATTGGGCATCGAACTGGACACGGTGAACCGCTACCTGCAGGGCCGCGAAGTGCCGCAACTGCTCGACGGCATTCAGCAGGCCGGCGCACGCGCGGCGAAAATCGTCACCCACATGCTCAGCTTCAGCCGCCGCAGTACCCGGCAAATGGCGCCGTGCGATCTGCCGGCACTGATCGATCAAGCCGTGGAAATCGCCGGCAACGACTTCGACCTGGCCATCGGCTTCGACTTCAAGGGGCAGGCGATCACCCGCCAGTTCGACCCGGCGCTCGGCCCGGTGCCGGGCACCGCCAACGAACTCGAGCAAGTGCTGCTCAACCTGCTGAAAAACGCCGCACAAGCCATTCACCAGCGTGAAGACGACAGTGAGCCGGGACGGATCATACTGCGCACCAAGCTCAATCCACCGTGGGCCGAAATTCAGGTCGAGGACAACGGCATCGGCATGAGTGAGAACGTGCGCAAGCGCACCTTCGAGCCGTTCTTCACCACCAAGGAAATCGGTCAGGGCACCGGGCTGGGCTTGTCGGTGTCGTATTTCATCATTACCAACAATCACAAAGGACAAATGGAAGTGCAGTCAGCACCGGGCCAGGGCACCTGTTTCACCTTGCGCCTGCCGCTGACGCAGCCGTTGCCCATCGCTGCCGAAACCAATCAATTATCGAGGTAACCCATGGGCTTTCGCCTGTCGAAAATCTACACCCGCACCGGCGACAAAGGCGAAACCGGCCTTGGCGATGGCCGCCGCGTGCCCAAGGATCACCCGCGCATCGAGGCCATCGGCGAGGTCGATACGCTGAACAGTCAGGTCGGCGTGTTGCTGGCCGGGTTGATGGCCGAGCGCGACACGTTTCCTGAGTTGAATGAACTGATCGAGGTGCTGGCGCCTTGTCAGCATCGGCTGTTCGACCTCGGTGGCGAGCTGGCGATGCCGGAATATCAGGCGTTGAATGCGGCGGAAATCGAACGGCTGGAAGCGGCGATTGATGTGTGGAACGAGGAATTAGGGCCGCTGGAGAATTTCATTTTGCCGGGCGGGTCGATGCTGATTGCGCAGGCACATGTGTGCCGGAGCCTGGCGCGGAGTGCCGAACGGCGGTGTCAGCATTTGAATGCGATCGAGCCGTTGTCCGGTGTTGGCCTGGCGTATATCAATCGGTTGTCGGATTTGCTTTTTGTGGCGGCGCGGTTGATTGCGCGGCGGCAGGGGATTGCGGAGATTCTCTGGCAGCCGGCGGCAAAACCCACAGAGATGTAGCGCCTGATCGGCCGCTATCGCTGGCAAGCCAGCTCCCACAGGTTTCGAGTTGTACACAACACTTGTGAACGACACAAAGCCTTGTGGGAGCTGGCTTGGCCAGCGAAGAGGCCGGCAGCCGTTACAGAGAATCAGGCCAGAACGCGCGAATCCCCGCCACGCCTTGTGCACCAACGCCCCAGGCTTTTTCGCGCTCAGCCGGGCCAACCCCGCCCAACAGAAACACCGGCTTACTGAAGCCTTCAATCAACGCCTCAGCCTGCTCCCAGCCCAACGGCCGCGCGTCCGGGTGCGTCAAGGTCGGCTGCACTGGCGACAGCGTGACGAAATCCACGCCCATCTGCTCGGCCAGCGCCAGCTCTTCGGCGTTGTGGCACGACGCCGCCAACCAGCGCTCCGCCGGCAATGGCCGCCCCGCCGCTGCGTATTTACGCAATTGTGCGGAGGTGATGTGCCAGCCGGCAGACGGGAAATCGCCGAGCCACTCGAACGGCCCCTTGATCATCAACTGCGCCTTACCCGCACACAGGCCGGCCGCATCGACCGCCAGATCGCGGTATTTGGGGTCATAGCCATTCGGCGCACGTAGCTGAATCAACTTGATCCCGCCGGCAATTGCCTTCTGGATTCCGCGCAGCAGAGCCGGGGTTTCCAGGTCCTCCGGCGTAATCAAGTACTCCGCAGGCAAACGCGCGGCGGCAACGATCGGCTGGTTGGCGGCCGGAAACTCGTAGTTCGCCAGTTCTTTCGCCGTGACCCAGGCCAACGGCTGCCCTTCGGCACCGTGCGGTTCGCCGCTGAAGTCCGACACTTCCCAGACATCCAGCAGCACCTGCTTGTCCGGGTAATCGTGACGCACTTTGATCAGCGGTCGCGCGGCACCAACGACGATGGCCAACTCTTCGTGCAATTCGCGAGAGAGCGCGCTTTCGACCGACTCGTCGGCCTCGACCTTGCCGCCGGGAAACTCCCACAGACCGCCCTGATGCTGGGTGTCGGCGCGGCGGGCGATGAGGATCTTGCCGCTGTCGTCACGGATGACGGCAGCGGCGACGTGTACGCGTTTCACGGAATCAACTCCTCCAGTCCAGCCTTTTGCCACGCTTTGAAGGCGGGCCATTGGTAGACGGTTTCAACATAGGCTTGGTCGGCGGCCGGCAGCTGCACTTGGTAGGTGCGCAGACGCACGGCAATCGGGGCGAAGAACGCATCGGCCAGACTGACGCGACCAAACAGATAGGGACCGCTTTCGGTGGCGGCAGCACGGCACTCGGCCCACAGCGCGAGCATGCGTTCGATGTCGACCTTCACTTCCGGCGGCACCGGGTTGAGCGGTGCGTCATGGCTGAGGTTGAACGGCATGTGATTGCGCATGGCGAAAAAGCCGCTGTGCATTTGTGCGCAAGCGGACCGGGCCTGGGCGCGGGCGTAAATATCGCTCGGCCAGAGTTGCTCGGACGGAAACTGCTCGGCGAGGTATTCGGCGATGGCTAATGAGTCAGCGATGGTCCCGCGCGAGGTTTGCAGCAGCGGGACCTTGGCGGTCGGCGAGTGCTTGAGCAGCAGCTCACGAGTGTCGGGCTTGCCGAGTTTGATCAGCTCTTCGCTGTAGGGTGCGCCGGTCAACTCTACGGCCAGGGCGGCGCGCAGGGACCAGGAGGAAAGTAGTTTGTCGCCGATGATCAGGTGCAGGGACATGGGTGAGTACCTTCTTGTCAGGGAAACAATCCAGAATTTCTGGCGTCTGTTCGTCCGTCATCGCGGGCAAGCCCGCTCCCACAGTGATTGAGGTCGCTCACAAATTTTGTGTACACCACAGAACCCTGTGGGAGCGGGCTTGCCCGCGATGAGGCCGGCAGCCCGCTCCACCTTTTAGATCAGGTGCGGTATTCAGCGTTGATCTTCACGTATTCATGCGACAGGTCGGTGGTCCAGATGGTTTCGCTGCAATCGCCGCGACCCAACTCGATACGGATGGTGATCTCTTCCTGCTGCATCACCGCCGAGCCCTGGGCTTCAGTGTAGGTCGCCGCACGGGCGCCACGGCTGGCGATGCACACGTCGCCGAGGAACACGTCGATCTTGCTCACATCCAGATCCGGCACGCCGGCACGGCCGACAGCGGCGAGGATACGGCCCCAGTTCGGGTCGGAGGCGAACAGCGCGGTCTTGATCAGCGGCGAGTGGGCCACGGTGTAGCCAACGTCAAGGCATTCCTGATGGTTGCCGCCGCCATTCACTTCCACGGTGACAAACTTGGTCGCGCCTTCGCCGTCACGCACGATGGCCTGGGCCACGTCCATGCACACTTCGAACACCGCTTGCTTGAGCTTGGCGAACAGCTCGCCTTCGGCACGGGTGATTTCCGGCAGTGCGGCCTTGCCGGTTGCGATCAGCATGCAGCAGTCGTTGGTCGAAGTGTCGCCGTCGATGGTGATGCGGTTGAACGATTTGTTCGCGCCATCGAGCATCAAATTGTGCAGCACGTCGCGGGAGACGTTGGCGTCAGTGGCGATGTAGCCGAGCATGGTCGCCATGTTCGGACGGATCATGCCCGCGCCTTTGCTGATGCCGGTCACGGTGATGGTCACGCCGTCATGCTCGAACTGGCGGCTGGCGCCCTTCGGCAGAGTGTCGGTGGTCATGATCCCGGTGGCAGCGGCTTCCCAGTTGTTTTCCGACAGGTCGTCCAGCGCGGCTTGCAGTGCGCCTTCGATCTTCTCGACCGGCAGCGGCTCACCGATCACACCGGTGGAGTACGGCAGGATCTGACTGGCATCGACACCGGTCAGCTCGGCCAGTCTGGCGGTGGTGCGCTCGGCAGCGGCCAGACCCGGCTCGCCGGTACCGGCGTTGGCATTGCCGGTGTTGGTCAGCAAATAACGCACGGCGTTCTGCACGCGCTTCTTCGCCAGGATTACCGGCGCGGCACAAAAGGCGTTCAACGTGAACACACCGGCCACGGTCGAGCCTTCGGCGCAGCGCATCACAACGACATCTTTGCGCCCGGGGCGCTTGATGCCGGCCGAGGCGATACCGAGTTCAAAACCGGCAACCGGGTGCAACGTTGGCAAAGGACCAAGACCAACAGCCATGAATGCGCTCCTTACTCAATGATGTCAGCACCGCCACGCGCAGTGACGGTGGTTTAAATGGCAAAACGCCGCGACGGCAGGAGCCGGTCGCGGCGCGGGTATTTCAGCAGTTGAAACGGGTTTTACTGGATCTGCCCGTGGCAATGCTTGAATTTCTTGCCCGAACCGCAGTAGCACAGTTCGTTGCGGCCCAGCTTCTGATCGTTGCGAACCGGGGCCGTGGCGAGGGCTACATCAACCTCTTCACCGAGTACTTCCGGTTGCTCCAGACCTGGCGCTTCGGCGTGCTCGAACTGCATGCGGGCGGCCAGTGCTTCGGCTTCCTGACGCAGACGTTGCTCTTCGGCTTCCGGATCTTCGCGGCGCACCTGAACGTGCGACAGCACACGGATCGAGTCGCGCTTGATCGAATCGAGCAGCTCGGAGAACAGCGTGAACGACTCGCGCTTGTATTCCTGCTTCGGGTTTTTCTGAGCGTAGCCACGCAGGTGGATACCGTGACGCAGGTGGTCCATGGTCGACAGGTGGTCTTTCCACAGGTCGTCCAGTACGCGCAGCACGATTTGTTTCTCGAACGAGCGCAGTGCGTCGGCACCGGCCTGGTCTTCTTTCTCGTTGTACGCCGCCATCAGCTCGGTCATGAGCTTCTCGCGCAGGGTTTCTTCGTACAGGTGATCGTCTTCGTCGAGCCACTGCTGGATCGGCAGTGTCACGCCGAAATCGCTGGCAATCGAGGCTTCCAGACCGGCCACGTCCCACTGCTCTGGCAGCGATTGCGGCGGAATGTGCGCGCTGACGGTGGCGTTGAGCACGTCCTGACGGAAGTCGGCGATGGTTTCACCGATGTTGTCGGCGGCCAGCAACGTGTTACGCATGTGATAGATCACTTTACGCTGTTCGTTGTTGACGTCGTCGAACTCGAGCAGTTGCTTGCGAATATCGAAGTTGCGGCCTTCAACCTTGCGCTGCGCCTTCTCGATCGCGTTGGTCACCATGCGGTGCTCGATCGCTTCGCCCGGCTGCATGCCCAGGGCTTTCATGAAGTTCTTCACTCGATCGGACGCGAAGATGCGCATCAGACTGTCTTCCAGCGACAGGTAGAAGCGGCTCGAACCGGCATCACCCTGACGGCCGGCACGGCCACGCAACTGGTTGTCGATACGACGGGATTCGTGACGCTCGGAGGCAATCACCTGCAAGCCGCCCGATTCGAGCACTTGCTGGTGACGCTTCTGCCAGTCGGCCTTGATCTGGGCAATCTGCTCAGGGGTCGGGTCTTCCAGCGATGCGACTTCAACTTCCCAGTTACCGCCCAACAGGATGTCGGTACCACGACCGGCCATGTTGGTGGCGATGGTCAGTGCGCCCGGACGACCGGCCTGCGCGATGATCTCGGCTTCTTTTTCGTGGAACTTGGCGTTCAGAACCTTGTGTTCGATGCCTTCCTTCACGAGCAGTGCGGACATGTGCTCGGAGGTTTCGATGGTGGCAGTACCCACCAGCACCGGACGACCGGCCGCCATGCTTTCCTTGATGTCCGTAACGATCGCCGCGTATTTCTCTTCGGCGGTGAGGAACACCAGGTCGTTGAAGTCTTTACGCGCCAATGGTTTGTTCGGCGGAATGACCATGACTTCCAGACCATAGATCTGGTGGAATTCGAACGCTTCGGTGTCGGCGGTACCGGTCATGCCGGACAGCTTGGTGTACAGACGGAAGTAGTTCTGGAACGTGGTCGAGGCCAGGGTCTGGCTCTCGGCCTGGATGTTCAGGCCTTCTTTGGCTTCGATGGCCTGGTGCAGGCCTTCGGACAGACGGCGACCCGGCATGGTACGGCCGGTGTGTTCGTCGACGAGTACGACCTGGCCGTCCTGCACGATGTATTCGATGTTGCGATTGAACAGCTTGTGCGCACGCAGACCGGCATACACGTGGGTCAACAGGCCCAGGTTATGCGCCGAGTACAGGCTCTCGCCTTCAGCCAGCAGGCCGACGCGGGTGAGCATGTCTTCGATGAACTGGTGACCGGCTTCGTTGAGTTCGACCTGACGGGTCTTCTCGTCAACGGTGTAGTGGCCAGCCTTGGTGACTTCGCCTTCGACTTCTTCAACGTGCAGTTCCAGCTGCGGGATCAGTTTATTGATCTCCATGTACAGCTTGGAGCTGTCCTCGGCCTGACCGGAGATGATCAGCGGGGTACGCGCTTCGTCGATGAGGATGGAGTCGACTTCGTCGATCACGGCAAAGTTGAGTTCGCGCTGGAATTTTTCTTCCATGCTGAACGCCATGTTGTCGCGCAGGTAGTCGAAACCGAATTCGTTGTTGGTGCCGTAGGTGATGTCGGCGGCGTATGCCTGACGTTTCTCTTCCGGCGGCTGGAACGGCGTCACGACGCCGACGGTCAGGCCGAGGAATTCATACAGCGGACGCATCCAGTTGGCGTCACGACGCGCCAGGTAGTCGTTCACCGTCACAACGTGCACGCCCTTGCCGGACAGTGCGTTGAGGTAAACACCCAGGGTCGCTACGAGGGTTTTACCCTCACCGGTGCGCATTTCGGCGATCTTGCCTTCGTGCAAGGTCATGCCACCGACGAGCTGCACGTCGAAGTGGCGCATACCCATGATGCGCTTGCCGGCTTCGCGGGCGACCGCAAAGGCTTCTGGCAACAGCTTGTCGAGGGTTTCCCCTTTGGCGATGCGGGCCTTGAACTCTTCGGTCTTGGCGCGCAATTGATCGTCCGAAAGGGCCACCATTTGCTCTTCGAAGGCATTGACGAGCTGCACCGTCTTGAGCATGCGTTTGACTTCACGCTCGTTCTTGCTTCCAAAAAGTTTCTTTAACAAAGGCGCAAACATATCGGCAGGATCTTCCACACTAAAGGGATGGAGGGCGGCCCCGTGAGCGTCGCCCGTGCAGCCCTCATGGCCGCATGCGAACGAGCATTCTACCCGGAAACGGAAGTGAGGAAAGTGGCGATGTTCCACGATGCTGGCACTGCGCTTTGACGGGGCTCACTTAAAATAGGGGCGTTTTGCTCAACTTCAAGTCATACAAGGCAGAAGTTAGTCGTTGATTTAATGGGTAAAGCGGGGGCAAAAGCAATGGGCGAGTGAAAGGGGTGCTTTCTGCTACCATGGCGTTTCTGTTACTTCAGGTGTTCGATCATGGCATTTCGCCCTCTTACGGCCAGAGCACCCGCCGTTTTGCTACGCGAAGCCAAGCCGCTCAAAGCCATCCTCGGCCATGCCCAACGACTGGGGCATTTGCAGCGTCTGCTCGAAAGTCAACTGCAACCTGCCGCCCGGGAACATTGCCATGTGGCCTCGTGGCGTGAAGGCAGTCTGTTGCTGATTGTCACCGATGGTCACTGGGCCACACGCCTGCGCTACCAGCAAAAACGCCTGCAGCGGCAATTGCAGATGTTCGACGAGTTCGCGAGTCTGACGCGGATTCTGTTCAAGGTGCAGCCGCCGACGGTTCAACGCGGGGCAGTCGGGCACACGATGGACTTGTCCACGGATGCAGCGGCGACAATTCAGGCCACGGCGGACGGGATCAGTGATCCGGGTTTGCGCGCGGCGCTGGAGCGCCTGGCGGCACACGCCAAGGCCAAAACCTGAAGCAAAATCAAAAGATCGCAGCCTGCGGCAGCTCCTACAGATGAAACGCAATTCTCCTGTAGGAGCTGCCGCAGGCTGCGATCTTTGCTTTTAGCGGCGTTTGCTGCCTCCGAGTAATGAGCCCATCAAACCGCGCACCAGTTGTTTGCCAAGGTTATTGGCAGCCTGGCGCATCGCCGACTTCAGCGCCTGCCCGGCTGCCGTCCCGAGAAACTCCCCTGCCCTGTCGGCCAGGCTCGGCTCTTCAACTGCTGGCTTACCCGCTGGCACCTCGGCCTCCGGCGCCAGCCCTTTACGCCCCATCAGAATTTCATACGCCGACTCGCGGTCGATCGGCTTGTCATAGCGCCCCTTGAACGGCGAGCCGGCAATCAGCAACGTGCGTTCGGTCTCGGTCAACGGCCCGATTCGCGATTGCGGCGGCGCCACCAGCCCGCGCTGAACCATTTCCGGCGTGCCTTTCTCGGTCAGCGTGCCCACCAGCGCCTCACCAATTCCCAACTCGGTCAGCACCGACAAACTGTCGAATGCCGGATTCGGTCGGAAGCCGTCCGCCACTGCGCGCAGGGATTTCTGCTCTTTGGCGGTAAAGGCGCGCAAGCCATGCTGGATGCGCAGGCCGAGCTGCGCCAGCACGTCATCCGGCAAGTCCGCCGGCGATTGCGTGACGAAATACACACCAACGCCTTTGGAACGGATCAGGCGCACCACTTGTTCAAGTCGCTCCTGCAAGGCCTTCGGTGTATCGCCGAACAACAAATGCGCCTCATCGAAAAACAGCGCCAGCAGCGGTTTGTCGGCATCGCCGCGCTCCGGCAACTGCTCGAACAACTCGGCCAGCAGCCACAACAAGAACGTCGCGTAGACCTTCGGCGCCTCGTGCACCAGACGGCTGGCGTCGAGCAAGTGAATGCGCCCACGGCCGTCGGCGGTCGGTTGCAGAATGTCTTCCAGTTGCAGTGCCGGTTCGCCAAACAAGGCTTCGGCGCCCTGCTGCTCGAGGATCGCCAAGCGCCGCAACAGCGCCTGACTGGAGCCGGTGGTCATCAACGCCGCGTCTTCGCCCAGCAGTTGCGGATTGTCCTTGAGGTGATTGAGCAGCGCTTTCAGATCCTTCAGATCCAGCAGCAACAAACCTTCACGATCGGCGACCTTGAAGGCTGCGTACAGGGCCGACTGCTGACTGTCGGTCAGTTCCAGCAGGCTGCCGATCAGCAGCGGGCCCATTTCGCTCAGCGTGGTGCGCAGCGGATGACCGGACTCACCGTGGATACCCCACAGCGTCACCGGATAAGCCTGCGCCTTGTAATTGAGCCACGGCATCCCGGCGATACGCTCGGCAACCTTGCCCTGCGGGTTGCCGGCCGCACCGAGGCCGCACAGATCGCCCTTGATGTCCGCGGCAAACACCGCGACCCCAGCGTCGCTGAACGCTTCGGCCAAACGCTGCAAAGTGACGGTTTTACCGGTTCCGGTGGCGCCCGCGACCAGTCCGTGGCGGTTGGCCAGGCGCATGGCCTGAGCAATCTGTTGGCCTGCGAGATCGGCGCCGATTACGAGTTGCGAGGAGTCAGGCATTTTGTCACCCAATGGTTAATCTTTGATTGCGCATGGCCGATAAAGAGGAGTGAGAGACCCCGACCACAAGTCACGCCGGACATTTCCCTAAGGAGAGACGGAAATATCAGCTTGTTTTCACCCTTGCCCATTTTGCGCGCTTCTATAAAAGCACGCCCTGGACATTAAGACCTTAGCGGAACCCCAAGCCATGAACAAAAATCTGCGCTTCAGCCATAAAATTTTGCTTGCCGCCGCCCTTATCGTCATCGCCGCCTTCGCCTCGTTTACGGCGTACAACGACTGGTTGCAGCGCAATGCGATCCGCGATGACCTGAACAACTACCTCAACGAAATGGGCGAGGTCACTGCCGGCAGTATCCAGACCTGGCTCAGCGGCCGGATTCTGCTGATCGAGAACGCGGCCCAGAACATCGCCATCAACCCTGAGCCCGCCAACGTCGCCAGTCTGCTGGAACAGAAAACCCTGACTTCGACGTTCATGGCCACCTATCTGGGCGATGCCACCGGCCACTTCACTATCCGCCCGGATACGAAGATGCCCGACGGTTTCGATCCGCGCGTGCGCCCTTGGTATAAAGGTGCCGAGAGCAGCAGCACCTCGACCCTGACCGAACCGTACATCGACGCCGCCACCGGCCAGCTGATCATTTCCATTGCCACCGCCTCGAAAAAGGCCGGCCAGAGCGTCGGTGTGGTTGGCGGCGACTTGAGCCTGCAATCGCTGGTCGACACCCTCGCCGCCCGGGATTTCGACGGCATGGGTTATGTATTCCTGGTCAGCGCCGACGGCAAGATCCTCGTGCACCCGGACAAGGCCCTCGTGATGAAATCACTGAAGGAAGCCTATCCGCAGGACACCCCGCGCATCAGCAGCGACTTCAGCGAAGTCACCGTCGACGGCAAGACGCGCATTGTCACCTTCGCGCCGATCAAAGGTCTGCCGTCGGTGAACTGGTACATCGGTCTGTCGGTGGACAAGGATCAGGCTTTCGCGATGCTCAGCCAGTTCCGCACCTCGGCAGTGATTGCCACGGTAATTGCGGTGGCGATCATCATCGCCCTGCTCGGCATGCTGATCCGTATTCTGATCCAGCCGTTGCACGTGATGACCCGCGCCATGGAAGACATCGCCGATGGCGAGGGCGACCTGACCAAACGCCTGACCATCGTCAATAACGATGAATTCGGCAGCCTCGGTACTGCGTTCAACCGGTTCGTCGAGCGCATTCACACCTCGATCCGCGAAGTGTCGTCGGCCACCGGTCAGGTTAACGAAGTCGCCCTGCGCGTGGTCGCTGCGTCGAACTCGTCGATGTACAACTCCGATCAGCAAGCTTCGCGCACCAGCAGTGTCGCCGCGGCGATCAACCAGCTCGGCGCCGCCGCGCAGGAAATCGCCCGCAACGCCGCGCAAGCCTCGAATCAGGCCAGCGACGCTCGCGGTCTGGCTGAAGACGGCCAGCAAGTGGTGGATCGCAGCATTAAAGCGATGAATCAGCTGTCGAGCATGCTCAGTGCGTCGAGCAGCAATATCGAGTCGCTGAACAGCAAAACCGTGAACATTGGTCAGATTCTCGAAGTGATCACCAGTATTTCCCAGCAAACCAACCTTCTAGCGCTTAACGCGGCGATTGAAGCAGCGCGCGCCGGTGAGGCCGGTCGTGGTTTTGCCGTGGTGGCGGATGAAGTGCGCAATCTGGCGCACCGCACCCAGGAATCGGCGCAGCAAGTGCAGACGATGATCGAGGAGCTGCAGGTCGGCGCCCGCGAATCGGTGAGCACCATGAGCGACAGCCAGCGCCACAGTCAGGACAGCGTCGAAATTGCCAATCTCGCCGGGGAGCGCTTGAACAGCGTGACGCAGCGCATTGGCGAGATCGACGGGATGAACCAGTCGGTGGCCACGGCGACCGAGGAGCAGACCGCTGTTGTTGAGTCGATCAATGTCGATATCACCGAGATCAATACGCTGAACCAGGAAGGTGTGGAGAACTTGCAGGCGACGTTGCGGGCGTGTTCGGATCTGGAGCAGCAGGCTTCGCGTCTGAAGCAGTTGGTTGGCAGCTTCCGCATCTAAGATCAAAAGCCTACCCCCTCACCCCAGCCCTCCCGAAACGTCGGACCGCCCCCAAGGGGGCGAGGGGGAAAGGGAGCAGATCTTCATGCTTTTCAGAACCTGAGTTCGACTCAGGTCTCTCAAGTCGGCGTACCTCCAACATCCACCACGGTCAGTCCCCTCTCCCTCCGGGCGGTCCGACGTTTCGGGAGGGTTAGGGTGAGGGGCTCTTCCGCTCTGAAGCTCTTCAGCCCACCGCGCAATCCCGACCGAACATCTATTCTTGATAAAGGTCAACCAAGGGAGAACCACGCAGCGGAGGGTTGATCACCGTGCACATCGCCGACATCACCATGTTCTACGCCCCGGCCAGCGGTGGCGTGCGGACTTATCTGGATGCCAAACACCGCCGGTTGAGCGTCAAGCCCGGCATTCGCCACAGTCTGTTGATTCCCGGCGCGCACTTCAGCGAGCACGATGGCGTTTACACGGTTCCCGCCCCCGCCCTGCCCTTCGGCAAAGGTTATCGATTTCCCGTTCGCCTCGCCCCTTGGCGCAATGTCCTGCAGGGGTTGCAGCCTGACCTGATCGAGGTCGGCGACCCTTACCTGACTGCCTGGGCAGCACTGGATGCCCGCCGGCAACTGGATGTGCCAGTGATCGGTTTCTATCACTCGGATCTGCCATTGCTGATCAGCAATCGCATGGGCCATTGGGTCACGCCGAATATCGAGGCGTACGTCACCAGGCTTTACGGCAACTTCGACCGAGTGCTCGCGCCCAGTCAGGTCATGGCTGACAAGCTCAGCGGCCTCGGCGTACGCAATGTCTTCGTGCAACCGTTGGGCGTCGATCTGCAGACCTTTCACCCCAGCGCCCGCGACCCGCAACTGCGCGCAGAACTGGGCATCGCCGAAGACACCCGGTTGCTGATTTTTGCCGGGCGCGGTTCGAAAGAGAAAAACCTGCCGGTACTGCTCAAATGCATGCAACGCCTCGGCCCGCGCTATCACTTGCTGCTGGTCGGTTCGTCGATGCCCACGGCCGTGCCGGACAACGTCAGCGTAATCGATGAATTCTGCCCCGCGCCACGCGTCGCGCAGTTGATGGCCAGTGCCGATGCGTTGATCCATGCCGGTGATCAGGAAACGTTTGGCCTGGTGATCCTCGAAGCCATGGCTTGCGGCATTCCAGTGGTGGCGGTGGCTGCCGGGGCGCTCGGAGAGATTGTCACGGAGTCCTGCGGCCTGCTGTGCGCGCCAAACAACCCGCAGGCGATGGCCAATGCCGTGCGCGAACTGTTCAGTCGCGGCTGCGGCAAACTGGGCGCACAGGCCCGCCAGCATGTCGAAACCCACTACGCCTGGGACACTGTGGTTGACAGTTTGCTGGGCCATTATCACGCGGTACTTGGGCATACACTGCCGCGGGTGGCCAATGGTTGAATCGATGAACAATCCCGCCGTGTTGCTGGTACTGCACGACGTGGCACCGTCGACGTGGGCGGATTACCAACCGTTTGTCGAGGCGGTCGACGCATTGGGCAATGTGCCAATGACGTGGCTGGTCGTACCGAACTTCCACCGGCACAACACCCTCGACGCTCACCCGGCATTTTGTCGAATGCTCGACACGCGCGTCGCCCGTGGCGATGAGTTGGCGCTGCACGGTTATTTTCACGATGACCAGGAGCCCCGCCCGACAACACCGCGCGACTGGTTCATGCGCCGTATTTATACCCATGAAGGCGAGTTCTATCGTTTGTCCCGGGAAACCGCTCTCGCCCGCCTGCGCGACGGCATCGAAGTTTTCCAGCGCCATGACTGGCCGCTGCACGGTTTCGTCGCTCCGGCGTGGTTGATGAGCGACGGCACACGCCAGGCCCTGCGCGAGTTACCGCTGAGCTACACCAGTGATCCGCAACATCTTTATCGTTTGCCGGATTTCAGCGCTATCGACGTCCCCGGTCTGGTCTGGAGCGCCCGCAGTGCCTGGCGCCGTGGCTTGTCGAAAATCGTCAGCGAGCAGCGTCAACAGCGCTGGCGCCAGGCACCGGTGATTCGGCTAGGCTTGCACCCTGTGGACATGCGCCATGGTTTCTCCCGTGATTACTGGTTACACACCCTTGAACGCTTGCTGGCCGAAGGACGCGTACCGATGAGCAAAATCAACTGGCTTGCGCAACAGCACGGTCACCAGGAATGCGCCGCATGAGTCGCAGCCTTCTGTTGCTCATCGGCCTGCTTGCGGCGGTGCTGATCCCCGTTGTGCTGGGTGGCGGTGAAACCTGGGCGCGGCTGCAAAGTTTCCCTTTGCACTGGTTGCTGATCATGTTCGGCATGATTCTGCTGTGCTGGGGCATCAATACCCTGCGCCTGCGCTTGCTGCTCGGGGATCAACGCGAGCGCGTCACGCCACTGAAAAGTCTTGGCGTGGTCATGGCCGCCGAATTCGCCTATTGCGCAACACCCGGCGGCAGTGGCGGACCGCTGACGATCATGGCCCTGCTGGCGCGCTGCGGCGTACGTCCGGCCCGGGGCAGCGCGGTGTTTGCCATGGATCAGCTCAGCGACTTGCTGTTCTTTCTCTGCGCCCTCAGCGGGATTCTGATCTATGCGTTGTTCCAGCACCTCAGTGATCGACTGGAGTGGTTGCTGAGCGTCAGTGCGGTGTCATTGTTCGGCGGTTTGTTCAGTTGCGTGCTGGTTGCGCGTTATCACCGCGCCTTGATTCGCCTGAGCGGTCGCCTGTTGGCAAGGATGAACGTCAAGGCCAGCACCCGCCGTCGCTGGGCGCGCAAGTTGTTGCATTTTCTTGCCGCGTTCACCGACACCCTGAAGTTGCCTTGGCAAACATTGATCAAAGTATTCGCCCTGACCTGCGTGCATTGGTTGCTGCGATACAGCGTGCTGTATCTGGCGCTGCGCGGGTTGGGCGCCGACTTGCAGTGGGCGTGGAGTTTTCTGGTGCAGATGCTTTCGCTCGGGGCCGGGCAATTCAGTCTGCTGCCGGGCGGAGCCGGGGCGGCGGAGTTGACGTCGGCAGCGCTGCTGGCGCCGATGGTAGGGAAATCCACCGCAGCGGCGGCGATTCTGATTTGGCGGGTGGTGACGTATTACTTCTATCTGGTGGTGGGCGGCCCGGTATTTCTGTTGATGCTGGGGCGGCCACTGTTGAAGAAGCTGATGAACGTCAGACAGGCTTCTTGACGTCGTCCTGCTCCTGTTCCTTGAGTTGTTCCCACAACTCGGCAGCACCGGGAAACTCGGTACCATCCTCAGGGCTCATGTCCTCGGGATCATATCGACTCAAACAACCCTCGCCCAACGTTGCCGGTGCTTTGGAAGTGGCTTTGTCCAGTGGATCACTCATGGGCATTTCCTCGGGGCTTGAATGAACAAGGGTCTGAGCGATTGAACGCCCAGACCCTTGGTTTTTCAAGCCTGCGTGAGTTCGATCAGAACACCACGGTCTTGTTGCCGTGCACCAGCACGCGATCTTCGAGGTGATAGCGCAGGCCACGAGCCAGGACCATCTTCTCGACGTCACGGCCGAAACGCACCATGTCTTCGATGCTGTCGCTGTGGCTGACGCGGACTACGTCCTGCTCGATGATCGGACCGGCGTCCAGTTCTTCGGTCACGTAGTGGCAGGTCGCGCCGATCAGCTTCACGCCACGCAACGACGCCTGGTGATACGGCTTGGCGCCGACGAACGACGGCAGGAAGCTGTGGTGAATGTTGATGACCTTGTGCGCGTATTCGCGGCACATGTCTGGCGGCAGGATCTGCATGTAACGCGCCAGCACCACCACTTCGGCATCGTGCTGCTTGACCAGACGCGACACTTCGTCGAAGGCCGGTTGCTTGTCCTGCGGATTGACCGGGACGTGGTAGTAAGGAATGCCGTGCCACTCGACCATGCTGCGCAGGTCATCGTGGTTGGAAATCACACAGGAGATTTCACAGTCCAGTTCATCGCTGTGCCAGCGGTGCAACAAGTCAGCGAGGCAGTGGGATTCGCGGCTGGCCATCAGCACAACACGCTTTTTCTGCTCGGTGTCGGTGATGCGCCAGTCCATCGAGAATTCTTCGGCAATCGGCGCAAACTTCTCGCGCAGTACTTCAATACCGAAAGGCAGCGAATCGGCACGAATTTCGTGACGCATGAAGAACCAGCCCACTTGATTGTCCGAGTGGTGGCTCGCTTCGGTGATCCAGCCGTTGTGGGCTGCCAGAAAATTACTGACTTTGGCAACGATGCCAACGCGGTCCGGGCAAGATATCACCAGCCGAAAAGTGCGCATGAGGGGAAACTCCAGAACTTCGCAAAGGCCGCCATTCTAGCGGCTGCGCAGGAAAACTGCAGTATTGATCAGCGCCGGTCCGAGCCAGGCTCGGCCGATTCGGATTCTTGATGAGTAAGCGTCAGGCTGGCGCTGCTCCTGTGGCATCGCTCGATCAGGCAACTGTGAATATCTGTGATGACTGGATCACATTATTTAACTGAATAATCAATAGAGGGCAGTTTCTCGTAACTAATTTAAATAAAAACCCCGGTTAAATGTTTACTTGATGAAACAGCCTGACTATTATTGCGGCACTGTCCCCCTGCCATCCCGCACTCTACTAAGGTAGTAATCATGTCCTTGATCAACGAATATCGCGCCACCGAAGAAGCTATCAAAGAGCTGCAAGCCCGTTTGAAGAACCTGTCCCAAGACGACAAACTGCAAGCCGAGCTGGAATTCGAAGGCAAACTGCGCACCCTGATGGGCGAATACTCCAAATCGCTGCGTGACATCATCGCGCTGCTGGACCCGGAAGCAAAAACCAAAGCAGTACGCGGCGGCGCAGTAAAAACTACCGGCACCAAGCGTGCTCGCAAAGTTAAACAATACAAAAACCCGCACAACGGCGAAGTCATCGAAACCAAAGGTGGCAACCACAAAACTCTGAAAGAGTGGAAAGCCAAGTGGGGCGGTGACGTGGTTGAAGGCTGGGCTACCCTGCTGGGCTAAGCCGCAACGCCTTCGCAGAGCGATCCGCGAAAAAATAAACGCCAGCGAATGCTGGCGTTTTTTTATGCCCGGCATTTAAGCCCGGTCATGTTCGATTTCAAAGATTCAAACGTTTGCGCAATGCCTGGACATAATTCTGCCATTCATTGAGCACCTCACTCTGCATCGGCGTGGCATTAACCGACCACTGCTCTGCCGCTTCTGTAAAAGACTTCAAGGTATTCGGCGCGCCGCATTCAGGTGCGGACAAACGTTGCTGGCAAAATATTCTCCAGCGCTCTTGCTCTTCGAAATTCAACGTCTCGGGAAAGTTACGCGCGCGATATCGAAAGAGTAATTCAGGCAAACGTTCGTCATCGAAAGGCCATTGCTCTTGCGCTAGTTGCGCCGGATCAGCGGTCCTCACTTGCTCACATAGACGTCGATCGCGGTCACCGATAAATCCGTCGTACAACTGTTGTTCCGGATCCTCGCTCGGAATGAAATCTTCGCTGACATAAATTTGCGCAACTTTATCTTTCCAAACTTGTTGTGCGTCAGTTAGCCGCAGTGCTCGCTGTTGATACAACGCCATATCCAGCCCCAGACGTTGCTGATCCTGCGTGCGCAAAACCGCAAGCGGCGCTACCACCGGACAACGGTTGATGTGAATCAGCTTGAGCGGCACCGGCAACTCGCCTTCCGGCAAATCCTCGCGACGCGTGTACAAACGCTGGCGCAGGGTTTGCGCGTCCAGATCCAGCAACCCCTGCGGGTCGAGGTGCAGGTCACAGACGATCAGGGCATTGCGGTTTTTCGGGTGCCAGGCCAGTGGCAGCACCACGCCGATATAACTGCGGGCCGCCGAGAAACGCCCGGAGACATGCACCATGGGTTGCAACAGACGAATCTGATCCATGACTTTTTGCTTGCTGCGCAACTGGAACAACCAGTCATAGAGTTTTGGCTGTTTTTCGCGGATCAACCGGGCCAGTGCGATGGTCGCGCGCACATCCGACAGCGCTTCGTGGGCATGCCCGTGATCGATATCGTTCGCGGCCGTCAGACGCTCGAGCTTGAGTGTCACCCGGCCTTCGTCATCGGTCGGCCAGACCAGTCCGTCGGGACGCAACGCATAGGCGGCGCGCACCACATCGATCAGATCCCAGCGGCTGTTGCCGCCCTGCCACTCCCGGGCGTACGGGTCGAAGAAATTGCGATACAGGCTGTAACGGGTCATCTCGTCGTCGAAGCGCAGCGTGTTGTAACCGGCGCCACAGGTGCCCGGAGCCGCCAGTTGGGCATGCACGCGAGTCATGAAATCAGCTTCGCTCAAGCCCTTTTCGGCGAGCTGGCTCGGGGTAATGCCGGTGATCGCGCACGCCGCCGGATGCGGCAGGATGTCTTCACTGGGCTGGCAATAAAGATTGACCGGCTCGTCGATTTCGTTGAGCGCATGGTCGGTGCGGATCCCGGCCACCTGCAACGGGCGGTCGTTACGCGGGTTGATGCCAGTGGTTTCGTAGTCGTACCAGAAGATTGAAGTCACGGGCGGTTCCTGAACTGAAGATCGGCAAAGTCTAGGCGCTCGACCGCGCTCGCGGCCAGCCTCGCGTCATTCAAACACTTCGCGCTTTACGATGTGCAATACATAGTTATGTCGTTTTCCCCCGAGAGGCTGCTAGCATCGGACTCACTTGCACCCCGAACAGGCGAACATCAGGTAGCCCATGCTCGAGCCCACAGCACCGCCAAGGAAAGCACCGCTGGCCCCGCCGCTGGATACGCGGCATCAGGTCGAAACGCCGGAAGGCATCGACCTGCCGTTGCGCCCGGCCGGGCTGATGGTGCGTGCCGTGGCTTTCGCGATCGATCTGGCTCTGCGCGGTGTGATCATGGGCGTGCTGTTCATCGCCCTGGCGTTTTTCGGCAAGCTCGGCATAGGCCTGGGTTCGTTGCTGCTGTTCGCCATCAGTTGGTGGTACATGGTGTTGTTCGAAGTGCTGCGCCAGGGCCGCTCGCCGGGGAAACAATGGATGGGCCTGCGCGTGGTGCACGACGACGGCACCCCGATTGGCTGGTCGGCCTCCCTGCTGCGCAACCTGCTGCGTTTTGTCGATCTGCTGCCCTTCGGCTACTTCCTCGGCACCCTCAGTTGCCTGCAACACCCGACTTTCAAACGCCTCGGCGACATCGCTGCCGGCACACTGGTGGTCTACAGCGAACGTCCGCTGACCCGTGCGCAACTGCCTGATGCCGAGCCCCGGCGCTCACCTGTCCCCCTGACACTCACCGAACAGCGCGCCGTGCTTGGCTTTGCCGAACGCCAAGGTGAACTATCGCCAGCACGGGTCAATGAACTGGCTTCGCTGCTTGCTCAGCCACTGCATATTTCCGCGCCCAAGGCTGTGACCGAACTTAACGGCATCGCTCGCGGCTTGTTGGGCCCGACATGAAACAAAGCCTTTTCGAAGCGCGTCACAAGGCCGAGTGGGAGCGTTTTGCGCTGGCCCTAGAACGCCTTGAACGCGGCAAGGACACTTCGCAAGTCGCCGGTTTTCCCAAGGCCTATCGGCGCCTCTGCCAACATCTGGCGCTGGCACAGGTACGCGGCTACAGCAGTTTCCTCATTGATTCGTTGCAACAACACGTGCTGCGCGGACATCAACAGCTGTACCGTCATCGCAGCCGTCTAGGCGCCAATCTGCTGAGTTTCATCCTCGCCGACTTTCCCAGGCTGGTACGTGCCGAATGGCCCTTCGTACTGGTCGCCAGCCTGCTGTTTTTTGGCAGCCTGATCGGCGTCGGCATGTTGGTGTATGTGTTTCCCGAACTGGTCTACAACCTGATCCCCGCCGATCAGGTGCGCGAGATGCAAGGCATGTACGACCCGGTCGCCGGCCATCTCGGGCGCCCCGCCGAGCGTGCGGCCAGCGAAGACTGGGTGATGTTCGGTTACTACGTGATGCACAACATCGGCATTGCCTTTCAGACCTTCGCCAGCGGCTTGTTGATGGGCGTGGGCAGCGCGTTCTTTCTGTTCTACAACGGCATGGTCATCGGCGCGGTGGCCGGACACCTGAGCGAGATCGGTTTCGGTCAGACCTTCTGGTCATTCGTCATTGCCCATGGCGCCTTTGAACTCACCGCCATCGCCCTCGCCGGGGCCGCCGGCCTGGAACTCGGCTGGGCCTTGATCGCACCCGCACGGCTGAGCCGCAGCGAAGCGCTGAAGCGGGCGGCGCGCAAAAGCGTGTTGCTGGTCTGCGGCGTGATGTTGTTCCTGTTGATTGCCGCGTTCATCGAAGCCTATTGGTCGTCGAAAACCGGCGTCGCGCCACTGACCAAATATCTGGTCGGCGCCGGGCTTTGGACGTTGGTCGCGTGCTATCTGCTGTTCGCCGGAAGGACAC
This sequence comes from Pseudomonas sp. VD-NE ins, assembly GCF_031882575.1. Lineage (NCBI taxonomy): Bacteria > Pseudomonadati > Pseudomonadota > Gammaproteobacteria > Pseudomonadales > Pseudomonadaceae > Pseudomonas > Pseudomonas sp. VD-NE ins. Next base: position 5,164,527 of record NZ_CP134772.1, read on the forward strand.
GCCATGCGCCTGAGTGATGCCACCGTGGTGATCCGCCCGCGCACGACCTGGGAAGCCATGGATCTTGGCGTACTGATGTGTCAACAACATCGACGCTTGCTCATGACCAGTTGGGCCATCGTCACTTTGCCGCTGTTCGCTTTGCTCAGCGTGTTGTTTTGGGATTCGCCGTCGCTGGCAGTGTTTATCTTCTGGTGGCTGAAACCGGCGTACGAACGCCTGCCGTTGTACATCCTGTCGAAAGCGCTGTTTGGCGAAACGCCGACACTTAAACAAGCCTTGCGCGAATGGCCGCGCCTGCTCAAACCGCAACTGCTGGCCAGCCTGACCTGGCGCCGTCTGAGTTTCAGCCGCAGCTTTCTGCTGCCGGTGGTGCAACTCGAAGGCCTCGATGGCAGCGCCAGACAACAACGCCTGCACGTGCTCCTGCAACGCAACGCCGGTGCCGCGCAGTGGTTGACCCTCATCGGCGTGCACCTGGAAACCGCGCTGTGGATCGGCCTGATGGTGCTGTTCTACATGCTGCTGCCACAGCAAATCGAAACGGATTGGGACTGGCAGTCGCTGATTCTCGCAGCGGATAACCAGTGGCGTTGGCTCGAACATCTGACCAATGCCTTCTATGCGCTGGTGCTGGTGGTGTGGGAACCGATTTATGTCGCCTGCGGCTTCAGCCTTTATCTGAACCGGCGTACGCAACTGGAAGCGTGGGACATCGAACTGGTGTTCCGCCGCTTGCGCCAACGCCTTAACGCCAGTGTGTTGGGGCTGCTGCTGGCGGTCTGTCTGGTGCTGCCGAGTGTGCCACCGACCTGGGCGGCCGAGCCTGATGACAGTCCGCAGGCACCGCGCTTGTTGAATCAACCGCTGACCAGTCAGGCATCACGGGACAGTATCAAGGCGTTGCTTGAACAACCTCCGTTCAAAAACAAGGAGTCCGTTACCCGCTACCGTTTTGGCGACGACCAGGCGAAACCTGCCACAGCACAAAAACCCGGTGACGCACCGCAGTGGCTGAAAACCCTCTTGAGCTGGCTCGACGGGCAACACTTCAACGTGCTGGCGAAGATTATTGAAGTGTTGTTGTGGGGCGCGATCATTACTGCGTTCGGCTGGCTGATCTGGCGTTATCGCGAATATCTCCAAGCCTTCGTCAGCCGCCGCCCGAGACTGCCTGCCAAACCAAAACGCGCGTTGCCACAGCAGGCCTTTGGCCTGGACCTGAATCGCGACACTTTGCCTGACGACATTGCCGCCAGCGCCGAACACCTCTGGCAAAGCCAACCCCGTGCAGCGTTGGGCCTGCTCTATCGAGGGCTGCTCAGCCATTTGCTCCATGACTTCGATCTGAGCCTGAAACCCGCCGACACCGAACTTCAGGTGCTGGCGCACGTTGAGCAATTGCAGCGCCCGGAACTGCTTGCCTTCAGCCGCAGCCTGACCACCCATTGGCAAAACATGGCCTACGGGCATCGCGTGCCGACTGCACAACTGCAACAGGAATTGTGCGATGGCTGGCGCGCCCTGTTCGGCCCCGGAGCCGCCCGTTGAGTCGCCGGACACTGTGGTGGGTCGGCGCGTCAATCGTGCTGTTGCTCGGCACGTTAAGCGTTTTCCTCTATCTCAAGGCCAAGCCTTATCAGGAAGAAGTCGATCACGGCCCCTCGCCCGCTGCGCAAGCCAATCCTTATCTGGCAGCCGAGCTGTTCTTGCGTGAGCGTGGCCTCAACGTCAGCCATGCCGAAAGCCTTGCGGTGCTCCCCGATATCGATCCGCGCCGGCATACGCTTCTGCTGTTCAACGACCGCTCTCGCATGACTCCGCGTCAGGTCGATCAGATCCTGAACTGGACGCGGGCCGGCGGGCGGCTGGTGTTCGTCGCCGAATCGCTGTGGGACGAGCAGACAAAACAGAGTAACGACCTGTTGCTCGATCGGGTGCAACTGCATCAATCCCTGAGCAAGGATCTGAAAGACTTGCCCGACGACATTGAGCCAGAGCGCTTCCCGAAACTGACCAAGCTCTATCTGGAAGACGAAGACGCACCGGCCTACGCCGGTTTCGACACCGACTTCCACCTCGACGACCCGAAGAATCTTGCGCAAGCCTGGGCCAACAGCGCCAAGGCGACGCACATGATGCAACTGCCCTACAGCCTTGGCACGATCACTGTGGTCACCGACGCAGAGTTGTGGAAGAGCAAAGCCATCAGCCAATACGACAACGCCTGGCTGCTCTGGTATTTGTGCGCCGATACCGACGTCACGTTGATTTACAACACCGGGCACGATGGCCTGCTGACCTTGCTCTGGCGCTACTTTCCGCAAGCCATCGTCGCTTTGCTCGGGTTGATCGGACTGTGGCTCTGGCACGTCGGCGTACGCCACGGCCCACTGCAATTACCCGCCCCGAGTGGACGTCGGCAATTGCACGAACATCTGCGCGCCAGCGCCGATTTCCTGTTGCGCCACAACGGCCAGCAAGCGCTGCTGCAAGCACTGCAACAGGATGTGCTGCGTCGCGCCCGCCGCCGCCATCCCGGCTTTGACCAATTGAACGTTGCCGAACAATGGCTGGCGTTATCGCGCCTGACCCGGCAACCCACCCGCGCTATCAGCCAGGCCCTGAGCCCGGTGCCGGATCGACGCTTGTCCAGCGCCGATTTCTGCCGCCAGGTCGCCCACCTGCAAACCCTGAGGAACACGCTATGACCGAACAGATCGAGCCCGGCAGCGCCAGCCACGCCGCCCAGCAACGCCAGCGTGCCAGCCAGTTGGCGCAGGCAGTACGCGGCGAATTGCAGAAGGCCCTGATCGGCCAGAACCAGGTGATCGATGATGTGCTGACGGCGCTCATCGCCGGCGGTCATGTGCTGCTCGAAGGCGTGCCGGGGCTGGGTAAAACCCTGTTGGTAAGGGCGTTGGCCCGCTGCTTCGGTGGCGAGTTTGCGCGGATTCAATTCACCCCGGATCTGATGCCCAGTGACGTCACCGGCCACGCCGTGTACGACCTGCAAACCGAGCAGTTCAAGCTGCGAAAAGGCCCATTGTTCACCAACCTGTTGCTGGCCGATGAGATCAACCGCGCCCCGGCGAAAACCCAGGCAGCCTTGCTCGAAGCGATGCAGGAGCGCCAGGTCACGCTCGAAGGTCGCGCCCTGCCGATCGCGCAACCGTTCATGGTCCTCGCCACGCAAAACCCGATCGAACAGGAAGGCACCTATCCGCTGCCGGAAGCCGAGCTCGACCGGTTCATGCTCAAAGTGCGCATGGACTACCCCGACGCCGATCAGGAGCTGAACATGGTGCGCCAGGTCTGCCGCTCGACCCGCGCCGACATGCTCGATGTGCAACCGTTGCGCACCGTGTTGCAGGCCAAGGACGTGCAAGCCCTGCAACGCATCGCCAGTGATCTGCCGCTGGACGATCAGGTGCTTGATTACGCCGTGCGCCTGGCGCGCAGCACCCGCACCTGGCCGGGACTGACCCTCGGCGCCGGGCCGCGCGCCTCGATTGCCCTTGTGCGTTGCGCCCGCGCCCGCGCCTTGTTGCGCGGTGGCGAGTTCGTGATTCCCGACGATATCAAGGGCTGTGCGCTGGCCGTGCTGCGCCATCGCGTACGCATCGCCCCGGAGCTGGACATCGAAGGTTTGCAGGTCGATCAGGTGCTCGCGCAATTGCTCGACCAAGTCCCGGCGCCGCGTCTGTGAAACCCTCACGCCTGTTGTTGATCTGGCTGACATTGCTGCTGCTTATCGGCATTGTCCTCGGTACATTGCGCGCACTGGAGATCGAGATCCCGGCGAGCCTGATCTCGATCAACTGGGGCTTGCTGCTGGCGCTGTTGGCCCTGGCGGTACTGGATGCGCTGCGCCTGCAACGCCTGCCAACACCGCGCATCACACGGCAGATGCCCGGCAGTCTGGCGCTTGGCCGCTGGGGTGAGGTGCGTCTGGAAGTCGAACATGACTTCAGCGAGCCGATGCGCATTGAACTGTTCGATCACCCGCCAGAAGGTTTGAGTTTCGAACACCTGCCGCTGTCGATTGAATTGCAACCCGGCCAGCGCAGCCTGCTCGGCTATCGTCTGCGCCCACTCAAGCGTGGTCATTTCAGCTTCGCCCACTGCGAAACAAGTCTGCCCAGCCCCTTGGGTTTGTGGTCAGGCAAACGCCTGCTCGACGTCAGCGACCAGACCCGCGTCTACCCCGACTTCGCCCGGCTTTACGGCGGTGAGTTGCTGGCGGTCGACAACTGGCTCAGCCAGCTCGGCGTACGTCAGCGGCAACGGCGCGGTCAGGGCCTGGAATTTCACCAACTGCGCGAATTCCGTGAAGGCGACAGTCTGCGTCAGATCGACTGGAAAGCCACCGCGCGCCAACGCACGCCGATTGCCCGTGAGTATCAGGACGAGCGCGACCAGCAAATCATCTTCCTGCTCGACTGCGGCCGACGCATGCGCAGCCAGGACGATGAACTGTCGCACTTCGACCACGCGCTCAATGCCTGCCTGCTGCTCAGTTACGTGGCCCTGCGTCAGGGCGATGCAGTGGGTTTGAGTACCTTCGCCAGTGAACAGCCACGCCATCTCGCGCCGGTCAAAGGCACCGGGCAACTGAACGTGCTGCTCAACACGGTTTATGACCTCGACAGCACGCAGCGCCCTGCCGATTATCAGGCCGCCGCCAATCAACTGCTGAGTCGCCAGAAGCGTCGGGCACTAGTGGTACTGGTGACCAACCTGCGCGATGAGGATGACGATGGACTGCTGAGCGCGGTCAAACGCCTGAGCGCACAACACCGGGTGCTGGTGGCCAGTCTGCGCGAAGAGACGCTGGATACGTTACGCCAGACACCGGTGCAGACCCTGCCGGAGGCGCTGGCCTACTGCGGGACAGTGAATTACCTGAATGAGCGGGCAGAACTCCATGAGCGGTTGAGCGCTCATGGCGTTCCGGTGGTGGATGTCCGGCCTGCGGAGCTGGGGGCCGAACTGGTGACGCAGTATCTGAGCTGGAAAAGAAGTGCGGCGCTTTGATCAAGTCACCACCTCGACCTGTACGCTGCCAGTGTCCGAAGAACCGTCAGGATTTTCGACCTTGACCGTCAGGGACATGACTTGCGGCACCTGCACAGGCCTGCCAATGCTGGTGTATTTCCCCTCTCTGTCGGTAAGCCCCTCGATAAAGGGCGCATTGTTGCGTGACACCAGAATTTTTCTGAATGGCATGGGTTTTCGCGATTGCTTGTCGACGATCTGCGCGGTCATCGTCACCAACTGATTGACCGGAACCGGATTGGGTGTAGCGACAACCGACTCGACGGCCGCAAAACGTGACTCGACGATATCGAGGATCAACGCCCTGACGTCCCATCCCGCTATCCCTCCCCTCACCGATGCCAATAGTGAATCCTTTTCTGGTTCGCCAAGGACGAAATGCACCTTCGTCTTGCCCTCGGCATCCGTCAGCGTTGCCGGTAACGATGTGTTGTCGTATTCCCACATCACTTCGACATTGGCCAGAGGCTCCCCGGTGTCAGCTGAAACAACCAAGGCCTGCGCTGTCATCTCTTGTCCTGGATGTCCGGTCAAATCATCGCTGACCAGTTCTTTGATTTCCCGAGGCTCATGGAGAAAAAACGGCAACGAAATCGACTCCGAATACTGCGCATCCCCCACGGTCACCGTCAGTTGCGCCGCTCCGGGATTCTTGGGCACAAAGCGGATCCGCGCCTCGCCGTAGAAGTTGGTGGTCGTCGTTACCTCGCCAAGATCCGGACTGCGCCAGACAACATTCATCCCCACCATCGGCCTGCCGCTGATGGCCGAGACGATAGTGATCGTCTCCGACAACGCCTCGCCCCAAAGCAAGGTCTGACTGCCCCGCGGACGCTCGGCGATCTTCACCACTTGGGCGCCTTCGCCCACCGACATTGCATTGACAGGTGACCATCGAGCCAGCTTGTCGCAGGCCAGAAACAAACCGAAACTGCCGTTACGCTTGTCATCGACCGAGAATGAATCGGTGAATCCTGCCTCGCTGCTGAAAACCCTTGGCAGACCGAGTACTGGCTGAGCAAAGCGAATGCCCAGAGCCTCGGGACCGGCACCCACCATGCCCAGTGTCAATTCGCGACCTGACAAGAACGTATCCCCCGGAGCGGTCATATTGATTCGGTGGGTCAGTTTGCGACGCGGAAAACAAGTGTTCTGGCCGAATGGCTGTGCAGGCCCGTTGTCCATACTGAACTGCAATCGAGCCCACGGATCGTCGGCCAGCGAACAGACCTCCATCGAACGAGCATCTGTAACATTGTCATACGGACTGGTGACAGCCACCTCAACCGTTGCCAATCCGCCTGTGGTTGCCCCATACGCAAAGGCTGCCCAGCCATCGTCAGCAGTCACCTGTTCTTCAGTGTGGCCATCAACCGTCCACCATGTCGGCACTTGAACCATGGCATCTTGCGAGAAGTCTGAACGCACCTTCACCCACATCCATGCCGGTTCCTGACCCACGACCGGGTACACCGCGGATTCACGCACGGTTTCAATGCTGAGTTTGTTATGACCCAAGTGCAGCGTGGTTGAATCGGTTTTGCCCCAAAGCCCCAAAATAAAATTAATTCTAAAACTCCCGGCAACCCGACTCGCCGAGCAATCCAGTGTCCAGGTCATGCCACTTTCATCAATAACATTGTCGCTACGTAAAGGAGGGTTCAGGACGATGCCCAATTCTGCTGCTGGAGTTCCGTTCCATTGCAAATCCATCGCAAGACCCACCAGGGCACTCAGCGCATGGGTTCTGAAAATATACCGGTGTACGGCGCCCAGGCAGGGATACAGCGACTGACCTCGTTCGGGGCTCATTTGATCCAGAACAAGCGTGAACTCATCGTGAATATCCGGCGAAAACAAGCGACCGAGTAACTCTCGATCTTCCAGTGAATCGGTCAACAATCGCAGTCCGAACATACTGCTGCGGCTCGTTGCGAACTCGGAACTCAGGGTCCAGATCAGCGGTTCATCTTCCAGCAATACCCTGGGCTCGCCGAGGTGACTGACCTCCAGCCCGATCTCAGGATCGTCAACGCCCCATGCCAAGGTGATTTTTTGGCCAATCAGAGGACTGCGGGCAAGGGCAGTAACCTCCAGGGAGTGGGTTCGACCTCGTGTGCAGGCAACACCTGAATCTCTGTCGATCAGGCCGCGATCAAACGTAATGCCGAGCTTGTCTTTCCACGAGCTACTGGCAATTGCGGTCACGGTAAATTCGCACTGATGCGGCTCAGCAGACTCATGGGCCCGGACCGTGGCGGCGATCGCATGAATCCCGGGCTCTCTGGTGTAAAACTTCAGGCTCCCCCAACCACCGCTTCCCGTTTGGCTGCACACAATGCCATTGGCGGTTAGCCACTCGATCTTCGCACCGATCACCGGTTCGCCGTCGCCCTGATCGGTGACATGAACCACCTGCAATCGCAGGTACGCACTTTCGTACTCTTCCACCACCGGACTATTTTCCGCCTGGCGTACCTCTTTGATCCTGATCCTGTTGCGCGCCAGCGACATGCATTTCCTGGGCGACGGCAACAACAGCTTCGAGCAGACCAGTGACAATTCGAACATCCCGTCACGCTGGTCTTCACAAGTCAGGCTCCAGGAGGCGGTGCCGCCCTCGTCGACCGGCATAGGCACTGCCGTTTCCAGAGGCGGACTGACAACGACACCCAGTTGCTCATGCCTGTCACCGTGCCAGTACAGATAGAAGTCACTGCCGCGCAGACGACTGTCTGCGGCCAGCATTACGTCAATGGAATGTGTAGAACCTCGGTTTGGATAACTGTTATCAATCCAGTATCTGGTCTCGTTGTTTTCAACGACAGTCAACTGTGCCCACGGATCCTCGCCCAGTACCAGCACGTCAAACGTCTGAGTCCACACACCCTGCTCGTAATAAAGACTGACCACAGAGGCTTCAATAATGAAGTCCCCTGCTGCCTTCGCCTCATAATCGAAGTAGGCCCAACCTTGTTCATCAGTAACGGCAGCCGCCAAAACCCCTTGCCCGGCGGTCGACCAGTTCACCGTAAGCCCGGCAAATGGCTGGCCGGTGTAGTACGACGCAACCTGCACACCCAGGCGAACAGTTTGCTCAATCAACGGGTAGTAAGCGGCCTCGACCACCTCACGAAAAATCAGTCGGTGATGCCCTAGCGATACAGGGATCTCGTAGGCCTGCGCGGTGTAACGGTTGCGCAAACTCAGGGTGAATTCATAGTCCTGATCATCGATCAACGGGCAATCGAGCGTCCATGGCAGGTCCAGCGATTGCTGGGTGTCCCAAGCAGGTTTCGCGACAATCGCGCCCTGCGGGTTATTGTCGATGCTCAATGCAACCGGGGTGCCGTCCCAAGGGTTATCTGACACAGGTACAAAACTGAGTATGTGGGGCGAGATCAATCCGCCGCCGCCGAAATCACTGCCACTGTTTGCTCCCTGGCACAGATACATTTTGCGCGAGGGCAGAAACGACATGCCATCGAGTTGTATTTCCTGTAATTCAAGCGGCGCAAGTTTCAATTCGAGCTTGATGCGGGTAACCCAGAGTTCGCCATTAGGATTGGGGGACTCATTCGAGCTGAATAATTCAATGCGCAACGGCTCTGATTCTGAAATAGCCGATGTCAGTTCCACTTCATGCAGGGTCGGACTGAATCGCCTCGCAGGCTCTGAGCCGAGACGATCCAGACGGTCTTCATGATCACGGTTGCTGGCGGGTTTTAGCTCGATGAAGTGGTGCTCGGTTTCTCCCTGGGAAATCCTCACCCAGCCTGATTGGTTGAAACTGCTTTCCCAGAGAAAACTCAGCCAATAAGTGCCATTGCCATCGAGGTCCTTGGGAAGTGTAACGTCCTGACTGATACCCGCACCCTTCGGCGCTTTGATGTGTTTGACAGGCATGTTGTCGTAATACGCAGTACCTATGAGAACCCTCCCCGTCCTTGTCCAGAATTCGAATGCTTCTTCGAACTCGCCATTGCACACAAGATTCTCGTTTGCCTGAACGACAGGATCATTCATGACTGCGCACTCCCTTGCCCTTGCCAGCCTGTCTCTCTCCCGTTGCCTTGACCAACTCCTTCACCGAATCGGTAAACGACTGATCTCCGCTCTTGCACGTATAGCGAATGCGCAGAATGCAATCGTTCATCGAGCGCAACATGGCCTCCTGCTGCAGCTCTTTATGCCAAGGCCATTTCAGCTCCCAGGCGGACACCACACCGGTGTTTTCAAACGGATTGAGCAAACCTTCATCCGGCTTTACCGCCGCCATGCCATTGTCGGCAATACCTACCGACAGGGCGATCTGCTGACCGGGGCGCACGTTGAACAGCACATCGTTCGGGGCCACCTCCTCAGGAACGGGATTGTGCAAGTACTGCACTGACTGCACCGAAGCCCGGCTCGCGGTCAAGCTGCCGACCTGTAGCAACGTCGCGTGCACGTCCTCGAAAGGTCCCGTCAGTATCGGCAAATCGACTTCCACCGAACTGATCTGCCGGCAGTAATGCCCCGGATAATCCCGATCGAACAGCAATTGCGTCAGTCTGAACTCCAGCGAGCCGGTGGTCTGCAGTTGCGCCAGCGCCGCCTCCCAATTACCGATGCCGACCTGAGGGTCTGTTGCATCGTTGAACAGGCGACGCAAAGAGATGGTTTTTACCAGCTCCAGCCGCCGCTCGGTGCGCTGCAGGTATTCATGCTCCATACGCAGCAGATGTGCACGCAGATGCTCGCCGGCGGTCAAACCGTGGCGCTGATCCAGCCACACCTGAGGCAACGGAATATGTGAATCGTAATCGCCGGTTTCGGCACTCATCGCCGTTTGTGCGCTGAGACACAGACTGACCACCGCGTCATAAGCCTGATAGTGCAAGGCCTTGAGTTGGCCCAGCATCCAGCCGAACAATTCGGCATTGGTCGCGCGTTTTTTCAGATAGTTGTACATCGTCAACGCCTGAGCATTAGCTCGCAGCGTTTGCGCGAAGTTGGTTCTGGCCGCATCAATCGCGTAGCTTTGCGCGACGATTTGCGCATCGATAGCAGCGACTTCTGCCAACGCCTGATCGCGTTGCAGCCCCCAATCATTGCGGCGGCGGCGATAGCCTTCGGTGGTGGCTTGCTTGTCGGCATCGATCTGCAACATCGACGAAGCGATTTCCAGGCCAAAGCAGATGGCATCGGTGACTTTGTCGACACGAAACCCACCGTTCGCCATACCGAAGATATTAGGCGCAGCCGCCACGGCCGCGCCTACCGGTTTGAGGATTTTGGCGGTCAGCGCCAGCTCCTTGGACTGGTCCAGGTTTGCCATGACCTGATATTCGACGGCCGACACGTTTTCGTCATAGCGGGCTGCGTAAGCATCCGCTCGTTCCCGAGCCACGGCCCGGCTCTGCTCAAGTGCCGTCAAACTCGCTTCCAACTGGGCGATGGATTGCTCCTGCACGGTTTTGGCATAGCTGCCCAACTCCACCAGATGGTTTTGCTGCAACTCCTCCTGCTCGGCACGATCACGCCGCTCAAGCAGGTTGAGCACCTGGCTGCCGTAATCCTGCAAGCTCTGCACGGCGCGCAAGGCAACTTCGAAGATCACGCGCCAGCGAAACGCGATCACCACCAGCCGTCCGCCCATCGGCCTTGCGCCACCGACACCACCCGCCGCCAGCGCGCGCAGCAACTGATTCGGGTCAGTCGGTGGGTTGAACAGCGGCAGGAGCATGGGCTTGCCATCAATGGTCAGATTATTGCGCAAGTTGTTCATGCGGTACTGCGGCTCGTTGAACCGAGCGAGCAATTGCTCATTGATGGGCGCCCTGAACGGCGGACACCCCAACATGCCCAGCATCGGAGCCGAATCGGAACCGGCCGCAACATCCGCCAGGCTGAAACTCAGTGTCTGCTCGAAAGTTTCCAGTGCCGGGCGCGTGCAACTCTGTGCCAGAAGATTCTCCAGTGTTGCGCTCTGCCACAGGTTCACCGTTTGAGTCAGCGGCGGTTTGCCCATCAATGATCCCGCTTGCACATAGCACAACTTCGCTGCCACCAGACTCTCACGGGTCAATTGACGGTAGTGCCAGTCCCCCCAGGTCATGAGGTTCTTCACATACTCGATGAACATCAGCATTCTCAAATGCACAGGCGCTGAATATCCGATTGCATCCGGGTCGGCGGGCGCCACGGCTTCACAGCCGGCATTGCCCAGATCGTTGATCAACGGTCTGCAGCGCCAGTAATCCGGTTTCTCGGGGACCGAGCTGCTGTCGGCAGTAGCCCGGGGATCGAAGACGAAATGCAACCACGTCTGCGCTTCGGCAAACCGCTCTTCATCACGCAAGCGTGTCGCGATCAAATGCGGCAAATGGAAAAACAGCTCCCAGAAAAACAGACCGTTGGCACCGTCGAAAGCGCCATTGCGTTCCTCGAAATCAACATTGGTAGGCGGCGGCTCTGACAGATGCTGGGAGTCCCAGTTAATCAGCGTCGCTGGAGAGACAGTGGAGCGTGTGACCAACTCGGGACCGAACAGCGAATTGAGCCGAACGTATCGCAGTGCCCAAGCAGCGCCAAGCTGAAAGTCGAGGAACTGGGCGGCATCCGTGGTGTTTTTCAGCAGCGTTGGCGCAAGGAAATCAGAGAGATCGACAATCGTCAGGTCAAACTGTTTACCGCCAAAGCCTTCAGTATCATTCCTTAAAGTGAACTTGACGTTGTTCCAGGCCCCCTTTGGTCGAGTGAAAGTAGCCAGAAATTTCATTGTCCAACCGCCGGCTGTAGACATCGCACGCTTCACCGGCGCCGGGTCACTACCGGCGGAATTCTCCAACTGCAAGGTGAAGTTTGTATTCTTCTCTGACAAATCTGTGGGCCTGCAAAAGCCCTCAACCGTGAGCACGTCGTTGTCACCCACTCGCATGGCGAAGACGTTCAGGCCCAGAAAAGCTGCCATGGAGCCTGACGGTGACTCACTTGGGACCACCCTGACCTCAAGGCCCAAGGGGTGCTGAACCGTCAAGGCAGAAACAAATCGATCTTTCTTGGCCAGCTCCAGCCAGTTACCCGTGTCTTCGACAACGGGGCGCATCAGCACATCGATGATCGCTTTCTCGTTCAAGGTGCCGGCGTTATTGACCAGCAATACCCCGAGCTTGCCTTTGGGATTCTGGGAATCAACCCATACGGTTGCAATCAGCCTGGCACCTGCAGAGAGATCCTCATCGAACTCGCCATGGCGTAAATTCAAAGGCGCCGACCACTGGCCGTTCTGCCTTATGAAGGCCACATTGATATCCAGTTGATGGGGCACGAATCGGGATCTGTCGTCCTTGGCGGGATTCTCGGGGTCGACCTTGATGATCTCGCCGACCTTGTCCCGCCACTCAGCCCAGACCAGACACAGCCGGCCATTCCAGACCACCGGACGCATGTCCAGCACCCGCCCTGCGGGTTGAATGTCCACCGCTGTCCATTCACGCCACGCCGCCGGGTTGACGGCAACACACGTGGGAGTGATCTCGATTTGTGCCTTGCGCCAGAAGTACTGGAACGGCGGCAGCCGCTGACGCCCGACAAAGTAATAATCGGCACGCTCCGGGGTCGTGCCGTCCATGTAGCCACTGACAACATCCAGATCGCAGATCTGTTCAAAGGCTTGCAAGTAATCCTGCAGCGCGGCTTGAACCGAATCGGTGCTCAGACGGGCCTGGTTGAGATTGTTTTCAAGGGTCTTGAACAGATCCGTCTTGCGCTGACGCACGAACGGATTGATGTAGTTTTCCGGGTAGAGCGCGATCATCTGCACCGCGGCCCAGTCCGAGTAGTTGTTGTACAGCGTCCAGTTTTCCAGCTCCCCGGGGGGGAACTCGTGGTTTTCGAAACCGGGCTCCATTTTGTTGTACACCGCACTGATGTATTGCTGCGCACAACTGATCGCTTCGGCCACCGCCGACGTCTGCACCCGAGCACTGTCCAGCGGGTCAATGCGCAGCAGTTCGAAAACGTCCTCCGGGGTCAACAAAGGCGGATAGCGCTCCGACCTGACTTGCCCGATGCAATACTCAAGCAACGCCGTACGACGTTTTTCCTGCAACAGGCCAATGTTGTTCGAGGTCATGATCCTTGCTCCGTGGAAGAGGTTCCCGCGTCACTGTCAGGAGGCGGTGCCGCTTGTTCATGCGAGTGCTTGCGGCCTTGCGTCATCCCAAACTTGATGGGTTCGAAATGAATCCCCTGCCCGCTTGCCAGGCTGCGTATACCGACTGTGAATTCGCCACTGAAAGCGCTGGAGACATGAACCCTGGTTACACCGTGCTGATTGGTGAAACCCTGTGCCGGGCGGATCGTTGGTCTTTCTTCGGGATCTGTTTCTCCCTCCCAGGCCCAGTCCACCAGCATGTTGGCCCCAAGGTTTCCATGCGAGTCCATCATCGTGGCGTAGAGTTCGATTTCCTGTCCGAGAGGTACGACCTCCGTTGGCACCGGAGACATTAATCCGGTAGGGAAATGCATGCTGTTGGCCTCGGCGATGACGTCGATGTTCACCGCCCACTCAGGCTCAAGCAGGCTCATGGAAAAATAGAGGTTATCCGTGCCCAGGATCTCGCCCGGAGAATATTCAGCCGTGAGGACGCCCGCGGTATTTGTCACCTGCGCAGAGACCGTCCCAAACTCGGATTGCCAGTCAACGGAAACACCTTTCAACGGTGCGCCCTGGGCGTCAGTGAGCGTCAACGTGATGATCGCTTTCTCGTCTGGTTTACGAGCGATGATCTCAGTAGGGGTTGCGCTACAAGTCATCCTGACCAACTGTTTCAGTTCGCCCGGCATTTGCACGACCGGCATGCGCGTTTGGGTTTCACTGAGCAAGGCCAGCTCAGCCGCCTGGGCATAGGCCTCCTTATCGTCGGTTGTCTCCGGCAAAGTGCCGATCCGCAAGATGGTCCGCGCATCCATACCGGTCTGCATCGACAACTGGTACACGCGCATCAACAGGTCCAGTTGATCCAGTGTTTTCAGCACTTGGGTCTGGGGATCGATATGGCGAACACATTCACTGACTTCCTGCGCACTCCAGGCAAAGAACTCGGCCAGCTTGATAGCCGCAGCCTGCTGCACTATGCGCAATGCATCGGCGCTGGGCTTAAAGGGTAATGAATTGACCTGACGCAGATAATCCAGCAATTTCTGATCCGCCTGCTCGCTCAGGCCAAAAGCGCGGGTCAGCGTTGTCAGCGCGTAAAGTGTGCGCACCGAGAACACATATTTCTGACTGGAGTCGATTTTTCCAGGACGGCCAGGCCAGGATTCGTATCCATAATCCAGGTAATCCCGGAGCAGTGCCGTACTCAAGCCCAGCGTCGAAACAACTTCAGCGCGCTGACGCACAACGGCCAGCAGCTCGAGTAACGGGTCTGAAGGTTCGCCACGCAAACGCTCCGTCGCTGGCGATTCGAGGGCGGTGCGGTCATACACCTGGCGCAACAGTTGATAGACCGACGCTTCGACCCAATTCAGCACCAGGATGGCCGACTCGCCATCGATGCCGGTATAGACCGCCAGCGACTCCCTGACCAGCGACACCTGAGCGTCTCTGGTCTGCAGAAGAATGGTGAGCATGCTCTCGGTCAAGGCACTGACCTGGGCCTCTTCTATGTCCAGGCCGTTCCTGACCGCCCATTCGAGTTTCTCGCGAGCGGTGATCAAATATTGTTCTGGCGTGCCGACAGGGGCCAGTACCAGGCCATTGACGTCGACAACCGGGGCTAGCCCCTCACTGTCAATCGAGAGCAAATCCAGCCAGTCATTTTCTCCCGCTGGCGGAATACCGGCCATGAGAAAAGAGTTGTTGGACAACAACGCGCTGGGCAGGAGATTGCCGATCTTGTCGAAGAACTGCTGGTCCTGCTGGGAGAACTCGCTGAGGCGCTGGGGTGCGCTAACGTGCTGCAACATCCACAGCACCGATATGTTGCTTTGCTCACACCATTGCACACAGGCCTGCATGGCCTCGATCAGGCTCAGCACACCCGGACCGCCAGCCGTGGCCTCAATGCGGCTGTCATCATCCACCGCGCTGACAATACGTGGCTTGCCCGCGAGCCCGTTGAGCCAGGCTTCGCCCCCAAGCACTCTCAACATCAGCACGCCTTCGACTGGCGTGATATTCAACAGCCGAGCCAGTTTTACCAAACGGTAAAAACTGGAAATGACCACCGAACTGCGCTCCAGCGTATCGCTGAAACCATGAGCCTGGGCTATCGCCTGCGCCAGATAGTGGTAAGTCTGAAGATCAATCCCCAGACCATTGCACAACTGGCTGATCGTCAGATTGTCTTGATCCGATGTCGGTATCAGCGCAAACGGTTTGCCGTCGAGCTTCAGTGGCTGGCGGTAGTTGTCCTGATTGTTGAAGACCTGATCGAACTGCGACAGCGCATCGCCGCGACCGTAGAGTGATAACTCATCGAGAAACACGGCGAAATCGGCAGCCGTGCAGTTGTACCGTTCACGCAGTCGCTGAAACAGACCCAGGGCATGGATCACGTTCAACGAAATCGCCCACACCTCCGGCTTTTCAGCGCCACGTGCTTCGGCCCTGATCGCCGCCGCCAACAGGGCGTCAGTCTGCTCGCTGGGTAGATTCAGCCATTTGTCCAGGCGTAACTTGCGGTTCAATCGGTCAAATGTATTCAAACCTTTCAGGGTTTGGGGACTAACGATTATCCGATGGAAATTACTCCCTGACTGGGAAGTGATGCCGATAGCAGGATGGCTGTTCCCATTGATGTAAACCGAGCCAGACCGACCGCCTTCCGGGACATCGGGCTCTTCAGGGTATTCGACATTGTCCGTACGCCGCGGCGCATAGTCTCCAACCGAAAAAAGACTTGTAACCTCCTCGGCGACAAGATTCGTACGTTGAGCCAGATAAAAAATCTGATTGAGATTCAAGTACTCCAAGTCTTCGGTGCCAAAATTTTCCCGATAGAACTGATACATATCTTCGGAGTTTTTGTACTCCTCAGTCAGCAACCGTTGCTGGTAAGGGCCCAGCCGAGAGGCATGAGCCAGGGCGGCAGCGGCAAGCGTCGTCAGGGCTCCGGAGTGCAAGAAGTAGGGAAACTTCACGTCAACGATGTTGGAAAAATCCCCCACCGATCGACCATTGAAACCGGCAACCCCATCGACCGTGACCCAATGCTGGTAATACGGCAGACCGTTGGGATAACGTGCTTCGACCATTGCATCCTCATATGAACCCTTCTTGTCCGCGGTGATAAAAGCATCCAGCACGCGGACAATGACGTCGACCGACGACTCCGGCGCATTGACCGTTTTGCTGTCGACCTGCAACTCCATCAAATCCGTGCGGCGCTCATGCAGCGGCAGCCTGGTGTCGTCAGCAACCGGCTCGATCAAGTCGCGAATCAAGCGATACAGAAAGACAAGATAGGCCGCGGGCCCGTACATGGACTCCAAAGAACCCGGAGGGCATTTGGCTCCGAATTGCAGATCGAACATTCGCTCCAGTTGCGGTCCCGCTACGAGTGACATCAACCCGCTGGACGGCCCTCTCGGCCCGATTTTGTCCCGATGCACGTCTTGCTCGATATACCGACGCCGCACATAGGTCCCCAGGCTGTTAGCCCGGCGCAAAAAACGCCGAGCCTCTTCCTCCTCGAGTTCGTACTCGGCGACCAGCAACGGAATACCCCTTTCGACCAGAGGAAAAATCGATCCCCCCTCCACTATGTAGTTCCAGAGCTTCCAAAGCCGGTTTTGCCTGGTGGGCGCTTGCTCACCAAATAGCTGAAGGAACAACTGCGCGGCGGGGCGGAGTGAATCAGCCATGGTCACATTCCTCGAGTCGATAACAGGCTCGGGCTACCTGACGGTTGTTTCCGGCGACCCAGCGTTCAATAAGGATTTAGCGCTTGAAACCAGTCGCCGCCAACTGTCAGAAATGACAGGTTTAGTGACCGTTCATCGGATTTTCACTCCGGTTTTGTCTGCCGGCGCTGATTCGACTTCAAATCGATCGCTGACGACCCAGTCAGACCCGGTCGGATCGCTGTCATCTGGCTGCTGCCTGAAGCGACACCAGGTGCCACCCAGCGGTAGCGTTTGGTCAGACAGGCCTTGCCAGTCAGGGTCGACCTGAACCGACGCGATCCAGGTTTTGTCAGGGTTAAAGGCGTCAACCAGAATACCGACACCTTGACGGCCCTTGCCGGCAAACAACACCGGATTACGCACCCAGGACCCAGGTGCGGGTTTCTCAATGGTGGGCAGGAATGTAGCCAACCGAATTGAGAGGTTCGCCCTCTCGGATTCATACCCTTCGCAAGCCGCCACCGCGTCCAACTGATGAACGCCTTCGACCTGCCCGGGCTCCAGGGTCACCGACCACGTACGGTTGTCCCGCACCTCGGCGCTTGCCTGATCGCTACCCAGCGTCACGGTCACGGTGTCGCCGGGTGTCCCGAAACCCGACACGACGACCCGCTGTCCGACATGATCATCGCAGGTGGGGGTTTCAATAAACGGAGCCGCCGGCACGACCTTGTAACGCAAACGCTCATTGGGTTGAGAACGCTGCGCAATGCCATTGACGACGAAGGTCTGAAAGGCCCAGATGGTATGGTCGCCCACCGGTAAACTGACCTCGGCTTCCCATTTTTCATCCGAGTTCACATTGATGCCTGTCAGCAATGGCTCGGTACTGCCTTGCAGCCAGACTTCCACTTGGGCGGTGGGTCGACCGGTGCCAGCAATCTTCGCAGTACGCGGTTCCTTGCCGCCGGGAATCGGCGCGGTGAAGCGAGGCGGCGGCACCACCACATTGAGTTTGTGCTCGGCGCTGTTGGCCGATTCTCTCCCATTGAGAGTCTGCTGCGCGTGGAGGAAATATCCCCTCAGCTCCAGATCGCGCAGTTCGATCGACCATTTGCCCTCATCAAGTAATTCAAGCGGTGCGCCTAGCGTTCCTCCCATCTGGCTGTCATGTAATTGCATGACAGCGCCCTGCATACCGTTATCACCTTCAATGGTGACGTCGTACCCCACCTCTGAGCCGGATACCGGCGCGATAATGTGCGGTTGCAACATGACTCTGTGGACAGTGAAGGTTTTCGATATTGGCTCCGAAACGAGCTCGACAAACGTCTGGGTGGCGCTGGCGATGTGTTCAACGTTCGCCTTGAACGGGGTCGGTCGCTGAAACGTCCAGATTTCCCTCTCCACAATCGCCCCGTACACCTCGTCATCGTCGCTGAACGTGATGCTCACCGTGGCGCCGTTCAAGCAAGTACCACTGAAGATTGGCTCCAGCCCCTCCTCGGAGGGATCATCCAGGCCTGGCGCCAGCGGTGGAATCGTGACGTGCAGTATGCAAGGACGTTGCGAGGGAAAGTCTCCCAGATGCTGTGTAATGTGAACTTCCCGCTTGTTGGTTGGCCCCCACTTCACCAATGCCGGGGTCGACCATTGGCCGTTCACGACCACTACACTCCGTGCAGCCTCGGTTGTATCGGGAAACCTGAGCGAGACGGTAGCACCTGTGTAACCCTTGCCGCTGAAGACGGGTAGATACTCCTCGGTGTAGCTCGCCTCGGTGATATCCGGCATGTCGTTGTGGACTTTGAAATCAAAAGGCAGCGATTCGATCCAGCCATTGGCGTTGTCGGCGATCTTTTGAATCACCGTCACATCGTAGCTGCCCAGAGGCCAGACAACGGGGGCCGCTTCCCACTGGCCTTGGGCATTGACGGGGATGTTGGGAGGCAAAGGCAGCGAGCTGTCGCTGGCAGAGAACTGGATTTCGGTCGAGAGGTTTTGATCGAAATGGCCGGAGCCGGAGAACTTCAAGCTTGGATCCGGGAGAAAGGTGACCTCAGGTTCTTCCAGTTCGGGAGGGCGGATCCGGAAAGAGCGGGGAGCGCTTCGCTTCGACGGCTCATTGTTCAATACCTGCAGCGCAACAAGTGAAACCGGTCCTGGCTTGACCGTCACAGGCAAGCTCCAGTCATTCGCAGTGACGGCAATCTCACCCAGGTTTTCTGATGTCAAATCTATATAGATATATAGAGTTGCGCCCACGACGCCATCGATACCTGACAGTAAGAAATGGCGTTCCTGCAAATCAATGACCGGGAAGGTGATGGTCGGAATGCGAATGCCCGGAGAATAGGTTTCAGGTTGAGATTCGTCTGAAGCAAATTGTTTGTCACCGATAGAAAAACTGCTTTTTGCTACGTATACGTATTCCTTTTCTTCAGGTTCAAATCCTTCGAGCCACTTGGGGATCCACTTTCCATCGCTGCCAACAACAGCAGTCCCAATCACGCTTTTTCCATCTGAACTGTCGCCGTGTACCACTATGCTGGTACCGAATATCCCCGTCCCGTTCAGATCGACACCGGTGCCTTCCTGAGGCGCAATCCTTGGCGGAGGCTGAGTGGCAGTGAAGTAATTCGTCACCTCAAAAATTACGCTGCGTGCCGTAACCCGGTTTTTGCCCGTAGGCATAAAGTGCGGCAGGGTAAAACTCCAGACACCCTGCTTGGCAGACACCTCGAATTTCAGATCAACAAGAGGCCCAATGATTTGAATGTAAACCGTCTCATTGTGGATCAGGCCTCTACCTGAAATGGTATTGCTCCTGAAATCAATCTCCGATCCGTCTGCAGGCTCGTCGATGATCAAGGTGAGCACATCAGGATTCTGGTGGGTATCGTCGTTCATGCATCACCTTCGGATACAGTGACAGGAGAAGACAGAAAGCCACAGGAGTCAGCTTATTCCTACCTGTAAAATCTGACAGTCCCGACGAACGGTGTCTGCTCGCATAGCGAGCCAATAATGTCGTGCAACCTTCAACTCGCGACTACAACACCCTGGTTCCTCACCTGCAAATCTCTGAAAAAATGCGCTGGTCTGTGCACTTGCGGATCTAACTGAAAGACCGCGGCCTCTGCCTGACGATCAATCAGTTGAGCGAGAGGGGAATGTGGTTTCGGAGAAGGCTGGGTAACGAATGGGCCAATGACACAATCTGACGGTCGGTATTCGTGCACTCGTGAGGACGCTTTCGCGGACAAGCCCGCTCCCACAGGATGCTTGTGCACCCCGGATCCAGTGTGGGAGTGTGGGAGCGAGCCTGCTCGAGAAGCTTTTGGAGGTTTGAATTCAGGCCGAAGCCGGCATCGGCTGAAAACTGAAGTACTGCTGCAATGCCTGCACCAGTTGCCCGAATTCAGGCGGCGGGCGCTGCACGATGAAGCCGGCGTCGTAATGCAGCGGCGTGACGTCTTCGTGGCACCACACGCAACACGCAGTGAAATCGATGACTTGTTGGCAGCCATCGCTGGCGGGGATTTTCAGGCGTAACTGGAAGTCCACCCCGATCATCATCGGCAACTGGCTGATCAGCATCAGCCCGTCTGCGGAGACGTTGCCGAGAAAGCCAATGGGCTTGTCAGTGACACTGTTGAACACTCTGAGGAAGTACGGCAATTGGTGCCGTTCGATCCGGCGGTCGGTAAACATGCGCAGTTCGCCATGCAAGGCTCCATCACAGAGCCGCACCTTTGCTTCGGAACGTGCCGGTATCGCCGGCCCGCTCTCCCCGCTTCCGGTGTGACGGTCGCTACGTCGCCGTCACCTGACCACTTGCCAGTCGCAGGTGTTGCTCCGGGTTTACAGATTCGGCTCTAAACCCGGGTTACTCGACTATAGCTCAGCCTGTACACACGGCCAGATTTTGTATGACAACTGTCATCAGAAACGGGTCGGGCGCACCACGGCAGCGGCGCTGCGCGTCGGGTAATGGCCCAGGCTCTGCAAGGTTTCCAGACGCGCGCGAGCGCGGTAGGCGTATTCGCTGTTCGGGTAGGAAGCGATGATGAACTGGTAAGTCTGCGCCGCATCGACGAACATTTTCTGCCGTTCCAGGCACTGGCCGCGCATCATCGACACTTCCGGCCATACGTACGGGCGGGCGCGGCTGGCGCGTTCGACCTTGGACAGCTCCAGCATGACCTGCTCGCAATTGCCACGGTCATAGGCGCTGTAGGCGTTGTTCAAATGGTGGTTCATCGACCAACGGGTGCAGCCCGTCACGGCGAGGACGCTGAGGGCAAGGGCGGCAATGGGTAAGAATCGCATGAGGGTTCTCCTGTCTTGTGCTCTTTATCGACCCTTGCCGAAAAATCTTCAGAAGTGTTTGCGCCAATCGTCGTGTTCAATAAAGAAAGTATTAAGTAGTGCAAACGAACAATGACTACACCCCAAGAGCATAGTAGCCTTCGCTAGCGCTTGAACTCAGGAGTCTTTGCATGTCCGTCCGTCGTACCAAAATCGTCGCTACCCTTGGCCCGGCCAGTAACTCGCCGGAAGTTCTCGAACAGCTGATTCTGGCTGGTCTGGACGTTGCCCGTCTGAACTTCTCCCACGGCACCCCCGACGAGCACAAGGCTCGCGCGAAGCTGGTGCGTGACCTCGCTGCCAAGCACGGTCGCTTCGTCGCCCTGCTGGGTGACCTGCAAGGCCCGAAAATCCGTATCGCCAAATTCGCCAACAAGAAGATCGAGCTGAAGATCGGTGACCAGTTCACCTTCTCCACCAGCCATCCGTTGACCGAAGGCAACCAGCAAGTGGTCGGCATCGACTACCCGGATCTGGTCAAGGACTGCGGCGTGGGTGACGAGCTGCTGCTCGACGACGGCCGTGTGGTGATGCGCGTTGATACCGCCACCGCAACAGAATTGCATTGCACCGTGACCATCGGCGGCCCGCTGTCCGACCACAAAGGCATCAACCGTCGCGGTGGCGGCCTGACCGCACCGGCCCTGACTGAAAAAGACAAGGCCGACATCAAGCTCGCTGCGGAAATGGAAGTCGACTACCTCGCGGTGTCCTTCCCGCGTGACGCTGCCGACATGGAATACGCCCGTCAACTGCGCGACGAAGCCGGCGGTACTGCCTGGCTGGTGGCGAAGATCGAACGTGCTGAAGCCGTAGCGGATGACGAAACCCTCGACGGCCTGATCAAGGCTTCCGACGCGGTGATGGTTGCCCGTGGTGACCTCGGTGTGGAAATCGGCGACGCCGAGCTGGTAGGCATTCAGAAGAAAATCATTCTGCACGCACGCCGCCACAACAAGGCGGTGATCGTCGCGACCCAGATGATGGAGTCGATGATCCAGAACCCGATGCCAACCCGCGCCGAAGTGTCCGACGTGGCCAACGCCGTGCTCGACTACACCGACGCCGTGATGCTGTCTGCTGAATCCGCAGCGGGTCTGTACCCGCTGGAAGCTGTTCAGGCCATGGCGCGCATCTGCGTCGGCGCTGAAAAACACCCCACCGGTAAAACCTCCAGCCACCGTATCGGCAAGGAATTCACCCGCTGCGACGAAAGCATCGCACTGGCGACCATGTACACCGCCAACCACTTCCCGGGCGTCAAAGCGATCATCGCCCTGACCGAAAGTGGCTACACCCCGCTGATCATGTCGCGTATCCGTTCTTCGGTGCCGATCTATGCATTCTCGCCGCACCGTGAAACCCAGGCGCGTGCCGCCATGTTCCGTGGCGTGTACACCGTACCGTTCGACCCGGCTTCGCTGGAACCGCACGAAGTCAGCCAGAAGGCGATCGACGAGCTGGTCAAGCGCGGCGTTGTGGAAAAAGGCGACTGGGTCATCCTGACCAAGGGCGACAGCTACCACACCACCGGCGGCACCAACGGCATGAAGATCCTGCACGTGGGCGACCCGCAGGTCTGAGTGACGCGCTGAAAAACAAGAGCCCCGCCATGTGAATGGCGGGGCTTTTTTTGTCTGCGTTGAATCGAAAGCCCCTCACCCTGGCCCTCTCCCAGAGGGAGAAGGAGCCGATTGAGGGATATTGCAGAATTGCACCGACCTGATAGCTCTGCGCTGAATCCGACCGATTCTTTCAAGTCGATGTATAACGCATTACACCTCGGTCGGCTCCCTCTCCCTCTGGGAGAGGGCTGGGCGGGCGGCGTTCCGATGAGGGTTGGCTTTTCAATGCCGTTTGATAAACCCGGTCAACGCCGCCAAGGCTTCCGGCGAACGCAACCGCTGGGTGAACAACGCGCCCTCCTCCTCGATCACCTTACGGATCAACTCGCGATCCGGCGCTCGCATCAATTGCTTGCTGATGCGCACCGCTTCGGCCGGCAGCTCGTCGAAACGCAGCGCCATTTCCCGCGCCTTGCTGAGCGCCGCCGCGCCGCTACCCAATGCTTCGCTCGCAATCCCCCACTGCGCAGCCTGCTCACCGCTAAATCCCTCGCCCAACAGCAGCAGCTCCGCCGCTTTGGCCTGCCCAAGCAGACGTGGAAGGATCAGGCTGGAACCAAACTCCGGACATAACCCGAGATTGACGAAAGGCATGCGCAACCGCGCATCGCGGGCCACGTAGACCAGATCGCAGTGCAGCAACAACGTCGTACCGATGCCCACCGCTGCGCCCGCCACAGCGGCAATCACCGGTTTGCGGCATTCGAGCAGATTGAGCATGAAATGAAACACCGGGCTGTCGAGGTCGCTCGGCGGTTGCAGGATGAAGTCGGCGATGTCGTTGCCGGCGGTGAAGCACTCGGCGCTGCCGGTGATCAGCACGGCGTTGATTTCAGAGTCGTTGTCAGCCTGTTTCAACGCCTCGGCGAGGCGGCTGTACATCGCGCGGGTCAGGGCGTTTCTCTTGTCCGGGCGGTTGAGGCGCAGGGTCAGTAAACCGCGTTCGCGTTCCAGCAGGATGGCATCGGTCATGGCGTGTCTCGCGTCTGAAAATTCAGCGCTCAACCACGGCTCAAAAATACGTCGGCCAGCAGTTGGTTGCGCGGCAGTCCGGCCAGGTACAGACGCCGGGCGAAGGCGTCGACACTGGCCGTCGAGCCGCAGACTAAGGCCAGGGTTTGCCGGGAAACAAGGCGCAGTTGCGCCAAAGCGGCGGCTGACTCGGCCGCCGTCCACAACTCGACGCTGAGGTTTTCCCGCTGCGCAGCCAGTGCCGCCAGGGGTTTGGCCAGATAGTGTTGATCAGCATCATGGGCCAGGTGAATGACGCGGATTGCGCCTTGGTGATCCTGGCGCAGGGCTTCACGCAACACGCCGAACAACGGGCCTAAACCCGTGCCGGCGGCCAGCAGCCATAGCGGACGGCTGTGCCAGTCGGGGTCGTAATGCAAGGCGCCGCCACGCAGTTCGCCGAGGCGGATCGAATCGCCGATCTGCAAGCGCCGCGCGGCATCACTGAACTCACCGGGCTGTCGGCAATCGAGGTGGAATTCGAGAAAACGGTCTTCTTCCGGCAGGCTTGCCAGCGAATAGGGCCGGGCGATGTGATTGATCCACAGCACCAGATGTTGCCCGGCGCTGTAGCGCAAGGGCCGCTGCGGGGTCAGACGCAAACGCAGAACGCTGTCGCTGAGCCAGTCCAGCGCTTCGACCACCGCCGGACGACCGTCGGTAAGCGGATCGAAGGTGTGCACCTGCAAGTCTTCGACAACCTGACACTGGCACGCCAGACGCCAGCCTTCGTGACGCTGTTCGGCGCTCAAGGCGTCCGGCCGATTGTCGGCGGGCAGGCCTTGCACGCATTGCACCAGACAGGCATGACAGCTACCGGCGCGGCAGCTGTAGGGCACAGCGACGCCGTTCTGATTGAGGGCATCGAGCAGATTGCTGCCCGCCGCCACTGACCATTGTCGTTCACCCACGCGAAGTTCAGGCATCGACGCTCTCCCACGCGGCCGCACAACGATTGCGCCCGTCTCGCTTGGCCCGATACAACGCCTGGTCGGCGCGCTGCAGGGCGTCGTCCAGATCATCGCCCAACGCCAATAAGGTCATGCCGGCCGACAGGCTGAGGTTGCGCACATTCAGGCCCACCAGTTCAACATCAGTGAAGGCAATACGCAGACGCTCGCAGCAAGCGGTCAGCCGTTCGGCGTCGCAATCGGGCAACAGCACGACGAATTCCTCACCACCATAACGCGCCAGCACATCGCCGTCGCGCAGACAGGCTTGAGCAACGCCGGCGAAAGCCTGCAACACCTGATCGCCGGCGGCATGGCCGTGCAGGTCGTTGATGCGTTTGAAATGGTCGAGGTCGATCAATGCCAGACCGTGCACGACGCCATCGTCCATTGCATTCAGCTCTCGTGAGGCCAGACGCAAAAAGTGCCGACGATTGAACAGCCCGGTCAATTCATCGGTAGCGACCAGATCCTCCAGCTGACGCATCATTCCGCGCAGAGTGTCCTGATGCGCCTGCAAGGCAAACCGGCGCTGGCGCTGGCGTTGGCGCGAAACCTGGACGAAGCGCGCGTACAGCACCAGCCACGCCAGCACCATTGCCAGAATGCACACCTGCAGGGCGGCAAGCGCCGGTTCGCGCAAGCGGAAGTGGTAGCCGTCCCACAGCGTAATTGCACAGAAACTGAAGAACACCAGCAGTGCGCAGCGGATGAACGCCCGTCGACTGAGATGGAACAGGCCGAACAGCAGGATCAGCACGTAGAACACCAGAAAGGCGCCACGGGCTTCATCCAGATGGGCGATCAGCCAGGTCTGCCAGCCGAGACCGACCAACACCTGCGCTTCGGTCAGGCTGGGATCGGCAAAGCGCATGTTGCGCCCGCTCCAGAACAGCGCGAACAGCACCGACTGGCTGAGCACCACCAGCGCACTGCCGATGGCCACGGAGCTCAGGGACTGGGCGTAATGACCGGTGAAAAACGCCAGCCACAGCAGCAGCAAAGCCAATCCATAGGTGGCCGCAGCGAGGGCAAAGCGTTTGAGCAAAAGACGTTGAATGGCGTTATGGGTCAATCGTTGACTCACCGTGCGATAAGAGGCTGACCGAGTGTCCTACTCTACAGACCGGCTGCCACTTTAGAGGCCCAGTCGATAAATGACCACCGATTTTCGGGCTCGAAATTTGACGTCAAAAGTGTGGCCTGCGCATACCGCCAAAAGCCCCTCACCCTAGCCCTCTCCCAGAGTGAGAGGGGACTGACCGAGTTGTTTGTTCGAGATACGCCGACCTGAAATAACGAGCCGGACTCAGGTTTGAACAACATGAAGATCAGCTCCCTTTCCTGAGCCGGACTCAGGTTTGAACAACATGAAGATCGGCTCCCTTTCCTGAGCCGGACTCAGGTTTGAACAACATGAAGATCGGCTCCCTTTCCTGAGCCGGACTCAGGTTTGAACAACATGAAGATCGGCTCCCTTTCCTGAGCCGGACTCAGGTTTGAACAACATGAAGATCGGCTCCCTTTCCCCCTCGCCCCCTTTGGGGGAGAGGGCTGGGGTGAGGGGGTAGCTCTTGAAGTGCACACCCTCTGTCCGATATTCGCCCAGCCATGCGACCAACGAATGACTGCCGGCGCGTGTATGCCCCATCGAGGCGCGGTATACTGCCGCGCCTTTTTAGCGTCGCGCCAGCAGCCCCGGCGTGCCCGGCCCAAAGGGCCAGCTTCAAGTTGCAAGCTCCAAGCCGCAAGCTCGAACAGTCCGCGTACTGCTCCAACTTGTCGCTCGAAGCTAGAAGCTCAAAGCTGCCCTATTAAAATGTTCCCGTCTTTTAGAGGAGCGCGACTCATGACCGTGATCAAGCAAGACGACCTGATTCAGAGCGTTGCCGACGCCCTGCAGTTCATTTCCTATTACCACCCCGTGGATTTCATCCAGGCGATGCACGAAGCCTACCTGCGCGAAGAATCGCCAGCGGCCCGTGACTCGATGGCGCAGATCCTGATCAACTCGCGCATGTGCGCCACCGGCCACCGCCCGATCTGCCAGGACACCGGTATCGTTACCGTGTTCGTGCGCGTCGGCATGGACGTGCGTTGGGATGGCGCCACCATGGGCCTGGACGACATGATCAACGAAGGCGTGCGTCGCGCCTACAACCTGCCGGAAAACGTCCTGCGTGCCTCGATCCTCGCCGACCCGGCGGGTGCTCGGAAAAACACCAAGGACAACACCCCGGCCGTGATTCACTACTCCATCGTCCCGGGCAACACCGTGGAAGTGGACGTGGCGGCCAAGGGCGGCGGTTCCGAGAACAAGTCGAAAATGGCTATGCTCAACCCGTCCGACTCGATCGTTGACTGGGTACTGAAGACCGTTCCGACCATGGGCGCCGGCTGGTGCCCACCGGGCATGCTCGGCATCGGCATCGGCGGCACCGCCGAGAAAGCTGCGGTCATGGCCAAGGAAGTGTTGATGGAATCCATCGACATCCACGAGCTGAAAGCCCGTGGCCCACAGAACCGCATCGAAGAAATGCGCCTGGAGCTGTTCGAGAAGGTCAACCAGTTGGGCATCGGCGCCCAGGGCCTCGGTGGCCTGACCACCGTGCTCGACGTAAAAATCATGGACTACCCGACCCACGCAGCCTCGCTGCCGGTGTGCATGATCCCCAACTGCGCCGCCACCCGTCACGCACACTTCGTGCTCGACGGTTCCGGCCCGGCCTCGCTGGAAGCGCCACCGTTGGAGGCCTACCCGGAAATCGTCTGGGAAGCCGGCCCGTCGGCCCGCCGCGTCAACCTCGACACCCTGACCCCGGAAGACGTGCAGAGCTGGAAGCCGGGCGAAACCGTTCTGCTTAACGGCAAGATGCTCACCGGTCGCGACGCTGCGCACAAGCGCATGGTCGAGATGCTGAACAAAGGTGAAACCCTGCCGGTCGACCTCAAAGGCCGCTTTATCTACTACGTCGGCCCGGTTGATCCAGTCGGTGACGAAGTGGTTGGCCCGGCAGGCCCGACCACCGCAACGCGGATGGACAAGTTCACCCGGCAGATCCTTGAGCAAACCGGCCTGCTGGGCATGATCGGCAAATCCGAGCGCGGCCCGACCGCGATCGAAGCGATCAAGGACAACAAAGCCGTGTACCTGATGGCCGTTGGCGGCGCTGCTTACCTGGTGGCTCAGGCGATCAAGAAGTCGAAAGTGCTGGCGTTTGCCGAACTGGGCATGGAAGCGATCTACGAGTTCGAAGTCAAAGACATGCCGGTCACCGTAGCGGTGGACAGCAAAGGTGAGTCGGTGCACATCACTGGTCCTGCGATCTGGCAACAGAAGATCAGCGAAAGCCTGGCGGTCGAAGTGCAGTAAGCCCTTCGCACCCTGAAAACGGCCGGCTCATCCGCAACGATGACCCGGCCGTTTTTTATTTGGGCAAACCCTTCGCGATAAAAAATCTGCGAAAGCATACAAAATGATCTTGCGCACCTGTCAGATCTGACAGGTTC
Organism: Pseudomonas sp. VD-NE ins; assembly: GCF_031882575.1. Lineage (NCBI taxonomy): Bacteria > Pseudomonadati > Pseudomonadota > Gammaproteobacteria > Pseudomonadales > Pseudomonadaceae > Pseudomonas > Pseudomonas sp. VD-NE ins. The sequence continues at coordinate 5,192,890 of NZ_CP134772.1, forward strand.
ATTTATGCGCTGTTCTTGTTAGCGTCAGTCCATTCACGCCCCTCTCGCGCGCAATGGATTCGACCATGGCTGATCAACAAGAACTGAGCATCACCACCCCCTCCATTGCCAAAAGCGCATCGATTGCCACCATCGGCAAAAGCTGGGGCGCGGTGGGGCCGACCGGGGCGGCGTCGTTCGAATTGCCGATTCCGACGTCTGCCGGGCGGGGCTGGGATCCGCAGTTTTCGCTGAGTTACAGCAGCCAAAGCGGCAATGGTCCGTTTGGGCTTTCGTGGCACTTGGGCGGAGCGGGTCAGATCAGCCGCCGCACCCACAAAGGCGTGCCGCGCTACAGCGATCACGACGAGATCATCGGTGTCGATGGCGAAGTGTGGATGCCGGAACTGGATGAACAAGGTGAACTCCAGTTCCGTGAGGAAAGCGTTTACAACGGCGTCGACATTGGCCCACACAGAGTCGTGCGCTACTGGCCTCGAGTGGAAAGCGATTTTGCCCTGCGCGAGCGCTGGCAGCGGCAAACCAGAGAAACCGACCCACCGGTATTCTGGTTGATACACGGCGCCGACGGCTCGTTGCATCTTTACGGCAAAACCGAAGCCACACGAATCGCCGACCCGGACGCTCCCGGACGCATCGCCACATGGCTGCTGTGCGAAAGCATGAACGCGCGCGGCGAACACATTTGCTTCGAATACAAGGCCGATGATCAGGATCCCGACCCGCTGCATGACTACCGCGCCCAGCGCTATCTGCGCCGCGTGTGCTACGGCAACTTCAAAGCCAGCAGCAACCTGTACAGCTGGACGATCGACAATCCCGCCGAACTGGGCTGGCACTTTCATCTGCTGTTCGATTACGGCGAGCGCAGCACTTCACTGACTGACATACCGGCGTATGACGGCGACACCCTGAAACCCTGGACAGTCCGCCCGGATCGTTTTGCAACCCATGGTCAGGGGTTTGAGCTGGGCACTCGCAGACTCTGCCAACAGGCATTGCTGTTTCATCATTTTCCCGGGCAAACGACTGATCAACCGAAACTGGTGCGCCGCCTTCTGTTGGAATATCACCAACCGCAAAACATCACGCAGTGGGCCTACAGCCAGATCAGCGCGGCGCACTATCAGGCATTCGATGCCAGCGGCGTTGTCGAAAACACGCCGCCGGTCGAGTTCGACTACGCCCCTTTCGACATCCATAAAACCCCGGCGCGCGTCTTCGAACTCGATGTTCAACCGGGTATCGAGGACGGTGGTTTTTACCAGTGCGTCGATCTTTATGGCGAAGGTGTACCGGGTTTCCTCTGCCGTTATGACCAGAGCTGGTACTACCGCGAACCACAGCGCGCGACCCAGGGCACCGATGAAATCGGCTATGGGCCATGGACCGCACTGAACAAGATCCCGGTTGCTGATCGCAACCGTCCGGTACAGCAACTGCTGACCGACCTGACGGGAGACGGCAGGCTCGACTGGGTCATCGCGCAGCCGGGCAGCAGTGGGTTTCGCACGCTGACCGAGCAACGCGCGTTTGCCGACTTCGTCCCCTTCGGCAAATTCCCTCCGGAGTTTTTCAACACCCTCGCGACACTCGGCGACTTGAGCGGAGACGGCTTGAGCAGCCTGGCATTGATCGGACCGAACTCGGTGCGGCTATATGCCAACCAGCGCGAACAAGGCTTCGCCGCGCCGGAAGAGGTGCAGCACGAACCCGACGACGACCGCTTGCCAGTGTTCAGCAACGCCCCCACAGAACTGGTGCTGTTGGGCAACCTGCTGGGCAGCGATATGCCCGAGTTGTGCCGGATACGCCATGACGAAATCCGCTGCTGGCCGAACCTGGGCCACGGCCGGTTTGGCAAGGGTCGCAAGATCAGCGAGTTGCCCTTCAACTACGAGCAATTCGATTCGTCCCGGGTGCGCCTTGCCGACCTCGACGGCTCCGGTGCCGCGTCGCTGATTTATCTGAACTCGGATACCTTCGAGATCTACCTGAATCGTGGCGGCAACGGCCTGGAGCAAACACCGATCAGCGTGCCGTGGCCCGACGGTGTGCGCTACGACCGTCTCAGTCAAGTGAGCTTCGCTGACCTGCAAGGCCTGGGCTGCGCCAGCCTGATCCTCAGCGTACCGCACATGCAGGCGCAACATTGGCGCTACGACTTCGTTTCGGCCAAGCCGTATCTGCTGACCAGCAGTAACAACAACATGGGTTGCAGTACCAGCGTCGCCTATCGCAGTTCGGCGCAGGAATGGCTGGATGAAAAACACCGTTTGCTCACCCTCAAGCGTTTGCCGGTTTGCCACCCGCCGTTCCCGGTGGCGGTGGTCAAGAAACAGCAACAACTGGATGAAATCACTGGCAATTGCCTGACGCAGACCTTCACTTGGCGCGAAGGCGTCTACGACAGCCGCGAGCGTGAGTTCCGCGGTTTCGGTCTGTTGCAACAAACCGACAGTGAGAGCGCCAGAGCAGATGAGAGCGAAGGTTTCAGCGAACCGGTGCGGGTCTGCACCTGGTTTCATACCGGGCAATCGATGGACCGGCCGCGCGACGACTACTTCAATCAGGATGCACAAGCGGTAGCCCTGGGTAACACCCTGTTCAGTCGCCATCACCCGGAAGACGATGCCGATGAACTGATTCCGGTGCAGGATGAAGACAGCCGATACCAGATCTCCCGAGCGTTGGTCGGCTCGGTGGTCCGCAGCGAAACCTACGCTGATGCAGACATGGACGCCCCCGGGATTGCCACGCCTTATGCCGTAGAAGAAGTGCGATATCAGGTGCGCGAGGTTCGCGAGCAAGGTCCTTATGCCGCCGCCGTCTTGCTGCCACTGGTGGTGGAAAAGGTCAGTTATCAGTACGACCGCTTGGTTGATGATCCACTGTGTCGCAAAGACGTGAACCTGCGCTACAACAGCCATGGCCAGCCGACGCACGCCATCACGGTGAGTTACGCCCGGCGACTGACCGAAAAAGATGCGCCACCGTTCGACGACCCGGATGTACAGCAGTGGTGGTTCGACGCCCATGACCCGGCGCAACAATCGTTCTACCTGAATGAAAGCCGTTCAGCGCTCATCGATCTGGACAAGGACCTGCAGCATTGGCGTCTCGGTTTGCCTTTTCAGCAGCGTGGCAATGCACTGGTCTTGCCCAAAGGCACCCTGCCCACCGGGCTTGAAGCCGCGCAAGTGTCCTATGAGTGCCTGAAGGCACATGAGGATTCGGCGCACTGGAACGCTGAACGGGTGCTGACCACCCAGTCTGTACAGCGCTACTTGAGTACCGATGGCCAACGGCTGGACGACGGCGTTGCCGGATTCGAGGCCTTGGTCGGTCCACTGGAAGTGGCACAACTGGACAAGACGGCGCTGGACGCTTACAGCGTTCTGTCAGATTTCAACGTGCGCTCTGAACTGGAGAAAATCGGTTACACACCCATGCCGTTTCTGTTCTGGGTAAATCCCTTGGGCAGTACGGAAAATGACCTGTGGTCGGCGAATTTCGGCTACGCCGAATACGCCGGCCTCGACGGTTTCTACAAGGTCCGGCGCTATTGCGAAACCCTCAGCCACGCCTACACCCGCGCCGAATACGACGCTCATGCGCTGGCCGTGACCTTCGTGGAACTGCCGGATGGCTGTACCACGCGCATTGAGTACGACTACCACGCGCTGCAACCGCTGAGCATCATCGATGCCAACGACAACACCCACGAAGCGATCTATGAACCTTCCGGCCAGCCCTTGGCCAGCAGCTTTTACGGCACCGAAAACAACCAGACTGCGGGTTTCAACCCGTTGAGCGACTATTTGCCTCCGCAGGATCGGCGCCCGGCTACGGCGATTGCCTTTCCGGACGCCGCCGTGCAAAAAGCCGCCAGTACCCTGCGCAAGGACCTGTTCAGCTGGATGGGGCAGATCGCCAACGGCGCCAGTGAATGGATTGCCCAAGGCTATCTCCTGCCCAGCGGTCACATCAGGGCCAGTGCGCGGCAAAAACTCGCCCGGCGCAGCGCTACTTTGACGCCTGAAGAGCGGGCATTGCACAAGGCGATCGGTGCGGTGCATCGAGAACCGGTTCACAGTGTGATCCTCACTGCCGACCGCTACCCCGATGATCCATTTAGGCAGATCCAGATCGTCAAAGCCTGCGTCGACGGCTTCGGCAGGGCTCTGCAAACCCAGCAAAAGGTTGATCCGGGCAAGGCATATGCCGTGGACGACGACGGTTCACTGATCGTCGAAGATGGCCAGTTCAAAGAGGTCGATGCCGACCCGCGCTGGCGCATCAGCGAGCGGGTCGAATACAACAACAAGGGTTTGCCGGTCCGTCAGTTCCGGCCGTTTTTCGCCGATACCCACAGCTACGTCAACGATCAGTCCCTGCGCGAAATGGGCTTCTTCAATCAGGTGTTCTATGACGCCCTTGGCCGACAGATCAAAGTGGTCAACGCCAAGGGCGACTGCTCTCGAGAAACCTACCACCCCTGGTACCACACCAGCGAAGACTTCAATGACACCGCCGAGCCGTCACCGCCAGCCAAGGCATCGCGGTCATGACTGCCAACCTGCATTGGCGTACACCCGCGCTGTCCGTGAGCGATGCGCGAGGCTTGCCGGTGCGACAGATTGCTTACCTTCGTGGCACAGCGGCTGACCCGCCTGCTGCGCTGGTCAGCCGTCAACAGCATGACCACCTCGGACGCCTGGTCGATCAATGGGATCCGCGCCTGTCAGCACCTTGTCTGAGTACGGTTTACAGCCTGGACGGCTCGGTATTGAAATCCGACAGCGTCGACGCTGGCTGGCGCCTGACCCTGCCGGGACTCGCCGGTGAGCCGTTGCAACGCTGGGACCAGTGCGGTAGCTGTTGGCGCACGACCTTCGATGAACAATTGCGAGTGATCGCGCTCGAGGAAAACAGCGAGGCCAATGTGGAGGTGTTCAGCTACGCCGACGCCTCGGACAACGCGCAGTACAACCGCCGCGGCCAGTTGCTGGAACAGAAAGATCGTTCCGGTTCGCTGAGTACGGATAGCTTCTCCCTCACCGGCCAGCCCCTGAACGAAACCCGCACCTTCCACGATGACCAAGCGTTCACCAGCCAACAGGTATTCAGTCCGCTCGGCGCGCTGCTGGAACAGACCGACGCCGGCGGCCATCAACGACGCTCGCGCTTCGGGCTGGCCGGGCAGCTCAAGCAAGTCGAACTGCTGATCAGCGGCACGCCGGACTGGCAACTGGTGTTACGGGACGCCCAGTACAACGCCAACGATCAGATCATCGAGCAACTGGCCGGTAATCGCGTCCTCAGTGAATGGGCGTATGACCCGGCGGACGGTCGTCTGCACATCCAGTCCAGCCGCAAGGACGGCGGCGCTGTCCTGCAAAACCTCGAATACTTTTATGACCCCGTCGGCAATATCACCCGCATCGAAGACCACGCTTTTCAGCCGCGATATTTCGCCAATCAACTGATCGATGGCCACCGCGATTTCACCTACGACTCGCTCTATCGATTGACCAGTGCCACCGGCTACGACGACGCGCCGCCCTCGGACATTCCCGGTTTGCCGCTACCGAGTGACCCGAACAATCGCCTCAACTACAGCCAGACTTATAAATACGACAGCGGCAGCAACCTGATCGAACTGTGTCATGTACGCGCAGGCAACAACTCAACCCGGCACATGCGCATCGACCCGCACAGCAATCGCGGGGTGCGCTGGACACCGGGCGAGCCGGAGCCGGTGTTCGACGAGCTGTTCGACCCGCACGGCAATCAACGGTCGGTGCAACCAGGCCAGCCGCTGCAATGGAACGTTCGCGATGAGCTGGAGAAAGTGACCCTGATTTCGCGCGAAAACGCCCGCAGTGATGCCGAGCATTACCACTACAGCCAGGGCGTGCGCGTGTTCAAACGCCACGAAACCTTCGCGGCCAACGCCGAACATTTTCATCAGGTGCGCTACTTGCCGGGGCTGGAAATCCGCACCCGCGACAACGGCGAAGAACTGCACGTCATCAGTCTCGGCAACGCCCGCTGCCTGCATTGGGCAAAGAACAAACCCGATGTAATCGACGTGGATCAACTGCGCTACAGCCTCGAAGATCACCTCGGTTCCTGTGTGATGGAACTGGACCAACAGGGCGATCTGACCAGTCAGGAGGGTTATTACCCATTCGGCGAAACGGCGTGGATGGCCGCACGCCACGAAGTCGAAGTGCGCTACAGGTTTATTCGTTATTCAGGCAAGGAGATGGATGTCAGTGGGCTGTACTACTACGGCGCGCGGTACTACGCGCCGTGGTTGCAGCGCTGGGTCAGTGCGGATGCAGAGCAGGCCGATGGGCTGAATCTTTATGCGTTTGTGGGCAACAACCCGATGCGCTACGTCGATCCTGACGGCAACACGCGTGCCGAAAGCGTGATTTTGCTGACGTCGGACTTTGTTTCAGTCGTCAACAATTACTCCACGGAGTTGGTGAATCAGTTGCATAACATTCTCCATCCGCTTGGACTCAACAGAAATATGGTGCTGAGCTTTGTCGTCGAAGGCGGCTATTGGTATGCCGCAACCACCCACGCTGGAAGTCTCGGCAGCGGATTTGTCGATGGCATTATTCCCCCTCCAACTGAGATCGCCGCCTATCCGACAGTAGGGGGCGTTGTCGGCGGTAACATCGCCGGCGATGTCGGCACAAAAATGATAGATCCGGTAGCGGAAAGTGGCGGAATCAATTTGGGCCCACTGATTCCTCAGACCTCGAAAATGTCTGTCAGCGCCATTGACAATAGTTTGGGCATCGACGGTCCCGTCAAGGAGATCAAATCGTGGAAAGACGTAAAAAGCGAATTGATCCACCCTGCCCTCAACTCCGTAATCAACCCTGAATTTCTGATCGGCCGAGTGCTTGGCGCAGCGATATCGATCGTCCCGCACTTTCTGAATCTGTTTAAAAAGGCAATGGATAACGAGGACATCAAGAATCGACTGGACCCAGCGAAAATCCAGAAAATCGAAAACATGCTTGATGAATGGAAAGCAGCCGTAGAACAACGCGCTGGCTGGGCAGAGAACGCATTTGACGCACTGGGCACTGACGTCATTTCGCCCGCCGAGATATTGCCCAACATTACCCATATGACTTCCGCGCAAAGGCTGAAACCAATCACGCGCTCGGCCATGCGTGAACAAACCAACGCCGTCCTGGGCAATATTTCACGGGCCCAGACCATGGTCGGCTGGTACAAGGAAATGGGCACCACGGACAATCAGTTTTTGCTAAAGCAGAAACATACCAACAAGAAAAAGGCTGCCTGAGATGACGGTCTGTGCGAGTGTCTGGGCATGAATCAGTCAGTACACTGGCATACGCCAACGCTGCGCGTTCATGACCCCAGAAATCTTCCGCTCAGCAATGTCACGTACCTGCGTAAAGTGACCGGCGCGCAAGTTGAGCGCCAGGTCGCCCGTCAGCAGCATGATCACGCCGGGCATCAGGTCGGGCAATGGGATCCGCGTCTGTCGGCACCTTGCCTGACTACGGTTTACAACCTGAACGGTGCGGTATTGAAGTCCGACAGTGTCGATGCTGGCTGGCGCCTGAATCTGCCGGGGCTGGCCGGCGAGCCTTTGCAACGTTGGGACCAGCGCAACCACCATTGGCGCACGACGTTCGATCAGCAACTGCGGGTGGTGGCGGTCGATGAAAATGGTGAAGCCAGCGTTGATGTTTTTACCTATGCCGACGCCTCGGCTGATGCGGGCTACAACCGGCGCGGCCAATTGCTGGAGCAGAAGGATCGCTCGGGTTCGCTGCTCACGGACAGTTTCGGCCTCAGCGGCCAGCCACTGCATGAGACCCGAACCTTTCACGATGGCGAAGCGTGCATCAGCGAGCATGTGTTCAGCCCGCTCGGCGCGCTGCTGGAACAGACCGACGCCGGCGGCCATCAACGACGCTCGCGCTACGGTCTGGCCGGGCAACTCAAGCAAGTCGATCTGCTGATCAGCGGCACGCCGGACTGGCAACCGGTGTTACGGGACGCCCAGTACAACGCCAACGATCAGATCATCGAGCAACTGGCCGGTAATCGCGTCCTCAGTGAATGGGCGTATGACCCGGCGGACGGTCGTCTGCACATCCAGTCCAGCCGCAAGGACGGCGGCGCTGTCCTGCAAAACCTCGAATACTTTTATGACCCCGTCGGCAATATCACCCGCATCGAAGACCACGCTTTTCAGCCGCGATATTTCGCCAATCAACTGATCGATGGCCACCGCGATTTCACCTACGACTCGCTCTATCGATTGACCAGCGCCACCGGCTACGACGACGCCCCGCCCTCGGACATTCCCGGTTTGCCGCTACCGAGTGACCCGAACAACCGCCTCAACTACAGCCAGACTTATCAGTACGACAGCGGCAGCAACCTGATCGAACTGTGTCATGTACGCGCAGGCAACAACTCAACCCGGCACATGCGCATCGACCCGCACAGCAATCGCGGGGTGCGCTGGACACCGGGCGAGCCGGAACCGGTGTTCGACGAACTGTTCGACCCGCACGGCAATCAACGGTCCGTGCAACCAGGCCAGCCGCTGCAATGGAACGTTCGCGATGAGCTGGAGAGCGTGACCCTGATTTCGCGCGAAAACGCCCGCAGTGATGCCGAGCATTACCGCTACAGCCAGGGCGTGCGCGTGTTCAAACGCCACGAAACCTTCGCGGCCAACGCCGAACATTTTCATCAGGTGCGCTACTTGCCGGGGCTGGAAATCCGCACCCGCGACAACGGCGAAGAACTGCACGTCATCAGTCTCGGCAACGCCCGCTGTCTGCATTGGGCAAAGAACAAACCCAAAGACATCAACGACGACCAACTGCGTTACAACCTCGAAGATCATCTCGGCTCCAGCGTGATGGAACTGGATCAAGACGCCGTCATGATCAGCCAGGAAGGCTATTACCCCTTCGGTGAAACCGCGTGGATGGCACCGAATTCGGAAACCACGTACCGCTTCATCCGTTATTCAGGCAAGGAAATGGACGTCAGCGGCTTGTACTACTACGGCGCACGCTACTACGCGCCATGGTTGCAGCGTTGGGTCAGTGCCGATCCGGCGGGGGATGTGGATGGATTGAATCTGTATGCGATGGTGTCGAACAACCCGATGATTTATGTCGATACCGATGGGCGCGGACGGTTCGATTTTTCCCAGATCATCGGTGCATTTCGCACCACTGCCAACGTCGCCAGCCAGGCCCACGATGCCGCAACTGAATTTGATGGCCCCGACGACGAAGCCAATGTCAGTCAGGAAACCCGCGCGCGTATGACGTTTCGCCGCTACCTGTTCAGTAAAAACGGATTAGCGGCGTTTGGGCTCGGTTTCACCGTCGGAGCCACTGTCGGCGGTGCAGCCGGATCATTCGCGCCGGTAATTGGCAATACGATTGGCGGTTTTGTCGGCGGTCTGCTTGGCGGATCAGGAGCTGCCTATATTCGCTACCGTTTTTTCAAGCGTGGCATTCGCGTAACCGAAGCACTGCACACGGCTGAAGTCCGCGACGCCACGCAAACCATTGCGCAGGGTGCAAATGATCTAGTCAATGGCACGCTCCCGCGATCTGTTCAGGACGGGATAAACCAGATCCGGCAAACAGCTACAGAAGCCATTCTGAAAGAAGTCCAAAATATGGCCCCGCTCGATCAGCTCGATTTCGCAAAAATGGTGGACGAGGGCATTTCAGTCGCTGACGCTTACCGCACGATAACGGCTAAAACCACTGAGCTCATCAACAACACCCGGAACGCACTGGAAACGACACAAGACATACTTGATAGCCTCAGCGAAGCCGACGGTGTGACTGAACGCCTGCAACAATTGGAACAGTCAATTGCTGACGAGCCGCGTCCCAGACCCGTGCCGAAACCACGGCTGAATCTACAGCGGCGACATCAGGTGCAGGAAACGGCCGTATGACCCACGTGGCCCGCGCGAACAGCACGGCGGCCCACCTCGGCACATGCTATCGTGCCCGCCCGACCTGCCACCCGTTCGCCCAGCATGCTGCCGACTTCCCGTACCTTGCGTCTGTCGTTGTATACCTTGCTGATCATCGCCGGCGCAGCGCTTGCCGCCACGCTTGCGATCCGCCACGCCGAACGTCAGGCGCTGGAGGAAGACGCCGCTCGCGCCAACCAGCAACTGGCGTTGTACGCCAATTCCCTGCACACCCTGATCGATCGCTACCGCGCCCTGCCCGCCGTGCTGGCGCTGGACCCGCAATTGCGCTCGGCACTGGCCGGGCCGGTCGACGCCGACGAACAGGCGGCGCTGAACCTGAAACTGGAAAAGATCAACGGCGCGGCGCAATCCTCGACCCTTGAACTGCTCGACCACACAGGCCTCGCCGTGGCGGCGAGCAACTGGCGTCTGCCGAGCAGTTACGTCGGCCACAATTACGGTTTTCGTCCCTACTTCAGCCAGACCCGCACCCAGGGCACCGGGCGTTTTTATGCGGTGGGCGTGACCAGCGGAATTCCCGGTTACTTCCTCTCCAGCGCGGTGCTCGGCGACAACGACGAGTTCCTTGGTGCGATGGTGGTCAAGCTGGAATTCCCCGAGCTGGAACGCGAGTGGAGTCAGGGCAATGACACCCTGCTGGTCAGCGATGCGCGCGGGATCATCTTCATCGCCAACCAGCCCGGCTGGCGCTATCGCGCGCTGCGGCCATTGAGCGCCCGCGACATGGATGAAATCAAAGCCACCCGCCAGTACGACAAGCAATCGCTGCTGCCCTTGACGCATTTATCGCTGCGCCGCTTCGATGACAACAGCGACCTGCGCCGCGTCGAAGGCCCGCAAGGCACGGCGGATTATCTATGGGAATCGCTGCCCCTGAGCGCCGAAGGCTGGACCCTGCACCTGTTACGCCACCCGCAAGTAGCGTTTGAAGACCTGCGCAACGCCGGGCTGGCCGCCGCCGGGGTGTGGCTGGCGCTGGTATTTCTGTTGCTGTTTCTCAACCAGCGCTGGCGCCTGTCGAAAATCCGCCAGCGCAACCGTGAGGAACTGGAACAGTTGGTGGAAGAGCGCACCCGCGACTTGCGCACCGCGCAGGACGGCCTGGTGCAATCAGCCAAACTCGCCGCGCTCGGCCAGATGTCCGCCGCGCTGGCCCATGAAATCAATCAGCCGCTGACCGCTCAGCGCATGCAACTGGCGACCCTGCGCCTGCTGCTCGACCATGGCCGGGTCGACGATGCTTATAAAGCCTTGAAACCGGTAGACGAAATGCTCACGCGCATGGCCGCCCTCACCGGCCACCTCAAGACTTTCGCGCGCAAAAGCCCCAGCGGCTTGCGTGAGCGGCTGGATCTGGCGACGGTAGTTGATCAGTCGTTGCAGTTGCTCGATGCGCGGCTGCGCGACGAGCAGGTCAGTCTGGTGCTGCACCTGACGCGTCCGGCGTGGGTACGCGGTGATGCGATTCGTCTCGAACAGGTGCTGATCAACCTGCTGCGCAACGCCCTCGATGCGATGCAGGGCAAACCCTGCAAGCGCCTCGAAATCCGTCTGGAAGCCGATGAGCAACTGTGGCGCCTGAGCGTCAGCGACAATGGCGGCGGCATCGCCGAAGACCATTTGGGCCAGGTGTTCGATCCGTTCTTCACCACTAAACCGGTGGGTGACGGCCTGGGCCTCGGCTTGGCGGTATCCTTCGCTATCGTGCACGAATCCGGCGGCCGTCTGAGTGCTGAAAATGGCGACAGCGGCGCGGTGTTCAGCCTGACTTTGCCGATCGATCTGGAGGCACACATCTGATGCTCAATTCGGTGATGGTGGTCGATGACGAAAGCAGCATTCGCAGCGCCGTCGAGCAGTGGCTGAGCCTGTCCGGCTTCGAGGTGCAATTGTTCAGCCGCGCCGAAGAATGCCTCGCCGCCCTGCCCGCACACTTTGCCGGGGTGATCCTCAGCGACGTGCGCATGCCCGGCATGGGCGGCCTGGCATTATTGGCCGAGGTGCAGAAACGCGACGCTGATCTGCCGGTGATTCTGCTCACCGGCCATGGCGACGTACCGATGGCGGTCGAGGCGATGCGCGACGGCGCCTACGACTTTCTGGAAAAACCGTTCAGCCCGGAAACCCTGCTCGGCAGCTTGCGTCGGGCGCTGGACAAACGCCGGCTGATTCTGGAAAACCGTGCGCTGCACGAGCAGGCCGACAACCGCGCCAAACTTGATGCGACGTTGCTCGGCGTGTCCCGTGGTTTGCAGACGCTGCGTCGGCAGGTGCTGGACCTGGCGGCGTTGCCAGTCAACGTGCTGATCCGTGGCGAAACCGGCAGCGGCAAGGAATTGGTTGCGCGTTGCCTGCATGATTTCGGCCCGCGCGCGGCCAAGCCGTTCGTGGCGCTGAACTGCGCGGCGATTCCTGAGCAATTGTTCGAGGCCGAGTTGTTCGGTCATGAAAGCGGCGCGTTTACCGGCGCCTCGGGCAAGCGCATCGGCAAGCTGGAATACGCCGATGGCGGCACCTTGTTTCTCGACGAAATCGAAAGCATGCCGCTGGCGCAACAGGTGAAACTGCTGCGGGTGTTGCAGGAGCAGAAGCTTGAACGGCTGGGTTCGAACCAGAGCATTCGTGTCGATCTGCGGATTGTCGCGGCGACCAAACCGGATCTGCTCGACGAGGCTCGGGCCGGACGTTTTCGCGAGGATCTGGCCTATCGCCTGAACGTCGCCGAACTGCGTTTGCCGCCGTTGCGCGATCGCCGCGAAGACATTCCGCTGTTGTTCGAAACCTTCGCTCACCATGCCGCTGAACGCTTGGGCCGCACCTTTCCACCCTTGAGTGGCGCGCAATTGAGTCATCTGCTCAGCCACGACTGGCCGGGCAATGTCCGCGAACTGGCCAACGTTGCTGAGCGCCAGGTGTTGGGTCTGGATGAGCCGGCACCGGGGATTGACCCGGGGCAATCGCTGGCGGCGCAACAGGAGGCGTTTGAGGCGCAGTGTTTGCGTGCAGCGCTGACCCGGCACAAGGGCGATGTGAAAGCGGTGCTTGAAGAGTTGCAACTGCCGCGCCGTACGTTCAATGAAAAGCTGCAGCGGCATGGGTTGAGTCGGGAGATGTTTCTGAGCGAGTGAGTCGGGCTTGGGATCTTCTGTGTGGCTGAGATCTTTTCCCCCTCACCCCAGCCCTCCCGAAACGTCGGACCGCCCCCAAGGGGTAGAGGGGAAAGGGAGCCGATCTTCGTGCCATTCAAAACCTGAGTTCGACTCAATGTCTCAGGTCGGTGCACCTCGGACAATCCACTCGGTCGGTCCCCTCTCCCTCTGGGAGAGGGCTAGGGTGAGGGGCTTTTGACTTTCACCCCAATAAGCGGAAATCCGCTCACAAGATCAATTCCATCGGCACAAATCCGCCCACCCAATCCCGTCCCCCCCTCTAAACCGGCCCTCTCCCCGTTGGCACACCTCCTGCTATAGCCCTCGCAGGCTGCGTTCCAACGCGCTCCACAAAAACAATTAAACGAAGGATCCTTCAATGGATAACTCCAACGCCCTGCCACTTGGGTCGGCTGCCGTGCCCGCCAAAGAAAGAACCACCGCCAGCCGGATCAAATCGATCTTCAGCGGTTCCGTCGGCAACATGGTCGAGTGGTACGACTGGTATGTGTATGCCGCCTTCTCCCTGTACTTCGCGAAAACCTTTTTCCCTGCCGGTTCCACCACTGCCCAACTGATGAACACCGCTGCGATTTTCGCCGTCGGCTTTCTGATGCGCCCGATCGGTGGCTGGCTGATGGGCATGTACGCCGACAAGGTCGGCCGTAAAAAAGCCCTGATGGCCTCGGTCTACCTGATGTGCTTCGGCTCGCTGCTGATCGCCCTCAGCCCGAACTACGAAACCATCGGCATCGGCGCACCGATCCTGCTGGTGTTCGCCCGACTGCTGCAAGGCCTGTCGGTCGGTGGCGAATACGGCACCTCGGCGACCTATCTCTCGGAGATGGCGACCAAGGAACGTCGCGGCTTCTTCTCCAGCTTCCAGTACGTGACCCTGATCTCCGGCCAGCTCATCGCGCTCGGCGTGCTGATCGTGCTGCAGAACGTGCTGACCACTGAACAGCTGTACGCGTGGGGCTGGCGTATTCCGTTCGCCATCGGCGCGCTGTGTGCGGTCGTGGCGCTGTACCTGCGTCGCGGCATGGAAGAAACCGAGTCGTTCACCAAGAAAGAAAAGTCCAAGGAAAGCGCGATGCGCACCTTGATGCGCCACCCCAAAGAGCTGTTGACCGTGGTCGGTCTGACCATGGGCGGCACCCTGGCGTTTTACACCTACACCACCTACATGCAGAAATATCTGGTGAACACCGTCGGCATGAGCATCTCCGACTCGACCACCATTTCTGCCGCCACGCTGTTCCTGTTCATGTGCCTGCAACCGATCATCGGTGGCCTGTCGGACAAGATCGGTCGTCGTCCGATCCTGATCGCCTTCGGCGTGCTGGGGACGATCTTCACTGTGCCGATCCTGATGACCCTGCACACCATTCAAACCTGGTGGGGCGCGTTCTTCCTGATCATGGCGGCGCTGATCATCGTCAGCGGCTACACCTCGATCAACGCGGTGGTGAAAGCCGAATTGTTCCCGACCGAAATCCGCGCCCTCGGCGTCGGCCTGCCGTACGCACTGACCGTGTCGATCTTCGGCGGCACCGCTGAATACATCGCGCTGTGGTTCAAGAGCATCGGCATGGAAACCGGTTACTACTGGTATGTGACGGCGTGCATCGCGGTGTCGTTGCTGGTGTACATCACCATGAAGGACACCCAGAAGCATTCGCGCATCGTCACTGACTGATCGGGTTTTCACAGCCACTGCAACGGTGGCTGTTCTGGCCCCAATCGCTGGCAAGCCAGCTCCCACAAGTTTCGCGTCGTACACAAGGTCTGTGAACGGCGCTGTCATTGTGGGAGCTGGCTTGCC
This sequence comes from Pseudomonas sp. VD-NE ins, assembly GCF_031882575.1. NCBI lineage: Bacteria > Pseudomonadati > Pseudomonadota > Gammaproteobacteria > Pseudomonadales > Pseudomonadaceae > Pseudomonas > Pseudomonas sp. VD-NE ins. Next base: position 5,207,912 of record NZ_CP134772.1, read on the forward strand.
AGCGATTGGGGCAACTCGGTATCAGGTCAACTCGGCAACCTGCGGCTTGCCGAAACGCTTCTGCGCATACGAAGCACCGACAATCATCACCAGCAGAATCCCCGCCAGCACCGCCGATGAACCGATGGTGCCGAAGTCCAGCCCGCCCTTCTCATGGGGCTTGGTCATCAAGTCGCCTAAGGTCGCGCCAAACGGCCGGGTCAGCACGAACGCCACCCAGAACAGCACCACTGTGGAAATCCTGGTGAAGTATTTCAGCAACACGACTGCCGCGATGGTCGAGCCGATCAGCAGCGCGCCACCGGCAAAACCCAGCCCTGAATCGTCGGCCAGGTAGTCGCCCAGCGCGGTGCCGAGGGTGTTGGAAAACAGAATCGCCATCCAGTAGAACATCTCGCCGCGGAAGGTCTGCACCTTGCTGACGTTGAGCGAGTCACCGCTCAGGCGCCACGCGGCAAAGATCGCCAACAGTATCGCGATAAGGATCATCGAGCCGGTGGCGTAACCCAGTCCGAGGGTGCGATCCATGAAGTCCGACATGGTCGTGCCGGCGGTGCTGGTCGACAGGATCACCAGCCAGTACAGCAAAGGCTTGTAAGTCTTGGCCATCAACTGCGTGATCAGCGTCAGCACAAACACGCTGATCAGAATCAGCGAGCTCATGGCATAGCCGACGTTAAGGGTCATCGACAGCAAATCGCCCGCGGTTTCCCCCAGGGTCGTCGCGCAGATTTTCATGACCCAGAAGGCCAGGGTGATTTGAGGCAGTTTATTCATCGCAGGCAACGCTCCAGTGTGAGACGGCCGGTTCTTGGTTTTCTGGCCACGGGCAGACTGGCGTTGCAACGGTGAAAAAGCGGTCGGTAAAGTATGAAAAAACTGTCACACACGTAAAAACAGCGATTAATCGCTAATTAATGCTGCCCCTTCATTCTGCAATCACCTGATCGATGACCCGCGCGACGCTCGCTCCGACGACGAAAGCGAATTGAATGCGTCGCCCTTAATATCAAGTTAATCGATTGTTTTTAGCATTAATTTGCGCTTTTTAATCAATTTAGTTGGCGTAGCATTCAACCCATGCAAGACATACCGCCAACGAATCTGGAGTAACCACCATGAAAACCAAACTGATCCTCGCCCTGACCCTGTCCGTACTGGCCGCCAACACCTTTGCTGCCGACGGCTCGGATCGCACCAAATCCGCCGACTTCATCAACGGCGCCAGCGCCGCGATCGAAACCAGCCACACCGGTACCTATGCCGCTGACGGTTTTGATAAAACCAACATTGGTAAAGCGGTTGCTGCTGATGGTTTCGACAAGACCAACCTGGGTAAAACGGTCGCTGCTGACGGCTTCGATAAAACCGGCACCGCCGCTGCCATCAGCTAAGTATCCGCAGTCCTCCCACAGCCCGGCCTTGGCCGGGCTTAGTCATTTCTGGGGCATGACATTTTTTATAAAACCGACACAAAAACCTGTGGGAGCTGGCTTGCCAGCGATGACATTTTGTCATTCAAAGTCATTGTCGACTGACAGGCCGCCATCGCTGGCAAGCCAGCTCCCACAGGTTTTCCATTGGATGGAATATCAGTGACTGACTGGAAATTGTTTGACGGCACTTGCACTATTGCCCACTGACTCATGCCCTCCAGGAACTTCAGACATGCCCGATGACATCCACTTCTACGAACCCGCCAACGGCCACCGTCTGCCCCACGATCCGTTCAACGCCATTGTTGGTCCGCGCCCGATCGGCTGGATTTCTTCACAGGATGCCAACGGCCGCTTGAACCTGGCGCCGTACAGTTTCTTCAACGCCTTCAACTACATTCCGCCGATCATTGGTTTTTCCAGCGTCGGGCGCAAAGACAGCCTGAACAACATCGAGCAGACCGGCGAATTCGTCTGGAACCTTGCCACCCGCCCGTTGGCCGAGCAGATGAACCAGAGCTGCGCGATGGTCGCGCCTGAGGTCAATGAATTCGAATTGGCGGGATTGACGACAGTGGCGTCAAAGGTGATTTCGGTGCCACGGGTCGCCGAAAGTCCGGTGTCCTTCGAGTGCAAGGTCACGCAGATCATTCAGTTGCAGCGCGCCGATGGCGAGACAGTGCCGAGCTGGCTGATCCTCGGCGAAGTGGTCGCCGTGCATATCGCCAAGTGGCTGTTGAAGGACGGCATCTACGACACCGCCGCGGCAGAACCGATTCTGCGCGGCGGCGGGCCGGCGGATTATTTCCAGCTGGGGCCTGAGGCCCTGTTCAAGATGTGGCGTCCGGGCGCAACCAGGTAACGCGTTACCAGATCAACTCGGCGTCGTCAGTGACGCCCTTGAGGTTATCCAGTTCATTGATCGCCGCTTCATCGGCGGCAATGGCGCCGGGGAAGATCTGATCATTCAGCAGTTTGTGAAAGCGTGGTGCGCCGCCATCGACCAGGGCCTTGACCGCGATTGCCGCGTGATAGCCCTTGTTGCCGCCCAACTCGACGGGGACGACTGCGGAAACTGCTTCGAAGTGCTCAAACTCTTTACGTGCCATGTCACACATCCCGGCTCAGACAAATTAAGCCGGACATTAAACCCTCAACCGACGAGTTTGTGTACCGGCGCCGGGCATTGGCCGAGGGCTTGCGCCGCCGACACGTCCTTGAAGGTGTGGAAGTCGAGGCTGTTGACCACCAGTTCCTGCACCAGCTCGGCGAAGATTTCCATCGACGGACTGTTGAAATAGTTGGTCATCATTTGCTGGCTGCTCCAGAACCCGGAGACCAGCCACAGCTCGGAATCACACTGCGAATGCTGCAAGGCAAAGCTCAGGCAACCGGGGGCGGCGCGGGACGGCTCGATCAACGCGCTCAGGCGCACACCGAGTTCCGCCGAACGCCCGGCGCGCGCTCGAACGAAGGCCATATGACTGACGGGAATCTGCTTGGACATGTTCAACCCTCCCAGGGAGTCGCGTGGCAGCCGGGGGACGGGCTGCGACAGGATCAAAGGTTAAGGGCCTCGCGCCGGGCGCCGTTAGTCGATTCCTGTCGCCGCGTTGCACAATCCTGCGAGACTGCACACAGAAGCTGTAACAACCTGTAAACCTGCGCAACACGTCTGTCATACGCGTTTTGTGTAGGAGCTGCCGAAGGCTGCGATCTTTTGATTTTGCTTTAAAGATCAACAGATCGCAGCCTTCGGCAGCTCCTACAGGGTTGGATCGCGACAGGCGCGGAAACACCCCGGGGCAGAATCAGGCAAGCATTTCGCAGGATGTGTCTACCGCTGGCGCTTGCACAAACATATGCTCTGCTCCATTCCACCCCCCCTGCCGAGGATGCCGTGCATGACGTCATTCGATCGTTTTCAAGCCGAACCCACCGCTGACATGGAAAAACAGCGCGCGGAACTGGCGGCGATCATCCGCCGCAACACCACCGACGATGGCAGCTACGAGACCGCCATCGGCTCGCTGTTCATGTCGCGCCACACAAAATCCCACGACTTTGCCCCGGTGCTCGCGCAACCGGCGCTGTGCATCATGGCGCAGGGACGCAAAGAGGTGCGCCTGGCCGATGAATACTTCAATTACGACCCGCTGAATTATCTGGTGGTGTCGGTTTCGATGCCGCTCAGCGGGCGCGTGGTCAACGTCTCGCCGGAGGATCCGATCCTCGCCGTGCGCCTGGACATCGACCCGACCGAAATCACCGCGCTGATCGCTGACGCCGGTCCAATGGGCGTGCCGACCCGGCCGACCGGGCGCGGTTTGTATGTCGAGCAGATCGACAGCTCCATGCTCGATGCCGTGTTGCGTCTGGCCCGATTGCTCGATGCACCGAAAGACATCGCCATGCTCGCGCCGCTGATTCGCCGGGAGATTCTCTATCGCCTGCTGCGCAGCCCGCAGGGGCATCGCTTGTATGAAATCGCGATTGCCAACAGTCAGAGCCATCGCATCAGCCAGGCGATCAAATGGCTCAACGGCAACTTCGAGCAGCCGCTGCGCATTGATGATTTGGCGAAAGAAGTGAACCTCAGCGTGTCGACTTTGCATCACCGCTTCAAGGCGATGACGGCGATGAGTCCGCTGCAGTATCAGAAGCAGTTGCGCCTGCAAGAGGCGCGGCGGTTGATGTTGGCGGAAGGGCTGGAGGCTTCGGCGGCGGGGTATCGGGTGGGGTATGAAAGTCCGTCGCAGTTCAGCCGGGAATACAGTCGGTTGTTTGGTGCGCCGCCGTTAAGGGATTTGGCGCGGTTGCGGCTTTCGGTGTGACCGTTTAGAAGCCCCTCACCCTAACCCTCTCCCGGAGGGAGAGGGGACTGAATGGGAGATATTGAAGAAGTACGCCGACCTGAAAGTGCTTTGCCGAATCCATAATCGACTCGATATCTCAGGTCGATGGATAGCGCCAGACACCTCGGTCGGCCCCCTCTCCCCCCGGGCGGTCCGACGTTTCGGGAGGGCTGGGGTGAGGGTTCCTAAGCCCCCAACACCCGACAAGCCTCCACCGGCAACGTCACCGACACCGGATGCCCAATCCCCAACCCGATCCCCTGACACGGCGTGCTCAACGCGGTAAACGTCACCCCGGAACACTCCACCGTGGTCTCGATGGTCGCGCCGATATCGCGCACAAACGTCACCTTGCCCAGCAACCGATTCCCCGCCGTCGCTTGCGCTGCCGACAGTTGCAGGTCTTCCGGGCGAATCAGCATCTTCACTTTTTGCCCGACGACAATGCTGCTACAGATCGGCACTTGAAGCGCATCACCGCCCGGCAGGCTGACCTTGCCATCGCCCAGTGCCGTGGCCGGGAAGATGTTGCCCGAACCAATGAAGTCAGCGACAAACTCATTGGCCGGATGCCGATAGATTTCAATCGGCGTACCGACCTGCTGCACCTTGTGCTCGCCCAGCACCACGACGATATCGGCCATGGTCATGGCTTCGCGCTGATCGTGGGTGACCATGATCGTGGTGATGTTCAGGCGCTGTTGCAACTGACGGATTTCCACCTGCATCGACTCGCGCAATTTGGCGTCGAGCGCCGACAGCGGCTCATCAAGCAGAAGGATTTTCGGGTGCGAAGCGATCGCCCGGGCAATCGCCACGCGTTGCCTTTGCCCACCGGAGAGCTTCGCCACCGGACGATCGATCATCGCCTGCAACTGGATCAGTTCCAGCAACTCCACCACGCGCTTGTGTTGATCAGCCTTGCTGACGCCGCGCAACTTCAGCGGGTAGGCGATGTTCTCGCCGACCGTCATGTGCGGAAACAGCGCCAGCGACTGAAAGACCATACCGAAGTTGCGCAGGTGCGCCGGGGTCTGACCGATGTCTTCGCCATCCAGGCGTATCTCGCCAGCGCTGAGGGTTTCCAGCCCGGCAATCATCCGCAGCAAAGTAGTTTTGCCGCAGCCGGACGGGCCGAGAAAACACACCAGTTTGCCTTCCGGCAAATGCAGGTTGACGTCTTGTACCGCGCATGCCGAGCCGTAGAATTTCTTGACGTTTTCCAGAATCAGACCAGTCATGTTGCACCTCAAATCAAAAGGAAACGCCGCCCTCGCCCACCAGCTTCTCCAGCGCCCAGATCAGGACGAAGTCGATCAGCACGATCAGCACGGCAAACGAGAACACGGTAGGGTCGAGCGACGACACGGTGCGGCTGTACATCCAGATCGGCACGGTCATGACGTCGATGGTGTAGAGGAAATAGGTCACGGTGAATTCGTTGAACGAGACGATGAACGCCAGCAGCATGCCGGCCAGAATCCCCGACTTCATCAAAGGCACCACCACATCAACGATGGCCCGCAGCGGCGAAGCGCCAAGCATCCGCGCCGCTTCCTCGACTTCGCTGCCGATTGAAAGCATCGCCGCCGTGCAGTTCTTCACCACAAACGGCAGCGCTAGAATCACGTGGGCAATCACCAGTCGCGAGGTGGTCATGTGGAACGGCAGGCTGTCGAACACCAACAACAACGCCAGACCCAACACCACCATCGGAAACACCAGCGGCAGCGACATCAATTGCAGCGCCACGGCTTTGCCCCGGAACTCGCAACGGGTCAGCGCATAAGCGGCGGGCACCGCAATCAGCGTGGCGAAGACCATGGTCAGGCACGACACCAACAGGCTGGTGGCCATGGCCTGGCCGAGGCTGAGCACATCACTGGCGTCCGGCGACACGAAGGTGTGCCAGGCGGCTTTGTACCATTGCAGGCTGTAGCTGCTCGGCGGGAAGTCGAGGTTCGACGCGCCGCTGAACGACATGACGATCATGGTCAGGATCGGCAACACCGCCAGCAGCAGAATGAAGCCGGAGAGGATGCCGGCGAATTTGCCGGTTTCGCCGGGCAGCAGCGCCATGCGCTTGTTGGTCAGGGCACTCATTGCGAAGCCTCCAGCAGACGCCGACGACGGCCAGTGATGTATTCGGACAAGGTCATGATCGCCAGCGTGGTGATGATCAGCACGACGCCGGCAGCGGACGCGGCAGGCCAGTTCATCAGCGGGGCGATCTGGTCATGCACCATCACCGCCAGCATCGGTACGCGACGGCCACCGAGCAGCAGCGGCACTACGAAGCTGCTGGCGTTGTAAGCGAACACCAACGTTGCGCCGGTGATGATCCCCGGCAAACTCATTGGCAGCACCACTTGGCGGAACACCTGAAAACGGCTGGCGCCGAGGGTCGCCGCGGCCTCCTCATAAGTGCGGGCGACACCGCGCATGGCGCTGGCGATCGGCAGCACGGCGAGCGGGAACGCGGTCTGCACCAGGCCCATCAACACGCCGTTCTGGTTGTACAGCAACATGATCGGCCGCTTGATCAGGCCGAGTCCCATCAGCGCCTGATTGAGCATGCCCGCCGGGCCGAGGATCACCAGCCAGCCGTAGCTTTGCAGCAACAGATTGACCAGCAACGGCAGCAGCACCGCAGCGAGGAAAATCCGCCGCAGGAACGGCGATGTCAGTCGCGACATGGTGTACGCCACCGGGATCGCCAGCACCACGGCTATCACCGCGCTGATCAACGCCAGACGCAAGGTCAGCAGCAAGGATTTCAGGTAATAGGGTTCGAGCAACTGGGCGTAACTGGCCAGGCTGAAACCGCTCCACTCGGCGCCTTTGGTGCCGACGCTCATGCGCAGCACCAGCAGGCTCGCCGCGATGAGCACGCCGAGAAACAGCATCGACGGCGAGAGGAAAAGCCACGCCCGCGCGGTCGGTGAAAAACCGCGCACCGGGCGCACGGTAGCGGCGCCAACCGGTTGGGTCAGGGATTGATGTTCCATAGCAATGATCTCGTCAATGGAAAAACAACTGACGAACACAACTCTCCAAACCACCGAGCCCCTGTGGGAGCTGGCTTGCCAGCGATAGCAATCTGTCAGTGACATGATTGTCGACAGGTAGGCCGTCATCGCTGGCAAGCCAGCTCCCACAAGGGATTTGTGGTGTTCTGAAGGTTTGTGTTCGGCTCAGGAAGAAAAGATTTCCGTATAGCGACGAATCCATTGGTCATGCACGGTGGCCAGGAAGGCGTTGTCGTGCATGATCGCCTTCTCGGCAATCTGCTCCGGCGTGAGGATGAACGGGCTCTTGCGCGCTTCGGCGGAGATGATCGCCTTGGCGTTGACCGGGCCGTTGAAGATGTCTTCGGCCATCTTGCCCTGCACCAGCGGGTCGAGTGAGTGGTCGATAAAGGCGTAAGCCAGATCGGTATCGCCCGGACGGTTCTTCGGCATCACCGAGAGCATCAGGTCGGTGTAGAAACCTTCCTTCATGCCGAATGTGGCACCGAGACCGTAGTTCGGATCGCGAATCTGCTTGGGGAAAAATGCCGGCGCGTACAAGCCGCCCATGTCCAGCGAACCGGTGCGAAACAGCTCGGCAATCTGGTTCGGGTTTTCACCCAACGTCACCACGCGATCCTTGAGCTCGGCGAGTTTCTTGAAGCCCGGCTCGATGTTGTGCTCGTCACCGCCGGCCAGTTTCGCGGCGATGATGATCAGGTCCATCGCTTCGGTCCAGTTCGGTGGCGGCAGGAAAATATTCGGCGCCAGATCGGCGTCCCACAGCGCGGCGTAACTGGTTGGCGCTTCTTTCTGGGTGCGGGTGCTGTAGACCAGACTGTTGCACCACAACAGGTAACCGATGCCGTGGCCATTGGCGCCAGTGCGGTATTTTTCCGGGACGTCGACGAGGTTGGGAATGCGGTTGAGGTCGGGTTTTTCCAGCAGTCCGGCAGCGGCCAGACCTTCGGCGCCGACACCGGCCAGGGTGATGATGTCGTACTGCGGACGATCACCGCCGGCCTTGAGTTTGGCGACCATTTCCGAGGTACTGCCGGTGCGGTCGGCGATGACTTTGGCGCCGGTTTTGGCTTCGAACGTGGCGGCGATATTGCGCAGTGCGGCGAGGCCGGTGTCATCCGACCAGGTCAGCAAACGCAGGGTCTTGCCAGCGAATCGCGTGTCGCTGGCGCTCGCCCGGATGAAGGGCATGCTCAGGGCGGCCGCCGCCACCGAGGCGACGCCGACGGTTTTAATGAATTGACGCCTGTTCAGATCGTGCTCGCCCATGACGGACTCCCTTTGTTCTTTTAAGTATGAGGTTGGTCGCAACCGTTGCATCCGCGCGGCCGGGTCCGCTGAAAGCCTTGTTTTCAAAGGCCTGCAGCGCTGCCGACGGGTTCATCCTGAGGTCGTGCAAAACACCTGACTATCGATAAAAACTCATCGAAGCCATGACGCCGACGCATGCCTCGTTGCGAGGCATGCGCTGACCTTTTTCGGGCGTTCAGAGCGCCCGGATCACGTGTTTGATTTCCTGAAACACAGCCAAGCCCCACGGCCCCAACTCGCGGCCGATGCTGCTCTGCTTGTAACCGCCCCACGCCGTTTGCGGGAAGATCACTTGCGGCGCGTTGAGCCACACCAGCCCGGCCTGCAGGGCATTCGCGACACGTTCAGCGGTCTCGGCGTTACGCGTCACCACACTGGCGACGAGGCCGAACTGACTGTCGTTGGCCAGGGCGATCGCTTCGGCTTCGCTGCTGAAACGGCGCACGCACAGCACCGGGCCGAAAATTTCTTCGCACCACAGCGCACTGTCGAGGGGCACGTCGGTGAACACCGTCGGCTGCAAAAAATAGCCGCGCGGCAAATCTGCCGGACGATTACCGCCGCAGAGCAGCTTCGCCCCGGCACTCAAACCACGGTCGATGTGACCGAGCACACGCTGGTATTGCGCCTGATTGACCAGTGCGCCCATCTCCACGTCGGGGTCGAACGGGTCGGCGACGCGAATCGCTTGCGCACGCTTGTGCAAACGTTCGAGGAATTCGTCCGCCAGTTCATCGGCAACCAGTACACGGCTGGTGGCCGAACACATCTGCCCGGCGTTGAAGAAACCGCCACCGCAGGCCAACTCTACCGCCAGTTCCAGATCGGCATCTTCGAGCACCAGCAGCGAAGATTTTCCGCCCAGTTCCAGACTCACGCCCTTCACCGTTTCGGCGGCGCGCTGCATCACCTGGACACCGACGGCGGTACTACCGGTGAAGGAAATCTTGGCGATGCGCGGATCCGCCGACAGCGGCGCACCTACCGCCAGACCGGTGCCGCAGACGACGTTCAACACGCCTTTGGGAAGACCCGATTCAGCGATGATTGCCGCCAGTTCCAGCTCCGGGAGCGGCGTGACTTCCGACGGTTTCAACACCACGCAGCAACCGGCGGCGAGGGCCGGTGCGAGTTTCCACGCGGTGGTCACCATGGGGAAATTCCACGGCACGATCAGCCCGACCACCCCGCACGGCTCGCGGCGCAGGCGTGCGCTGAAATCATCGCTGGGCAGCGGCACGTTGCAGTCCTGTTTCGCGTCGAGGCCTTCGGCAAGTTCGGCGTAGTACTCGAAGGTGGCGATCACATCGTCGACGTCGATGGCTGCTTCGAACTGCGGTTTGCCGTTGTTGCTCGATTGCAGGTTGATCAAGTGATCGCGACCGTTGCGCACGCCATTGGCGATGTTGCGCAGGATCGCGCCGCGCTCGGCACCGCTGGTTTGCGACCATTCCTTGAACGCGGCAGTGGCAGCGGCGACGGCTTGATCGACCGCGTGCTCGTCACCGCCATTGACCGTGGTCAGCAGCGCTTCGGTGGCCGGGTTGATCACGCGCAGATGTTCGCGGCCGGCCGACCATTGGCCGTTGATGTAGAGGCCGTCGAGTGTGGTTGGAAAATTGATCATTTGGCCACCGCCTGCATCCACTGGTTCTGGTCGATTTCGATCACGGTCGGGCCTTGGCGATCGGTGGCGGCACGCAGTGCACTGCGCAGTTGTTCTACCGAGCTGATCGCTTCGGCGGCACAACCGAGGGCCTTGGCCACTCCGACGAAATCCGGGGTGTAGATGTCGACGCCGACCGGCTCGATGGCGCGGTTGACCATGTATTTCTTGATCTCTTCGTAGCCCTGGTTATTCCACAACAAAACGATTACCGGGGTGCGCGCTTCGACGGCGCTGGCCAGTTCCGGCAGGGTGAATTGCAGACCTCCGTCGCCGATCAGGCACACCACTGGCGGGCGGGCGCCTTTGTCGAGCTGTCCACCGAGCCAGGCGCCAATCGCGGCTGGCAACGCATAGCCGAGGGTGCCGTAACCGGTCGATGAGTTGAACCAGCGACGCGCACGCTCCGGGTTGAAGGTGAGGTTGCCGGTGTACACCGGTTGCGTGGAGTCGCCGACGAACACCGCGTCCGGTAATTCGTGCAGCACGGTTTCGAGGAAGCGGGTTTGCGCCAGCGTCGGGGCATCCCAGTTCGCGGCCAGGTCCTCACGCAAACGCGCGGCGCGCACCTGGCCCCAATCGTTACGGCGCTCGGCCAGCGCCTTGTGCGACAAGGCACTGAGCAGCGCTTGAGCGGCGTTGCGCGAATCGGCAACCAATGCCACGTGTGGCGGATAGTTACGCACGGTCTGATCGGCGTCGATGTCGATGCGCAGCAGTTTGCCTGGAATCTCAAAACCACCGGCGAAGGTCACGTCGTAATCGGTTTCCGCCAGTTCGGTGCCGATCGCCAACACCACATCGGCATCGGCGACCAGCGCGCGGGTGGCAACCAGGCTTTGCGTTGAACCGATCAGCAGTGGATGCGTCGACGGCAACATGCCCTTGGCATTGATGGTCAGCGCCACCGGTGCGTCGAGCAGTTCGGCCAGTTCGGTAAGCTCTGCTGCGGCATCAATCGCACCGCCACCGGCGAGAATCAGTGGCCGTTGAGCACCGGCCAGCAACTCGCTCATGCGGCTCACGGCAGCGGGGGCGGCACCGGCGCGGTCGATGTGGACCGGGATGCTGGCGAGCAGCGCATCGGCGTCTTCAACCAAGACGTCCAGCGGGATTTCGATGTGCACCGGGCGCGGACGCCCGGCCTGGAACAAGGCGAATGCGCGAGCGAGCACGCCGGGCAATTCCGCCGCCGACATCAGCGTGTGGGAGAACGCCGCAACGCCAGCGACCAGTGCGCTCTGGTTCGGCAACTCGTGCAGCTTGCCGCGACCGCCGCCCAACTGATTGCGGGTCTGTACGCTGGAAATCACCAGCATCGGGATCGAGTCGGCGTAAGCCTGGCCCATCGCCGTGGTGATGTTGGTCATACCCGGCCCGGTGATAATGAAGCACACCCCCGGTTTGCCGCTGGTTCGCGCATAACCGTCGGCCATGAAACCGGCGCCTTGCTCATGCCGTGGAGTGACGTGGTTGATGCTCGAACGGGCCAGCCCGCGATACAGCTCCACGGTATGCACCCCGGGAATGCCGAACACCTGCTCGACCCCATAACCTTCGAGTAACTTGACCAGTACTTCGCCACACGTCGCCATGTCATTGCCCTTCTTGTTCGTCTGAGACACAAGGCCCATGCGGGCCTTCAATGGGTTCATTGAACGGTCGGCAGGTAGCGGCAACAATCGATTAAAAGTCATACTAGCCATGTCCTCACGTCATACCTTGGATCCCCATGAAACGACTGCCTCCCCTGCCCGCCCTGCACACGTTTCTGATCACCGCGCAGTGCTGCAACTTCACCCGGGCCGCCGAGCAGTTGCACATCACCCAGGGCGCGGTGAGTCGGCAGATCGCCGGGCTGGAAGATCATCTGGGGTATGAATTGTTCATCCGCCTGGCCCGTGGTCTGGAGCTGACGGCCGAAGGTCGTGAGTGGTTGCCGCGAGTGGAAAAGGTCTTCGGCCTGATCACTGAAGCGACCGAGCAGATCGGCCTCAAGCGCGAAACCCTGCAACTCAAAGCCCCCAGTTGTGTGATGCGCTGGCTGGTGCCCCGCCTGCTGCAATGGCAAAAGGAACGCCCGGATGTGCCGGTCAAACTGACCACCACCCTCGCCCATGGCGTGGATTTTCAGCGCGAGCAATTCGACGCAGCGGTGATCTATGGAGCGCCGCCGGACAACTCCTCGACCGCGCTGCATCTGTTCGATGAACAGCTGACCCCGGTCTGTTCACCAGCCCTGTTGAAAGGCCCACCGGAATTGTCCGACCCGGCCGATCTGCAACAGCATCTGTTGTTGCATCCGACCCGCGATATCCAGGACTGGACGGTGTGGCTGACGGCAGCCGAGTTGCAATTGAACAATGTGAACATGGGCCAGCATTTCGAGACGCTGGATCAGGCGATGTCGATGGCGTCCCACGGGACGGGGGTGGCGATTGGTGACTGGTCGTTGATCGGCGATGACCTGCGCGCCGGGCGGCTGGTGATGCCGTTTGCGTTGAAGGTGAAGACGGGGCTGGCGTATTACGTGGTGGTGCCTGCGGGAACCGAGCCATCGGCGCAGCTGGAGGAATTGATGATCTGGTTGGTTGAGCAGGCGCATTTGCGGTGAGGCTTTTTCCCCTCACCCTAACCCTCTCCCAGAGGGAGAGGGGACTGACCGAGTTGTTTTGTCGAGTTACGCCGACCTGAAAATGCTGTACAGAATCCATAATCGACTCGATCGCTCAGGTCGATGTACAACGCCAGACACCTCGGTCGGCTCCCTCTCCCTCCGGGCGGTCCGACGTTTCGGGAGGGCTGGGGTGAGGGTAAAGCTGTATATCAATACCCGACAGTAAACCGCTGACGCGAATGCTTCGGCGTTTCCACCTCGTCGATCAGCGCAATCGCGTAATCGGCAAAGGTGATCCAGCTACGCCCTTCAGCACTCACCAACAAGTGATCCTTGCCGACACGAAACTTGCCACTGCGCTCACCTTCAACAAACTCTGCCGACGGCGACAGGAAGGTCCAGTCCAGATCCTGCTCCTGACGCAACGCCTCAAGAAACGCCGCACCGGCACTGGCTTCAGCTTTGTACTCTGCCGGGAAACCCACGCTGTCGATCACTCGCGTATCGTCCGGCAGCAACAGCGAACCGGCACCGCCGACCACCAGCAAACGCTTCACCCCAGCCTGCTTCACCGGCCCGACTATCGCCGCCGCCGGCACGGTATCGAAATGCGCAGCGGTGATCACCACCTCGTGACCGACCACCGCGTCTTGCAACGCGGCTGAATCCAGCACATCGACATTCTTGCTGACCACACCGGCACGCGCGCCGATCTTCGAGGTGTCGCGGGCGATAGCGGTGACGCTATGGCCGCGACGCAGGGCTTCTTCCAGCAGTTGGCTACCGGCGCGGCCGGTGGCACCAATGATTGCGATCTTGCTCATGACATTCTCCAGTTGGCTTGAGAGTGCTGCTTTTTTCAGAATCGGCTTACCACTGCATTTCGCCCTTGGCGACTTTCGCGCTCAGCTCCAGCGAGCTTTCTTCGCCGAGTGTCGGGTAGCGCTTTTTCATGGCCTTGATCAGTGCGGTGGAGTCTTTGGCCTTGGCGGTTTCCACGTCGAAAGCCTTAATGTAGTCGGCGGTGAATTTCACGCTGGCCAGTGAACGGCTGCTGTCGCCCAGGTAGTGACCCGGCACCACGGTGTTCGGCTTGAGGGTTTCGATCGAGTGCAAGGTTGCCAGCCAGTCGGCGTGGGATTGCGCGGTCTGGGTATCGGCCATCCATACGTGGATGTTCTCGGCAACGACAACGCCACCGACCACGGCTTTGAGCGACGGAATCCACACAAAGCTGCGGTCCGGCTGTTTGCCGTCGAGGCCGACTACCTGCAACTTCTGCCCTTCGAGCATCAGGCTGTCGCCCTTGAGCACGCCCGGCACGATGGTTTTCGCTGGCACATCGGCGCCCATTTTCGGGCCCCAGAAAGCCAGTTTGCCGGCGACGGTTTTGTTGATGTGATCGACGGTCGGTTGCGAAGCCAGCACCTTGGCGTCAGGGAACGCCTGAGTCAGGGTGTCGAGGCCGAAGTAGTAATCCGGGTCGCCATGGCTGATGTAAATGGTGGTCAGGTGCTTGCCGCTGGCGCGAATCTTCTCCACGACTTGTTCAGCCTGGGATTTGCCGAATTGCGCATCGACGAGGATCGCGTCCTTCTCTCCGCTGACCAGCACCGAGGTCACCGGGAAAATCGCGTTGGTTCCCGGGTTATAAACGTCGAGGGTCAGGTTGGCTGCGGCGGCATGCGCGGCGAAACCCAGGGAAGCGGTGGCGAGCAGAACGCGTTTGAGTGTGGTGAAGCCGATCATCTGTTGCTCCGGTGTCGGAATGCCGTGTCAGGCGATGGGACAGAGCTTAGTTGCCTGACTCAGTACAAAAAATGCGATGCTTGAACATAGTTTGTTTCTGAAAGCGGGCAAATCATGGATCGTCTCCAAGCAATGCGGGTATTTGTCACCGTGGTGGATCTGGGCAGTCAGTCGGCTGCGGCTGATCATCTGGATCTTTCGCGGCCGGTGGTTTCACGTTATCTGGCAGAGCTGGAAGACTGGGTCGGCGCACGCCTGATGCACCGCACCACGCGCAAGTTGAGCCTGACCGCTGCCGGCAGTGAAATTCTGCCGCGCTGTCGGCAGATGCTCGAACTGTCGACGGACATGCAGGCGGCCGTCAGCGAACCCCACGACGCCCCGCGCGGGCTGCTGCGGATCAGCGTCAGTACCTCGTTCGGCCAGGCCCAACTGGCGGATGCGATGGCCGCCTACGTCAAGCGTTATCCCGGTGTGAGCATCGATCTGCAAATGCTCGATCGCACGGTGAATCTGGTGGATGAGCGCATCGATCTGGCGATTCGTACCAGTAACGATCTCGACCCCAACCTGATCGCCCGACGCCTGACCGTTTGTCGTTCGGTGGTCTGCGCCGCGCCGACTTATCTGCAGGAGCAAGCGGCGCCGTTGCGGGTCGAGGAATTGAGTCGGCATAACTGCCTGACGCACTCGTATTTCGGCAAGAGCCTGTGGCATTTCGAGGAGGATGGCGAACCGGTTTCAGTGCCGGTGCAGGGCAATATCAGCGCCAACGAGGCCAGCACGTTATTGCGCGCGACACTGGCTGGCGCGGGGGTGGCGATGCTGCCGACCTATCAGGCCGGGGTGCATATTCACAGCGGTGAACTGGTCCGCCTGCTGCCCCATGCGGAGCCGCGGCAGATGAGCATCTACGCGGTGTACGCCTCGCGCAAACACATGCCGGCGGCGTTGCGCAGCATGCTGGATTTCCTGGTGCTCAGGTTCCCCGAAAACCCCGAATGGGATGAAGCAGCGTCAAGCGTAAAGCCACAAGCTGCGAGCTAGCTGCACCGCAATTCATCTTGACGCTTGCCACTCCAAGCTTGCAGCTGCCCCTACCTGACCTATGCTGAAAGTAATACCGCAGGGTATGTCGTTCAGAGGTCAACGCCATGAACATCAAAACAAGAAGGTACTTCGCGATTTTCATTACCTGCGCCGCCACGCTGGCGCTGTACGGCACCGCTGCCTGGCGGGTCGAACAGCTGCGCCAGCTGCCGCGCGAGTATGCGAGCTGCAACTTAGAGCGGTGCATTCCGCACAATGCCACGCTGAACGCATTGCGCTGATTTAGCTGCCTGGAATGTGATCCTGTGGGAGCGAGCCTGCTCGCGAATGCGGTGTGTCAGTCAATATTGATGCTGAATGACACACCGCATTCGCGAGCAGGCTCGCTCCCACAGTAGACCGCAGCGCTTAGAAGGTTATTGCTCGGCCTTGAGGCTGTCGCGGAAAGCTTTTGGTGAAATCCCCACCCTGCGCCGGAACAGGCGCGTGAAGTTGGTCGGATCGGAAAACCCCAACAACTCCGACATCTCGTAAATCGTCATGCTGGTGTAGGTCAGCAAGCGCTTGGCTTCCAGCAACTGGCGCTCGTGCATGATCTGCAATGCTGGCTGTCCCGCCAGCTCACGGCACGTGCCGTTGAGGTGCGACACCGAAATCCCCAGGCGATGGGCCAGGTCCTCGACCTTCACGTGCTGACGATAAGTCTCCTCGACCAATTGAATGAAACCATTGAGGTATTCGCGCTGACGTTGCGGGCGTTGACTGGCTTTGTGCCGCACGATCGCCTGCCGGCTGACCCAGACCATGATCACGCTGACCAGCGAATGCATGAGCATTTCCCGCGCCGGTTGATGACCGTTGTATTCGGCCTGCAACGCCGAGAACAGGCTGTTGAGGTAATCGCCGTCGTTGCCTGCCGGGTAGTTTTCCGCGCTGGCCAGCGCATGTACCGAATCGCCCAGTTGCGCCTGCAAGTGGTTGATCAGCGGTGTGGCGAGGGTAACGATGAACCCTTCGACGTCTTCGGAAAAACGAAAGCCGTGCACCGACAACGGTGGCAGCACTTGAATCGCCGGAGTTTCGAGTTGCGTGCGTTGCCCTTCGATCTCAAGCTCTGCCTGACCTTTGAAGACGAAGAGTAACTGGCACAAATCAGCATGGCGGTGGGGTTTGATTTCCCACTCATGTTCGCGACTGCGGGAGGAAATGGTTTCACAGTGCAGCAAGTCGGGGGTCGGCCAGTCCAGGCTTTCACCGTAGAGCTTGAACACTGGAATCGAAGGCAGCTCAGGCTTGTTCATCACTTCAATCCAGGCCTCGGGGTTGTGGGCGATAATCGCACCGATTGGCAGAATGTACAGGTATCGGCTCAGTTTTCACCTTCAATTGACAGACCCGCAAGGGAAAAATGCAAGCACTCGATCCATAAAAATCATTCACCGGTCATGGCCGCGTGAAGCTTGCGAGTCATAAAAACAATGAAAACGCTGAAAACCCAAGTCGCCATTATCGGCGCCGGTCCGTCCGGATTGCTCCTCGGCCAGTTGTTGCACAACGCCGGCATCGACACCCTCATCCTCGAACGTCAGACCCCCGATTATGTGCTCGGCCGCATCCGTGCCGGTGTGCTTGAACAAGGCATGGTAGAGCTGTTGCGTCAGGCTGGTGTGAATCAGCGCATGGACGCCGAAGGGCTGGTGCATGGCGGTTTCGATCTGGCTTTGGACGGACGTCAGGTGCACATCGATCTGCACGCGCTGACCGGTGGCAAGACCGTCATGATCTACGGCCAGACCGAAGTCACCCGCGACCTGATGGCCGCTCGTCGGGAGGCCGGCGCGCCGACGATTTACCAGGTGAGCAATGTCGTTCCTCACGGCATGAAAAGCGACGAAGCCTTTGTCACGTTCGAAAAGGACGGCGAAACCTTTCGCGTCGATTGCGATTACATCGCCGGTTGCGACGGTTTCCACGGTGTCGCTCGGCAGGCGATTCCGGCCGACAGCCTGAAAGTCTTCGAGCGGGTTTATCCGTTTGGCTGGCTGGGGATTCTCGCCGACACGCCGCCGGTGCATGACGAGTTGGTCTACGCCCGCCATGAACGCGGCTTTGCCTTGTGCAGCATGCGTTCGGCAACTCGCACCCGCTATTACCTGCAAGTGCCGGCGGATGAAAATGTCGATGACTGGAGCGATCAGCGCTTTTGGGATGAATTGAAAAAACGCCTGCCGGTGGAGCTTGCCGAGAAACTGGTCACCGGCCCGTCGATTGAAAAAAGCATCGCGCCGCTGCGCAGTTTCGTCGTCGAGCCCATGCAATACGGACGGATGTTTCTCGTCGGCGACGCCGCGCATATCGTTCCGCCGACCGGCGCCAAGGGTTTGAATCTCGCCGCCAGCGACGTCAGTACGCTGTTCAATATTCTATTGAAGGTTTATCGCGACGGACGCACCGATCTGCTGGAGAAATACTCGGAAATCTGCCTGCGCCGCGTGTGGAAAGCCGAGCGCTTTTCCTGGTGGATGACTTCGATGCTGCACCACTTCGATGATCACGATGCGTTCAGCCAGCGCATCAGCGCCTCGGAACTGGACTACTTTGTCAGTTCAGAAGCAGGGCGAAAAACCATTGCAGAAAATTACGTCGGACTTCCGTACGAGGCTATCGAATAGCTTCCTACCGACTTACACTGGCGAGCATCCCCGCTCGCCTGACGATCTGCGGGACTCTCACTGCCCGCAGGTTTTGCCCGTGACCAATCTCAATCACCCCGAAACGCCCAAACCGGCCATTCGCAGCGTGCTGGTCGCGCTGATGATGGCGATCTTTCTCGGCGCGCTGGACCAGACCATCGTCGCCGTGTCGATGCCGGCCATTTCTGCGCAGTTCAAGGACGTCAGCCTGCTGGCCTGGGTGATTTCCGGGTACATGGTGGCGATGACCGTAGCCGTACCCATCTACGGCAAGCTCGGTGATTTGTACGGGCGACGCAAACTGATGCTGTTCGGCATGGGCCTGTTCACCCTCGCCTCACTGTTTTGCGGCATGGCGCAAAGCATGGAGCAACTGGTGCTGGCGCGGATCCTTCAGGGCATCGGCGCCGGCGGGATGATTTCGGTGAGTCAGGCGATCATCGGCGACATCGTGCCGCCGCGTGAACGCGGGCGTTATCAGGGTTACTTCAGCAGCATGTACGCGGTGGCCAGTGTCGCAGGTCCCGTTTTGGGCGGTTATATGACCGAGTACCTGTCGTGGCGCTGGGTGTTTCTGATCAATCTGCCGCTGGGCCTCGGCGCCTGGTGGGTGGCCCGCCGCAATCTGCGCGGGCTGCCGATACCGCAGCGCAAACCGATCATCGATTACCTCGGCACTGTGTTGATGATCATCGGCCTGACCGCCCTGCTGCTGGGCATTACTCAGGTCGGCCAGGGTCATGCTTGGCGCAGCGCTGAAGTACTCGGTTTGTTCGCTTCTGCAGTGGTGGTGTTGGCGCTGTTTGTCTGGCACGAGCGGCGTGCGCGGGAGCCGTTGCTGCCGATGCACCTGTTCGCCAATCGCAATGCGCTGCTGTGCTGGTGCACGATTTTCTTCACCAGTTTCCAGGCGATTTCGCTGATTGTGCTGATGCCGCTGCGCTTTCAGAGTGTCACCGGGGCCGGGGCTGACAGCGCCGCGTTGCACTTGTTGCCATTAGCGATGGGTTTGCCGATTGGTGCATTCTTCGCTGGCCGGCGCACGTCGATCACCGGGCGTTACAAACCGCAGATTCTGACCGGCGCTCTGCTGATGCCGATCGCGATTCTCGGCATGGCGTTCAGCCCACCGGAGGCGACGCTGATCAGCGGACTGTTCATGTTGCTCTGCGGCATTTCCAGCGGCATGCAGTTCCCGACCTCGTTGGTCGGCACACAGAATTCGGTGGAACAACGCGACATCGGCGTAGCGACCAGCACCACCAATCTGTTTCGTTCCCTCGGCGGCGCAGTGGGCGTGGCGTTGATGTCGGCGCTGTTGCTGGCGTTGTTACAGGACTCCAGCTTCGCCCATCTGGCGAGCAGTTCGCTGATGAGCGAGGGCCATTCGGGCAACGTCCTGCTCGATGGTTTGAACGCCGCGCCGGGTGATGCGCAGAACGCCTTGCGTGCGGAGTTGCTGGTGACATTCCGGCATTTGTTGTGGGTGAGTGCGGTGGTGTCATTGCTCGGGTTGGCGGCGGCGATTGCGATGCCGAACAACCTGCTGCGCGGTCGCGAGCACGGCGCCAAATAACCGCAACACCACAAAACCCTGTGGGAGCAGGCTCGCTCCCACAGGAGGACGGTGTTTCATTCAAGGGCTGTAGTAACCCACGGCCACGAGGAAATGCCCGGCCTTCTTCAGGTAAGCATGCTTGTCCTCGACCTTGCCGGTCACCGGGTTTTTCCAACGGTATTCATACTCACCTTCATCCTGCTTGCCGATCAGCGCCAGAATCGGCTCGCCCACCGGTTTGCCTTCGGGATCCTTGACCTTACCGAAGTCGGTGTTGATCAAACGCAGATTGGTGCCGTGGGCGACGTAGCGCTGGGTGTTCAGATCCACCACAAACACGTACAGGTCATCCTGCAAATAACCGCCCTTGAGCGAGTTGATCGCCGTCAACGTGCCCTTCTCGTCTTTGCCCAAATCAGTCGCCGCTTTGTCGAGTAATGCCTTGGCCTGCTCAGCCGAGGCTCGCGGCAAGTAATAACCGACCGCCAGAATCCGCTGGCCGATGCGCTGGTAATACACGTGCTTGCGCTCGACCTTGCCATCGGCCCAATTCTGCCAACGATATTCGGCCTGCTGGATGCCATTGCCTTCCGGCACTTTCAACGCGTCCTTGAAGGTTTTCTGCAAATCCGGACCGAGCACCTCACTGACGTCACGACCGATCAACGCTGATGAAGGCCCGCCACTGGCGAGCATCACGCCCTTGGTATCGACCACGAATACATAGCGATCCTTGTCGACGAACTCGCCCTGGCGGCTGAACGCGGCGAACGCCTTGTCGCCGTTGTCGTGGTAATAGGCCAGGGCTTTTTCCAGCAAGGCGATGGCGGCCTGACTGTCATCCTTGGCGGTCGTGGCGGCGCTGGCCTGGCCGAAACCGGCCAGTAACATCACGCCGAGCCAGGCCACTTTATGCAAAAACCCCATAGCGCATCCCTCGTTCTTGTTGGTGTTTCAAGAGCGTAGACGGCTTGAGGTGATGTATGGATATTCAGAGGGTTTCTGAACGTTTCGCGGATCCTGTGGTGAGGAATGGCCCCACCACAGGTGATCAGAATTCAAGGGCGGGCGTTGATCTGCTGCTGCAGATTCTGGATCTGCGCCTGCAGCGTATTGATGTTGCGGGTCATCTGCCCACGGAAGGCATCGAACTCAGCAGTATTGCCGCCGCCCTGCGCGGCTGCCGGGCGGTTGTCCTGTTCGCTTTTGAGGACGACGATTTCCTGTTCGAGGCGATCGATCGCCGCGCTCGGGTTGCCCTGCTTCTTCAACGCCGCAATATCAGCGCCGAGGCTTTTGAACTGAGCGTCGAAGGCCTTCAACTGAGCATCGACCTTGCTGGTGTCGGCCGGCGTGCTTTTCACCGTCGCCAGTTCTGCAGTCAAGGCTTTGACCTGCGCCTGCAATTGGGTATTGGCGTTCTGCTGTTCGGTGGTCTGCGCGGTCATCTGCGCCAGGCGTTTGTCCAGATCACTGGCCTGCCCCGCGACGCCTTGCTGCTGCTTGCTCTGATCGAGCAGCTTGCCTTCGAGCTGTTTGATTTGCAGCTTCAGGGCCTCGCTGTCACTGGTGACGTTGGACTGACTGGCGACGACCTTGCCGGAAATGTCCTGCAAGCGCCCGGCCGCTTCTTCGCTGATCCGCGCGAAGCTTTCCTGGGTCGCGACCAGTTGCTGCTCCATCAGCGAGATCTGCTGGAAACTCCACCAGGCCAGACCGACAAAGGCGAAGAACAGCGCACCGACCAAGGCCCACAACGGCCCGGTACTCGCGGCCTTGACCTTGACCACCGGCGGCGTGCGCGAGTGCACGGAGGTGCGGGCGGTGGTCGGAATGTCATCGTCGTCGAAGTTGTCGGCACGCAGGCTCGGGACATCATCGAAATCGTCGTGGGCATCATTACGCATGGACATTGAGGCAACCTTTGTGAAACGCGGTGATGGCTAAATGCTGCGAAGTATAACCGCCGCAGCCGCAGGGATTGACCCCCAAGCGGCTACACGGTTCATTGCCGCCCGGCCGAATCGTTTCAACGGATGTCCTGAGCTTTCCACCACGCGCAGAACTCATCCAGCGCCGACCACAGGCTGACTTTCGGATCGTAGTCCAGATAATGCCGGGCGCGGCTGATGTCGAGGGTGAAACTTTTTTTCATTACCTGCATGCCCAGGCGCGACAGGGTTGGCTCCGGACGCCCGGGCCAGAGCTTGCACGCCCCTTCGTTGAGCGCCGCAACGCTGTAGGCCAGACCATACGAACGGTACTTGGTGACCTGCGGCACTTCCATCTTGCGCATCACGTAATTGACCACATCCCACAACGGTACCGGCGCGCCGTTGCTGATGTTGTAGGCCTTGCCCAGCGCGGAACCGGCGGCCAGCAAACTGCTGAGCAGCGCTTCGTTGAGGTTCTGCACACTGGTGAAGTCGACTTTGTTCAAGCCATTGCCGATGATCGCCAGCCGGCCCTTGCGCTGCATGTTCAGCAGGCGCGGGAAGATGCTCATGTCGCCGGCGCCGGTGACGAAACGCGGGCGCAGAGCGATGGTTTCCAGACCGAACTCCTGCGCACCGAAAACCTTTTGCTCGGCCAGATACTTGGTCGCGGCGTAGTGATGCTTGAAGCGCTTGGGCACTTGCTCTTCGGTCAGGTTGAGGTGATCACGGCCATCGAAGTAGATCGACGGCGACGACAGATGCACCAATCGGCGGACGCGCTGCTTCAGGCAGGCTTCGACGACGTTTTCGGTGACCTGCACGTTGCCTTGATGGAAGTCCTGATAGCGGCCCCACAGCCCGACAGCCCCAGCGCAGTGCACCACGGCTTCGACGTCGGAACACAGTTCGCGTACCAGGTCGGGATCGGTCAGATCGCCAGGCACAAACTCGGCACCACGGCGCACCAGATGTTCCACGCTCTCGGCCCGGCGACCGTTGACCCGCACGTCCAGGCCCTGCTCCAGGGCGAAGCGCGCAAAGCGTCCGCCAATGAAGCCGCTTGCGCCGGTGACCAGAATTCTCATGCAAAACTCCAACAAAAAAGCAGCTACGAGCTTCAAGCCCCCAGCTGCAAGTTAAAACGGTGCGCAGCGCTTGACTTGCCGCTTGCAGCTTGACGCTCGCATCTGCTTTTAAGCCACTAGCCATTGCGCCGATGAACGCACCAATTGCTCGGTCAGCAAGCCCAGCAGCTGACCGCCATTGCGCCAATGATGCCAGTACAACGGCACATCGATCGGTTTATCTGGCAACAGTTCGCGCAACACACCGCGTTGCAACTGCTCGCGCACTTGCAGTTCCGGCACCAGCCCCCAGCCGAGCCCGGCTTCGGTCAGGCGGATAAAACCTTCCGAGGACGGACATAAATGGTGTTCGAATCCGCCATCGACGCCCAACGAGGCGAGGTAGCGATGCTGGAGGAAGTCGTCCGGGCCGAACACCAGCGCCGGGGTACGCGGCAGTTGTTCGGCGCGTACGCCGTCGGGGAAATGTCGTTCGATAAACGCCGGGCTGGCCAGCGCGCGATAACGCATCGCCCCGAGCAACACACTGCGCGCGCCGGCCACCGGTCGTTCGCTGGCGCAAAGGCATGCGGCCACTTCGCCAGCGCGCATGCGTTTGAGGCCGACCGTCTGGTCCTCGACGACCAGATCGAGCAACAAATGCTGTTCGGCACAGAAATCGCCAACCGCTTCGGCCCACCATGTGGCGAGACTGTCGGCATTAAGGGCGATGCGCAAACGTTCCGGCAAACCCTCCTCGTCCAGCGCGGGCACAAGGGTTTGCAAGTCGCGTTCAAGCAAACGCACCTGCTGCACATGGTTGAGCAGGCGCCGGCCAATTTCGGTCGGCGATGGCGGCGTGCCGCGTATCAGCACCGGCTGGCCGACCCGCGCTTCGAGCAGTTTGATCCGCTGCGAGATCGCCGATTGCGACAAACCCAGCACCTGCGCGGCCCGTTCGAATCCGGCCTGCTCGACCACGGCGGCCAGAGCGGAAAGCAATTTATAGTCGAACATCAGTTTTCCTAATGAGCGATCAGCACTATTGGTTTTTCTTATACAGGTTTCGCCCGGAGAATAGCCAGCAAGCACTCTTTCCCAAGGATCACTTTCATGGCTGGCGAAACTTCACTCTCGACTTTGTTGCGCAGCATGAGCCCGCAACTCAATGCCGGCGAATACGTGTTCTGCACCCTGCCCGACGGCGCGTTGCCGAGCGGTCTGGAGATGGTTGGCAGCTTCCGCGAGCAGGAAGGCCTGACCGTGATTCTCGAACGTTCCCACGCCGAACAGTCCGGTTTCAGCTTCGACTATGTCGCGGCGTGGATAACCCTGAATGTGCATTCGGCTCTGGAAGCCGTGGGCCTCACCGCCGCATTCGCCACGGCATTGGGCAAGGCCGGGATCAGTTGCAACGTGATCGCCGGTTATTACCACGACCATTTGTTTGTCGGCCAGGCCGATGCCGAGCGCGCCATGCAAGTGCTGCGCGATCTCGCAGACAACGCGGAGTAATTTTTATGTGGCAAAGTTATCTGAACGGTCTGCTGGTGGCGTTCGGGCTGATCATGGCGATCGGCACGCAGAACGCGTTTGTATTGGCGCAGAGCCTGCGCCGTGAACATCACCTGCCGGTGGCGGCGCTGTGCGTGGTCTGCGATGCCCTGCTGGTGGCGGCCGGGGTATTTGGCCTGGCGACGATTCTCGCGCAGAACCCGACGCTGCTGGCGATTGCCCGTTGGGGCGGCGCGACGTTTTTGATCTGGTACGGCAGCCAGGCGCTGCGTCGGGCCTGTTCGAAACAAAGCATGGATCAGGGTGCGAATCAGACCGTACGTTCATTGCGCGCGGTGATGCTCAGTGCGTTGGCAGTGACGCTGCTCAACCCGCACGTTTATCTGGATACGGTGTTGCTGATCGGCTCTCTCGGCGCGCAGCAATCGGTGCCGGGGGCTTATGTGGTTGGTGCTGCGAGTGCTTCGCTGTTGTGGTTTTTCACCTTGGCATTGGGCGCTGCGTGGTTGGCGCCATGGCTGGCGCGTCCGAGCACCTGGCGGATTCTCGATCTGGTGGTGGCGTTGATGATGTTCACGGTTGCCGGGCAATTGATTTTCGCCAGCTGATTTATTCCAAACAGCTCTGGAACCTCTATCCCACACAGTTGTTGCGTGGTTATGCCGCAACCCCGGTGCTATGATCGAAACCCTGCGCCGCAAAGAGTAAAAACTCGCCGGTGCATTTCTGGCCGCCCGTGATCGGCCTTGCGCTCACCGCAACAGACCTGATTAGGAGAATCATCATGGCTTTCGAATTGCCGCCGCTGCCTTACGCACACGATGCCCTGCAGCCGCACATTTCCAAGGAAACCCTGGAATACCACCACGACAAGCACCACAACACCTATGTCGTGAACCTGAACAACCTGGTGCCAGGCACCGAGTTCGAAGGCAAGACCCTGGAAGAAATCGTCAAGACTTCCTCGGGCGGTATCTTCAACAACGCCGCTCAGGTCTGGAACCACACTTTCTACTGGAACTGCCTGGCACCAAACGCCGGCGGTCAACCAACCGGCGCGCTGGCTGAAGCCATCAACGCAGCCTTCGGTTCGTTCGACAAGTTCAAGGAAGAGTTCAGCAAAACCTCGATCGGCACCTTCGGTTCCGGCTGGGGCTGGCTGGTGAAAAAGGCTGACGGTTCCCTGGCCCTGGCCAGCACCATCGGCGCCGGCAACCCGCTGACCAGCGGCGACACCCCGCTGCTGACCTGCGACGTCTGGGAACACGCTTACTACATCGACTACCGCAACGTTCGTCCGAAGTACGTCGAAGCGTTCTGGAACCTGGTCAACTGGAAGTTCGTTGCTGAGCAGTTCGAAGGCAAAACCTTCACCGCTTAAGCTGTGCGCCAGTCAAAAAACCCGGCTTCGGCCGGGTTTTTTTATGGGCGTTTGATGATCGTTCCCACGCTCCTGCGTGGGAATGCAGCCCGTGACGCTCCGCGTCACTGGACGCAGAGCGTCCCTGGAGGCATTCCCACGCTGAGCGTGGGAACGATCAAAGATCAAAAGATCGCAGCCTTCGGCAGCTCCTACATAACAATGGCGTTTTTCTCACGCTGAAAGCTGTCTGCCGCTGCTTGCTGCCATGCCACTGCGGGCTAACATCAAAAAGAGGAAAAAATGCTGCGAACCGCTCAAGTTGAGGGGCGAAACTACCGACATAGTACAAATTAGGGCTAATACTCCAGACAGCAGCATTTCGGACGAGACCACGGGCAAATCATCCCCGGCCTGATTGTCCCTTTGACTGCCAACTCGGGATTGCCAATACTCATGGCAACTTGACGCTACCCGCACGGAACAAGGAATAACCCTTTGAAGCTGGAACTCAAGAACAGCTTGTCGGTGAAGTTGCTCCGGGTCGTGCTCCTGTCGGCATTGATCGTCGGCGTAGTCTTGAGCTGCGCGCAGATTGTTTTCGATGCCTACAAAACCCGCCAGGCCGTTGCCGGCGACGCCGAACGCATCCTCGACATGTTCCGTGATCCCTCGACTCAGGCCGTTTACAGCCTCGATCGGGAAATGGGCATGCAGGTGATCGAAGGCCTGTTCCAGGACGATGCCGTGCGTCAGGCTTCCATCGGCCATCCCAACGAGGCGATGCTCGCGCAGAAATCCCGCGAATTGCAGCAGTCCAACAGCCGCTGGCTGACTGACCTGATCCTCGGCCAGGAGCGCACCTTCACCACGCAATTGGTAGGGCGTGGTCCGTACAGCGAATATTACGGCGACCTGAGCATCACCCTCGACACCGCCACCTATGGCGAAGGGTTTATCGTCAGTTCGGTGATCATCTTCATTTCCGGGGTTCTGCGCGCATTGGCGATGGGTCTGGTGCTGTATCTGGTCTATCACTGGCTGCTGACCAAGCCGCTGTCGCGAATCATCGAACACCTCACCGAAATCAACCCGGATCGCCCCAGCGAACACAAGATCCCGCAGCTCAAGGGCCACGAGAAAAACGAACTGGGGATCTGGATCAACACCGCCAACCAGTTGCTCGAATCGATCGAACGCAACACCCATCTGCGCCACGAAGCCGAAAACAGTTTGTTGCGCATGGCCCAATACGACTTCCTCACCGGCCTGCCTAATCGCCAGCAACTGCAGCAGCAACTGGACAAGATTCTGGTCGACGCCGGCAAGCTGCAACGCCGGGTCGCGGTACTGTGCGTCGGGCTGGATGATTTCAAAGGCATCAACGAACAATTCAGCTATCAGACTGGCGACCAATTGTTGCTGGCCCTGGCTGATCGCTTGCGCGCCCACAGTGGCCGTTTAGGCGCCCTCGCCCGTTTGGGCGGCGATCAGTTCGCACTGGTGCAGGCCGACATCGAACAGCCTTATGAAGCAGCGGAACTGGCGCAAAGCATTCTTGATGATCTGGAAGCGGCGTTTGCCCTCGACCATCAGGAAATCCGTCTGCGCGCGACCATCGGCATCACTCTGTTCCCCGAGGACGGCGACAGCACCGAGAAGCTGTTGCAGAAGGCCGAGCAGACCATGACGTTGGCCAAGACGCGCTCGCGCAACCGCTATCAGTTCTATATCGCCAGCGTCGACAGCGAGATGCGTCGCCGTCGCGAGCTGGAAAAAGACCTGCGCGATGCCTTGCTGCGCGATCAGTTCTATCTCGTCTATCAGCCACAGATCAGCTATCGCGATCATCGCGTGGTCGGCGTCGAAGCACTGATTCGCTGGCAGCACCCGGAGCATGGTCTGGTGCCGCCGGACCTGTTCATTCCGCTGGCCGAGCAGAACGGTACGATCATCGCCATTGGCGAATGGGTGCTCGATCAGGCCTGCAAGCAACTGCGCGAATGGCACGATCAGGGTTTCGCCGACCTGCGCATGGCGGTCAATCTGTCCACCGTGCAACTGCACCACGCCGAGTTGCCGCGCGTGGTCAATAACCTGCTGCAGATGTACCGCCTGCCGCCGCGCAGTCTCGAACTGGAAGTCACCGAAACCGGCCTGATGGAAGACATCAGCACCGCCGCGCAGCACCTGTTGAGCCTGCGCCGCTCCGGCGCATTGATCGCCATTGACGACTTCGGCACCGGGTATTCATCGCTGAGCTATCTGAAAAGCCTGCCGCTGGACAAGATCAAGATCGACAAGAGCTTCGTTCAGGATCTGCTCGATGACGATGATGATGCGACGATCGTTCGCGCCATCATTCAACTGGGCAAGAGCCTTGGCATGCAGGTGATCGCCGAGGGCGTGGAAACCGCCGAGCAGGAAAGCTACATCATCTCCGAAGGCTGCCACGAAGGTCAGGGCTATCACTACAGCAAGCCATTGCCGGCCCGGGAACTGAGCGCCTATCTCAAGCAAGCGCAACGCACTAACGCGGCCATTCTCTAAAAGATCAAAAGATCGCAGCCTGCGGCAGCTCCTACATTTGGAATTCGTTCCCCTGTAGGAGCTGCCGAAGGCTCGGGCCGCGATCGGACGATCTTTTGATCTGCGTAAATAAGAAATATTTCCAGCCACAACCCTTTACACATAATGCGAAAGATTTGCATTATGTCGCAGTTTTGCGCACCCCCAGCGCGAGTCCACTCAACTATCGAAGCAGGATGTTCGCCATGATTCGTATGCCTCTGGCTACCGCCAGTCTGCTGGCCATCGCTATTTCCCTCGCCGGTTGCGGCGAAGGCAAAGACAAGGCTGCCGCTCCGGCCGCGCCGACGCCAGCCGCCAGCACCACCGCTCCTGCGGCTGCTCCTGCCGCTGCCGGTAAAGTCGACGAAGCCGCCGCCAAGGCTGTGGTCGCGCACTACGCCGACATGGTCTTCGCCGTTTACAGCGATGCCGAATCTACCGCGAAAACCCTGCAAACCGCCGTCGATGCTTTCCTCGCCAAGCCGAACGCCGACACCCTGAAAGCCGCCAAGGCTGCCTGGGTCGCCGCGCGCGTTCCGTACCTGCAGAGCGAAGTGTTCCGCTTCGGCAACACCATCATCGACGATTGGGAAGGTCAGGTTAACGCCTGGCCGCTGGACGAGGGTCTGATCGACTACGTCGACAAATCCTACGAGCACGCTCTGGGTAACCCGGGCGCCACCGCCAACATCATCGCCAACACCGAAGTTCAGGTCGGCGAAGACAAGGTCGACGTCAAAGACATCACCCCGGAAAAACTCGCCAGCCTCAACGAGCTGGGCGGCTCCGAGGCCAACGTCGCCACCGGCTACCACGCCATCGAATTCCTGCTCTGGGGCCAGGACCTCAACGGCACCGGCCCTGGCGCTGGCAACCGTCCTGCGTCCGACTACCTCGAAGGCGCCGGCGCCACTGGCGGCCACAACGATCGTCGTCGTGCCTACCTGAAGTCCGTGACCCAATTGCTGGTCAGCGATCTGGAAGAAATGGTTGGTAACTGGAAGCCGAACGTGGCTGACAACTACCGCGCCACTCTGGAAGCCGAGCCGGGCGAAACCGGTCTGCGCAAAATGCTCTTCGGCATGGGCAGCCTGTCGCTGGGCGAACTGGCAGGCGAGCGCATGAAGGTGTCCCTGGAAGCCAACTCCCCTGAAGACGAGCAGGATTGCTTCAGCGACAACACCCACAACTCGCACTTCTACGATGCCAAAGGCATTCGTAACGTCTACCTGGGCGAGTACACCCGTGTTGACGGCACCAAGATGACCGGCGCCAGCCTGTCGTCGCTGGTGGCCAAGGCTGACCCGGCGGCCGACACCGCGCTGAAAGCCGATCTGGCTGCCACCGAGGCCAAGATCCAGGTCATGGTCGATCACGCCAACAAGGGTGAGCACTACGACCAGTTGATCGCTGCCGGCAACACCGCTGGCAACCAGATCGTTCGCGACGCGATCGCGTCCCTGGTCAAGCAGACCGGTTCGATCGAAGCCGCTGCCGGCAAACTGGGCATCAGCGACCTGAACCCGGACAACGCTGATCACGAGTTCTGATCAACCACGTCTGCGT
The DNA here is from genome assembly GCF_031882575.1 of Pseudomonas sp. VD-NE ins. NCBI lineage: Bacteria > Pseudomonadati > Pseudomonadota > Gammaproteobacteria > Pseudomonadales > Pseudomonadaceae > Pseudomonas > Pseudomonas sp. VD-NE ins. The sequence goes on from NZ_CP134772.1 coordinate 5,237,889, forward strand.
CAAAAAAGGCGACCTTCGGGTCGCCTTTTTCATGTCTGCTTTTTGTGGTGATGCTGATGGCCCCATCGCTGGCAAGCCAGCTCCCACAGGGATTGCTGGTGCACACAGATATTGTGAACGCCGCTGTACCTGTGGGAGCTGGCTTGCCAGCGATGGCCGCACCTCGGTCTCGAGTGAAATCCTGCGTCATATCAAGCAAACGATAATTCCTCTTATTCAAACCACCTCGCCCTGTTAGACTTTGCGCCTTTAATTTTGCCCGTCCGCAGGATGTCTGATGCCCTCGCTGCCTCTTCGCTTGTCCGCACTGCTGCTGGCCCTGGGCCTGAGTGCCTGCGATGACGCCCCGCGTTTCACCAAGGCCGAGCCCGGTGAAGCACGTTCGGGCGGTGCAGCGACCGTGCGCAAGACCGATCAGAACGCGTTCTCTCTGCCCTCGGCCAACCTGCCGCCGTCACGCCGAGTGGATTTCAGCGTCGGTAACAGCTTCTTCCGCAGCCCGTGGGTGATTGCGCCGTCGACCACCACAGCGCGCGATGGCCTCGGCCCGTTGTTCAACACCAACGCCTGCCAGAACTGCCATATCAAGGACGGTCGCGGTCATCCGCCGACGCCGGATGCCGCCAACGCGGTGTCGATGCTGGTCAGGCTGTCGATTCCCGACGCGCCGGAATATGTCCGGCTCATCGAGCAGGTTGGCGTGGTGCCGGAGCCGGTCTACGGCGGCCAGTTCCAGGACATGGCCGTGCCCGGCGTTGCCCCGGAAGGCAAGGTGCGCGTCGACTACACGCCAGTGCCCGTGCGTTTCAAGGACGGCACCGAAGTCGAACTGCGCAAACCGGTGTTGCAGATCACTCAACTCGGCTACGGCCCGATGCACCCGGACACGCGCTTTTCCGCACGCGTCGCGCCGCCGATGATCGGCCTCGGCCTGCTGGAAGCGATCCCCGAAGAAGCCATCCTCGCCAACGCCGCCGCACAGGCCAAAGCGAAAAACGGCATCCATGGCCGGCCCAATCAGGTCTGGGATGACGCCTTGCAGAAAACCGTCATGGGCAGATTTGGCTGGAAAGCCGGGCAACCGAACCTCAATCAACAGAATGTTCACGCGTTTTCGGGTGATATGGGCCTTACGACGAGTTTGAGACCCTTTGATGACTGCACCGACGCGCAAACTGCCTGCAAACAGGCACCGAATGGCAATGGCCCGGACGGCGAACCGGAAGTCAGCGACAACATTCTGCGTCTGGTGCTGTTCTACAGCCGTAACCTCGCCGTCCCTGCGCGTCGTGGCATCAACGACGAACAAGTGCTGGCCGGCAAGAACCTGTTTTTCCAGGCCGGTTGCGATTCCTGCCACACGCCGAAATACACCACCGCCGCCAACGCGGCCGAACCTGAGCTGGCCAATCAAGTGATTCGTCCGTACAGCGATCTGCTGCTGCATGACATGGGCGACGGTCTGGCCGACAACCGCACGGAATTCCAGGCCTCCGGCCGCGACTGGCGTACGCCGCCGTTGTGGGGGATTGGCCTGACGCAAGCGGTCAGCGGGCACACGCAGTTTTTGCATGACGGTCGCGCGCGCAATCTGCTCGAAGCGGTGCTCTGGCATGGCGGCGAAGCGCAAGCCGCGCAGCAACAGGTTTTGTCTTTCAATGCCGAGCAGCGTGCCGCGCTACTGGCGTTTTTGAACTCACTTTAAACACTGATAAAAGAATCGGGAGCCCGACATGTTCCGTCCCAAGCTACTGTTCACCAGCCTCGCCGCGCTCGCCCTCGGCGCCTGCTCGCCGCAGGATCCGCAAGCGGTCACCTCGGCGGCCATCGCCAAATCGGTGATCCTGCCGACCTACACCCGTTGGGTCGAAGCCGACAAGCAACTGGCGGTCAGCGCCCTCGCCTACTGCCAGGGCAAAGAAACCCTGGAGACCGCGCGCGCCGACTTCCTGCACGCACAGAAAGCCTGGGCCGAGTTGCAACCGCTGCTGATCGGCCCGTTGGCCGAGGGCAACCGTTCGTGGCAGGTGCAGTTCTGGCCGGACAAGAAGAACCTCGTTGGCCGTCAGGTCGAACAACTGGTGGTCGCCCAGCCGCAGATCGATGCCGCCGCTTTGGCTAAATCCAGTGTGGTCGTGCAAGGCCTTTCGGCTTACGAATACATCCTCTTCGACGCCAAGCCTGACGTGGCCAATGCCGAACAGAAAGCCAAGTACTGCCCGCTGCTGATCGCCATCGGCGAGCGCCAGAAGCAATTGGCTGAAGAGATTCTGCAAGGCTGGAACAACAGCGACGGCATGCTTGCGCAGATGACCAAGTTCCCCAACCAGCGCTACGCCGACTCCCACGAAGCGATCGCCGATCTGCTGCGGGTGCAGGTCACCGCGCTGGATACCCTGAAGAAAAAACTCGGCACGCCAATGGGCCGCCAGAGCAAGGGCGTGCCACAGCCGTTCCAGGCCGATGCATGGCGCAGCCAGTCGTCCCTGACCGCGCTGGAAGCCAGCCTCGCCGCTGCCAAAACCGTGTGGGAAGGCGTCGACAACAAAGGCCTGCGCGGTCTGTTGCCGGCTGAGCAAAAGCCATTGGCCGACAAGATCGATGCCGCTTATGCCGCTTCGCTGAAACTGTTCGACAGCACCCAGCGTTCGCTCGGCGAAATGCTTGAAGACGACGCCGGTCGTCAGCAACTCAACGACATCTACGACAGCCTCAACGTCGTCCACCGCCTGCACGAAGGCGAACTGGCCAAGGCGCTGGGCATCCAACTAGGCTTCAACGCCAACGACGGTGACTGATGAGGGCAACTGCCATGCTGCGACGTCAGGTTCTGACTTTAGGTAGTGCACTGCTGGGAGCAGTGACGCTGGGCGGCTGGACGCTGTTCAAACGCAAGGATCAGAGCCCGCTGTTGCTGTCGGCGCGCGACGACACTGACGGCAAGCACTACGCCGTCGGTTATCGGCTCGATGGCACGCGGGTGTTCGCCACCGAAGTCGGCCAGCGTTGCCACGACATCCTCAACCACCCGACGCAGCCGATCGCGCTGTTCGTCGCACGTCGCCCGGGCACCGAGAGTTACCTGATCGATCTGCGCGACGGCACGTTGCTGCAAACCGTGACGTCGCAGCCGAACCGGCATTTCTACGGTCACGCCGTGGTGCACAGGGACGGCGAATACCTGTACGCCACCGAGAACGACACGACCGATCCCGGTCGCGGTTTGCTCGGTGTGTACAAGTTCGAAGGCGAGCGGCTGGTGCACACGGGGGAGATTTCCACCCACGGCCTCGGCCCGCATCAAGTGTCGTGGATGCCTGATGGCGAGACGCTGGTGGTGGCCAATGGCGGGATTCGCACCGAGGCGGAAAGCCGCGTCGATATGAACCTCAACGCCATGGAGCCGAGCCTGGTCCTGATGCAGCGCGACGGCACGTTGCTGAGCAAGGAAACCCTCGCCCAGCAGATGAACAGCGTGCGCCATCTGGGCATTGCCAGCGACGGCACCATCGTCGCCGGCCAGCAATTCATGGGCGCCTCGCATGAGCGTTCGGAGCTGTTGGCGATCAAGCGGCCGGGGCAGCCATTCGTGGCCTTCCCGGTGCCGGAGCATCAGTTGCAGTCGATGGGGCATTACACCGCCAGTGTTGCGGTGCACAGCGACTTGCGCCTGGTCGCCCTGACGGCGCCGCGTGGCAACCGCTTCTTTATCTGGGATCTGGACAGCGGCGAAGTCCGCCTCGATGCGCCGCTGCCCGATTGCGCCGGTGTCGGTGCAGTGAAAGACGGCTTTGTCGTGACCTCCGGTCAAGGCCGTTGCCGTTACTACGATTGCCGTCAGGATGAGTTGCTGGCCAAACCGCTGGAGTTGCCGGCGGGGCTCTGGGACAACCATCTACACCTGATGGCGTAAAAAAAGCTTTAAAAGATCGCAGCCTGCGGCAGCTCCTACTCTGGAATGCAATCCCCTGTAGGAGCTGGCGAAGGCTCGGGCCGCGATCGGACGATCTTTTTGCGCCACCCTGTAAGAACTGTCAGTTGGAATCCCCCCTGTACTCGGAGTAATGTGCCCGCCTGTCTCACCTGATTTATCCAAGGAACTGGAAATATGCTGCGTCGCCGCATGCTGATCATGTTGGGTGTTGTTTTGTTGATCGTCCTGGTGCTGGGCGGGTACAAAGCCTTTTCGATCTACACGATGATCCAGGGCTTTTCCAAGCCGAAACCGCCGATCAGCGTCGCCGTGGCCAACGCCACCGAACGCCCGTGGCAGATGCGCCTGCCCACCGTCGGCAGCCTCAAGGCACTGCAAGGCGTCGACCTGAGTCTTGAGGTCGCCGGCACTGTCACCGAGCTCAAATTCGAATCCGGACAGAAGGTCAAGGCCGGGCAACCGCTGCTGCAACTCGACAGCGCCGTCGAAGCAGCACTGCTGGAGACCGCCAAGGCCGATCTGGGTCTTGCGCAACTGGACTTCGGCCGAGGCAGCCAACTGGTCGACAGCCGCGCCATTTCCAAAGGCGAGTACGACCGCCTCTCCGCCGTGCTGCAAAAGAACAAAGCCACGGTCAATCAGCTCAACGCAGCGCTGGCGAAAAAGCACATTCTCGCGCCGTTCAGCGGCACCATCGGCATCCGCCAGGTCGACATTGGCGACTACCTCGCCAGCGGCACCAAAATCGCTACCCTGCAGGATTTGAGCAGCCTCTACGCCGACTTCTACCTGCCCGAGCAATCGATCCCGAAACTGGCCATCGGTCAACCGGTGCAGATCTCGGTCTCCGCTTACCCCGGGCAAAACTTCGCCGGCAAGATCAGCGCAATCAACCCGATCGTTGAAAGCACCACGCGCAATATTCTGATCCGCGCCACCCTGGCCAACCCCGATGGCAAACTGCTGCCGGGCATGTTTGCCAGCCTTGAAGTGCTGCTGCCCGATCCGCAAAAACACATCGTTGTGCCGGAGAGCGCGATCACCTACACCCTCTACGGCAACTCGATCTACGTGGTCGGGCAGAAGAAAGCCGAGGACGGCAGCCTCGAAAAGGACGACAAAGGCCAACCAGTGCTGATCGCCGAACGCCGCTTCATCGAAACCGGTGAACGCCGCGATGGCCTGGTGATGATCAACAAGGGTGTGCAGAACGGCGAACAAGTGGTGACGGCTGGCCAGATCAAACTGGACAACGGCGCACACATCGCCATCAGCGACGACAAGACCCTCGGCGAGCAGAACAGTCCGCCTCGCGCCGACTGATCAAGGAATCCCCATGGCTTTTACTGATCCGTTCATCCGCCGCCCGGTGCTCGCCACCGTGGTCAGCCTGTTGATTGTGCTTCTGGGCTTTCAGGCCTGGAGCAAGTTGCCGCTGCGCCAATACCCGCAAATGGAAAACGCCCTGATCACCGTGACCACCGCTTACCCCGGGGCCAACGCCGAAACCATTCAGGGCTACATCACCCAGCCGATGCAGCAAAGTCTGGCCAGCGCCGAGGGCATCGACTACATGACCTCGGTCAGCCGGCAGAACTTCTCGGTGATTTCGATCTACGCGCGCATCGGCTCCAATACCGACCGTTTGTTCACCGAGTTGCTGGCCAAGGCCAACGAAGTCAAGAACAAGCTGCCGCAGGACGCCGAAGACCCGGTGCTGAGCAAGGAGTCCGCCGATGCCTCGGCGCTGATGTACATCAGCTTCTTCAGCAAGGATTTGAGCAACCCGCAGATCACCGATTACCTGTCACGGGTGATCCAGCCAAAACTGGCCACGCTGCCGGGCATGGCCGAAGCAGAGATTCTCGGCAATCAGGTGTTCGCCATGCGCCTGTGGCTCGACCCGGTGAAACTCGCCGGTTTCGGCCTCAGCGCCAGCGATGTGACCAACGCCGTGCGCCAGTACAACTTCCTCTCCGCCGCCGGCGAAGTGAAAGGCGAGTACGTGGTCACCAGCATCAACGCCAACACCGAGCTGAAATCCGCCGAGGCTTTTGCGGCGATTCCGCTCAAGGTCAGTGGCGACAGCCGCGTGCTGCTCAGCGATGTCGCGCGGGTGGAAATGGGTGCGGAAAACTACGACTCGATCAGCTCCTTCGGTGGCACGCCGTCGGTGTACATCGGCATCAAAGCCACACCGGGCGCCAACCCGCTGGACGTGATCAAGGAAGTGCGCAAGCTGATGCCGGAGCTGGAAGCGCAACTGCCGCCGAACCTGAAAAGCGAGATCGCTTACGACGCTACGCTGTTTATTCAGGCCTCCATTGATGAAGTGGTGAAAACCCTGTTCGAAGCGGTGCTGATCGTTATCGTCGTGGTGTTCCTGTTCCTCGGCGCGCTACGTTCGGTGGTGATCCCGGTGGTGACCATTCCGCTGTCGATGATCGGCGTGATGTTCTTCATGCAGATGATGGGCTACTCGATGAACCTGTTGACGCTGCTGGCAATGGTGCTGGCCATCGGTCTGGTCGTCGACGACGCTATTGTCGTGGTGGAGAACATCCACCGGCACATCGAGGAAGGCAAGACGCCGTTTGATGCGGCGCTGGAAGGCGCGCGAGAAATCGCCATGCCGGTGGTCTCGATGACCATCACCCTGGCGGCGGTGTATGCGCCGATCGGTTTTCTCACCGGGCTGACCGGGGCGTTGTTCAAGGAGTTTGCGCTGACCCTGGCCGGCGCGGTGGTGATTTCCGGGATCGTCGCCCTGACCCTGTCGCCGATGATGTGCGCGTTTTTGCTGCGTCACGAGGAAAACCCCAGCGGCCTGGCGCACCGCCTCGACCGTATCTTCGAAGGCCTCAAGCGCCGCTATCAGAGCATGCTGCACGGCACGCTGAACACGCGCCCGGTGGTGCTGGTGTTCGCGGTGATCGTGCTGTGCCTGATCCCGGTGTTCCTCAAATTCACCAAATCGGAGCTGGCCCCGGACGAAGATCAGGGCATCATTTTCATGATGGCCACTGCGCCGCAGCCGACCAACCTTGATTACCTGAGCACCTACACCGACGAATTCATCAAGATCTTCAAGGAGTTTCCGGAGTACTACTCCTCGTTCCAGATCAACGGCTACAACGGTGTACAGGCGGGGATCGGCGGTTTCCTGCTCAAGCCGTGGAACGAACGCAGCCGCACGCAGATGCAGATCCTCCCCGAGGTGCAAGGCAAACTGGGCGCCATCCCCGGCCTGCAGATTTTCGGCTTCAACCTGCCCTCCTTGCCCGGCACCGGCGAAGGCTTGCCGTTCGAGTTTGTGGTCAACACCGCCAACGATTACGAACTGCTGCTGCAAGTCGCCGACCGGATCAAGAAACGCGCGATGGAATCCGGCAAATTCGCCTTCGTCGACCTTGATCTGGCGTTCGACAAACCCGAGGTGGTGGTCGATATCGACCGCGCCAAAGCGGCGCAGATGGGCGTGTCGATGCTGGATCTCGGTGGCACGCTGGCGACGCTGCTGGGCGAGGCGGAAATCAACCGGTTCACCATCGAAGGGCGCAGCTACAAGGTGATCGCCCAGGTCGAACGGCCATACCGCGATAACCCGGACTGGCTGAACAACTATTACGTGAAAAACACTCAGGGCGAGTTGCTGCCACTGTCGACGCTGATCAAGGTCAGCGACCGCGCACGACCGCGTCAGCTCAACCAGTTCCAACAGCTCAACGCGGCGAAGATTTCCGGGTTCCCGCTGGTCAGCATGGGCGAAGCCATCGACACCGTGCTGCAGATCGCCCGGGAAGAAGCGCCGGCCGGGTTTGCCTTCGACTATGGCGGCGCCTCACGCCAGTTCGTCCAGGAAGGCAGTGCCTTGTGGGTGACGTTTGCCTTGGCCCTGGCGATTATCTTTCTGGTGCTGGCGGCGCAGTTCGAGAGCTTCCGCGATCCGCTGGTGATTCTGGTGACGGTGCCGTTGTCGATCTGCGGGGCGTTGATTCCGCTGTTCCTTGGTTGGTCGAGTATGAACATCTACACTCAGGTCGGGCTGGTGACGCTGATCGGCCTGATCAGTAAACACGGGATTCTGATCGTCGAGTTCGCCAACCAGTTGCGCAAGGACAAAGGCCTGACGGCGCGTGAAGCCGTTGAGGAAGCGGCGGCGATTCGTTTGCGGCCGGTGTTGATGACCACGGCGGCGATGGTGTTTGGCATGGTGCCGTTGATTCTGGCCACGGGTGCTGGGGCGGTCAGCCGGTTTGATATCGGTATGGTGATTGCCACGGGGATGTCGATTGGCACGTTGTTTACGCTGTTTGTCTTGCCGTGCGTGTACACCCTGCTGGCGAAACCCGATCCCAAACAAACCGCGTAACCCTGTGTGGGAGCGAGCCTGCTCGCGAAGGCGGTGTGTCAGACACCATAGGTATTAACTGACAGACCGCTTTCGCGAGCAGGCTCGCTCCCACAGGGGGCCAGACCCGAATTCCTGGCATAAAAAAAGGCCTCGCATCTGCGAGGCCTTTTATGTGGGCTTCAATCGGTTCAACTTTGCGGCCTCATCCCTTGAGAAAGTCCGAACATGAACAGCAACAAATCATGATCGGGTTTGGTCGCCACGGAGGCTTTCGCCACCCGTGGGACTGCGCAATGGGCGTCGTCTACGGACGCGCCAACCACCTGCATGCGGGGCTGCTCCCAGGCAGCCACCGCCAATGACGCAACTGCCAAGGCTCCAACCAAAAACAAACCTCGTGCAATTTCTAGTTTCATCGCTATAAACCTTTGATAGCGCTGCCAAACGCCGTCTCATAAAAGTAGACGAGTTTTTTCCAGTCCGCGTCGCGGAACGACGAATGGCGGCGCAATTGCTTCATGTCGTGGGAAGCGGCGCGATAGGCGGTCAGACGCTGGCGGCATTTCTCCAGATCGATCAAAGCGACCTCGACCTTGGCCGACTCGCCTTCGCCGGTCACGCGCACAAACACGTGTTTGATGTAGATGCAGCTGTGCTGCCAACGGCCCTTGTGCATGCGCGCCAGGTTCTCGGCGAGGTCCTTGAGCACGCGCTCATAAACCACATCGCCACACTGATCGCGACCGCCGGCAGCCGCCAGCCAATGTTCCAGTTCCTGGAAACCGTCCAGGGACTTGGTCACCAGCAGCGCGCGCCATTTGTGCTGCGGATCAGGCTGGGCGCCGCAAAAAACGATTTCTGGCACGCGCACACCGAGCTTGCTTACGCCGGTCAGCGCATCAAGTTCACGCAAAACAGTAGGACGGCCAAAAGGGTGCAACCAACTGCGATAGATATGACCAGTCTGGCGCTTGGCGTACAGCAGTTGACCATCGCGCCCCACGACCCTTTGCACGCCACTTTCCCCGCCACGTCGAACGTTGGGCTCTTCCACCCACTCGCCGCGCTGGTTCCAGTAAAAGTCAAAGCGATCTTGCGGAGCGACATCCGTTTCTGCTGCAAATTGCACTGCCATCCTGTTACCTCTTGCGTAATACGTAAACCCGCCACATGGCGTAGAGCGGAATAAAGTCCAGTTGTTCCTGAATCCGAAAACCTGCTTCCTCGAACTCCTTTTCCACCGTAGCGGCCGGTAACACAAAGCGATTCTGATACTCGCGTTTGTCACGGTTGCGCTCGGCTCGCTGGCGTTTCCAGGCTTTGAAATTGCCATCGACCCACAACGAAACGATCACACTGTCCCGGGTTACGCGCTCGAATTCGCGCAGAATCGCCCGGCGATGCTCGGCTTCACCGATGTGGTGGAGCAGACGCATGCAGAAAATGCTGTCGACGGCGTTGTCAGGCAAGGCAATGTCGAAGGCAGATGTGTGCAAGGGTTGTACCCGTTTCACCACATCGGCCGGTTGCGACTGCATTGCCGTCTTGATCATCGACTCGGAATTGTCCGCGCCGATAATCACCCGGTTGGTCTTTTCGCCCAACAAGGGCCAGAAACGCCCGGCACCGCAAGGCAGATCCAGCACCAGTCCCGGTTCACCCACCGACGCCAGCGCCTTGCGGGCCATCTGTTCGTCACGCCAATGGGAGAGACGACGTCCAAGGCTTTCTTTGTGCTTGCGCAGGTATTTCTGCGCGTGTTGATCGTCGTACTTCTCGGAAAAATCGAGTTTGATCGGACCGGCCATCACCTGGACTCCTGAATTGCTGATGTCACCACCTTAAGGAGCGGCGTGTCAGCGTCAGGTCATCCATTTGTGAAAAAAATGTCCGGTAAACAGACAAATTATTACAGCGTTATACAGGATTTAGACAGGAAGGAGGGAGTAGCATTGAGCCACTCCGTGCGTCAGATTTTGCCCAGATCTACCTCGAAGCGGCAGCCATTGGGCTCCATCGTGCTCAAGCTGACGGTCCAGCCCTGGTTCTCGCAGATCCGCTGAACCAACGACAATCCCAACCCCAGGCCTTCGCCGCGCTTTTCGCTGCCACGCACGAAGGGCTCGAACATGGCTTCGCGTTTTTCCTCCGGAATGCCGACACCGGAGTCTTCCACCACAAAGCCGTTGGCAGTGAGTGTCAGGCGAATGAAACCCTTCTCCGTGTAGTGACAAGCGTTGCGCAACAGGTTGCCCATCACCGCGGTCAACAACGTTGCGTTGTAGCAAGAGGTCGGCGGATTCCCCGGTTCGAACTGCAAGGTCAGCCCTTTGCTTTCGATCGGCTCACGCCACATGCACAGCAGACTGTCCGCGACTTGAGCGAGATTCTGTTGCGGCGCCGAACCGGCGTCTTCGCGCTGGGAGCGGGCGAGCATCAGGAAGGTCTGCACCAGTTCGCGCATTTCCTCACTGGCCCGGGCAATGCGCTCGACCTGATTACGCCCACGCTGATCGATGGCCGGGTTTTCCATCAGCAGCTCGCAGGAGCTGGCCAATACCATCAACGGCGTGCGCAACTCGTGACTGACATCGCTGGTGAACAATCTTTCACGGGTCAGCGCCTGACGCAGACGTCCCAGCGTGGCATCGAACGCCACCGCCAGTTCGCCGACTTCGTCTGCCGCATAATCCGGCGCCAGCGGCGGTGCCAGCCCGAGTAACTGGTCGCGATGGCGCACTTGTCGGGCCAAGCGCACCACCGGCGCCATCACCTTGCGCGCGAGCACCCAGCCAAGGAACACCGCCAGCGCCAGACTGAGCACGAAGCCCACCAGCACCACGGCAAACAGCACGCGCTCACGCTCTTCGAAATCGCTTTGATCCTGCAGCAGCACATAACGCCGACCGTCGACGATCTCGACCATTGCGTGATACGAAAGCTGCTCGCGGAACACTTCATGGAAACCCGCATCGAGGTGACGCAAGTCCTTGGGCAACTCGAAATCACCCGGCCCGCCGCTGAAATAGAACAACTGGTCCGGTTCCGGGCGATGGCTCCAGTCCGAAACATTGTCCATCAGCAGCAGACGCTGCAGGTCGCCGCCCAGCCCCGCCGAAATCAGTTTTTCTTCCACCAGGTGCACGGTCGCAACAATGCCCATGGCAAACGCGCCGGCCACCAGTGCGCTCATCAGCGCAAAGGCGATGATGATCCGTTGGGAAAGGCTTTGCTTAAACTCCATCGCGGCCCTCGGCCAAGCGATAACCGACGCCATGCACGGTGTGCAGCAGTGGTTTGGCGAACGGTTTGTCGATCACCTGACGCAACTGGTGGACGTGGCTGCGAAGGCTGTCGCTGTCCGGGCAATCATCGCCCCACAGCGCTTCTTCGAGAATTTCCCGGCGCAGCACGTGCGGGCTTTTCTGCATCAACACCGCCAGCAACTTGAGGCCGACCGGGTTGAGTTTCAGCAGTTTGCCTTCGCGGGTAACCTCCAGCGTGTCGAGGTCGTAGCTCAGATCACCGACCTGCAACGACCGGCGTCCGCCACCCTGGGTGCGGCGCATCACCGCTTCGACACGCGCGGCCAGTTCCGACAGGGCGAACGGTTTGACCAGGTAATCGTCAGCCCCGGACTTGAAGCCCTGCAAGCGGTCGTCGAGTTGATCGCGGGCAGTGAGCATGATCACCGGCGTGTCACGACGGGCGTCTTCACGCAGGCGTTTGCACAGGGTGTAGCCATCGATGCCGGGCAGCATGATGTCGAGCACGATCAGGTCGTAATGCTCGGTGGCGGCCAGATGCAGGCCTGACAGACCATCCTGGGCGCAATCGACGGTATAGCCTTTGAGCCCCAGGTAATCGGCCAGATTGGCGAGGATATCGCGGTTGTCTTCAACCAATAGAATTCGCATGGGCACTCCTCCGTACACAGTAACGGCCGTCATGGCTCGCGCAGCTTAAGGCCATCGCCAGCTCAGAGCTAGGGCTGAAAGCCTCGTAAATCAACTCTCTCAAGCAAATTCAAAGCTTAACGAGTTTTTCACTATTGGTTCACAACCTGACTACAGTGACAACGCGAGACTCTCGCGCCATTAGATATAAGGAATGTAGACAATGGACTTTTTCAAGACGGCGCCCATGCGCCTTCTGCTGTTGGTCACTGGCGTCTGGCTGGTGCTGTTCTTCCTGACCCGAACCGTCCTGCTGCTGACTCACCTTGATGAGGCCGGCGGCATTGCGCTTTCCGTCTTCGGCATCGGTCTGTTGTATGACCTGGGTTTCCTCGCCTACGCCGCATTGCCAATGGGCCTGTACCTGTTGCTGTGCCCGCCGGCGCTGTGGCGCCGTCGTGGTCATCGCTGGTTCCTGCAAGGGCTGCTGACCGTCAGCCTGTTCGCCATGCTGTTCGTTTCGGTGGCCGAGTGGCTGTTCTGGGACGAGTTCGGTGTGCGCTTCAATTTCATCGCCGTCGACTATCTGGTGTATTCCGACGAAGTACTGAACAACGTGCTGGAGTCGTATCCGATCGGTACGCTGCTGAGCATTCTCGCGCTACTGGCCGTTGCTCTCAGCTTCGCCCTGCGCAAGCCGTTCAATGCGGCGCTGGACGCTCCGCTGCCGCCGTCGCGTGGGCGTTTGCTCAATGCGCTGGCGTTGCTGGTGGTCGCCGGTCTGAGCCTGCAACTGCTCAGCCAGGATGCGCCACGTGCTCAGGGTGGCAATGCCTACCAGAACGAACTGGCCAGCAATGGCCCGTATCAGTTCTTCGCCGCGTTCCGGAACAACGAACTGGACTACACGCAGTTTTACGGCAGCCTGGCGCCGGAAAAAGTCGCCCAACAGATTCGTGCTGAACTGAATGAACCCAATGCACAGTTCATTGGCAAGGACCCGCAAGACATCCGCCGGATGATCGACAACCCCGGCACCCCGCGCACACCAAACATCGTGCTGGTCACCATCGAAAGCCTCAGCGCCAAATACCTGGGCAGCAATGGCGACGAGCGTAACCTGACACCGAATCTGGATGCCTTGCGCAAACAGAGCCTGTACTTCAGCAACTTCTACGCCACCGGAACGCGTACCGACCGAGGCCTGGAAGCCATCACCCTGGCCATTCCACCGACTCCGGGGCGTTCGATCGTCAAGCGCATCGGCCGCGAAAGCGGTTTCGCCAGCCTTGGCCAGCAACTCAGTGCGGTGGGTTACGACAGCGTGTTTGTCTACGGCGGACGCGGTTACTTTGACAACATGAACGCGTTTTTCAGTGGCAATGGTTACCGCGTGGTCGATCAGAGCAGCGTTGACGAAGCCGAGATTCACTTCAAGAACGCCTGGGGCATGGCCGATGAGGATCTTTACAAGCAGACGTTGAAGCTGGCCGATGCGGATTACGCCAAACAACAGCCGTTCTTGCTGCAGTTGATGACCACCTCCAACCATCGCCCCTACACCTACCCGGACGACCGGATCGACATCAAATCCGGTAACGGTCGTGATGGCGCGGTGAAATACACCGACTACGCGATTGGCCAGTTCCTTGAGCAGGCACGGCAGAAACCGTGGTTCGACAACACGATCTTCATCTTCGTCGCCGACCACACGGCAGGCAGCGCCGGCAAAGAAGATTTGCCGATTACCAATTACCAGATTCCGCTGTTTATCTATGCGCCGAAACTGGTCGAGCCGCGTGAAAGTGGCCAACTGGCCAGCCAGATCGACCTTGCGCCGACGCTGCTGGGCTTGTTGAACATGGATTACCAATCGACGTTCTTCGGTCGCAATCTGTTGCAGGACAACCCGCTGCCACCGCGTGTCGTGGTCGGCAACTACCAGCATCTAGGCCTGTTCGACGGCAAGGATCTGGCGATTCTCAGCCCCCGCCAGGGCTTGCGTCGACATGACGATGCGCTGACCGAAAGTCGTGAATCCCGAGTGACCAGTGATGACCCACTGATCAGCCGCGCGATCACTTATTACCAAACCGCCAGTTATGGCTTCAAGCAACAGCTGCTTGCCTGGAAAACACCCAAGGAGGGTGCTCCGCAAGTCAGCGAACGTTAATCGAAGCGCCCCGGGCTGATGCCCCGGGGCGTTTTCTTTTATTCAGGAACCAACATGTCATCAAATGTTGTACGCCCCACTCCTCGCCCGATGAATCTTTGGCTGTATCTGGGAATCCCCGTCGTTGCAGCGATCTCTCTGATCCTGCTGGAAATGACCGATCTGGACATGGTGCTGGCGCGGTTGTTCTATGACCCGGTTGCGGGCGACTTCATTGGCCGCCACAGTTTTTTCCTGGAAGACATCCTTCACGATCGCGCCAAACAGGTGGTGATCGCGTTCTCGGTGTTTGCGGTATTGGGTTTTCTCGGCTCGTTTTTCCTCGCCAGACTCAAACCGTTCAAGCGAGAACTGGGTTGCCTGGTGCTTTCGCTGGGCCTGGCAACATCGTTCGTCACTCCGGTCAAAGCCGTGACCGCCGTGCAGTGCCCGTGGAGCCTGGAGCAATTTGGCGGCCATGAAACCTACAGCAAACTGATGGAACATCGCCCACAGACCGACAAACCAGGCCGTTGCTGGCCGGGTGGTCATGCGGCGACGGGGTTCACTCTGTTTGCACTGTTCTTTGTCCTGCGTGATCGCCGCCCGCGTCTGGCGCGTCAGGCGTTTATCTTCGCCTTTGCCTTGGGCTCGGTGTTTTCGATCAGCCGGATGATGCAGGGCGCGCACTTCTTCTCGCACAACGTATGGACGGCGATTTTCTGCTGGCTGATTTGCTTGGGGTCTTATTACTGGGTGCTATATCGCCCGGCGGTAAAAACCGAGGCCGTGGTCAAGGCACAACCGGTCAGCGCCTGATCTGACGCCATCGCTGGCAAGCCAGCTCCCACAGGGTTGGTGCCGAGCACACATTTTGTGAACGCCCGAATCACTGTGGGAGCTGGCTTGCCAGCGATGAACGATTACTCGGACTTGCGCCAACACTAAATCAAAGGCAATAAAAAACCCCGCTGACTTTCGTCAGCGGGGTTTTGCGTTACAGGGGTAAGGCTGGCTTACATCATGCCGCCCATGCCACCCATGCCGCCCATGTCTGGCATGCCGCCGCCAGCAGCGCCGTCTTTCTTCGGCGCGTCAGCTACTGCTGCTTCGGTGGTCAGGATCAGACCGCCGATCGACGATGCAGCTTGCAGAGCGGAACGAGTCACCTTGGTTGGGTCCAGGATGCCCATTTCGATCATGTCGCCGTACTCGCCAGTCGCAGCGTTGTAACCGAAGTTACCTTTGCCGTTCTTGACTTCGTTGACCACAACACTTGGCTCGTCGCCGCTGTTGGCAGCGATCTGACGCAGCGGAGCTTCAACAGCGCGGCGCAGAACAGCGATACCGACGTCCTGATCAGCGTTGTCGCCTTTCAGGTCAACCAGCGTTTGCAGAGCGCGGATCAGCGCAACGCCACCGCCAGGTACCACACCTTCTTCAACGGCTGCGCGGGTTGCGTGCAGGGCGTCTTCAACGCGGGCTTTCTTCTCTTTCATTTCAACTTCGGAACCAGCGCCAACCTTGATCACTGCAACGCCGCCGGACAGCTTGGCCAGACGCTCTTGCAGTTTTTCACGGTCGTAGTCCGAGGAAGTTTCAGCTGCCTGGGCACGGATCTGAGTGATACGCGCCTGGATATCAGCTTCTACGCCAGCACCGTCAACAATGATGGTGTTTTCCTTGGAGATGGTCACACGCTTGGCGCTACCGAGGTTTTCCAGGGTAGCGGCTTCCAGGCTCAGGCCGATCTCTTCGGAGATAACGGTGCCGCCGGTCAGAACGGCGATGTCCTGCAGCATGGCCTTGCGACGGTCGCCGAAGCCTGGCGCCTTGACGGCTGCGACTTTAACGATGCCACGCATGTTGTTCACAACCAGAGTCGCCAGGGCTTCGCCTTCAACGTCTTCGGAAACGATCAGCAGTGGACGGCCGGCTTTGGCAACGGCTTCCAGCACTGGCAGCATTTCGCGGATGTTCGAGATCTTTTTGTCGACCAGCAGGATCAGCGGGCTGTCCAGCTCGGCAACCATGGTCTCTGGCTTGTTGACAAAGTACGGGGACAGGTAGCCACGGTCGAACTGCATGCCTTCTACAACCGACAGTTCGTTTTCCAGGCCAGTGCCTTCTTCAACGGTGATCACGCCTTCTTTGCCGACTTTTTCCATGGCTTCGGCAATGATGTCGCCGATGGAGCTGTCGGAGTTGGCAGAGATGGTGCCTACCTGAGCGATGGCCTTGGTGTCAGCGCATGGCTTGGACAGGTTCTTCAGCTCTTTGACGATCGCGATGGTCGCTTTGTCGATACCACGCTTCAGGTCCATCGGGTTCATGCCGGCAGCGACGGCTTTCAGGCCTTCGTTGACGATCGACTGAGCCAGAACGGTAGCGGTGGTAGTACCGTCACCAGCGTCATCGTTGGCACGGGAGGCAACGTCTTTGACCAGCTGCGCGCCCATGTTTTCGAAACGGTCTTCGAGTTCGATTTCTTTGGCGACGGAAACGCCGTCCTTGGTGATGGTCGGAGCGCCGAAGCTCTTCTCGATGATCACGTTACGGCCTTTCGGGCCCAGGGTCGCTTTTACTGCGTCAGCCAGGACGTTGACGCCCTTGAGCATTTTTTTACGGGCGGAATCGCCAAACAGAACTTCTTTAGCAGCCATGATCGATATTCCTTAAATACTTTGTAGTAGCGGGAAAATGAACGGGGGTATCAGCCTTCGATAACAGCGAGGATTTCGTTCTCGCTCATTACCAGCAGGTCTTCGCCGTCGACTTTCACAGTGTTGCTGCCGGAGTAAGGACCGAACACAACCTTGTCGCCTTCTTTAACGGACAGTGCGCGCACTTCGCCGTTTTCCAGAGCTTTGCCCGGGCCTACAGCGAGAATCACACCGTGGTTGGCTTTTTCAGCAGCCGAACCTGGCAGGACGATACCGCCAGCGGTTTTCTTTTCTTCTTCGCTGCGACGGATTACGACGCGGTCATGCAGAGGACGAAGCTTCATTGTCGATCTCTCCTAATTGTGGTTTTCATCGGCCGGTGTAGTCCCGGCGGGTTTAACAAATCCGGCCTGCGCCGGTTGCGGTTCGTCAAGCGAGCCGCGGAAGTCTGACTGGCTCAAATGCCAGAAACCTTTCGGTGACCGATACATAAGGGCGCATAAGCTTATTACAAGGGCGAGGCGAAAAATTTTTCACCGATATGTTGCACAAAAGCAGCCCATAAACGAACACGGCACCCGAAGGTGCCGTGTCGATGCAGATGTTACTTGGAGTCGCGATGTTCGAACTCGCCTTCGATCACATCACCCTCACGGCCCAAGGGCTGGCGCGGTGCAGGACCGCCACGGGGTTGCAGATCATCGGCAAACGCACGCTGGCGCATGGCCTGTTCTTCGGCGCGTTGGCGCATCTTGTTCGCCAGCAGCCGACGCGTGAACGGCAGCAGCATGACCAGACCGACCACGTCGCTGATGAAGCCCGGCAGGATCAACAGGCCACCGGCCAATGCCAGCATCAAACCTTCCAGCATGGTTTGTGCGGGCAGTTCGCCGCGGTTCAGGCTTTCACGGGCACGCAATGCAGTGGCCAGACCGGCGACGCGCAGCACAAACACACCGAACATCGAGCCGAGAATGATCAGCAGCAGGGCCGGGAAAAACCCGATAGCCCCTGCCACTTTGACGAATACGAACAGCTCCAGCACCGGAAACAGCAGAAAGAGCAACAGAAAAGGGCGCATCAAAGTTTCCTCAACGCAAGAAATGCCTTGCAGTAAGCCTTAGATGACGTCGCCCTTTCGTGAATTCAAGCGTCGACCACTGCATTTTTTGGCCAGACCTGCGCGTGAGCCAATGAAACCAAGGCTTCGCGCACTTGTGTCGGCGTATGACAAGGGGCTTGAAACGGCAACCAGTACAGCGCCTGACCGATGCGCAGGTGCATGCCTTCGGTGTCGATCCCGGCCAGTTGCGCCGGCGCGGTTTTCGGCAGACCGGCGAGGTCGACGTAGTGCGCGATGGCTTTGGCGTGGTCGCTGTTCATGTGCTCGACCATGCTGATTTCAGCCTTGCCGGCGAACGGGTTGGCCAGGGTCAGTTGATCAACCCAGTGGATCGCGCCGAAACCGCCGATGTAGCGGTGACGCACCGGGGTCAGCACCCAGAAATCGAAATCGTGGGCCTTGTGGTAATTCTGCGAATCCGGGAAATAACGGTAGTAACGCTCGGCGGCAGCTTCTATCGCAGCAGCGTCTTCAAGCTTTTGCGCTTCGGCCAGATAGGTCAGGCGACCAACGGCTTGCACATCATCGGCCTCGCGCTCACCGACGAGCAGCGAGCATTTCGGGTCTTTTTGCAGGTTGTGGGTATGCTGGGCGATGCGGCTGATCAGGATCAGCGGCCGGCCCTGCTCGTCCAGGCAGTACGGCACCACAGAGCCAAAGGGAAAACCGGGCATCGATTTGGAGTGGGTCGACAGCACTCCACGGTATTCCTTGAGAAGCAATTCTCGGGCATTCTTGGCCACTTCAACGCTCAATTTATGACTCCTTAAATAGAATCCGTCGAAAAAACGGACGGGCGCCCGGGATCAAGTCCCAGTCACGCCAGCGGGCAATTCTCATGTGCAACCCAGCCACGGCCGGTGCAGATCGGGAGTCGCTGAAAACAAAAACTACTCAGACCTGCTATCGGGGCATGCGAATGCAACTCAACGACAAAGTAATCATTATCACTGGCGGTTGCCAGGGTTTGGGCCGCTCGATGGCCGAGTATTTCGCCAGCAAAGGCGCGAAGCTCGCGCTGGTCGACCTCAATCAGGAAAAGCTCGACGACACGGTCGCGGCCTGCAAGGCCAAAGGCGTCGAGGCGCGCAGCTATCTGTGCAACGTCGCCAATGAAGAGCAGGTCGAGCACATGGTCGCCCAGGTCGCCGCCGATTTCGGCGCGATCCACGGTTTGATCAACAACGCCGGGATCCTCCGTGATGGCCTGCTGTTGAAGGTCAAGGACGGCGAAATGACCAAGATGAGTCTGGCCCAATGGCAGGCCGTCATCGACGTCAACCTGACCGGCGTGTTCCTCTGCACCCGTGAAGTGGCGGCGAAAATGGTCGAGCTGAAGACCAGCGGCGCGATCATCAACATTTCGTCGATCTCGCGTGCCGGCAACGTTGGCCAGACCAACTATTCGGCAGCCAAGGCCGGTGTTGCTGCAGCGACAGTGACCTGGGCCAAAGAGCTGGCGCGTTACGGCATTCGTGTCGCGGGGATTGCGCCGGGCTTCATCGAGACCGAGATGACCCTGGGCATGAAACCGGAAGCGCTGGAGAAGATGACCTCGGGTATTCCGCTCAAGCGCATGGGCAAGCCGGAAGAGATCGCCCATTCGGCGGCTTACATCTTCGAGAACAACTATTACACCGGGCGGATTCTGGAGATGGATGGCGGCTTGCGGATCTAAGCCACACCGCAAAACCAAATGTGGGAGCGACGGTGCGACGATTCGACCTGCTCGCGAATGCAGTGGATCAGCCAACTAATGAGTTGAATGACACTCCGCTTTCGCGAGCAGGCTCGCTCCCACAGTTTTGCCCGGCGTTTACAGATAGATTTAATCGTCGCTGATGGTGATGTTCGGCATCGCTGGCGTCGCCGCTTCCTGCAACACGATCCGCGCGCCGACGTGGCGGGCCAGTTCCTGATAGACCATGGCAATCTGGCTGTCAGGCTCGGCGATCACCGTTGGCTTGCCGCCATCGGCCTGCTCGCGGATCAGCATCGACAGCGGCAGCGAAGCCAGCAGCTCTACGCCGTATTGGGTCGCGAGTTTCTCACCACCGCCCTCACCGAACAGATGCTCGGCATGCCCGCAGTTCGAGCAGATGTGCACGGCCATGTTTTCCACCACGCCCAACACCGGAATGTTGACCTTGCGGAACATTTCCACGCCTTTGCGCGCGTCGAGCAATGCGAGATCCTGCGGAGTAGTGACGATCACCGCGCCGGCCACCGGGACTTTCTGCGCCAGGGTCAGCTGGATATCGCCAGTGCCTGGCGGCATGTCGATCACCAGATAATCGAGATCGCCCCACGCGGTTTGCGTGACCAGTTGCAGCAAGGCGCCCGAGACCATCGGCCCGCGCCAGACCATCGGCGTGTTGTCGTCGGTCAGGAACGCCATCGACATGACTTCTACGCCGTGCGCCTTGAGCGGCACGAACCACTTCTGATCCTTGACCTCCGGGCGGGTGCGCTCGGGGATGCCGAACATGATGCCTTGGCTCGGGCCGTAGATATCGGCGTCGAGAATACCGACCTTGGCGCCTTCGCGGGCCAGGGCCAGCGCGAGGTTGGCGGCGGTGGTCGACTTGCCCACACCGCCCTTGCCCGAAGCCACGGCGACCACGTTCTTGACGTTGGCCAGCCCCGGAATCTGCGCCTGCGCCTTGTGTGCGGCGATCACGGTGTTGATCTCGACTTTCGCCGCGGTCACGCCATCGAGGTTTTCGATGGCCAGTTGCAGCAGTTGCGCCCAGCCGCTCTTGAACAGACCGGCGGCGTAACCGATTTCCAGCTGCACGTTGACGCGATCACCGACGATCTCGATGTTCTTCACGCAACCGGCGCTGACCGGATCCTGGTTCAGGTAAGGGTCGGTGTATTGGCTGAGGACGGCTTCCACCGCTGCGCGAGTGACGGCACTCATGGGCAACTCCGATAACAAGACTGGGAAAAGATGGCGGGTATCCTACCCCTTCTATCCTCCGGACGGCATGCCTGGCAACGATTTGCAGGGGTGAAATATCTTGCCCGGCGCTTTATAGTGGCCGACCTCCGTTTCATCAAGTAGCGAAGCCCCACATGTCCGAACCACGCAAGATCCTCGTCACCAGCGCCCTGCCCTACGCCAACGGTTCGATTCACCTTGGCCATATGCTGGAATATATCCAGACCGATATGTGGGTGCGCTTCCAGAAGCATCGCGGCAATCAATGCATTTACGTCTGCGCCGACGACGCCCACGGTTCGGCGATCATGCTGCGCGCGGAAAAGGAAGGCATCACCCCGGAACAACTGATCGCCAATGTGCAGGCTGAACACAGCGCCGACTTTGCCGAGTTCCTGGTCGATTTCGACAACTTCCACTCCACTCACGCCGAAGAAAACCGTGAGCTGTCGAGCCATATCTACATCAAGCTGCGTGACGCCGGGCACATCGCCCAACGTTCGATCACCCAGTATTTCGACCCGGAAAAGAAAATGTTCCTGGCCGACCGCTTCATCAAGGGCACCTGCCCGAAATGTGGCACTGAAGACCAGTACGGCGACAACTGCGAAAAATGCGGCGCGACCTACGCACCGACTGACCTGAAGGATCCGAAGTCGGCCATCTCTGGCGCCACCCCGGTGCTCAAGGATTCCCAGCACTTCTTCTTCAAGCTGCCAGACTTCCAGCAAATGCTGCAAACCTGGACCCGCAGCGGCACCCTTCAGGATGCCGTCGCCAACAAGATCGCCGAATGGCTGGACGCCGGCCTGCAACAGTGGGACATCTCCCGCGATGCGCCGTACTTCGGTTTCGAGATTCCGGGCGAGCCGGGCAAGTATTTCTACGTGTGGCTGGACGCGCCGATCGGATACATGGCCAGCTTCAAGAACCTTTGCGATCGCACGCCGGATCTGGATTTCGACGCGTTTTGGGCCAAGGATTCCACCGCCGAGCTGTACCACTTCATCGGCAAGGACATCGTCAACTTCCACGCGCTGTTCTGGCCAGCGATGCTCGAAGGCGCGGGCTACCGCAAGCCGACCGGCATCAATGTGCACGGCTACCTGACCGTCAACGGCCAGAAGATGTCGAAATCGCGCGGCACCTTCATCAAGGCCCGCACCTATCTCGATCACCTGTCGCCTGAATACCTGCGCTACTACTACGCGGCCAAACTGGGCCGTGGCGTCGATGACCTCGATCTGAACCTCGAAGACTTCGTGCAGAAGGTCAACTCCGACCTGGTCGGCAAAGTGGTCAACATCGCCAGCCGTTGCGCCGGTTTCATTCAGAAAGGCAACGCTGGCCTGCTGGTCGGCACCAATGCCGCGCCAGAACTGACCGAGGCGTTCCTCGCTGCCGCGCCAAGCATTGCCGACGCCTACGAGGCCCGCGATTTCGCCCGCGCCATGCGTGAAACCATGGCCTTGGCCGACCGCGCCAACGCCTGGATCGCCGACAAGGCGCCGTGGTCGTTGAACAAGCAGGAAGGCAAGCAGGATGAAGTCCAGGCGATCTGCGCCACCGCCATCAACCTGTTCCGCCAATTGGTGATCTTCCTCAAACCGGTACTACCGCTGCTGGCCGCCGATGCCGAGGCGTTCCTCAATGTCGCCCCGCTGACCTGGAACGACCACACCACACTGCTGGCCAACCACCAGTTGAACGAATTCAAGCCGTTGATGACCCGCATCGACCCGGTGAAAGTACAAGCCATGTCCGACGCCTCGAAAGAAGACCTGACCGCCAGCCAGACCGACACCGGCGCCGCCGCCCCTGCGGGCAATGGCGAACTGGCCAAGGACCCGCTGTCACCGGAAATCGACTTCGATGCCTTTGCCGCGATCGACCTGCGCGTCGCATTGATCGTCAAGGCCGAACACGTGGAGGGTGCCGACAAGCTGCTGCGCCTGACACTGGATATCGGTGACGAGCAACGCAACGTGTTCTCGGGCATCAAGAGCGCTTACCCGGATCCGTCCAAGCTCGATGGTCGCCTGACGATGATGATCGCCAACCTCAAGCCACGGAAAATGAAGTTCGGTATCTCCGAAGGCATGGTGATGGCAGCCGGCCCTGGCGGTGAAGAGATCTACCTGCTGAGCCCGGACAGCGGCGCCAAGCCGGGTCAACGCATCAAGTAAGGTCCTGCAATAAATCGATCCCACCGGCGTGCCCTGCATGCCGGTGGGATTTTTCATATCTGGCCCACCCAACGGGGCTGCCGGATAATGCCTAACCTTATGAGACATTCGCCCGTTGCCCCGGCAGAACCATGACCGAACTCGTGCTTACGCTGATCAGTGCCGCCCTGCTCAACAACTTCGTGTTGCACTGGCCGCTGGGCGTCGATCCGCTGCTGGCCGGCAGTCGCCGTCAGGTGCATGCGTTGGGGCTGGCGACGTTATGCCTGATGCTGGTTGTCGGTGTATTCAGTTACGTCATCTGGCATTGGCTACTGATGCCGCTTCAACTGGAAGCGCTACGGTTGTTCGTATTTCTGCCGATGAGCGTTTTGCTGATCGCGCCGCTGCTGAAGCAGTTGGCACGCTGGTTGCCGAATCTACCCTTCGAAGGTCTATGGCCATTGCTGCTGGGCAATGCCGGTGTACTGGGGCTGGCGCTGACCAACGCGCAAAACGATCAAGGCCTACCGCAGGCGATAGCGCTGAGCCTCGGTGCCGGGTTGGGTTTCTGGTTGGTACTGAGCCTGTTCCAGGATTTGCGTGAACGTACGGCCGACAACGATATTCCCCTGCCCTTTCGTGGCTTGCCGATCGATTTGATCAGCGCCGGACTGATCGCAGTGATTTTTCTCGGATTCAGTGGACTGATCAAAACATGAGTCTGATTCAACGCATCGACGCCCTCCTGCCGCAGACCCAGTGCGGCAAGTGCGGCCACCCCGGATGCAAACCGTATGCACAAGGCATCGCCGAGGGCGAGCCGATCAACAAGTGTCCGCCGGGCGGTGACGAAACCATCGCCGCGCTGGCTGAACTGTTGAAAGTGCCGGTGCTGGAGCTGGATATCAGCCGCGGTTCGGCACCGCCGCAAGTGGCGTTCATCCGTGAAGCCGAATGCATTGGCTGCACCAAGTGCATTCAGGCCTGCCCGATCGACGCGATTGTCGGTGCGGCGAAACTGATGCACACCGTCATCATCGACGAATGCACCGGTTGCGATTTGTGTGTCGCACCGTGTCCGGTGGACTGCATCGAAATGCACCCACTGCCGCCGAGCACATTGCCGGTCGTCGGCGGCCTCGCATTCAGTCTCGAAGAGCAACGCGCACGCGCGGCCAAACGCGATCACGCGCGTCAACGTTTCGAGCGCCGAAACGAGCGCTTGCAACGCGAAGAACAACAGAAACAGGCTGAACGTGAAGCCCGGGCGAAACGGGCGGCGCAACCTGAAGTGACCGCCACCGATCCTGTGCAGGCGGCGCTGGAACGGGTGCGTGCGCAGAAAGCGGCGACCGCAGACGCGGCACTGAAGAAAGCCAAGATCGATGTGGCGATGAGCCGTGCACAATTGCATAAATCATTGAAAGCCTTCGGCCATCCACCGACCTTCGAGCAGCAGACGCAACTGATCGTATTGCAGCAGCAGTTCGAAGCGGCTGAACAGGCGTTGGCAAAGCTCGATAGCAGCCCGGCGCCAGCACCCATCGTGCCCGCCCCCGCCAAAGACACCGATCTGAAACGGGCAAAGATCCAGTTGGCCATGCGCCGCGCCGAACTGAAAAAAGCCCAGACCGCCGAAGCGGCGCCCGAGCAGATCGCAACGCTGGAACAGGCATTGCGCGATGCCGAACAGGCCCTGCACGCCGCCGAAGCCACCAGCGATCAGCCGTTACCTGACTTGGTGCGCGTCGAAAAACGCCCGATCGACAGCCAGCTTCGCCAGTTGAAAACCGAATTGGCCTACGCCCGCGCGGACCTCAATAAACTCGAACGGCGCGCCGACACGCCCACTGAAACCCTCGCCAAGGCCCGCGCCCGCCTGCAAGACGCCGAGCGCCAGGTGCAAGATCATGTCGCCCCTTGAAACACCGGACAATCGCCTGCAACAGGCGATGAAACTGGTGCTGCTCGCCGCCTTGCCGGGGCTGCTGACACTGTTCTGGTTGTACGGCTGGGGCGTGTTGATCAATCTGCTACTGGCGATCGTTACCGCGCTGATGGTCGAAGCCAGCGTCCTCCGCCTGCGTCGACAGCCACTGCGACCAACGCTGAGCGATGGCAGTGCGCTGGTCAGCGCGACTTTGCTGGCCGCCGCCCTGCCACCTTATTGCCCGTGGTGGCTGACGGTGACGGCGATCGCTTCGGGACTGTTGTTCGGCAAACATGTATACGGCGGCGTCGGTAGAAATCCGTTCAACCCGGCGATGCTCGGGTTTGCCTTGGCCATGGTGATGTTCCCGCAACCAATGACCCATTGGCCGGCCCATGGCCTGGATCTGTCGGCAACGTTTCAACAGGTCTTCGGCGCAGGCCAGCCGCCGGACGCCTGGGCACAGGCCACGGTGCTGGACAGCCTGCGTATCAACAAAAGCCTGACCATGGACGAATTGTTCGCCAGCAATCCGGCCTTCGGTCGTTTTGGCGGGCACGGTGTGGAATGGGCCAATCTGGCATTTCTTGTCGGCGGGTTATTTTTACTGCAACGCCGCGTCTTCGCTTGGCATGCACCGGTGGGCATGCTCGCCAGTCTGTTTGTCATCAGCCTGCTGTGCTGGAAGGGTTCCGGGTCGGACTCGCATGGGTCACCGCTGTTTCACCTGCTCAGTGGCGCGACGATGCTCGGCGCGTTTTTCATCATCACTGAACCGGTCTCTGGCGCTAAAAGCGCGTTTGCCCGTCTGTTGTTCGGCGTCGGCGTCGGGTTGCTGACTTATTTGATTCGCACCTGGGGTGGGTATCCGGATGGCGTGGCGTTTGCGGTGCTGCTGATGAACCTTTGCGTGCCGGCGCTGGAGCGATTTACCGCAGGCCGTCAGGTTGAGGTGATGCCATGAACCGCACGGGCAGCGCGCTGATTGTGTTGATGCTGGTGGTCATCGGCATCGGTGCGACCTACGTCTTACAGCGCATTAACGCACCGCAGATTGCCGCCGAACAACGCTTGATCGAAAGCCGCAAATTGCTCGACCTGCTCCCGTTCGAGGCCTACGACAATCAACCGCTGGAACAGCCTTTGGCCTTGGCAGACACAGCCTTGAACCACAGCATCTTGACCGGCGGTTATCGCGCGACCCGAGATGGCCAGCCCGTAGCGATATTGCTGCGCAGTCAGACTCAGGGTTATGCCGGCGCCATCGAACTGTTGATCGCCATTGATGCCAACGGCAAATTGTCGGGTGTGAAGACTCTCCAACAGACCGAAACTCCAGCGCTGGGCGGGCATCTGGGCGACTGGCCAAATACCTGGCTACAGACATTCATCGGCAAATCGAGCAATGAGCCGAGCGATGCGGGCTGGGCGCTGAAAAAGGATCAGGGCCAATTTGATCAAATGGCCGGTGCGACCATCACTTCCCGCGCAGCCATCAGCGCGATCCATGATGCCCTGCGTTACTTCGATGAACATCGTGCGGCATTGTTGGGGAGCGGAACATGAACCGGTCGGCAACCCTCTCGAATGCTTTGATGCTGACACTGCTGCTTGGCACCAGTGACTCATTGGCCGGCGCACTGGTGACATTGTTGATGTTCGGCACTGTCGTGGGTCTCTATGGGCTGTGCATGCCTGCTTTAAGGTCTCGGCTCACGGGAACAAGCGCATTGCTGGCCAGCCTGCTGCTCGCCGCGACCTTCACCAGTTGCGCAGACCTTTTCGCGCAACGCTGGTTTCTGCCCTGGCAACAAACATTCGCCCTCTATACCAGCCTGATCGCCTTGCAATGCGTGGTGCTGGAGCACAATGGCTTCTGGCGTTCATTGCCGGCCGAGCGTTTCAAACTCTGCGGCACGTTCGGCGGATTGATGTTGCTGCTCGCCGGGCTGCGCGAACTCACCGGTCACGGTAGTCTCGGCCGGGGACTATCCGAAAACTGGCCAGGTCTTGTTGTATTTAGCGAAGGGTTGCACCTGATCACCTTGATCCCCGGTGCTTTTATTTTGTTGGCGCTGCTGCTGGCGGCGCGTCAGGCGTTGATTCGCCCTAACTCGATATCCAAGGAAACGCATCGTCAATGAATGCTGCAAAACGTCTGGAAATTTTCCGTCGCCTGCACGAAGACAATCCGGAACCGAAGACCGAACTGGCCTACTCCTCGCCGTTCGAGTTGTTGATCGCCGTGATTCTTTCGGCGCAGTCGACTGACGTCGGCGTCAACAAAGCCACGGCGAAGCTGTTTCCGGTTGCCAATACACCGGCAGCGATCCACGCGCTGGGTATCGAAGGTCTATCCGAATACATCAAGACGATCGGTCTCTACAACAGCAAAGCCAAGAACGTCATCGAAACCTGCCGCTTGCTGGTCGAACGCCATGGCAGCGAGGTACCGCAAACCCGTGAAGAACTCGAAGCCCTGCCAGGCGTGGGCCGCAAGACCGCTAACGTTGTGCTCAACACGGCTTTCCGGCAACTGACCATGGCTGTCGACACCCATATCTTTCGGGTCAGCAACCGCACCGGCATTGCACCGGGCAAAAATGTGGTCGAAGTGGAAAAGAAGCTGATGAAGTTTGTTCCCAAGGAATTCCTGCTCGACTCTCATCACTGGCTTATTCTTCATGGCCGTTACGTGTGTCTGGCTCGCAAGCCACGCTGCGGCAGTTGCCGAATCGAGGATTTATGCGAATACAAGGACAAAACATCGGACGATTGACCCGCTATTGGAATAATTGATAAGTCGATTGAAAAAATCTTTTTTACCCGCCGCAGGAATGTCGATATAAGGAGCGCCAAAGGCATTCTTAGCCGGGAGTTAGCTGATGAGTAGCGA
This sequence comes from Pseudomonas sp. VD-NE ins, assembly GCF_031882575.1. Taxonomy (NCBI): domain Bacteria; kingdom Pseudomonadati; phylum Pseudomonadota; class Gammaproteobacteria; order Pseudomonadales; family Pseudomonadaceae; genus Pseudomonas; species Pseudomonas sp. VD-NE ins. The sequence goes on from NZ_CP134772.1 coordinate 5,265,949, forward strand.
CAAAGAGCCACTGGATGTAGATGACGATATCACCGCAGAAACGGATGACGCCGAACCTGTGGCCGAAGTCGCCAAGACAAATCTCAGCAAGCGCCGTACGATCGATAACCTGCTTGAGGAGCGCCGACTGCAAAGGCAATTGGCCGAATACGATTTTGATGACTGACATTTGAAAGCCTCCCGAACCGGAGGCTTTTCATTTTCTGCGGCTAGCTGAACTCGATCGGCCCATGACCCTGTCAGCTATCGATGCATTCAAACCAGACCGTTACGCTGCGCCAACTCGATCAGATCCACCAGGGAGCGCGCATTGAGTTTCAACAACAGGCGCGTCTTATAGGTGCTCACGGTTTTGTTACTCAAAAACATGCCATCGGCAATTTCCTTGTTGGTCTTGCCCCGGGCCAACTGCTGCAACACCATCATCTCACGCCCCGACAGACGATCGACCATGTCGGCTTCACTGGCATTGCCCAGGCTGGTACGAACGGTATGCAAGGCCTGATTGGGGAAATAACTGTAGCCTGACAGTACCGCTTTGATCGCACTGAGCAACTCGGTCAGGTCCTGCTGTTTACAGACATAACCGGCCGCCCCCGACTGCATGCAACGCATTGAAAAGTGCCCGGGCGCCTGGGAAGTCAGCACCAGTACTTTAATAGGCATGGCCGTCGAGGTCAGGCGCGCGATAACTTCCAGGCCATCAAGTTTGGGGATTCCAATATCCAGAATAACAATATCCGGCATCTGTTCTCGAGCAAGTTGTAAAGCATCCACACCGTTATCAGTTTCTGCGATGACTTCGTAGCCATGACGTTCCATCAGCATACGTACCGCAAGACGAATGACAGGGTGATCATCCACGATCAGCACTTTATTCATGGGCAAGTCCAGTTTCGCTGTTCGAATTTTTAGAACCCGCACAATAGCCCAGCCGCTTGCTCTATGGCATGCCAGGGTTAACACGCACTTGCATCGAGAGACATACCCTACAGCCATTGCGGATTAATCCTACAAAAAACCTCTCCCCCTCTAAACATCCGACGCTATTTTCGCCTTGGACCAAGTCAACTTGTCTCTTTTCAACTTGTTACAGACTACGACTGACAGCGCAAAAATCATGACTGCCGCTGAGGCTCATCACGTCTGATCGATGCCTCCCCCCTTCAAATTCCGCACTCCCGACAAGATTTATTAAGACTGGAAACACCCGGCAATACCCACCTCGACAACTTCATACTCACAAACAACCCATAAACACTTGAAACAAGATATTTATACTTAATCAAATACTTTTGCTATAAATTTAAACCTCCAAAACCCAACCAAGAGCAACTCAACCCACACGAACCTGACAACAATGAGAAAGATCAAACAGAACACTTCAAACTTGCTGAAAATAAAAAGCAAAATCACTAACCCAATGACAGTGATTGCAATATTTGCCGCCATCTCGGAAACATCAGCTGCGGTTTCCCTGCCATTTCTGGACAACAAAGACAGGGAGATTTATGTGTGGTTCCTGATCAGCTTTCCGTTTTACTTGCTATTTCTTTTCTTTATCACTTTAAACTTCAACTATCGCTCTCTCTATTCACCTTCCGACTTCGGTAAAGACAAGAACTTTTTAAAAGTAATCGATAACAATGATCGCGAGAACAAACGAAACACCTCGACGTCGGGACCCGCCGCACAAGGTACATTTGGACTATCAAGTTGTATCGTGCCCAGCGAGTCAGGCCCGGTCGAATGCAAAGACGCGTGCAAAGTACACAACGCCCCCGACCCGCCGTCGGATACCAATGCAAAACCGAGCCACATTATTCAGCACAACATTCAGCTACCAGCCTGGATCAGCGACCTGCATCTCATCGACGCGAGGGATGTCGATGCCTCAAGAGAATTAGTCACGATTCTGGAAAATATCCGAAACCTCGATAGGAAAACTTCACGGGTAGTCGTGTTTCTTTCCAATCATGTATCGGATGTTTTACTGACGCAGAATGCCCTGCTGCAAATCAGGCAGGTCAAGAAAGGCTCAGGCAAAACGCTTTGTATTGTTTATAACCTGTGCTCAAAAGCGGTAACGCTAATGGGACGGGCCTGAAAGATGAGTCGTAGCCACACGCACACGGAACAGCAACATGCAGGGCCGAACCAGACAAAGAATCATGCAAAAAGGGCGACCTTGTCTCGATGACAAGGCCGCCCTTTTCTTTACGCTTCAGATTGTCAAAGCTCAGAACAGCTTGCGGCCCTTATTGGCAGCAATGCGCATGCGCAGCGCGTTGAGCTTGATGAAGCCCGCCGCATCAGCCTGGTTGTACGCACCGCCATCTTCTTCGAAGGTCGCGATGTTCGCATCGAACAGCGAATCGTCGGACTTGCGGCCAGTGACGATCACGTTGCCTTTGTACAGCTTCAGGCGCACAACGCCATTCACGTTGACCTGCGACGCGTCGATCATCTGTTGCAGCATCAGACGCTCAGGGCTCCACCAGTAACCGGTGTAGATCAGGCTGGCGTATTTCGGCATCAACTCGTCTTTGAGGTGAGCGACTTCGCGGTCCAGAGTGATCGATTCGATGGCGCGGTGAGCGCGCAGCATGATGGTGCCGCCCGGGGTTTCGTAGCAGCCACGGGATTTCATGCCGACGTAACGGTTTTCAACGATGTCGAGACGGCCAATACCGTGAGCGCCACCGATCTTGTTCAGCGTCGCCAGCACGGTGGCCGGGGTCATTTCGACGCCGTCCAGTGCAACGATGTCGCCGTTACGGTAGGTCAGTTCCAGGTACTGTGGTTTGTCAGGAGCGTTCTCCGGGGAGACGGTCCATTTCCACATGTCTTCTTCGTGCTCGGTCCAGGTGTCTTCCAGCACGCCACCTTCATAGGAGATGTGCAGCAGGTTGGCGTCCATCGAGTACGGGGACTTCTTCTTGCCGTGACGCTCGATCGGGATCGCATGCTTCTCGGCGTAGTCCATCAGTTTTTCGCGGGACAGCAGGTCCCATTCGCGCCAAGGAGCAATCACTTTCACGCCAGGCTTGAGCGCGTAGGCACCCAGTTCGAAACGCACCTGGTCGTTGCCCTTGCCGGTGGCGCCATGGGAAATGGCGTCAGCGCCGGTTTCGTTGGCGATTTCGATCAGACGTTTGGCGATCAGCGGACGTGCGATGGAAGTACCCAGCAGGTACTCGCCTTCGTAAACGGTGTTGGCGCGGAACATCGGGTACACGAAATCACGCACGAACTCTTCGCGCAGATCGTCGATGTAGATTTCTTTGACGCCCATGGCCTGGGCCTTGGCGCGGGCCGGCTCGACCTCTTCGCCTTGACCGAGATCAGCGGTGAAAGTCACCACTTCACAGTTATAAGTATCCTGCAGCCACTTGAGGATCACCGAAGTGTCCAGGCCGCCGGAATACGCCAGAACGACCTTGTTTACGTCCGCCATGCCATCACTCCACGGGGTTCTACGGAAAGCCGAGGAGTCTACCGCTCAAACGCGATAATTTACAGAGGCGCGACAGCTTAAGACGACAAAGCGACAGAATCTGTCGAGAGCACGACGATGACCGGCGGGTCAGGAAGTCGCTGCAGTGCTGGCTGGCGTGCTCGCTTGCGGTGCTGGAGCGGTCACTGGAGCCACGCGCGCCAGTTTGACATTGACCCGACGGTTCTTCGCGCGATTGGCCGCGTTGGTGTTCGGCACGATCGGATATTGCTCGCCATGGAAGCGCACGGTGATCTGTGATTCCTGAATGCCATTGGCCTTGAAGAAGTCGACCACTGCCAGCGCTCGGCGGCGCGACAGTTCACGGTTGGTCAGGCGATTGCCGCTGTTGTCCGAGTGGCCATCGAGTTCGATGTGATTGACCGTTGGATCGGCTTTCATGAATTCGAGCATCACTTGCAGTTTGGCCTTGGCGGCGGCGTCCAGATCAACGCCCTCGCCAGGGAAGCCGATCTGCGATTGCTTGATCTGGTCGAAATTCTGCGGCAGCAACTTCGCCACACAGGTCTGATAGTCGTTAAACGCCTTGCTGAACTTGACCGGCAACAAACGCACTTCCGACACGCGGCCATCACCCGACGCGCGACGTACTACCGGGCTGCGACCGTCCAGCAAACCGCTGATCAGGCCGCCGGCCTGCGACTGCGAACTGTTGAACAGCACGTTGCCGCTGCCGAGCCTCACAGAGCCAAGGTTGATGTCACCACGTCCCGGCTGCCAAGGGGCAGCCGCTGCCAGCAAGGTCGCCGAACCGCCGCCGAGCATGGCGTTGTAGGCGTTCAGACGGAATATCGCCTGCTCGCCCGCCTTGCGCACGAACTCACCCGAGCCGAAATCAGTGATCGGTTGGGTCAGACGACATTCGAACTTGTCGCCGGCGACCGTCCACTCAATGTTCTCCAGACGGGTCTGGTACGTGAGCGCCATCGCCGGAAGGCTGGCAAACACACTGAGCAAGGCTAAATAACGCTGGCGCACGGGAGGCTCCATTGGCTTCTGAAACACAAAGACCGATTCACACTATGTTTACGGCATACCTACGGGATATCGGAAGGTTCCCGCAAAACTTGATAGCGAGTGCCTGCAAGAGTCTTTTCCGGTAGCATTCGCCTCAGTTTGACCCGCCTGGAAGCCCCTCATGTCCGACCGCCTGACCCTGCTGCGTCCCGACGACTGGCACATTCATCTTCGCGATGGTGCCGTGTTGACCAATACCGTTGCCGATGTTGCGCGCACTTTTGGCCGCGCCATCATCATGCCCAACCTGGTACCTCCGGTGCGCAACGCCGCTGAAGCCGACGGCTATCGCCAGCGGATTCTGGCTGCCCGCCCGGCCGGCAGTCGCTTCGAGCCGCTGATGGTGCTGTACCTCACCGACCGCACCCAGCCCGAAGAAATTCGTGAAGCCAAGGCCAGCGGTTTCGTGTACGCCGCCAAGCTGTACCCGGCCGGCGCGACCACCAACTCCGACTCTGGTGTGACCAGCATCGACAAGATTCTGCCGGCAATCGAAGCCATGGCCGAAGTCGGCATGCCGCTGCTGATCCACGGTGAAGTCACCCGTGGCGACGTCGATGTGTTCGACCGCGAAAAGATTTTCATCGATGAGCACATGCGTCGCGTGGTCGAGCGTTTCCCGACCCTGAAAGTGGTGTTCGAACACATCACCACCGGCGACGCCGTGCAGTTCGTCAACGAAGCTTCGGCCAACGTTGGCGCGACCATCACCGCGCACCACCTGCTCTACAACCGCAACCACATGCTGGTGGGCGGAATTCGGCCGCACTTCTATTGCCTGCCGATCCTCAAACGCAATACACACCAGGAAGCCCTGCTCAACGCCGCCACCAGTGGCAGCGCGAAGTTCTTCCTCGGCACCGACTCGGCGCCGCACGCCCAGCACGCCAAGGAAGCCGCTTGCGGTTGTGCTGGCTGCTACACCGCGTACGCCGCCATCGAGATGTATGCCGAAGCCTTCGAACAGCGTAATGCGCTGGACAAGCTCGAAGCCTTCGCCAGCCTCAACGGCCCGCGTTTCTACGGCCTGCCGGCGAACACCGATCGCATCACCCTGGTTCGTGAAGAATGGACCGCCCCAACCAGCCTGCCGTTTGGCGAGCTGACCGTTATCCCGCTGCGCGCCGGTGAAAAACTGCGCTGGCGCCTGCTGGAGGAACACGCGTGAGTGAAGAGCATTTCGACGACGAACTGGACGGTCAAAGTGGTGGTGGCGGTTCCCGTCACCCGATGGCAGCACGCTTTCGCGGCTACCTGCCGGTTGTCGTCGACGTAGAAACCGGTGGTTTCAACTCGGCCACCGATGCGTTGCTGGAGATTGCCGCGACCACCATCGCCATGGATGAAAAGGGTTTTGTTTACCCGGACCACACCTACTTCTTCCGCGTTGAGCCGTTCGAAGGCGCCAACATTGAAGCAGCAGCGCTGGAGTTCACCGGGATCAAGCTCGATCACCCGCTGCGCATGGCAGTCAGCGAAGAAACCGCGCTGACCGACATTTTCCGTGGCATCCGCAAGGCGCTGAAGGCCAATGGCTGCAAGCGTGCGATTCTGGTTGGTCACAACAGCAGCTTCGATCTTGGCTTCCTCAACGCGGCCGTTGCGCGTCTGGACATGAAGCGCAACCCGTTCCACCCGTTCTCCAGTTTCGACACCGCGACCCTGGCCGGTCTGGCCTACGGTCAAACCGTACTGGCGAAAGCCTGCCAGGCCGCCGACATCGACTTCGACGGCCGTGAGGCGCACTCGGCGCGTTACGACACCGAGAAAACCGCTGAGCTGTTCTGCGGCATCGTCAACCGCTGGAAGCAGATGGGCGGCTGGGAAGATTTCGACGACTGATCGATGGTCGTCGGGTAAATCCCGCGCATAAAAAAACCGGCCACGTGGGCCGGTTTTTTTGTACCTCGACGTTGCGCCTTACAGGGCTGCAGCGTTCTCGGTCAGGTAGGCAGCAACGCCTTCTGGCGAAGCGTTCATGCCTTTGTCGCCTTTTTTCCAGTTGGCAGGGCAGACTTCGCCGTGCTCTTCGTGGAATTGCAGAGCGTCGACCAGACGGATCAGCTCTTCCATGTTACGGCCCAGTGGCAGGTCGTTGATGATCTGCGAGCGGACAACGCCTTTGTCGTCGATCAGGAACGCGCCACGGAAAGCCACGCCGCCTTCGGATTCAACGTCGTATGCCTTGGCGATGTCGTGCTTCATGTCGGCAGCCATGGTGTATTTCACCTGGCCGATGCCGCCATTGTTCACTGGAGTGTTGCGCCATGCGTTGTGAGTGAAGTGCGAGTCGATCGACACAGCGATCACTTCAACGTTGCGTGCCTTGAAGTCAGCCATGCGGTTGTCCAGAGCGATCAGCTCGGACGGGCAGACGAAGGTGAAGTCCAGTGGGTAGAAGAACACCAGGCCGTATTTGCCTTTGATGGCCGAGGACAGGGTGAAGCTGTCAACGATCTCGCCATTGCCGAGTACGGCCGGGACGGTGAAGTCAGGGGCTTGTTTGCCTACGAGTACGCTCATTGATATCTCCTGGTGTAAAAACTTGAAGTTCAGGGTCCGGGCCAGCCTGCCACCCTCAGGCGACAGCCCTGTGACACGAACCCCCTTCGCAAGGGCCGACCATCATACACTGCGAATTTGGCCTGTCTTTAACGGTTTTTCAAAGCAGACGCAGAACGGCGCTGCATTTACGGGGCCAGGCAAATCGCCAGCAAATACCGTTCGTCAGTCATGGCGGTTAATCAGCTGAAGCTTTCCGAAAGCACTTTGACAATCATTCTCGTTAACATTAAGATCCATCGCAATTGAGTCACAACCAGCGACGGTTCTCACTTATGTATGTTTGTCTCTGCACTGGCGTCACCGACGGACAGATCCGCGAAGCGATCTATGAAGGTTGCTGCAGCTATAAAGAAGTCCGCCAGGCCACCGGCGTCGCCAGCCAATGTGGCAAATGTGCCTGCCTTGCCAAGGAAGTGGTCCGCGAAACCCTGACCAAGCTGCAAACCGCTCAGGCCGCGATCCCCTATCCGGTAGAATTTACCGCTGCGTAATAACACCCTATTTCAAAGAACCGGACTTATGTCCGGTTTTTTTATGCCCGTAAATCAATTGCTTAGCGTCCAGACGCGGAACACAAACATTCTTATTCCGATTAATTTTCATATATTATTCAATAACTTAGGTTTGACACTTATAAGTGCGAAGCTCAAACTCCGCCGTATATACAGCGAATACAGGGCAGGACTCCGATCATGAAAGGCGACATTACAGTCATCCAGCATCTCAACAAGATCCTTGCCAATGAGCTGGTCGCGATCAATCAGTACTTCCTGCATGCACGCATGTATGAAGATTGGGGTCTGAACAAGCTCGGCAAGCACGAATACAAAGAATCCATCGACGAGATGAAACACGCGGACAAGCTGATCAAGCGCATCCTGTTCCTCGAGGGCCTGCCGAACGTGCAGGACCTGGGCAAGCTGCACATCGGCGAGCACACCCAGGAAATGCTGGAGTGCGACCTGCGTATCGAGAAGACCGGCCACGCCGATCTGAAAACCGCGATCGCGCATTGCGAAACCGTCGGTGACTTCGGTAGCCGTGAACTGCTTGAAGACATTCTCGAATCCGAAGAAGAACATATCGACTGGCTGGAAACCCAGCTGGGTCTGATCGATAAAGTCGGTCTTGAGAACTATCTGCAATCGCAGATGGGCGAAGAGTAGGAGCTGCCGCAGGCTGCGATCTTTTCAGATTGCACCGGCAACTTGCAGTAACTTTTCGAACGCACTAAAAAGCCCCGCCCTCTTTCGAGGTGCGGGGCTTTTTATTGGCTGAAGATCAAAAGATCGCAGCCTCGTTTCACTCGACAGCTCCTACAGAAGCAGCAGCTGTCGCATGAGACCGGCCGATCAGGCTTCGGACTTGTTCGCCGCTGCCGCTTCAACAGCCGACTTGATGGTGCTTTGCAGCGAACCGTCTGCAGCCATCTCGGTCATGATGTCGCTACCGCCGACCAGTTCACCGCCGACCCACAGTTGCGGGAAAGTCGGCCAGTTGGCGTATTTAGGCAGGTTGGCGCGGATTTCCGGGTTCTGCAGGATGTCCACGTACGCAAACTTTTCGCCGCAAGCCATGACAGCCTGCGCAGCTTTCGCGGAGAAGCCACACTGCGGGGCATTCGGCGAGCCTTTCATGTAAAGCAGAATGGTGTTGTTGGCAATCTGCTCTTTAATCGTTTCGATGATATCCATGGAGCACCTCGGCTGAACTTTCCGACTCATGGGTCGGCACGGTGGCGCATTGTAACGGAATCCCGAGCGCCATGCTCGGTCTCCCCGACAGACTAGATCAAGCCGCCGCCACCGTCACCGGCACACCATTAAGTGCAGCGTTGCCGGACAACTCGTCGAGCTGGCATTCATCGGTCAGGTCATTGGCACTTGACCCCGGCTGACCGCTGGCAATCGCCATCTGCACGCCCGGGCGCGCATGGCCCCAGCCGTGCGGCAGGCTGACCACACCTTTCATCATGTCGAGGCTGCCAAGCACTTCCACTTCGATCTGGCCAACCCGTGAACTGACACGCACCCGCTGACCATCGTTGAGCCCACGGCTGGCGAGGTCATCCGGGTGCATCAACAATTGGTGACGTGGCTTGCCCTTCACCAGACGGTGATAGTTGTGCATCCAGGAATTGTTGCTGCGCACATGGCGGCGCCCGATCATCAGCAGTTCGTCGGCGGCCGGTGCTTGTAACGCGGCAAAACGCGCGAGGTCGGCGAGGATCTCTGGCGGCGCAGCATGCACGCGCTGGTTGGTTGTTCTCAGGCGCGACGCCAGATTGGCTTTCAACGCCCCCAGATCAATGCCGTGAGGATGATCAAACAATGTCGCCAACGAGAGTTTCTGCTCGGAGGCGTCACCGTACATGCCCATGCGCAGGCCCATGTCGATCATCTTCGCCGGCGGCATGGTCGGTTTCAGCTCCTTGCCGGTCTTTTCGGCAAAGGCCTTGGCCAGGCCCACGAAGATCTCCCAGTCATGCATGGCGCCCTCGGGCTTGGCGAGGATTGCGCGGTTGAAGCGAGTGACGTTGCGCACCGCGAACAGATTGAACGTGGTGTCGTAGTGATCATTCTCCAGCGCCGAGGTCGACGGCAGGATCAGGTCGGCATAGCGCGTGGTTTCGTTGATGTACAGGTCAATGCTGACCATGAATTCCAGGCCGTCCAAAGCCTGCTCCAACTGCCGCCCGTTCGGCGTCGACAACACTGGATTACCCGCCACAGTGATCAGCGCACGGATCTGGCCCTCGCCTTCGGTGAGCATCTCTTCGGCCAGCGCCGAGACCGGCAACTCGCCGCCGTATTCAGGACGCCCCGAGACACGGCTCTGCCATTTGTTGAAATGCCCGCCCGAGGTCGACGCCACCAGATCCACGGCTGGCTCGGTGCACAGCGCACCGCCAACCCGGTCGAGGTTGCCGGTGACCAGGTTGATCAATTGCACGACCCAATGGCACAAAGTGCCGAAGGCTTGGGTTGAAACCCCCATGCGCCCATAACAAACTGCACTCGGCGCGGCAGCGAAGTCACGTGCCAGCTGGCGGATCTGTTCGGCTGGCACGGCGCACAACGGACTCATGGTTTCAGCGGTAAACGTGGCGACTGCCGCGCGCACTTCGTCCAGACCATCGACCGGCAAATGGCTGTCGCGGGTCAGGCCTTCACTAAACAGCGTGTTGAGCACGCCAAACAACAACGCCGCATCGCCACCAGGACGAACGAACAGGTGTTGGTCAGCCATCGCCGCCGTCTCGCTGCGCCGTGGATCGACCACAACGACTTTACCGCCGCGCGCCTGGATTGCCTTTAAACGTTTCTCAACATCCGGCACCGTCATAATGCTGCCGTTGGAGGCCAGCGGATTACCGCCGAGGATCAGCATGAAGTCGGTGTGATCGATGTCCGGAATCGGCAGCAACAAGCCGTGGCCGTACATCAAGTAACTGCTGAGGTGATGTGGCAACTGATCGACCGAGGTCGCCGAGAAGCGATTACGCGTCTTCAGCAACCCGAGGAAATAGTTGCTGTGGGTCATCAACCCGTAATTGTGCACGCTCGGATTACCCTGATAGACCGCCACGGCGTTCTGCCCATGACGTTCCTGAATTGCCGCCAGCCTCTCGGCCACCAGCGCAAACGCCTCGTCCCACTCGATCGGCAGCCATTCGCTGCCAACGCGGCGCATCGGCTGGCGCAGACGATCCGGATCGTTCTGGATGTCTTGCAGGGCCACGGCTTTGGGGCAGATGTGGCCACGGCTGAAGGTGTCGAGGGCATCGCCTTTGATCGAGGTGATCGCGACGTGTCCATCGGTTTCGGTGGTCTCGATGGTCAGGCCGCAAATGGCTTCGCACAGGTGGCAGGCACGGTGATGGAGAGTCTTGGTCATGGCCAGTCTCTGTCTTGTTCTGGGCGGGCAATCACGTCCGCGGGAACAAAACTATGGCCCCGGCGCTGTTCAGGCGCCAGCGACGTTCGTCTTGTGAATCGACGCCTATCAGGTGCGCCGATAAACCGCCCCGATCAGTTCGATGGCAGCTGCGGCGGCGCGGCCAGCTGAATTTCCTGAATGGTTTCGATCTGCTCGTGAGCGACATGTACGCCGGTGAGTTCGCCGATCAGGCGCCAGTGCTCGTCGAGGCCGGCGCTGATGGTCGCCATGCGATCGATCATGTGGCGACCGGCGCTCTTCACCACTTCGTCTTCGCTGCGCAGCAGTTCGAAGGACATTGAGGTCACCGACGCGGTGAGATGGGTCAGTGAGCGAGCCGTGTGGCCCAGCAATTCCATTAACAGTTTTTCTTTCGATTCCATGCGGAGGCTTCCTGCGTCGCTCGAAACTTATTTATAACCCAGCACTTTGCTTTAGCAAATGTTTCGGCCCGAGCATCCGACCAAGTGATGGCATGGCGCCACGGTCGTAAACCGACTCAAGCGACACGATCCCCGCCACGCCGCATTGCCAAGCCCTGCGAGGCCAGTGTACAAAGAGGCTCGCTGCTGTCCTCAACCCGGCTTCAAATACGCGACTGTAACGCCAGTGCGTTCTCCGAATCCCACAAAAACCGTAGCCTATTGGAAAAACGCGACATTTAGTGTCAATATCGCGCCTTCCCCTATTTCGTCGCCCCGTGCGGCTTACGCCGCAGGTCTCGCCCGTTGTTCCGATAAACAAGGCTTTGAGCATCTGCGGTTTGTAGCAAAAAGGTAGTCAATGATGAGCGCAAGGCACTTTCTCTCCCTGATGGATTGCACGCCCGAAGAGCTGGTCAGCGTGATCCGTCGAGGCGTTGAGCTCAAGGACCTGCGTAACCGCGGCGTACTGTTCGAGCCTCTGAAAAACCGTGTACTGGGCATGATCTTCGAGAAGTCCTCGACCCGTACCCGTATCTCCTTCGAGGCCGGCATGATCCAGCTCGGCGGCCAGGCGATCTTCCTGTCGCCGCGCGACACCCAACTGGGCCGTGGCGAGCCGATCGGCGACTGCGCCATCGTCATGTCGAGCATGCTCGATGCGGTGATGATCCGTACCTTTGCCCACAGCACCTTGACCGAATTCGCCGCCAACTCGCGCGTGCCCGTGATCAACGGCCTGTCCGATGACCTGCACCCGTGCCAGTTGCTGGCCGACATGCAGACGTTCCTCGAGCATCGCGGCTCTATCCAGGGCAAAACCGTGGCCTGGATCGGCGACGGCAACAACATGTGCAACAGCTATATAGAAGCGGCGATCCAGTTCGACTTCCAGTTGCGCGTCGCCTGCCCGGAAGGCTACGAACCAAACCCTGAGTTCGTCGCCAGGGCCGGCGATCGCGTGACCATCGTTCGCGATCCTGCCGACGCCGTGCGCGGCGCGCATCTGGTGAGCACCGATGTCTGGACTTCGATGGGTCAGGAAGAGGAAACTGCCAAGCGCCTCAAGCTGTTCGCGCCGTTCCAGGTCAACCGTGCCCTGCTCGACCTCGCTGCCGAGGACGTGCTGTTCATGCACTGCTTGCCTGCGCACCGTGGCGAAGAAATCAGCCTCGACCTGCTTGATGACCCGCGCTCCGTCGCCTGGGATCAGGCAGAAAACCGTCTCCACGCACAGAAGGCCCTGCTCGAGTTCCTCGTCGAACCGGCATATCACCACGCATGAGCCATGAATTACTGCTGAACCTGCGCAACCTCGCTTGCGGCTATCAAGATCAACGTGTGGTGCAGAACCTCAATCTGCACCTCAACGCCGGTGACATCGGTTGCCTGCTCGGCTCGTCCGGCTGCGGCAAGACCACCACCCTGCGCGCCATCGCCGGTTTCGAACCGGTGCACGAAGGTGAAATCACCCTCGGCGGTGAGACCATTTCCAGCGCCGGCTTCACCCTGGCGCCGGAAAAACGCCGGATCGGCATGGTGTTCCAGGATTACGCGCTGTTCCCGCACCTGAGTGTCGCCGACAATATTGCCTTCGGTATCCGCAAGCATCCGAACAAAGAGCGCGTGACCGAAGAACTGCTCGAACTGGTCAACCTGAAAAATCTTGGCAAACGTTTCCCGCACGAGTTGTCCGGCGGCCAGCAACAGCGCGTCGCCCTCGCCCGTGCGTTGGCGCCGGAGCCGCAATTGCTGCTGCTCGATGAGCCGTTTTCCAACCTCGATGGCGAACTGCGGCGCAAGCTCAGCCATGAAGTACGCGACATCCTCAAGGCCCGTGGCACCAGTGCGATTCTGGTGACCCACGACCAGGAAGAAGCCTTCGCCGTCAGCGATCACGTTGGCGTGTTCAAGGAAGGTCGACTGGAACAGTGGGATACGCCGTACAACCTGTATCACGAGCCGGCAACGCCTTATGTGGCCAGCTTCATCGGTCAGGGTTACTTCATTCGCGGCCAGCTCGGCAGCCCGGAATCGGTGCAGACCGAGCTGGGTGAGTTGCGTGGCAATCGTGCTTATACATGGCCGATTGGCGGCGCCGTGGATGTATTGCTGCGCCCGGATGACATTGTTTATGCACCGGACAGTGGCTTGAAAGCACGGATTGTCGGCAAGACCTTCCTGGGCGCTTCGACGCTGTATCGTCTGCAATTGCCGACGGGGGCGCAGCTGGAATCGATCTTCCCAAGCCATGCGGATCATCAGGTCGGTGCGGAAGTGGGGATTCGTGTAGTTGCCGAACACTTGGTACTTTTCCAGGCCTCCGGCAGCACCGCCGCACAGATCCCGGCAGTGGAAAGCGGCGTGCGCCGTTACAGCGCCGCACTTTAAAGATCAAAAGATCGCAGCCTTCGGCAACTCCTACAGGGATCAATGTAGGAGCTGCCGAAGGCTGCGATCTTTTAGCTTCTAACCGAGGATCAGGGTGCCGCTGGCAACCAGCGTCGCATTGCCGCCGATCTTCACCCGCTCACCCTCCAACCGACAAAACAACTCCCCGCCCCGCGCCGAGCGCTGGCACGCGGTCAGGCTCGACTTGCCCAGACGCTTCGACCAATACGGAATCAGGCTGCAATGCGTTGAACCGGTCACCGGGTCTTCATCGATGCCGATCGCCGGTGCGAAATAGCGCGAGACGAAGTCATGCTGATTGCCCCGCGCCGTAACGATCGCGCCCAGCCACGGCAGCTTGGCCAGCGCAACCATGTCCGGCTTGCAATCGAGCACCGCCTGCTCCGACTCCAGCACCACAAACAGTTCGTTTGAGCCGAGCACATCCACCGCCTCAACACCCAGCGCCCGCTCGACGTCCAGCGTCACGCCAATCTCTGACGGTACGATCGACGGGAAGTCCAGCCACAACCGATCACCTTCACGCGTGACGCTCAGCGCGCCGGACTTGCAAGTGAAGTCGATACGTTCGGCGCTTTCCTTGTAGATTTCGAACAGTACATAAGCGCTGGCCAACGTGGCGTGCCCGCACAACGGTACTTCAGTGGTCGGCGTAAACCAGCGGATATGCCAGGCCTGACCTTCGCGTACCAGAAACGCGGTTTCCGCCAGATTGTGCTCGGCGGCAATCTTCTGCATCAGCTCATCGGCGAGCCAGGCGTCCAGCCGATAAACCATTGCCGGATTGCCACTGAACGGCCGATCACTGAATGCGTCGACCTGATGAAACTCGAGCTGCATAACCTTCTCCCTAAGTCAGTCGGCAGAGCATGCCGCCACGACGCGATCAGCACCAGTGACAGAACCGGCCAATTTTCTGCATACAGCGATAACGACTACGCACGGCCGATATCGGCAAATTTCGCCTGGGTATGTTCGGCGAGCACAGCAGGCGCCAACTCGACTTCCAGCCCGCGCCGACCGGCGCTGACATAAATAGTCGCAAAACCCTGAGCCGAGTTATCGATGAAGGTGCGCAGGCGCTTTTTCTGCCCCAACGGGCTGATGCCGCCCAACAGATAACCGGTGGAGCGCTGGGCCGCTGCCGGGTCAGCCATCTCGACTTTTTTCACGCCTGCCGCATGCGCCAGACCTTTGAGGTCGAGGCTTCCGACGACCGGCACCACTGCCACCAGCAACTCGCCCTTTTCGCTGGCTGCCAGCAAGGTTTTAAACACCTGCGCCGGTTCAAGTGCCAATTTCTCTGCGGCCTCCAGCCCATACGACGCGGCCTTTGGGTCATGTTCGTAACTGTGCACGCGATGTTCGGCACGAACTTTTTTCAACAAGTCCAACGCAGGGGTCATGGCAGCTCCAGGCTCGGCAGTGACAGAAAATTCCTCCGGCGGATTCTAGGTGATCAGCCCTTAAAAGGCTCTATCCCAAGCCACGATTCCCGTGGGGTGTAGCCATTTCAAAAGTGCCGCGCTGTGTGCATGGCACAGGATCATTCACCCAGCGAATAGTTTTATTGTGACCGATGGTTCACTTTCGACCTTTGACAGGTTTGTTTCTTGTCTATATTTTTTCGAATCTGAATAATGTAAGAATTATCGTCATCGCAGCACCCAGCAGTAAACCGGGAACGGAATGGGGATTCCTACCTGGTGAAAATCGCGCCTTGCCCTGACGGCAGCGCGCCAGACAACAACAAAAACCGAGGTTTTCAATGACAACTGCTTTACAGCAACCAACGCTCTCAAGCCAATGCATGGCCGAGTTTCTGGGTACTGCACTTCTGATCTTTTTCGGCACTGGTTGCGTCGCCGCGCTCAAGGTCGCGGGTGCCAGCTTCGGCCTGTGGGAAATCAGCATCATCTGGGGCGTCGGCGTGAGCATGGCGATCTACCTCACTGCCGGTGTTTCCGGCGCACACCTGAACCCGGCCGTGAGCATCGCCCTGGCGATCTTCGCCGACTTCGAAAAGCGCAAACTGCCGTTCTATATTCTTGCCCAGATCGCCGGGGCCTTCTGTGGCGCGCTGCTGGTTTACACGCTGTACAGCAATCTATTCTTCGATTACGAACAAACTCACCAAATGGTTCGTGGCTCGGCCGCCAGCCTCGAGTTGGCCTCGGTGTTCTCGACCTTCCCGAACCCGGTACTGTCGACCGCGCAGGCGTTCCTGGTCGAGATGATCATCACCGCGATCCTGATGGGCGTGATCATGTCCCTGACCGACGACAACAACGGCCTGCCGAAAGGCCCATTGGCACCGCTGCTGATCGGCTTGCTGATCGCGGTGATCGGCAGTTCGATGGGCCCGCTGACCGGTTTCGCGATGAACCCGGCGCGTGACTTCGGTCCGAAACTGATGACTTTCTTCGCCGGCTGGGGTGAAATTTCCTTCACTGGCGGCCGCGATATTCCCTACTTCCTGATTCCGATTTTTGCACCGATTGTCGGTGCCTGCCTCGGTGCTGCCGGGTATCGCGGGCTCATCGCCCGTCACCTGACCGGCGCCACACCTGCTACAAAGGATGCAGAACCGGCCATTGACGGCAAACCAAGAACTTCTTGAAACAGTCGGCGCCGGCTCCTGCCCAATAGAGCCTGCGCCACGGCCCACTCTCCCTTATTTCGTCCAAGGCAATCGACATGACCGACATTCAGAATAAGAACTACATCATTGCCCTCGATCAGGGTACGACCAGCTCCCGCGCGATCATTTTCGACCGCGATGCGAACGTGGTCTGCACCGCGCAGCGCGAATTCGCCCAGCATTACCCGCAGGCCGGTTGGGTCGAACACGACCCGATGGAAATCTTCGCCACCCAGAGCGCGGTGATGGTTGAAGCGCTGGCCCAGGCCGGTCTGCATCACGATCAGGTCGCCGCCATCGGTATCACCAACCAGCGTGAAACCACCGTGGTCTGGGACAAGACCACCGGCCGCCCGGTTTACAACGCCATCGTCTGGCAGTGCCGCCGCAGCACCGAGATCTGCCAGCAACTCAAGCGCGACGGTCACGAAGAGTACATCCGCGACAACACCGGCCTGGTCACCGACCCGTACTTCTCCGGCACCAAACTGAAGTGGATCCTCGACAACGTCGAAGGCAGCCGCGAGCGTGCGCGCAACGGCGAATTGCTGTTCGGCACCGTCGATAGCTGGCTGATCTGGAAGTTCACCGGCGGCAAAGTACACGTCACCGACTACACCAACGCCTCGCGCACCATGCTCTTCAACATTCACTCGCTGGAGTGGGATTCGAAGATGCTCGAGATCCTCGACATCCCGCGCGAAATGCTCCCGGAAGTGAAAGCCTCTTCGGAAATCTACGGTCGCACCAAGAGCGGCATCGCCATCGGCGGTATCGCCGGCGACCAGCAAGCAGCCTTGTTCGGGCAAATGTGCGTGGAGCCAGGTCAGGCAAAAAACACCTACGGCACCGGCTGTTTCCTGCTGATGAACACCGGCGACAAAGCGGTGAAATCCCAGCACGGCATGCTCACCACCATCGCTTGCGGCCCGCGTGGCGAAGTTGCTTACGCACTGGAAGGCGCGGTGTTCAACGGCGGTTCGACCGTACAGTGGCTGCGCGATGAACTGAAGATCATCAACGACGCCCACGACACCGAATACTTCGCCAATAAAGTGAAGGACAGCAACGGCGTGTACCTGGTACCGGCATTCACCGGTCTCGGTGCTCCGTACTGGGACCCGTATGCCCGTGGCGCGCTGTTCGGCCTGACTCGCGGCGTACGTGTGGATCACATCATCCGCGCTGCGCTGGAATCGATCGCTTACCAGACCCGCGACGTGCTCGACGCCATGCAACAGGACTCCGGCGAACGCCTCAAGGCTCTGCGCGTGGATGGCGGCGCGGTGGCGAACAACTTCCTCATGCAGTTCCAGGCCGACATCCTCGGCACGCAGGTTGAGCGCCCGCAAATGCGCGAAACCACGGCACTCGGCGCGGCGTATCTGGCCGGCCTGGCGTGCGGCTTCTGGGGCAGCCTGGAAGAACTGCGCGGCAAAGCGGTGATCGAGCGCGAGTTCGAGCCGAGCCTGGACGAAGTGGAGAAAGAGAAGCTGTACAAAGGCTGGAAAAAAGCCGTCAGCCGCACCCGTGACTGGGCGCGTGAGGACGCTGAATAAGCCAACCTGAGTACTCGTATCTGTATGTAACTGGTCGGGAGGAGATTCCTGCGGCATCATGGGCAAATTTTGCACGGCAGCCCAAAGGAAGCCCCATGAATCTGCCTCCCCGTCAGCAGCAAATCCTCGAGCTGGTCCGCGAACGCGGCTATGTGAGCATCGAGGAAATGGCCACGCTGTTCGTTGTTACCCCGCAAACCATCCGCCGCGATATCAATCAGCTCGCGGAAGCCAATCTGCTGCGTCGCTACCATGGCGGTGCTGCCTACGATTCCAGCGTCGAAAACACTGCCTATGCGATGCGCGCCGACCAGATGCGCGATGAAAAACAACGCATCGGTGAAGCCATCGCCGCACAGATTCCCGATCACGCCTCGCTGTTCATCAATATCGGCACGACCACCGAATCGATTGCCCGCGCCCTGCTCAATCACAATCACCTGAAAATCATCACCAACAACCTGCACGTAGCGTCGATGCTCAGTGCCAAGGATGATTTCGATGTGCTGCTGACCGGCGGCAATGTGCGTCGTGACGGCGGTGTGGTCGGTCAAGCGAGCGTGGATTTCATCAATCAGTTCAAGGTTGATTTCGCCCTGGTCGGGATTAGCGGTATTGATGAAGACGGCAGTTTGCTCGACTTTGATTATCAGGAAGTGCGGGTTTCGCAGGCGATCATTGCCAATGCACGACAGGTGATTCTGGCGGCGGATTCGAGCAAGTTCGGGCGTAACGCGATGATCCGGTTGGGGCCGATCAGCTTGATTGATTGCCTTGTAACCGATCAGCAGCCGGTGCCGGCGCTGGCACAGTTGTTGAGTCAGCACAAGATTCGCCTCGAAGTGGTTTAAAAACCCTCAAGATCAAAAGATCGCAGCCTTCGGCAGCTCCTACATAGGTTCACTTGACCTGTAGGAGCTGCCGGAGGCTGCGATCTTTTTTGCTCTTAATGTTCGTATTTTTTCCTTTCCCCGCCCTTCGATGAGTTTTTTCAATCGAACGTGACTGGCTGCGCGCGTGTTTATGGGCTACCATTTTCGCAAATGAACATTCATGTTCGATTTCCAATATAGAAAATCAAAAGAACCCGAGGCCAGCCGATGTCCACCTCTACCTTGCGTACGCCCCCAATCTCCGAGATCTACGACATCGCCGTTATTGGCGGCGGGATCAATGGCGTGGGGATCGCAGCGGATGCCGCCGGTCGCGGGCTTTCGGTGTTCCTTTGTGAAAAAGATGATCTGGCCAGCCACACCTCGTCGGCCAGCAGCAAGCTGATCCACGGTGGCCTGCGCTACCTCGAACATTACGAATTCCGTCTGGTGCGTGAAGCGCTGGCCGAACGCGAAGTGCTGCTGGCCAAGGCGCCGCACATCGTCAAACCGATGCGTTTCGTGCTGCCGCACCGTCCGCACCTGCGCCCGGCGTGGATGATCCGTGCGGGCCTGTTCCTGTATGACAACCTCGGCAAGCGCGAAAAACTGCCAGGTTCGAAAAGCCTGAAGTTCGGTGCCGACAGCGCGCTTAAAAGCGAAATCAAGAAAGGCTTCGAGTATTCCGACTGCTGGGTCGACGACGCCCGTCTCGTGGTTCTGAATGCCATGGCCGCTCGCGAAAAAGGCGCCCACGTGCACACCCAGACCCGTTGCGTCAGCGCCCGCCGCGCCAAAGGCTTGTGGCACCTGAACCTGGAACGTGCCGACGGCAGCCTGTTTTCGATCACCGCCAAAGCGCTGGTGAACGCCGCCGGCCCGTGGGTCGCCAAGTTCATTCGTGACGACCTGAAGATGGAATCGCCGTACGGCATCCGTCTGATTCAGGGCAGCCACATCATCGTGCCGAAGCTGTACGAAGGCGATCACGCGCACATTCTGCAAAACGAAGATCAACGCATCGTTTTCACCATTCCGTACCTCAACCACTTCACTCTGATCGGCACCACCGACCGTGAATACACCGGCGATCCGGCGAAAGTGGCGATCACCGACGGCGAAACCGATTACCTGCTGAAAGTGGTCAATGCGCACTTCAAGCAGCAGATCAGCCGCGACGACATCCAGCACAGCTACTCGGGCGTACGCCCACTGTGCAACGACGAATCCGACAACCCGTCGGCCGTCACCCGCGATTACACCCTGGCCTTGTCAGGCAGCACTGAGGAAGCACCACTGTTGTCGGTGTTCGGCGGCAAGCTGACCACCTACCGCAAACTCGCCGAGTCGGCGATGGCGCAGTTGCTGCCGTTCTTCACCCAGATGCGCCCGAGCTGGACCGCCACCGCCACACTGCCCGGTGGCGAAGACATGACCACCCCGCAAGCCTTGTGCGCGCAGATTCGCGACAAGTTCGACTTCGTGCCGACCGAGATCGCTCGTCGCTGGTCCACCACCTACGGCAGCCGCACCTGGCGCATGCTCGAAGGCGTGGAAACCCTGGCCGACATGGGCGAACACCTCGGCGGCGGGCTCTACACCCGTGAAGTCGATTACCTGTGCAGCGAAGAATGGGCAACCACTGCCCACGACATTCTCTGGCGCCGCAGCAAACTCGGTTTGTTCACTACGCCGGCAGAGCAGGAAAAACTGGCGGCGTATCTGGGCAAGGTTGAACAGAACCGCAAGATCGAAGCGGCCTGATCTTCGGAACGTCGCTTGAACGAAAGCCCCTGAGTTGTGAGATTCAGGGGCTTTTTGTTGTGCCCGCAAGATCCAGCCCCCCTCACCCCAGCCCTCTCCCCCCAAGGGGGGCGAGGGGGAAAGGGAGCCGATCGGGGCTCGTTCAAATACCGCGCAGGGAAAGGGAGAGCCGATCGGGGACTTTTCAAATTCTGAGGTCGACTCGATATTTCAGGTCGGCATCACTCGCAAGGACGACACGATCAGTCCCCTCTCCCACTGGGAGAGGGTTAGGGTGAGGGGCTTTTGGGCCGTTATCACTGCGCCAGATGCAACAACAGAAAATCGATAAACGCCCGCGACTTGTGCGGCAGATGCGGGGTGTTCGGAAATACCACATTGATCGACTGCGAAGGCAACGAATACTCCGGCAGCAAGCGCACCAGATGCCCGGCAGCAATGTCATCGGCCACCACCCACGCCGGCAGAACCGACACGCCCAGCGAAGACAACGTCATCGAGCGAATCGCCGTCGACGAGTTCGATTCGAAGTGGCTGGTGCCGCCGACCTCAACGCTCTGCCCTTGCCCATGGCGCAATGTCCACTGGGTCGGCGCCTGCAAATTGCTGTTGGCGATCCATGGCACGCTGTTCAGATCCTGCGGTTCCCGCACCGTATGCCGGGCGAGAAATGCCTCGCTGGCCACCAGCACGATTTCATAATCGGCCAACTTGCGACTCTTGAATGCCGAATCCGCCAAGTTGCCCAGACGGATCACCAGATCAAGCTTCTCCGCCACCAGATCATTCAACGAAGAGTTGAAGTTGTAGCACAGGCGAATTTCCGGATAACGCTCGGAGAACAGTGGGATCAACGGCAGAATATACTTTTCACCGTATTCACTGGTTGAACTAATCCGTAACTTTCCGGATACCCGATTATTACCTTTGAGGACATTATCAAAGGCATTGTCGATGTCCGCGACAATACCCTTGAACTCTTCATAAAACTCCTGACCTATTTCGGTCAGCGATATATTGCGGGTATTGCGGATCAACAGCGTCGCCGACAAAACCTCTTCCAGCGCCTTGACATGCAGGCTGGCCATGGCTTTGCTGATACTCAGGTAGTTTGCAGCTTTGGTATAAGAACCAAAGTCGACCACCGCGAGGAACGTCTGAACCCGATTAAGATGAGAATGCATGGCGCTATGGCTCACTGTTAAATCCTGTCAAACATTGTTTTAAGCATAGTCGTATCGACACTTCAAGTCCATCGCCCCTATGCTGCGCGGCAAAGGGGATACAACATGAACTATCGCTATAAGATTGCGCTGATCTTTTTGATCGGCTTTTTTATTGACTGTATAAACATATTTATGTCGGCTGTGGCATTGCCCAGTATATCGGCAACTTTACAGGTGAGTACTTCATCGGTGGCGTGGGTCGCCAATGCTTATATTCTGGGCCTGACCCTGATTATTCCGGTCAGCACCTGGCTGGCCGGGCGTTTTGGCAGTCGCGAGATTCTCACCGCTTCGATGCTGGTGTTCACCGGCTCTGTGTGGATGTGCGGCATGGCCGACAGCTTCCATGAACTGGTGATCTGGCGTTTCGTTCAGGGCGTCGGTGGCGGGCTGTTGATTCCGGTCGGTCAGGCGCTGACCTTCAATCTGTTTCAGGGCGAGCAGCGGGCGAAAATATCCACTCTGGTGATGGCTGTCGCGCTGATTGCCCCGGCCATTTCGCCGACGGTCGGCGGCATCATCGTCGACAGCAGCTCCTGGCGTTGGGTGTTCTACAGCAACATCCCGTTCTCGTTGATCGCCGCCGGGCTGTCGTGGTTGTGGATCAAGGAAAGCAAACCAACCGATCTTCCACGCCCGGACATCAAAGGCCTGCTGCTGGTCAGCGCTGCACTCGCCAGCCTGCTGATGGGCATGTCGCTGTACGGCGGCGACTACCCGGCGCTGGCCGCGTTGAGCTGTGTCGCGGCCGGCTTGCTGTTCATCGCGCTGTACCTGCGGCACTACCGCCGCTGCAGCAACGCGATCATCGAATTGAGCCTGCTCAAAAGCAAAAAACTCAGCACCTCGATCCTCATCTATTACGCGATTCCCGGCGTGTTCACCGGGGTCAACCTGATGAGCATTTTCTTCCTGCAGAACACCCTGCACTTCAGCGCCCGACTGACCGGGATGTTCATGATCCTCTACGCCATCGGCGCGTTCATTGCGATGACGATATGCGGCCGGGTCTACAACCGCGTCGGCGCGAAACGCCTGTTCACCCTCGGCATGCTGCTGCACAGCGCCGGCATCGCCACGCTGATGCTGGTCAACGCGCCGACAGACCTGTGGGTGATCGTCATCGCTTACAGCCTGATGGGCATTGGTGGCGGCATCGGCGCCAACACCGCGCAAACCACCTCGTTGATGGATTTCGCCGGCGGCGATACGCACAAGGCCAGCGTGATCTGGAACATCAATCGGCAGATGTCGTTCAGCCTCGGTGCCGCGCTGTTTCTGATGATTTTCAATGTGCTGCTCAAGCAGTTCGACACCACACAGGCCTATCACGCGACGTTCGCGATTGCGGCACTGGTCGGGCTGTTCCCGCTGTTTCAGATGAGTCAATTGAACCCTCCAAAGGAATGCCATGAACAACAACCTGGTTGAACGAGCGCAACACAGTATTCACCACGTGCACGATCTGATTCACCGCGTCTTCACCGATGCCGACGGTGCCGGCGCAGACGCCATCGCGCCGCTGATGGCGGTGTTCGCCGAACACTTCAGCATGGTCACCACGTCGGCTGCCGTGGTCGGTCGGGCGCAAGTCGAGCAACTGTTCAGCGGCGCCGTCGGTGCCCGCAAAGGTCTGGAGATTCTGATCAGCGACCTGCACACGGTCTGGCACGAAGGCTCGACCGTGGCCCTGCGCTACAAGGAAACCCATCGCCTGAATCAGAGCGAAACCTCGCGTATTTCGCTGGCGATCCTTCGCGTCCAGCACCACGACGTCCAGTGGCTGTACCTGCACGAAACACCGTTGAGCCAGGAAAAGCCTGCATGAAATACACCGTCACCCACTGCCGGATGCTCTCGGCGTCGATCAAGGAAGTCACCGTCAGCGGTCCGGCCTCCCTGGTGGACATGACCCATGCCGGTGCGCACTTCAAATGGCTGATTCCGGGGCTGGACGACTGTCGGCATTACTCGACGGTGCATGTGGACGAGGTCGCGGATGGCCAGTTCACCTTCGCCATTCGCCTCTCGCCGGACTCCGCCAGCAGCCAGTACATCCAAGCGTTGGCCGTAAACGACAGCGTGGAGCTGGAAGGTCCGTTGAACACCTTCGACTACCCGCTCGACGCTGACAGCGGACGTGATATCGCGATTGCCGGTGGCATCGGCATCACGCCGCTGACCGGCATCCTGCGCCACCTCGACGCGTTGAACCGCCCTGCGCACCTGCATTACTTCGCCAAGAGCGCCGACGACGCGGTCTACGCCCGGCACCTGCAAGAACAGCTGCAAGAACGCCTGCAACTGCACTTCTCCGGCAGTCGCCCGGCGATCAGCGAAGTGCTTGCCGACCTGACCGCCGATGACCGTCTGTATGTCTGCGGCCCGGCGGCGATGCTCAGCGCGGTACTCAGCCACGCCGAAAGCGTTGGCCTGGCGCGGGAGCAGATCCATCTGGAAGTGTTCAACGTTGCCCGCGATGACGCCGCGCAAGGCTTTGTCATCGAGGCGGCCGACTCCGGCGTCAGCGTCAATGTCGGCCCGCAACAGTCGTTGCTCGAAGCCTTGGAGGCGGCCGGACTCGATCCGCTGTACGACTGCCGTCGCGGTGAATGCGGCGTTTGTGCGCTGGATGTACTGGAAGGCGAAGTCGATCACCGCGATTTCATCATGAGCGAACAGGAAGCGGCGTGCAGTGCGCGAATCTATCCCTGCGTTTCACGGGCAAAAAGCCCGCGCCTGAAACTGGCGATCTGAAAGAGGACACCCCGTTGGACAACTATTTCAATGGCAGAGAAGTGCATAAATCTCTGTTCCTTGATCAGGCGCTTTTCGAACAGGAACAGCAGCGCGTGTTTGCCGCGAGCTGGTGCTACCTGGGTCACGACAGCCTGATCCCCGAGACCGGCGATTACTTCACCACTACCCTCGCGCAACAGCCGCTGGCGATGGTTCGGCAGAAGAACGGTGCCATCGTCGTGCTGCACAACCGCTGCCCGCACAAAGGCGTGAAAGTACTGGCCGAAGCGCGCGGCAATGTCGGCCGCTTCATGCGTTGTCCGTACCACGCATGGACGTTCAAGACTGACGGCGAGCTGCTGAGCATTCCGGTGAAAAAGGAATACGACGACTGCGACCTCAGCAGTTGTTCTGCGCACAAAGGCATGCGCCCGGTGAACGCGGTGCACAACTATCGTGGTTTCGTGTTTGTCCGTTTGACGGAACAAGGCATCGGCTTCGAGGAGTTCTTCGGTGAGTCGCTGTCGACCCTGGACAACATGGTCATGCGCTCGCCGCAGAGCCAGTTGAAAGTGATCGGCCAGCCATTGCTGCACCGCCATCGCTGCAACTGGAAAATGGTCGTCGACAACCAGACCGACACCTGCCACCCGATGATCGCCCACGAATCTTCGGCCGGCGAAGCGATACGCCTGTGGCAGGCAACCGGTGATCAGGGCAAGCCGCCGATGGCGGTCGAACTGTTCTCGCCGTTCATGGCCTCCTACGAGTTTTTCGCCGGCATGGGCATTCGGGTCTGGGCCAACGGCCACGGGCATACCGGCGTCAGCAATTCGATTCACAAGGCGTACACCGACATCCCCGGCTACTGGGAACAGATGGTCGAAAGCTACGGTGAAGACCAGGCCCGGGCGATCCTCGACGATACCCGCCACAACACCGTGTATTTCCCCAACCTGATGGTCAAGGGACCGATTCAGACCTTGCGTGTGATCAAACCGGTCAGCGCCCGCGAAACCATCGTCGAGTCGTGGATCTTCGAACTGCAAGGCGCGCCCGTGCAGTTGCTGGAAAGGACTGTGCAGTACAACAACCTGATCAACTCGCCGTGCTCGATGGTCGCCCACGACGATGTGGAAATGTACGAACGGGCCATGGAAGGCCTGGGCAGCGACGCCAACGAATGGGTCAACGTCGCCCGCTTGTTCAGCCCGAACGAATCCTATGCGCAGACCCAAGTGGTGTCCGGCACCAGCGAAATGGCCATGCGTAATTTCTATAACAGTTGGCAGCACTTGATGCGGGACGACCATGCAACACGATCAATCTAATCACCACGCCATTGAGCAACTGATCGAAACCGAACTGCACTTGCTCGACCAGCAGGATTTCGACGCCTGGCAGCAACTGCTCAGCGATGACTACCACTACTGGATTCCCATGACCCGTGAGCAGGTCAGCCCGTTGCACGAATCGTCGCTGGTGTATGAAGACCGTTTTCTGACCACGCTGCGGATCAACCGGCTGGCCAATGCGCGCAACTTTTCCCAGCAGCCCAAGAGCCGCAGCCTGCACATCGCCCAGCGCCCGCGCATCAGCCTCGACGCAGCCTCGTTCAACGCCTTCGCCAGCTCCAACATGCTCTATTGCGAAGCGCGCGGCGACAACGAATGGCACTACCCGGTGACCGTCGAGCATCAACTGATCAACATCGATGGCACGTGGAAAATCCACGGCAAGAAGATCCTGTTGCTCAACCCCGCACGCGCCCTTGAAAGCCTGCAGCTCATTATCTGATCGATCGAGAATTCCCCCCTGTGAAGCCTATTTCCCATGATTGCAGTCAGGCGTCCGCGTGCCTGTCTTTTCCCTACGTCGATCTGCTGTATGACTACGGCCAGTTCCTGCGCAGTGCCGATGAAGCCATTGGTTACCTGCCGGCGGAAAGCGCCGAGAAACACATCGGCATCGTTGGCGCCGGCCTCAGCGGTTTGGTCGCCGCCTACGAATTGCTGCGCGCCGGGGCGCGTCGCGTCACCCTGTTTGAAGCCGAACCCGAGCATGTTGGCGGGCGCCTGCTGACCCAATGTTTTGACGAAGAGCAGCCGCAATTCATTGCCGAAATGGGCGCCATGCGCTTTCCGCCGAGTGAGGTCGGTCTGTTTCATTACCTCAATCGTTTCGGCATCCAGACCACCGAGGCGTTTCCCGACCCGGGCGTCGTCGACACCGAAATCCACTACCGCGGCGAGGCCCATCACTGGGCGGCGATGCAACCACCGCCGGCATTGTTCAGCACCGTTCACCAGGGCTGGATCGCCTTTCTCAGCGAAGGCGTGACCCTCGATGACGGCACGTGCCTGGCACCGCCGCTGCTGATCACCGAATTGCTCAAGCAGCACAATTACTGCGAAGTGCAGCCCGAGTGGCAACGCTATCTGGACTGCTTCGGTGACAGCTCGTTTTACTCGGCCATGGTGCGCATCTTCACCGGCAAAAAACCGCCGGGCGGCAAGCCGTGGCGCAAGCCCGAAGACTTCCATCTGTTCGGTTCGCTGGGCATTGGCTCCGGCGGTTTCCAGTCGGTGTACCGCGCCTCGTTCACCGAAATCCTGCGGCTGGTGGTGAATGCGCTGGAGGTCAATCAGCGTCTGGTGCCCAACGGTATTTCCTCGCTGGCCGAGCGGATTGCCGACACCTCGTTCAACGGCATTCAGGTACGCGACATGATTTGCCGCACGCGCATCGAATCGATCAACAAAGGTGCGCACGGCGAAATTCTGCTGGCCGGCAGCAATGGCGAAACGTATGCCTGCGACCGGGTAATCACCACCACCACGACCCGCGCCCTGCAAGTGAACCTCAAGCTCACGCAGAACCAGGCCTTCGTCAATCGCGACGTCGCGCGGGCGATCAATGAAACGCACATGGTCGGCTCATCCAAGCTGTTCATCCTGACCAAGGACAAGTTCTGGCTCAAACATGGTCTGGCGCAAAACATCCAGACCGACACCCTGGTCAAGGGTGTGTATTGCCTCGACTACGCGCCGCACGATCCGGATTCCTGGGGCGTGGTGCTGATCAGCTACACCTGGGAAGACGACTCGCACAAGATGGTTTCGATGACCGACAAGGTGCAACGCTGCCTGCGTCTGGTCGATGAATTGGCGATGAGTGCACCGGAGTTTGCCAGCCATCTGCTGCCGCTGGACGGTAACTACCAGCGCTACGTTCTGGAATACGACTGGCTGACCGACAAGCACGCGCTGGGCGCTTTCAAGCTGAATTTCCCCGGCGACGATATTTACTCCGAGCGCCTGTTCTATCAGTTCCGCACCGCACTCGATCCGCAACAGGACACCGGTTTGTACCTGGCCGGTTGCGGCGCCTCGTTCACTGGCGGCTGGGCCGAAGGCGCGATCCAGACCGCGCTGAATGGCGCGTGCGCGGTGATCAGCAGCCTGGGCGGCGACCTGATTGCCGGCAACCCGCTCGACGACCTGCACTCGCAGTACCGCTACTGCTGAACCAGTCCCTTTCCACGCCGAGAATCATCCATGTACAGCCAGCTTTCAATTGAACAGCTCGTCAACGGCTTTCGCAGTGGTCAACACTGCCCGGACACCTGGCAGCACGCCCTGCGCGAGCGCCATGTGCAGATGCAGCATCTGAACAGTTTCATCACCTTCGACCCGTCAGCGTTCAAGGCAAATGCTGCCGCGCGCGACAGCGCACTGTATGGCCTGCCGGTGTCGTTCAAGGACAACATCAATGTCAGCGGCCTGCCGACCACCGCCGGCACGCCCGGGCTGGCCGACTATGTGCCGCAGGCCGATGCCGGCATCGTCGAGCGCTTTCGGCAATTGGGCGCGCAGATTGTCGGCAAGAACAACATGCACGAATTGTCGTTTGGCGTGACCTCGGCCAACCATTCTCATGGCGCCGTGATCAACCCCGTCAACGAACGCTACAGTGCCGGCGGCAGCAGCGGTGGTTGTGCCGCGGCTGTCGCTGCCGGGCTGGTGGCGTGCGCGGTCGGCACTGACACCGGTGGCTCGGTGCGTATCCCGGCGGCGTTCTGCGGGATTGTCGGGTTCCGCCCGACCACCGGCGTATATCCGGTGGAAGGCATCGTCCCGGTGTCGCAAACCAAAGACACCCCGGGCCTGCTGACCCGCACCGTGGAAGATTGTCAGTTCGTTCACGCGCAACTGACCGGCAGCCTGCATCAGCCTGAAACCCGGCCGTTGCGCATTGGCATTCCCGAGCATTTCCTCTGGGCCGACCTCGCTGACAACGTGCAACGTGCTTGCCGCGCGGCCATCGATAGCCTGGCCGCGCGTGGCGTGATCATCGTGCCGGTCGACGATGCAGTGATTGGCGAGATCAACGAGAGCATTCAGTTTCCGCTACCGATCTACGAGTTCTTCATCGACTTTCCACGCTTCCTGATGAAAGCAGGACGCGGCGAACAGTTCCTCGACATCCTCGCGCAGATTCGCGACCCGGCGATCAAGAAAATCCTCACCGCGCAACTGGAAAGTCCGGCGATTTCCTACACGGACTACGTGCAGGCATTGATGAGCAAACTGCGTCTGGAGAAGGAATACCGCGCCCTCTTCAGCCGCCATCAACTGGATCTGCTGGCTTACCCGACCGTCACTTGCAGCGCGCCACTGCTCAGCGCTTGCGCGGATGAGAGCAACTTCGAAACCTTCGTGCGCAACACCGACCCGGCGAGCAACCTGGCGGCGCCGAGCATCAGCGTTCCGGTCGCGGCGGCGGGTGAGTTGCCAGTGGGTTTGTCGTTCGATGCGTTGCCGGGGCAGGACAGCTTTTTGCTGGCGAATGTTCAACGGTTAGCTCGTTTGCTCAACATCGCCTGAACCACGATCCCTGTGGGAGCGAGCCTGCTCGCGAAGGCGTCGTGTCAGTCGACATCAACTTCGTCTGCCAGACCGCATTCGCGAGCAGGCTCGCTCCCACAGGGGCTCTGCGTCGATGCACCTATAACAATTCAAATTGCGGGCCTTGCCATGCGCGTCACCTCAATATCCTCCGTTCCCGCTGTCGAACGTTCGCCGTCGATCCTCGGCGGCGCCATGATCATCGGCGGCACCATCGTCGGTGCCGGCATGTTCTCGCTGCCGGTGATCATGTCCGGGCTATGGTTCTACGGCTCCATCGCGGTGCTGCTGTTTGCCTGGTTCTGCACGTTGCACTCGGGCTTGATGATCCTCGAGGCCAATCTCAACTACCGCGAAGGCGCGAGTTTTTCCACGATCACCCGCGATCTGCTCGGCCGGGGCTGGAGCCGTTTGAACGGTTTGAGCATTGTGTTTGTCCTCTACACCCTGACGTACGCCTATATTTCCGCCAGCGGCTCAGTGATTCATCACACCGCGCAATCCTTCGGGCTGGAGTGGTCATCGCGCGCCGGCGGTTTGGGGTTCACGCTGCTGGTGGCGTTCATTGTCTGGCTGAGCACCACGGCGGTGAGTCGCATGACCACGCTGGTGTTCGGGGCAAAAATCCTCGCATTCTTTTTGACCTTCGGCGGTTTGCTCGGCCATGTGCAAAGCACCACGCTGCTGGATCTGAACGGCGGCGACAGGCATTACTGGCCTTATCTGTTGGTGACGCTGCCCTTTTGCCTGACTTCGTTCGGTTTTCACGGCAACGTGCCGAGCCTGATGAAGCATTACGGCAAGGACCCGCAGCGGATTCGCGCCTGTCTGGTCGGCGGCACCTTGATCGCACTGGCGCTGTATCTGGTGTGGATGCTGTGCAGCATGGGCAACATTCCCCGCGACACGTTCAAGGACATCGCCCAGCGCGGCGGTAACATCGATGTGCTGATCAGCGCCTTGGGGGCACGGCTCAACAGCGCCAACGTCGATCTGCTGCTGACGTTTTTTTCCAACTTCGCCGTGGCCTGTTCATTTCTCGGGGTGACCCTGGGTTTGTTCGATTACCTGGCCGATGTGCTGAAGTTCGACGACAGCCCCGTCGGTCGCCTGCAAACAGCGGCCGTGACGTTCGGGCCGCCAATGCTCGGTGGCTTCCTGTGGCCGGAAGGCTTTCTGCATGCCATCGGTTTTGCCGGGTTGGCGGCAACGTTGTGGGCGGTGATCACCCCGGCGTTGCTGGCACGCGCTTCGCGCAAGCGCTTTGGCAGCCCGCGCTATCGCGTATGGGGCGGCACGCCGATGATCGTCCTGGTGCTGTTGTTCGGGGTGATCTGCGCGGTGTCCCATGTGCTGTTCGTGCTGGATTGTCTGCCGGTGTGGCGCTGAGGCACTGCGTTCGGTTTTCCGAACGCGACTTCACGGTCGATTCGGTTAACCGGATCAGCCAAGGTGAAAAATACCGCCACAAAACTTTAATAACGTTATAAATCATCAACTTAGCTATCAGCGACTGGTCTGGCACGAGTCATGCTCTACACTCTCTCGACGAATGCCTGTTGTGCCAACACTTCAGGAGCCGTCAGGCATTCGAAGCACAAAAGGGCCGACGAACTGGCTCCATAAAAAAAACAATTCGAGGAAAATTTGATGCGCATCGTTCCCCATATCCTGGGCGCAGCCATTGCGGCCGCTCTGATCAGCACGCCAGTTTTCGCCGCCGAACTCACCGGCACCCTGAAGAAGATCAACGATTCGGGCACCATCACGCTCGCTCACCGCGACAGTTCCATTCCGTTTTCCTACATTGCAGATGCTTCCGGCAAGCCAGTGGGCTACTCCCACGACATTCAAGTGGCCATCGTTGAAGCGCTGAAAAAAGACCTGAACAAGCCAGACCTGCAGGTCAAGTACAACCTGGTGACCTCGCAAACCCGTATCCCGCTGATCCAGAACGGCACCGCGGATATCGAGTGCGGCTCCACCACCAACAACGCCGAACGCGCCCAGCAAGTCGACTTCACCGTCAATATCTTCGAAATCGGCACCCGTCTGCTGGTCAAGAAAGACAAGGATGGCAAGCCGTCCTACGCTGACTTTGCCGACCTGAAAGGCAAAAACGTCGTGACCACCGCTGGCACCACGTCCGAGCGCATCATCAAAGCGATGAACGCCGACAAGCAGATGGGCATGAACATCATCTCCGCCAAAGACCACGGCGAATCCTTCAATATGCTGGAAAGCGGCCGCGCCGTTGCCTTCATGATGGACGACGCCCTGCTGGCCGGCGAAGAAGCCAAGGCCAAGAAACCGGCTGACTGGATCATCACCGGTACTCCACAATCCTTCGAAGCCTACGCGTGCATGGTTCGCAAAGACGACCCGGCCTTCAAGAAAGCTGTCGATGACGCTATCGTCGCCCTGTACAAGTCTGGCGAAATCAACAAGATCTACAGCAAGTGGTTCGAAAGCCCGATTCCACCAAAAGGCCTGAACCTGAACTTCCCGATGAGCGACAAGGTTAAAGATCTGATCGCCACCCCGAGCGACAAGCCGGCGCCTGACGTAAAAATCTGATTCCTGACTAACCTTATTGCCTGAGGGGGCCACTCTCCCTCAGGCGTCTGTTACTACCTGCGGGCTTTACTGTGGAACACTCGACCTGGCGGTTTTCGAGCCGATCGCGTGTGCCTGACGTTCAACGTCAGGCGGGAAAGGATCTTCCCCAAGCGGGTGCTTGTACATCGATCGATCTCGAGGGGAGACCCTAATGAATTACAACTGGGACTGGGGCGTGTTCTTCAAGTCCACCGGCGTCGGCAGCGAGACTTATCTCGACTGGTACGTCACCGGTTTGGGCTGGACCATTGCCATCGCCATCGTGGCCTGGATCATCGCCTTGCTGCTGGGCTCCATTCTGGGGGTCATGCGCACGGTGCCGAACCGCATCGTATCGGGCATCGCCACCTGCTACGTGGAGCTGTTCCGTAATGTGCCGCTGCTGGTGCAGCTGTTCATCTGGTACTTCCTGGTACCCGACCTGCTGCCGCAAAACCTGCAGGACTGGTACAAACAGGACCTCAACCCGACCACCTCGGCTTACCTGAGCGTTGTCGTCTGCCTGGGCCTGTTCACCGCCGCCCGTGTTTGCGAACAAGTACGCACCGGCATCCAGGCGCTGCCACGCGGCCAGGAATCCGCCGCGCGCGCCATGGGCTTCAAACTGCCGCAGATCTACTGGAACGTGCTGCTGCCCCAGGCCTACCGGATCATCATTCCGCCGCTTACCTCGGAATTCCTCAACGTCTTCAAGAACTCCTCCGTGGCGTCCTTGATCGGTTTGATGGAACTGCTGGCGCAAACCAAACAGACCGCTGAGTTCTCGGCCAACCTGTTTGAAGCCTTCACCCTGGCCACGCTGATCTACTTCACCCTGAACATGAGCCTGATGTTGCTGATGCGCATGGTCGAGAAGAAAGTCGCAGTGCCCGGCCTGATCTCCGTGGGGGGTAAATAATGGACTTCGATTTCAGCGGCATCATCCCCGCCATTCCGGGCCTGTGGAACGGCATGGTCATGACCTTGCAGTTGATGGTCATGGGCGTGGTCGGCGGCATCGTGCTGGGGACCATCCTCGCACTGATGCGCCTGTCGTCGAGCAAACTGCTGTCGCGGGTGGCCGGCGCTTATGTGAACTACTTCCGTTCGATCCCGCTGCTGCTGGTGATCACCTGGTTCTACCTGGCGGTGCCGTTCGTACTGCGCTGGATCACCGGTGAAGACACGCCAATCGGTGCGTTCACCTCCTGCGTCGTGGCCTTCATGATGTTCGAAGCCGCGTACTTCTGCGAAATCGTCCGGGCCGGTGTGCAGTCTATCCCCAAAGGCCAGATGGCCGCCGCGCAAGCAATGGGCATGACCTATGGCCAGACCATGCGTCTGATCATCCTGCCCCAGGCGTTCCGCAAGATGACCCCGTTGCTGCTGCAACAGTCGATCATCCTGTTTCAGGACACCTCGCTGGTTTACACCGTGGGCCTGGTGGACTTCCTCAACTCCGCCCGCTCCAGCGGCGACATCATCGGTCGTTCCAACGAGTTCCTGATCTTCGCCGGTGTCGTCTACTTCATCATCAGCTTTTCCGCCTCGCTGCTGGTCAAGCGTCTGCAAAAAAGGTTTGCCGTATGATCTCTATCAAGAACATCAACAAGTGGTATGGCGACTTCCAGGTGCTGACTGATTGCAGCACCGAGGTCAAAAAAGGCGAAGTGATCGTGGTCTGCGGCCCGTCGGGTTCCGGTAAGTCGACCCTGATCAAATGCGTCAACGCGCTCGAGCCGTTCCAGAAAGGCGACATCGTCGTCGACGGCACCTCGATTGCCGACTCGAAGACCAACCTGCCGAAACTGCGTTCGCGCGTTGGCATGGTGTTCCAGCATTTCGAACTGTTCCCGCACCTGACCATCACCGAAAACCTGACCATCGCGCAGATCAAGGTGCTGGGCCGCAGCAAGGAAGAGGCGACCAAGAAAGGCCTGCAACTGCTCGAACGCGTTGGCCTGTCGGCGCATGCCCACAAGCACCCGGGACAACTGTCCGGTGGTCAGCAGCAGCGTGTGGCGATTGCCCGGGCGCTGGCGATGGACCCGATCGTCATGCTGTTTGACGAACCGACCTCGGCGCTCGACCCGGAAATGGTCAACGAAGTGCTCGACGTGATGGTGCAACTGGCCCACGAAGGCATGACCATGATGTGCGTAACCCACGAAATGGGCTTCGCCCGCAAAGTGGCCGACCGGGTGATTTTCATGGACGCCGGCAAGATCATCGAGGACTGCCCGAAAGAGGAATTCTTCGGCGACATCAGCGCCCGCTCCGAGCGCGCGCAACACTTCCTCGAGAAAATCCTGCAGCACTAAAAGCAAACCCGCCTCCCCCTGTAGGAGCTGCCGCAGGCTGCGATCTTTTGACTTTTTTTTCAAAGATCAAAAGATCGCAGCCTGCGGCAGCTCCTACAGTGGATTGGTGAAGTTTGTTGTGGTGGTTGACCCAAGGCAACTGTGATGAAATGCGACCCCAATCTCTATCGCGCCGCGCCGCCATCACTTGCCGTGAAACCCCGTCTGATTCGTCATTTGTTCCTGCCGCCACTGATCATCGCCCTGATGATCGGCCTGGGTTTTATCGGCTTCTGGACCAGTGAACATTTCGGCATCCGTAGCCTCGGCGAGAGCGGCCAGCGTCAACTGGAACTGCACGCCCGCGCCGTCGAAAGCGAAATCAGCAAATACACCTACCTGCCCAGCCTGCTGGAACTCGAAACGAGTGTGTCGCAGCTGCTGGCCGACCCGACCCCGGAACACCGGCAAGCGGTCAACGATTACCTTGAGGGCCTGAACCGGCGCAGTCGCAGTCGGGCCATCTACGTCATGGACACCACCGGTCGCGTCATGGCCACCAGCAACTGGCGCGATGTCGACAGTTATCTCGGTGAAGACCTGTCCTTCCGCGCCTACTTCCAGAAAGCCATACGCGGCGAACCCGGGCGCTTCTACGGGATCGGCAGCACCAACGGCGAACCCGGTTATTACCTCGCCCACGGCCTCGAAGAGCACGGCAAGATCATCGGCGTCGCCGTGGTCAAGGTGCGTCTGGAAGCCATGGAAGAACGCTGGCAGCGCGCTCGCCTGGAAGCCTTTGTCAGCGATGAAAACGGCATCATCATTCTTTCCAGCGATCCGGCCCGGCGCCTTAAAGCGGTCATTCCCTTGAGTGAAACCACCAAGGAAAAACTCGCGCGCAGCCTGCAGTACTACTGGTTTCCGCTCAACGAATTGCAACCGTTGGCTCGCGAAACCCTGTCCGAAGGCGTGGAGAAACTCACCTTCCCGGCCAATAGCGAGGTGCAGTCAGGCGAAGACGACATCAGCTATCTGGCGCAAACCCGACCGCTGAGCGACACGCCGTGGAATTTCACCCTGCTCACCCCCCTTCAGGATCTGCGCCGTGAGGCGATCAACCAAGGCATTCTCGTCGCCGTCGCATTCGCGCTGGTGGCCTTCCTGCTGATCGCCTGGAACGAGCGGCGCAAGGTCATCGCCACCCGCCTCGCCGCCCGCGAAGCCCTGCAGGAAGCCAATAATCAACTGGAGCGTCGGATTACCGAACGCACCACCGACCTGCGCGCCAGCAATGAGCGACTGAAGAGCCAGATCCGCGAACGCCGTCAGGCTGAAGAGACGTTGCGCCGCGCGCAGGATGAACTGGTGCAGGCCGGTAAACTTGCCGCCATTGGCCAGATGTCGACCAGCATTGCCCATGAATTGAACCAGCCGCTGGCAGCAATGCGTACGCTGTCGGGCAACACCGTGCGTTTCCTCGAACGCGGTCAGCTGGATGTCGCCAGCACCAACCTCAAGACCATCAACGACCTGATCGATCGCATGGGCCGGATCACTGCCAGTCTGCGTTCGTTCGCCCGACGCGGTGACAATCAGGGCCAGGCCAGCCTCGGCAAAGCCGTGGACGCTGCGCTGCAGTTGCTCGGCGCACGCCTGGAGAATTCGGCGCTGCAGATTCACCGGCAGTTTATCGATGTGCAGTTGCAGATCGACCAGACCCGCCTCGAACAGATTCTGGTCAACCTGATCGGCAACGCCCTCGATGCGATGCAAGCGCAACCGCATCCCGAACTGTGGCTGGAGGGCGAAGAATTCAACGCCAAATATCGCCTGCGCGTGCGCGACAACGGCCATGGTGTCGATGCCGAAGCACGCAAGCATCTGTTCGAACCGTTCTTCACCACCAAACCCGGCGAACAAGGCCTGGGCCTTGGTCTGACTCTATCCGCCAGCCTCGCCGCCGCCACCGGCGGGCACCTGGGTGTTGAACACCCGGCCAGCGGTGGCACCACCTTCGTCCTCAGTTTACCGTTGGTAAGCCCTACTCCTGCCGAGCCAATATGAACCCTGAACTCAGTGTACTGATCGTCGAAGACGACCCCCATGTGCTGCTCGGCTGCCAGCAGGCGCTGACCCTGGAAGACATTCCCTGTGTCGGCGTCGGCAGTGCCGAAGAGGCGCTGGAAAAGGTCGGCGACAACTTTGCCGGCATCGTCATCAGCGACATTCGCCTGCCGGGCATCGATGGCCTGGAACTGCTGACCCGCCTCAAGCAACGCGATCGCAGCCTGCCGGTGGTGTTGATCACCGGCCACGGCGATATTTCCATGGCCGTCGGCGCAATGCAGAAAGGCGCCTACGACTTCATGGAAAAACCGTTCTCGCCCGAGCGTCTGGTCGACGTCGCCCGGCGTGCGCTGGAGCAACGCAGCCTCGCCCGCGAAGTCTCGTCGCTGCGCCGCCAACTGGCCGAGCGTGATTCCCTCGAGGGGCGGATCATCGGCCGCTCGCCAGCGATGCAGAATCTGCGCGAACTGATCGCCAACGTCGCCGACACCTCGGCGAACGTACTGATCGAAGGCGAAACCGGCACCGGTAAGGAACTGGTCGCCCGTTGCCTGCACGATTTCAGTCGACGCCACAGCAAACAGTTCGTCGCGCTTAACTGCGGCGGTCTGCCGGAAAACCTCTTCGAAAGCGAGATCTTCGGCCACGAGGCCAACGCCTTCACCGGCGCCGGCAAACGCCGTATCGGCAAGATCGAACACGCCGACGGCGGCACGCTGTTCCTCGACGAAGTGGAAAGCATGCCACTGCCATTGCAGATCAAACTGCTGCGGGTGTTGCAGGAACGCACCCTTGAACGCCTCGGTTCGAACCAGAGCGTGGCCGTGGATTGCCGGGTGATCGCGGCAACCAAATCCGACCTCGACGAAGCGAGCAAGGCCGGTGAGTTCCGCAGCGACTTGTACTACCGCCTCAACGTAGTGACGCTGGAGTTGCCACCTTTGCGCGAACGCCGCGAAGACATCCTGCAACTGTTCGAACACTTCACCCAGCAATCGGCCCTGCGCTTCGACCGTGCGTTGCCGGCGCTGGACAACCAGACCCTGTCGAACCTGATGAGCCACGACTGGCCGGGCAACGTGCGCGAACTGCGAAACGTCGCTGAACGTTTTGCCCTTGGCCTGCCCGCGTTCAAGAAGTCCGGTGCCAACGGTGGAGGACAAGGCCTGGGCTTTGCCGAAGCGGTGGAAGCGTTCGAGCGCAACTTGCTCAACGACGCCTTGCAACGCAGCGGCGGCAACCTGACCCAAGCCAGTCTTGAACTGGGCATGGCCAAGACCACGTTGTTCGACAAAGTGAAGAAGTACGGGTTAAGCCATTAAGCGAGAACGATGTGGATCTGTTTTTCAAAGCCTTGCTGGGCGCAGCGGTGGTGTTGATCATCGCAGCGTTGTCGAAAACCAAAAACTATTACATCGCCGGGTTGGTGCCGCTGTTTCCGACGTTTGCGCTGATTGCGCATTACATCGTTGGCAAGGGGCGTTCGGTTGAGGATCTGAAGACCACGATCGTGTTCGGGATGTGGTCGATCATTCCGTACTTTGTGTATCTGGCGACGTTGTATGTGATGGTGGATCGGCTGCGGCTAGAGGCATCGCTGGCGGTGGCGGCGGTGGCCTGGTTGATGGCCGCCACTGTTTTGGTGACTGTGTGGGTGCGCCTGCACAGCTAAGGTCAAAAGCTACCCTCACCCCAGCCCTCCCGAAACGTCGGACCGCCCGGAGGGAGAGGGGGCCGACCGAGGTGTCTTGCGTCTGACATTGACCTGAAAGATCCAGTTGATTATGGATTCGGTACAGCACGTTTAGGTCGGTGTACAACTCCAGCATCCCCCAATCAGTCCCCTCTCCCTCTGGGAGAGGGTTAGGGTGAGGGGCTTTTGGCTCCTACCGATATCAACTAACCGTACCACCCTTCGACTCAGCCATGATCTGCCGGATCGCTCCGACAAACGTCTCCACCGGCTGCCCGCCCGTCACCGCGTATTGCCCGTTGAACACCACCGTCGGCACCGAACTCACCCCACGCTGCAGCCACAACTGCTCCTCCTCGCGCACCTCATCGGCAAATTCGTCCGACGCCAGAATCGCCTCGGCTCGCTGGCGATCCAGCCCGACGCTTTGCGCAACCTGCACCAGTTGCCGGTGATCCGACGGATTGCCGCCATCACTGAAATACGCCTTGAACAACGCCTCTTTCAACGGCAGCTGCACACCTTCAAGACCGGCCCAATGCAGCAAGCGATGCGCATCGAAGGTGTTGTAGATACGACTGTTGCCGTCAGTGCGAAAGGCAAACCCGAGTTCAGCGCCACGGGCACGAATCGCTTCGCGATTCTTCTGCGATTGCTCTGGCGTCGAGCCGTACTTCTCTTGAATATGCTCAGCAATGTTCTGCCCATCAACGCCCATTTTCGGGTTCAGTTCGAAGGGTTGGAAACGGATCTCGGCCTGCACTTCGTTGCGCAGGATCTCCAGTGCCTGTAACAGGCCACGCAAACCGACGACACACCAAGGGCAGGAGACGTCGCTGACAAAGTCGATTTTCAGAGCGGAATTCATCAAATACCTCGCAGGGGAAATCGTGCGGGAAAGTTTGCACGATACACCTGCTCCAGATTTTTTGGTGACCATAGCGGCCCCTTCGCGAGCAGGCTCGCTCCCACCCTTGGAATGCGTTCTCCTGCTCGCGAAGAGGCCCGCTCAGACATTACAAAGACCTTGGTTACAGCAAATTCCCGCCCACCGCCGGCTCAATCTGCGCCCAGTGCGAAGCGTCTTCACGATGCGCCTGCAGATACGGCAACACCGCCGCCAGCAACGGCTCCTTGAATGCCTCCTGAAAACGATGAGCCAACCCCGGAATCAGCTTCAACTGGCTGCCACGAATGTGCGCCGCCAAATGAACCCCGTGCATCACCGGCAACAACGGATCCGCCGTGCCATGCACCACCAGCGTCGGTACCCGCAACTGGTTGAGCAACGCCACCCGACTTGGCTCGGCAAGAATTGCCATGATCTGCCGCTTCACGCCTTCGGGGTTGAACGCGCGGTCATACGACAGCGCAGCTTGATGCAACAAGGCCTGCCGATCATCCGCGACGGCCGGGCTACCCAGTGCCGCGAGCAAATCAGCCTGTTGCTCCAGCGCCACCTGGCGATTCGGTGCACCGCGCCGTGATAAAAGCTGCACCAGCGCGGCACTCGGAGCCGGCAGACCTTCGGCGCCAGAAGTGGTCATGATCAATGTCAGACTTTCGACCCGCTGCGGCGCCATCGCGGCCATGTGCTGGGCGATCATTCCGCCCATGCTCGCGCCCAATACGTGAAATTGCTCGACGTGCAACGCGTCCATCAGGCCGAGTGCATCGTCGGCCATGTCAGTCAGGCTGTAGGGCGCCGCCACCGGCAAGCCGAGCTTGTAGCGCAGTACTTCAAAGGTCAGATTGGCTTCAGGCGGCGCCTGACGCCACGTCGACAGGCCGACATCGCGGTTGTCATAGCGAATCACCCGAAAACCCTGCTGACACAGCGCGACCACCACTTCGTCCGGCCAGTGGATCAACTGTCCACCCAGGCCCATGACCAGCAACAACGCCGGATCCGACGCGCGACCAATACTCTGGTAAGCAAGACTCACCTGCTGCAGATCAACGTGCTCGGTCGGCACATTCACATCGCAACGCGCCGCCGCCCACGACGATGATCCGAAAAAAATCGCGGCCAACAAAGCCGCGACCGATAAAAAACCCTTAGCCATGAAAAACACCGAAACGCAGAACCCCAGTAGAGCGCGAGTCTGATGAAGTTTGTTCAAGCGCGCTGCCACACTTCCATGACAGTTTGATGAAGAGCGCCGAGCGGTCATGGGCGTTTGTTGCAAAGAATATCTATGTACCGCCATCGCCTTGCGCGATTTCTCTTGAATGACTCGCTCAGGGACGGATTCCCCGCCCCGCCATGCGAGTCACGCCACCATGCCCGATCGCCTTATTCTGGATGAGCTCCGCGCACCGTCACCGCTGCCCGAGACCGTCGAGCACCTGCCAAAAACCATTGATGACAGCCTGTTGCTGCAGGCCAGCCAACGCTGGCACGCCAGCAGCGAGGGTTTGCGCGACTTGTTTGCCGCCAGCCCGGCCCTGCGCGATAGCGTCAATGAGCTGCTGCGCCAGCAGCTGCAACTGGACGGCGAAAAAACCGGACTGCGCTTTGCTGCCACCGATGACGAACCGGAACACACCGTCAGCCTTACCGATGCCTGTGCCTTTGTCGTTCAACACCCAACGCTGGAAACCGATCTGGATCAGCGCTGCAGCGTGACGGGTCTCCGCTCGAATCACCCGCTGTACGCGTTAAAACCCGTGCAGCTCCTTGAAAAGCTGAAGGCGCTCGATCCACGCAAAAGCCACGAGATTCGCTGGGCAGCGTTCTGGGACGCGCGCGCCCCGCGCACACCGATGTCGCGGCGTGCCCGCGCGACGCAACTGTACCGGGCGCATTTCGAAGCCACCGCACACACAGCCCTTGCCCACCAGACCATTAGCGCGGTGCAACTCAAGACCCTGCAACAGATCATCGACTCTAGCGCCAGCGCACTGAGCATCGATGGGCAACCCGTCCACACCGAAAAACCGGCACTGGTGCTGAGCAATCACAGCAGAGTCAAACTCCCCGGGGCGTGGGTCATCAGCGTGGGTGATGTGGCCACGGCCGCTCCGTTGCTATATCTGCCCAGCCACCCCGTGTCGATCCAGGCGTTCGAGACCCGCGCCGACCTGCAAACCTGGCTGACCGCGCATGTGCAGATCCCCACCGATCTGCCCAAGGAAATCCTGCGCTTTGACTACACCGCAGCGGTCAACCCGATGGTCACCGGGGCAAGCGATCTGTTCGCCG
The DNA here is from genome assembly GCF_031882575.1 of Pseudomonas sp. VD-NE ins. NCBI lineage: Bacteria > Pseudomonadati > Pseudomonadota > Gammaproteobacteria > Pseudomonadales > Pseudomonadaceae > Pseudomonas > Pseudomonas sp. VD-NE ins. Next base: position 5,307,395 of record NZ_CP134772.1, read on the forward strand.
ACCGACACCACGCGCAACTCGATGCCTTGAGCAATGCCAACAAAGGTAAACCCGGGATAAGGGAACACGGCGCGCGATCACTGGTGCATGTCGAGCTGATTGATCATCAGCGCAGCAGTGCGATCATCGTGGCTGCCCCGCCAAAACCGGTTACGCCCGCCATCGATATCGAAACGGATGAGAAAACGCTGTTCGGCAGCCTGTCGGCCGGTATTCCACTGGCCGTGCGACAAGCGGCGCTCAAACGCGAACGCGATGCGCTCGAACGCTTGCAGGACAACGATCGCGACGGTTCCCGGTATCAGCAATGCAAGGACGCCCTCAAAGCGCTGGAGACGGCCGAGCAAGCCGGCGAGACCGCCGCCACATCACTGCTGTACAGCGAAAGCGCCCTTGATGTGACGCCCGCAAACACAGCGCTAACCGCCCTGCGTCAGGCGCATCAGGACGGTTTGTATGCCGAAGCCAGACTGCAAGCGGCCCTGGGCCAACTCGACAGCGCCGAACACGCTCTGCTTAAAGCCGTGCTGGACACCCCCGTAGCGGCCGAGCGCGACGCTGACATCACAGCGGCCAGCCTGACATTGACGCTGACCGAAACCAAAGACGAGACCGTTACGACGCAGAGCGAACCACTCAAGGGCGCGCTGGTCATTGGTCGAAAGGCGGCACTCTCGGACAGGGCATCGACGTCCAGCCTGATGCTTTACTGGATGGGTAGCGGCGGTGGCCTGCAATGCTTCGCCGATCGCCGGACCCTGGAGCGTGAGGTGTTCAGGATTATGGACCGCGACAGCGACCTGACCCTGCAACTGAACCCCATCAGCACAAACCCGCTGCATCACTGCCTCAATGCGCTGATGACCGACTTCGAAGCGAAAGCCACGAGTCTGCGCGGTAAACCTGAACAGGCTGACGCTCTGGAACTTCTGCGCCTGGGCTGTCTCGCCCATGTGCAGGTCCCGGTTAACGCCGCCAGAAGCCTGTCCTTCGCCCATCGGCAGGACCAGGAGCGCAGTGGCACCCTCGCCGGCCATTTGCCGGGCTGGCTGATCAGACTCAAGGCAAACGAGCGTAGCTCGCTGAAACAGAATATCGAGGCGTACATCGCGGCGATGCGCCAAAGCCACGCGCTCATGACCCTCGCGCTGGAACCCCGTGACGACTTTACCCGCCGCCACCTGCACGCCCGGCTGCGCAAGGATTTTTCCCTCGAAGGCCACTTTTCCGTAGAGGTCGAATTGCCCGACTCGACCAAAATCGAACAGGTTCCCGAATCGGGGCCCGGTGGCGTCAGGACTACGACGACTATTGTGGCTAGCAAGACTTACAGCAAAATGTCACTGGAAGACTTGGCCCAGCTCAATATCGACAACGTGCACTCAGTGCTCAATGACTCACTGTCGCAGCGCCTGATTTTCCTGCGGCTGGAGGTCACCGCGACGCTGAAACAGGATCGCATTCGCCTGCTCAACGGCATCAAATTGCCCTATTTGCGCAAAGTCTTGCCGGAACTCGACCTGCCAAAAGCCTATGAGCAGAAGATCCACGACGCCTTCAGGGGCGCCGCCAGCGAGGCGGATTTTGTCAAACAACATCGCCGGGAAAGCCTGATCGAGCCCTGGCGTCTGATGCTCAAAATACAAAGCGAAAATGCGCGCCTGCAAAAACACCTCAGAGACGATGAGGCCGCGCTGCTGAACATCGCCATTGATGCCAATACCGAACAAGCGTGGCAAGCCAACGGCAAGCGCCTTGTCCTGTTGCCGGTGTCGCTGAAAGTGGGCGGCAAGGACACCCCCGGCGAAGGTCCGGTGACCCTGTCCGGCGTCAGCCTGATCGAAGAACAGATCAGCGGCGTCACCCTCTTGTATCTGCCAGACAGCCACGACGGGCAGTTTTTCCGCCGCTACGGCACGCTCGAAGCGGCGCGCAAAGGCCTGTTCACCTTGTGCGGGAGTGACAAGTGGATCGAGTACCTGGCGAACAGGGCTTTGCAGGGCAACGTCAGGGCCCATGTCAGCCGTATCGGTCAGGCCGTGGAAAAAAACTTCGACGCCATCATCGAAGTGGGTGCGCGCTGGCCGGCGACTACCTCATTCGCCGCGCACCTGCTCGATGTGCACATGGGGCGCCTGGTCGAAGCCCATCGCGGCACTTCGCGCTCCAATGATGAACTGTTCTTCGAGCGCTATGCGTTGAAAGGCCCGCGCGCCTTCAACTACATAAAAATGGCATTGGGGATGGTGCCTTTCGTCGGCACTGCGCTGGCCCTTTATCAGGCCTGGACCGCGGCCAATCAGGCCACCGCCGCGTTCCTGCGTGGTGAGGTGGCGGACGGTCTGGCGGAAATCGAGTCCATGTTGCTGTCGTTGATCGACGCCTTGATGGATCTGCTCCCGGGCGAAGCGGTGGCCTCGACACTCTCACGAACGACACGCGCGCTGACCCGGACTCGTCAGCTCCACGCGCTGGTCGGCAACGTGGCGACACTGCACGGCAGAACGCAGCGTCAGGCCAGGCATGTGCTGGCGCGCTTCAAGGATTACGATTATGAAAAGCCGATTTCCCTGGCAGGAATAGAACCCGCCAGCCACGGCCTCTACCGAGGGATCTACCGGCACGCCGACGGCGACTTCATCGAACGTCAGGGACGCCTTTATCAAGTGGAGCTGGACCGGGGTTCGCGCATTTGGCGTCTGTCCGGCAACTCGCAAAAAACCTATAAACAGCCGATCGCACTGGATGAAACCGGGCACTGGGACACCTGGTTCGGCGTCTACGGGACAACCCTTGAAGGCGGCCTGCCGGGTGGTGGCAATCTCGTCGGGCGTGTCGCCGATGCGCTGGACTCTTACTGGCCACCGGCGATCCGGCAACGCTTGCCGCGCTGGCTGATCGATCGTGACTTTCGCCGCCGGCGTCAACTGACCGCCACGGCTAATGAACTGGCTGGCCAACAGAAGGCCAGAGGAACAAAAAGCGATCGGACGCTCAGCCTCTACAGCGAAGCCGGGTTAGAGGAACGCCCAGCCCTGTGGGCGGCTGCCGAAGCCGCTTGCGTTGGCGATATCCAGATAGCCCGGCAGCGCTATCAGACATTGACGGAGCTGATTGAGCTGACCCCAGGCAGAAAGCGCAAGGAGATTATCCAAGTGCGAAGCAAGGCCGCATGGTTACTGACTGATCGCTATCGGCGGCGCGCCATTCACGCCGCAGAGAGTACTCAAACCCTGAAACTCAAGCTCAAGAAACTGAGGCAGGCATACAACGCGTTGCCATCCGACGCACTGGCTCAGCGCTCGAAAAGCCTGGAAGAGATACGGCTGATGCGTATCGAGATCGTGGAAAAGCTCGACCATATACAAGCGTTCAAGGAGCAGATGAACCACTGGTATGAACGCATGCAGGCAAAACACCGGCCGAAGATTTCCGCATTCGTCGACAGCTCCAACTCCCACTCCAGTCACAACGAAGCAAGCCTGTTGTACTGGAAAACCTCCCAACGCCTTGAAATCGTCAAGAAAGCCGGCAGCCTTGAAGATGTGTCGTGGGACTATCTGGCCGAGCTGGCAGAACCCCTTCGCCGCAAAATCGATCATGCCCTGTTCAACCAGTACAACCTGCCGAACATCATTGCCACGAAGAGCGAACGTAATCGTATTCTTCAAGAATGCGTCGACGCGTGCAGCGAGTTTCGTCGCGAGATGGCCGTCTGGACCGCCAGTTACCCGCAATTCTTTCATCTGGAAGTGGTCGATCCCTTGCTGGACGGCATTGACCGACTGGCCGCGCGGGCGCGCGCCGGGATCAACAAACCACCCGAGAAAAGGGTTGCCGGGCAACCGCTGCAGCGCATATTCATAACCGAAGACAACCAGCTGCGCCATGGCGTGGAGCAATGGGACAACGTGACTCAGACGCGGCGATATACATCCACCGGGCCCAGAGGCCATGAAGAAATCTGGGAGCAAGGCGCCGATGGTCGATTACGTCTGACCAACCCGCAAAACATCGCAATCCGCTCCCCTGCAGGGTTGAGTCTGGCCCAACTGGTCACCGAGGCACAGGAGCGCCTGGATAACCTGCCAGCTTACCGCGCCACGGTTCAGAGCAACGCCGACAGGGGCATGCTCCCGATCAATCTGGAACACATGATGACCAGCCAGGCTGGCGAGCTTAATGACCGCGCCAACCGCATCGCGGCGAAGTCGGCGCAGCATCCGCTCATCCAGCAATTGCGCACCAGGGCTGGCGAACTGGTCATGGAAGGTCGCGCCATACGCACCCATCGCTCACTGAGCAGCCTGCGCCCGACTGACGGCATGCTCGACGACCTCATCGGCCAGCGGGCGGTGGAGATACGCCGATGGAAGTCGATCAAAAAACTGAGTGACTATCAGGGCGAACCCAACTATATGCAGGAGTATGAAATCTGGAACATGAACGCGCAGCCTGAGCAATTGTGGTGGTATGCCCATTTCCACTACAACGCGTCTGACCGGCCTTTCCGGGATTTCAAGAGAGCCCACCTGAAACTGCTGAAGGATCAACGCCTGACGCATGCTGACGACCCCGACCTGCTCGATTCCAGAATCGAACAGCAGTCAATCGTCTTGATTCATTTCGAGAGGGTTTGAATCCGCGCTGCCCTGAGGCGCAGCGGGTTTGCGGCGGCACAAGTGAACGGCGACGTAATCGTCGACAAGCCCTTGCAACATGAGACAAACTCAACCTTTATGCGTTGACCACAAGTTTTACTCATGGAGTCCTGCGGTGCTTGAAATCCGTCACCTGAAAACCCTGCACGCCCTGCGTGAAGCCGACAGTCTGGTCGACGCCGCCGACCGCTTGCACCTCACGCAGTCGGCGCTGTCCCACCAGTTCAAGGAACTGGAGGAACGCCTGGGCATGGCGTTGTTCGTGCGCAAGACCAAACCGGTGCGTTTCACCAGCGCCGGTTTGCGCCTGCTGCAACTGGCCGACGCGACCCTGCCGCTGTTGCGCGCCGCGGAACGGGACATCGGTCGTCTGGCCGGTGGCACCGCCGGGCGTTTGCACATGGCCATCGAATGCCACAGCTGCTTCCAGTGGCTGATGCCGACCATCGACCAGTTCCGCGATGCCTGGCCGGAAGTCGAACTCGACCTCGCCTCGGGTTTCGCCTTCGCACCGTTACCGGCACTGGCACGCGGTGATCTGGATCTGGTGGTGACTTCTGATCCATTGGAAATCGCTGGCATCACCTATGTGCCGCTGTTCACTTACGAAGCCATGCTCGCGGTGGCCAATCAGCATGCATTGGCGAGCAAGCCGTACATCGTCCCCGAAGACTTGTTGACGGAAACACTGATCACTTATCCGGTGGAACGTGATCGCCTCGATATCTTCACGCGGTTCCTGGAACCGGCCGACATCGAACCGGCGCAAGTGCGCACCTCAGAACTGACGGTGATGATGATGCAACTGGTCGCCAGCGGCCGTGGCGTCTGCGGCATGCCGCACTGGGCACTGCACGAATACAGCTCGCGCGGTTATGTGAAGGGCAAACGTTTGGGGGAAAAAGGCTTGTTCGCCACGTTGTACGCAGCGATTCGCACCGACATGCTCGATGCACCGTACATGCGCGATTTCCTGTTGACGGCCAAGGACACGTCGTTCTCGACCCTGGACGGGGTCAGCGCCGTGCGCTGAGTCACTTGTGGGAGCGAGCCTGCTCGCGAAAGCGATGTATCAGACACACAAATAGTGACTGTCAGATTGCTTTCGCGAGCAGGCTCGCTCCCACAGGGATCAGCGCAATATCAGAGCTGTCGCCACATGTGGATCTTGTCGAAGTAGTCTTCACCCACCCGCACCGCCAAAGGTTCGAGGCCGAACTGGATGAAGCCGCAGCGCTGGTAGAGATTGAACGCGGCGTCATTGCCGGCGGTGACGGTGAGCTGGAGCAGTTTCAGCGCCGGATGGTTTTGCGCTTCGGCAATGGCCGCCTGCACCAGTTCATGGCCCAGGCCATGCTGGCGAAAATCCGCCGACACGTACATGCCGAACAACGTGGCTTTGTGACGGGCCTTTTCGCGCGGTTCAAAGGCCAGGCCGACGATACCGGCCAATGTGCCGGCCTCAAACGCGCCGAGCACTACATCGAGCTTGCTGGTCAGGCGCCCTTCCCACCAGCTCAATGGCATCACCGCGCGCTCGCGCACGCTTGAGGTGAACGCCTGCGGATGACGGTCGTAGGCCTCGAGCATCAGTTCGCGGTAAGCCAGGGCATGGCTGGCGTCCAGCCGTTCGATCCACATGTTCACGCCGTCCTGCGTTGCTCAAGCATCAGGCGCACGGCCAGACCAGCCAAAACGAAGCCCATGAAATAACGCTGCAGCGCCAGCCACGTCGGGTTGCGCACAAACCACGAAGCGATGGCCGCTGCGAACAGCGCGATCAGCAAATTGACAGAGAAACTGACGCTGATCTGCGTCAGGCCGAGCATGATGCTCTGGGTGAACACCGAACCGTGTTCAGGGGTGATGAACTGCGGAAACACCGAGAGGTAGAACACGGCGATTTTCGGGTTCAGCGCGCTGGTGAGAAAGCCCATGGTGATCAATCTGCGCGACGAGTCCGCCGGCAACTGCTGCGCCTCGAACGGCGAGCGCGCCCCGGGTTTCAGCGCTTGCCAGGCCAGCCACAACAGGTACAGCGCACCGGCCCATTTAAGCACTTCATAGGCCATCGGCACGGCAAGAAACACCGCAGTCAAGCCCGCCGCTGCCGCAAACAGATGCACAAAGAACCCCGCCACCACGCCGAGCAACGACGTCACCCCGGCCTTGCGTCCCTGACAGATCGAACGCGAAATCAGGTAGATCATGTTCGGGCCCGGCGTCAGCACCATCAGCAATGCGGCAGCGGCGAAGATCAGCAAGTCTTGAAGCGGGATCATGGCAAAGTCCTTTGCGTGGATGATCAGGCGATTGCGCTCAGCGACTTGCGATAAAACGGCAGGATCAGGTCACGTGTCAATGGCGCCAGATCGACAGCAGGATCAGTGGCGGGATCGACCCAGATCACTTCTTCGATTTCAGCCGCCGGGATCACGTCAGTGTCGATCGTCAGTTGAAAGATCTGCGCCTGAACGACAAACCCCGGTTCGTTGGCGGCAGGCGCCGAGAACTGCCCGAGAAATGCAGCCTGCGCCGGGTCGATCTGCAAGCCCAACTCCTCCTCCAGCTCACGCGCCAGTGCGTGCACCGGCAACTCGTGCGCTTCGATCTTGCCGCCCGGTTGCATGAACGCCGTAGTGCCGCGCTTGCGCACCAGCAGAGTCTGGCCTGCGGGATTGAGCACCAGCGCGGCGGCGATACGAATGAGGTTTGCAGAGACAACGGATGCAGAGGTCATGGGTCAGCCACCGGCCTGGAAAAACCGCAAGGATCCCACGCCCGGCCCAATGACGTCACCTCACCGATCATTCGCCCAGCGCCTTGAGCGTGGCTTCAACCTCCTCCGGCACCTTGACGAAAATCGTGTACTTGCCACCCTCCATGGCTTCGAACGCAATCAGCTTTTCCACCAACAGCGCACTGAGCACCTTGCCGGCATTGAGCAGCAGCATGCCGTTATCGGCATTCAGATTGCGCGCCAGAATCATCCCCGCCGCCAGGTCCCGAGTGGACAGTACCTTGACCGACGGATCGGCCAGCGTCACGTCGCTGAGAAATGCCGCACACACCTGAATGAAATCTTCGACCAGATCAGGATCATACAAACGCCCGGCGTACTGGCGCAGGTACAGCAGCGCTTCATCGCTGTTCATCTGCCGCTCGAGGATCAGACCGCGCTGCAACTCGACGAAATCCACCGCCAGTTTCAGCAAGCGCGAGCCGAACGGAATGCCCTCGCCCTTGAGCCGGTCGGGAAAACCGCTGCCGTCCCAGCGCTCCTGATGATGCAGGATCAGACGCGCCGCATCCTTCATCGGGTCCAGGGTCATGAGCAACGATTCGCTCTGCTTCGGATAACTGCGATAGCGCTCGCGTTCGGTATGGCGCAGCAGATCCGAGGGCGTGGTCATCATCGCGTCGGTCCAGCTCAGCTTGCCGATGTTGTACAGCGCCGCAGCCATGGTCAGGTCGCGGCTGGAGGCCTCGTCCAGCCCGTGCTGTTTGCAGTAGCTGCGCACCAGTTCGATGATCTGCCGGTTGGTCTGCTTGGCAGGTGGCAAGCGCAGATTGGCCAGCAGCGAAAACACTTCGGTGCCGGTGACATAGCTGTGCTTGAGCTCTTCGTACGCCAGATCGAGCATGTCGGCGGTTTGCTGCAGTTCGGCGGTGCGCGCCGCGACATGCTTTTCCAGAGTGCTGTTGAGCAGTTTGAGCTGGTCGTTCTGCACCCGGGTCAAGCGCTCCAGACGCTCGCGCTCCTGCTCGGAATGCTGGTGCTCGAGGGACTGGCGCAGAATCAGCAGCAGCTCTTCGTCATTCCACGGTTTGCTGATGTAACGGTGGATCTGCCCGTCATTGATGGCTTTGATGATCGCCGCCGGGTCGGCATAGCCAGTGAGCATGATCCGCACAGTCGCCGGATAACGCTCACGGACATGCGCCAGCAACGACGCACCGTCCATGCCCGGCATGCGCGCATCACTTACCACCAGGTTCACTGGCTGCTGCGCGAGGATCTCCAGCGCCTGGACGCCGCTGGTGGCCAACAGAAGATCGTAGGGTTGGCCGCGTAACAGGCGGCGCAGGCTGTTGAGGATCGACTCCTCGTCATCGACCAGCAGCACTGTGGGTCGATGCGCCGGCAGCGGCGCGGATGGCTCTTCCATGGCATGGCCTCAAGCAAACAGAGAAATAACGACGCACCGAGCCAACACTGCGCCGGTCCGCGCCTGAGTCCAAGGCTAGATGATTTTGGCCGGCCTTCACGCCGATCTTTGTCCGGGGCCGAAAGCGCAGTACCGGCGAGCCGACTATGCTGAAGACAGCGCAAGACTCCATCGGCTGATACAAACAGGCAAATGGCGAGGGAAAAGGATGCCCCGGATGACCACAGCATGCCTCCCCACGGGTGGCGCGGCATGACAACGCCAACCGTGCACATCAATCGCCGCGTGCTGATCGTTGACGACAGCCCGGCGATCCATGGTGATTTCGCCAAGATTCTCAGCCCGGTCATCCCCGGTGACGATGGCCTGGGCGAAACCGAGAGCCTGCTGTTCGGCACCCCGTCCGCCAGGCAATCCCAGCATTTCGAGCTGGACTCGGCGTTTCAGGGCCGCGAAGCCCTGGAAAAACTCGAGGCCGCGCTGGCGCAAAACCGCCCTTACGCCATGGCCTTCATCGACATGCGCATGCCGCCGGGCTGGGATGGTCTGGAAACCATTGAGCGGCTGTGGCAGGTCGATCCCAAGCTGCAAGTTGCGCTGTGCACCGCCTATTCCGATTATTCCTGGGAAGACATCGACCGACGTCTGGCGCTGAACGACCGGCTACTGATTCTGAAAAAGCCCTTCGACGCCATCGAAATCCGCCAGATGGCCAGCGCCCTCACGGTCAAATGGCAGATGACCGAAGACGCCGAACTGAAGATGAACCTGCTGGAGCAAGCGGTGCAGGAACGCACCCGGGAGCTGTCGGACGCCAACGTGATCGTGCAGAACAGCCCGACCGTTCTTTACCGTTTGCGCGGCGAACCCTCGTTTGCGCTGATGTACATCTCCCACAACATCACCCGTTACGGCCATGTTGCCGCCGACCTGGTGGGGTCGCCCGACTGGGCACAGGCACTGATTCATCCGGACGATCAGGCGAACGTCGATGCGGCCATGGCCCGGGTGCTGGATCGGCATGCGTCGGGCGCTTCGATCGAATTCCGCATGCGCACAGGTCAGGGCACCTGGCGCTGGGTAGAGAACCGCTACATCCCGGTGCGCGATCAGGACGGCCGTCTGCTGGAAGTCGAAGGCATCATTCTCGACATCACCGAACGTCGCCTGGCCGAGGAAAAACTGGCCTTGCTCGCGCGCTCCGATGGCCTGACGGGCCTGGCCAATCGCGCCACAGTGATCGAACGCCTGCATCAGGCATTCGCCGCCGCGCGGCGGGGGGCCATGCCGTTCGCGGTGTTCTATCTGGATCTCGACCACTTCAAGCGGATCAATGACACCCTGGGCCACCCGGTGGGCGATCTGCTGCTGCAGGAAGTCGCCCGGCGCATCAAGTGCGGCGTACGTGAAAGCGACGTGGTGGCGCGCCTGGGCGGCGACGAATTTGCGATCCTGCAACTGGACGTCAGCGATCCGACCCAATCCGCCGCGATGGCTGCCAATATCCGCGACGCGCTGCTGGCGCCCTACCAACTGGCCGGCAATGCGCTGCATATTTCGGTGAGCATCGGCATCAGCAGTTACAGCGACCTCAGCCTCGATGCCGACACGCTGCTGGGACAGGCCGACATGGCGCTGTACCGCGCCAAGGAAATGGGCCGCAACCAGTACCACTTCCATTCCGAGGAAATCTCCCGGGAAGTGGCCGAACGCATGACCCTTGTCGGTGAGTTGATGACCGCCCTCGAGGGCAATGAGCTGCTGCTGCGTTATGCGCCGGAGGTTGATCTGCACAGCGGCAGGATTCTCGGCATGGAGGCACAAGTCCTCTGGCAGCATCCCCGTCGCGGCCTGCTGCAGGCCTGCGACTTCGTGCCGATCGCGGAGAAAACCGGCGCGATCATTCCGCTCGGGCGCTGGGTGCTGGATCACGCCTGCCACCAGATGCATCTGTGGCGTAATGAAGGCGTCGCGCCGCCGGTGATGGCGATCAAACTCTCGCTGGCCCAACTCAAGAGCGGCCCCGAGTTGATCTACAACGTGCTGCGCACCACCGCCCGCTGGGAAATTGCGCCCTGGGACCTGCGCTTCGATGTCACCGAGGCTACGCTGGCCCAGACCAAGTGGACACACAACGACGCGTTGCCGCGCCTGCGGGAACTGGGCGTGAGCATCGCCATCGATGATTTCGGCACCGAATACTCCTCGTTCGACTACCTGAAAACCTACCGGGTCAATCACCTCAAACTGGCGCAGAGTTTTGTCAACAGTGCTGCCCACGATGTCGCCGGTGCCAATGCCCTGCGCGCGATCGTCAACTTCGCCCGGGACCTGGACATCGGCATCATCGCTGAAGGCCAGCCGTCGTCGGATCAGCCGAGCACACCACCCGCCGCGCCCCCGCTGCCGAGCGCCCGGGGCATGTATTTCAGTGCAGCGGTCAGCGCCGAACAGGCCGGGGATTTGCTCAAGGGCAGTGCCCGTCTGACGTTAAAGGAGGACGAGGCATGAAAACGCCTTTTCCCCAGACCAACCGGCGCATCCTGATCATCGACGACACGCCGGCGATCCACGATGATTTTCGCAAGATCCTCGCCCCGCAGGTGGCGGACGCCGTCGATTTGCAGCAACTGGAACAGACATTGTTCGGTAGCCAGCAGACGCCGCACCTGAGCTTCCAGCTCGACTCCGCCTATCAGGGACAGGAAGCGCTGGCACTGGTCAACCGCGCACTGGCCAGTGGCAATCCCTACGCCCTCGCCTTTATCGACATGCGCATGCCGCCCGGCTGGGATGGCCTGGAAACCATCGAGCAACTGTGGCGGGTCGACCCGAATCTGCAAATCGCCTTGTGCACGGCGTACAGCGACTACAGCTGGGAAGCGATGGCCGAACGGCTGGAGTTCGGCGATCAGTTGCTGATCCTGAAAAAGCCGTTCGACAGCCTGGAAATCCGTCAGATGGCCAACGCCCTGACCTGGAAATGGCAACTGGCGCAGGACGCGGCGTTGAAGATGCTCAGCCTTGAGCGGACCATCGAGGCGCGGGTACACGAACTGCTCAAAGTCTCGCACCTGCTGCAATACGACAGCCTCACGGAACTGCCCAACAGCACCCTGCTCGGTGATCGCCTGAGCCAGGCCATGGCGGTGTGTCGGCGGCATGACAAACAACTGGTGGTGATGTTTCTCGGCCTCGATCGCTTCAAGCGCATCAACAATGCGCTGGGCCATCCGGCGGGTGACGAGATGCTCAAACGGGTCGCTCGACAACTGTTGTCCTGCGTGCGCGATTCGGACTCGGTGTTTCGCTACGGCTCCGACGAGTTCGTGGTGATCCTCGGCGACATCAACCACCCTCAGCAAACCCACGGCATCGCGGAAAAACTCCTCGCCGCCATTCGCCTGCCGCAGATGATTGCCGGCCACGACGTCAGCGTCACCGCCAGCCTTGGTATCAGCGTCTACCCCGATGACGGCCTCGAAGCCACCGAGCTGATCAAGAAGGCCGAGACCGCGATGCGCAACGTCAAGGAACAGGGCCCCGACAGCATCGGTTTCTTCATCGAAGCCATGAACCAACACGCCCGGGAACAGCACAGCATCGAGTCGGGCATTCGCCGCGCCCTGCAGGAACATGAATTCGTCCTGCACTATCAGCCGAAAATCGACCTGCGCACAGCCGCCGTAGTGGGTGCCGAAGCACTGTTGCGCTGGCAAAAACCGGGGCATGGCTGGGTCTATCCGGCGGACTTCATCCCGGTGGCCGAGGACAGTGGCCTGATCGTGCCGTTGAGCAAATGGGTGCTGGCTGAGGCCTGCCGGCAGACCCGCGCCTGGCAATTGGCCGGACTGCCGCCGATCCGCATGTCAGTCAACACCTCGCCGATCGATTTTCGCCAGCGTGATTTCGTCGCCGGCATCGAACGCGTACTGGAACAGACAGGTCTGGCCCCCGAGTGGCTGGAACTGGAAATCACCGAAGGCGTACTGATGCAAAACGTCGAGGCGACGATGACGGCGCTCAATCGCCTGAAGACGCTGGGCACGCGTCTGGCCATCGATGACTTCGGCACCGGCTATTCCAGCCTGAGCTACCTGCGGCGGTTTCCCATTGATGTGCTGAAGATCGACCAGTCGTTCATTCGCAACCTGTGCAACGACCGCAATGATGCCGCGCTGGTCAGCGCGATCATCAACCTGGGCAAGAGCCTGGGCCTGGACGTCATCGCCGAGGGCATCGAAACCGCCGAACAACTGGCGTTTCTCAAGGCCCACCATTGTGAAGAAGGCCAAGGTTACTTTTTCAGCAAGGCGCTGCCGGCAGACACGTTTGCGCGTTTGCTCGCCGGTACGCAACCCACGCCCTGGACGATTGAATGAGCACTGTAAAAGCGGCCGTGAGTCAGGGAGACAATTGCCGATGAACCTTTTCCATCACGCGATGGCGTTGCTGCTGTACGGACTCTGTGTCGGGGCCAGTGCCGAGCCGCTGGACGAGCCGCTGAAACCGTTGCCCGCAGTACCGCCGCAGGATGCCCGGCACGTGGAACTCGGTCGGCGCTTGTTCCACGAGCCACGCTTGTCGATCAACAACACGCTGTCCTGCGCCAGCTGCCACCAACTGGACAAAAACGGTGCCGACAGCCGCGCCTTGTCCCTGGGCTTCGACGGTAAACCGGTGGCCGTCAACACACCGACCGTGTTCAACGCGGCCCTCAACTTCCGCCAATTCTGGGATGGCCGCGTCGAAACGCTGGTAGAACAAAGCGCCGTCGTCATCACCAGCCCCCATGAAATGGGCAGCGACTGGCACACCGTGATCGAACGCATCGGCAACGACCCTGACTACCGTCGCGATTTCGCCGCCGCCTACCCGGACGGCGTGACCCAGGCCAATGTCCAGCAGGCGCTGGCCAGTTTTGAGCGTACCCTGTTGACGCCCGATTCGCGCTTCGATCAATACCTGCAAGGCAATACCGACATCCTCACCCTGGAAGAAAAGTACGGTTACCAGCGCTTCAAGGAGTACGGCTGCATTGCCTGCCATCAAGGGGTGAACATCGGCGGCAATATGTTCCAGAAGTTCGGTGTATTCGGCGATTACATTGCCGATCGCGGCAACCCGACCGTGGCCGACCAAGGCCGCTTCAACGTGACCGGCGACGAAGCAGACCGGGCCGTGTTCAAGGTGCCGAGCCTGCGCAACGTCGCGATCACCGCGCCGTACTTTCACGACGGTTCGGCACCCACCCTCGAACGCGCCGTGGATGTGATGTTCCAGTACCAGTTGGGGCGCATGCCAAGCGCTGAGGACAAAAGGCTGATCATGCTGTTTCTTACAACCCTGACCGGCCAACGGGAAGACAAGCCATGATCAACATCTCGCGGCGACGCAGCCTGCTGTTGCTGACCCTGGTCGCCCTGGCGCTGGCCTCGATCCTGCTGTTTCTGTACATCAAGTCCAGCTCCGACCAGACCATGACCTACACCGAATCGCGGGATCTGATCCGGCAGATCAAACAGCAGAACTCGCTGTGGGAAAACGAGCTCCTCAAGGCGCGAGTGGCGCTCACCCACAACTACGATCCGCTGGTGTCACCGATGAACGAAATGAACCGGCTCTGGGCGCGCTTCGACGCGATCGAGTCCGGGCATGGGCGCAACAACTCGGCGCAATGGAACGAGGCTCACGAAAGTTTCCTGCAGGCGATGCAGGAAAAGACTCGCCTGGTCGAACAGTTCAAATCGCACAACGCGCTGTTGCGCAACTCTCTGGCCTTTTTGCCCACTGCTGAAGACGACATCCAACAGCAACTGGCCAGCCTGTCGGACTTCGATAAATTGCAGCTGCAAAACATCACCACCGACACCTACGACCTGCTGCTCAGCGCCCTCGAATTCGCCCAGGTCACCTCCGAGGACCGGGCCGCCGACATCGAGGTCGGCCTGAACAAGCTGAAGGTCAACGCGCAACGCCTGCCGCCGGCGTTTCAGACCCCGATCAAAATCATGAGCAGCCATATCTCACTGATTGCGCGCGAGCAGCCAGTGGTCAATCAGTTGCTCGAAAGCATCGAAGGCATTCCCGTGGCCGACAGCCTCGACAACATCACCACCATGCTCGATCGCGATCAGCAGCGCGCCGATGAGATCGACCGGCAGTACCACTTCTACCTGCTGCTGTTTTCGGTGCTGCTGATGTTGTCGCTGGTGTGGCTGGCCATCCGTTTGATCGGCAGTTTCGCCGAGATCAACCGGGTCAATAACGCCCTGCAAACGGCCAACGATGCGCTGGAACAAAGAGTCGAAGAACGCACCCGGGAACTGCGCGACGCCCAGAGCGAACTGCTTGACGCGGCACGTCAGGCCGGCATGGCGGAAATCGCCACTAACGTGCTGCACAACGTCGGCAACGTGCTCAATAGCGTAAACATCTCCAGCGACCTGATTACGCGCAAGCTGCGCAGCAGCAAGAGCCAAGGCCTGGGCAAGGCCATGCAATTGATCAACGAACACCCGGATGACCTCGGCGGGTTCCTCAGCGAAGACGCCAAAGGCAAATTGCTCCCCGGCTACCTCAACCAACTGGTGGTCGCGATTGCCCAGGAACAACAGGAAATGCTCGACGAATTGCATCAGATGAATAAAAGCGTCGACCACATCAAGGACATCGTCGCCACCCAGCAATCCTATGCCGGCGCCAACAGCCTGACCGAACCGCTGTTCATCAACGAACTGCTCGAAGACGCGTTGCGCATGAACGCCGGCGCCCTGACCCGGCACCACGTCACGGTGGTCCGGGAATACGCCGACGTGCCGCAGGTGATGGGCGACAAACACCGGTTGCTGCTGATCCTGATCAACCTGATCAGCAACGCCAAATACGCCATGTCCGACCTTAGCAACCGCCCCCGGACCATGACCCTGGCGGTCAAAATTGTCGATGACAACTTCCTTGAAATCAGCGTCAAGGACGATGGCGAAGGCATTGCCGCGGAAAACATGACGCGGATCTTTGCCCACGGTTTCACCACCCGCAAGGAAGGCCACGGCTTCGGCCTGCACAGTTGCGCCCTGGCGGCCATCGAGATGAGCGGCCACCTCACGGCGCACAGCGACGGCCCCGGCCAGGGTGCGTTGTTCACCTTGCAGATCCCCCTGATCAGCGTCACGGAGAACGCATGAGCGAGCTGTCGAACCGCCGCATTCTGCTGATCGACGACATGCCGTCGATCCATGAAGACTTTCGCAAGATTCTCGCGCCACCGGCGGCGCAGTCGGTGGAACTGGACGAGATGGAAGCAGCATTGTTTGGCGCTCAGGTGCGCGCCGAACGTCCGCCGTTCGAACTGGACTCGGCCTACGGCGGCGAGGAAGGTCTGGGCAAGCTGGTCCAGGCTCTGGCGGAACAACGCCCCTACGCGCTGGCCTTCGTCGACATGCGCATGCCCGACGGCTGGGATGGCGCGAAAACCATCGAGCATCTCTGGCAACAGGATCCGCAGTTGCAAGTGGTGGTCTGCACGGCCTACTCGGATTATTCCTGGGATGAACTGCTGGAGCGTCTGCAGGCGCATGACCGCTTGCTGATTCTGAAGAAGCCGTTCGACAACATCGAAGTGCAGCAGATGGCCAACACCCTGTTGACCAAGTGGCAGATGACCGAACGCGCGTCATTGCAAATGCATCACCTGGAACATCTGGTCGATCAGCGCACCGCCCAGTTCAAGCAGGCCAGCGAAGAACTGCAACGGGAAATCGATGAGCGCAAGCAACTGGAAAGTCAGTTGGTGCAGTCGGAAAAACTTGCGTCACTGGGGCAAATGGCGGCGGGCGTGGCCCATGAGATCAATAACCCGATCGGCTTTATCTCTTCCAACCTCGGCACCCTCGACGGCTACTTCAAACAATTGCTCAGCGTACTCGATGCCTGGCAGACGCTTGGGCCCGCGCCAGACCACGAGTCCGTGGCACAGCTTGAGCAATTGCGCAAAGACGCCGACCTGGATTTTCTCCTCGAGGACATCCCGGTGCTGATCCGCGAATCCAAGGAAGGCATTGGCCGCGTCGGGCAGATCGTCAAGGACCTCAAGGATTTCTCCCGGGTCGATAGCCATCAGCAATGGCAGTGGGCCAATCTGCAACAAGGCATCGAGTCGACCCTGAACATCGTCGCCAGCGAACTCAAGTACAAGGCCGACCTGATCAAGGAGTATCAGCCACTGCCGGACATCGAATGCCTGCCGTCGCAAATCAATCAGGTGATCATGAACCTGGTGGTCAATGCGGCGCAGGCCATGGGGCCTGAACGCGGCACCATCACCTTGCGCACCGGGCAGCAACAAGACACGGCGTGGGTGGAAGTCGCCGACACCGGCGCGGGGATTGCGCCGGAGATCCTGCAGAAAATCTTCGATCCGTTCTTCACCACCAAACCGGTCGGCCAGGGCACCGGGCTTGGCCTGTCCCTGTCGTACGGCATTGTGAAAAAGCACGGTGGCGACATTTCGGTACGCAGCGAACCGGGGGTGGGCACGACCTTTCGCGTCGAGTTACCGATGCGTCAGAGCCGGCCCGCTGCGTGAAGGCGCCTCAGGTCGCTTCCTGAAAATCCATCTCCGGCGGTTGGCGACGGAAGCCGCCGGTGAGCACCGCCAGATACACCACGCCAATCGCCAGCCAGCTCAGGCCCAGATACACCGCCAGGTGATCGAGGCTGACCATCAGCCACAAATCCGCGACCAGACCAATGAACGGAAAGAGCAAAAACAGCACCATCTCACGCAGTCCCTTTTTCTCGCCGCCGATCCAGTAATGAAAGATCACCGAGAGATTGACCAGGCTGAACGCCAGAAACGCGCCGAAGTTGATGAACGAGGTCGAGGTGGTCACGTCGAGTTTCAGCGCCAGCAACGCCACCACGGCGCACAGCAAGATGCTGTTGACCGGTGTGCCGAAGCGCGCGTGCAAGGTGCCGAAGAACGACTTCGGCAACACGCCGTCGCGGCCCATGGCGAACAGCAGCCGCGAACCGCTGGCCTGCGCCGACAGCCCCGAAGCGAACTGGCCGACAATCAGACCGATCAGAAAGATCGACACAAACAGATCACCACCGATGTTGCGGGCGATTTCATAGGCGGCCGAGTCGACACTGTCGAACTGGAACGAGGGATGGGCGATCTGCACGAAATACGACACGCCGACGAAGATCAGCCCGCCGATCAGTGTGATCAACATGATCGCCCGAGGGATGGTGCGGCGTGGGTCGCGGGTTTCTTCGGTCAAGGTGCTGACCGCGTCGAAACCAAGGAACGAATAACAGGCAATCGCCGCGCCGCTCATGATCAGCGGCATCTGCATATCGCCGTTGAAGAACGGTTTGATCGACCATAACGGCGTGGCCGCATCGCCGCCAATGTAGTGCACGCACAGCGCGACGAAAGCAATCAGCACCAGAAACTGCACCAGCATCAGCAAGGCGTTGATGCCGTTGGCCAGTTTCAGGCCAATGATGTTGATTGCGCTGGTGATGCCGATAAAGGCCAGCACCCAGATCCATTGCGGGATCGACGGGAATGCCGACGCCAGATACGCCGCACCGATCAGCCAGATCGCCATGGGTAGAAACAGGTAATCGAGCAACACGGCCCAACCGGCGATAAAACCGAGTTTCGGGCTGATCGCCTTGCGCACGTAACTGTAAGCGGAACCGGCGACAGGGAACGCGGCAGCCATGCGGCCGTAACTCATGGCGGTGAAAAACATCGCCACCAGTGCCGCCAGATACGCGGCAGGGACCATGCCGGCGGTGGACTGGGCGAGGATGCCGAAGGTGCCGAGGACAATGATCGGCGTCATGTAGGCGATGCCGAACAGCACCACCGACCCTAATGAAAGGGTGCGTTGCAAACGAGCCATGGGCGACTTACTCCGAATTTTATTGGATTTATGGCAGAGCCGGATTCGGCGAATGTTTTCGGGTGTGGCTTTGTTGTTCTGGTGTTATTTGAGTTTTTTGTTCGGCTTGAAATCTTTTCCCCCTCACCCCAGCCCTCCCGAAACGTCGGACCGCCCCCAAGGGGTAGAGGGGGAAAGGGAGCCGATCTGCATGGGTTTCAAATCCTGAGTTCGACTTGAATTCGCAGTTTCAAACCCTGCGCCCAATTCGAATTCGCAGTTTCAGATCCTGAGTTCGACTAGGTATTTCAGGTCGGCGTACCTCGAACAATCAACTCGGTCAGTCCCCTCTCCCACTGGGAGAGGGCTAGGGTGAGGGCAGCGGTCAACGGCGTGGAATCAACAACTCACGAACACCATCGCCACGCTCCACCACCTCCCCCGGCAATTTCAAACGTTGATCATCCAGATAGCGGTAATCCTTGCGCGCAATCTCCAACCGCGCGAAATCCAGCTCAACGCAGAACGTCCCTTCTTCCCGTCCGGCCTCGAACAACAGCGAGCCCAGCGGATCGACCAGCGCACTGCCACCAGCAAACATCAAACCGTCATCCCCCGCCTCCACGCGATTGACCATCAACGCAAAGGCCTGATTCTCCTGGGCACGGGCCATGATCGCGGTGCGGTGAGTCGGCGCGTACGGGTCCATGTTGCCGTTGGTCACGATCAGCAACTCGGCACCGAGTTGCGCGAGGGCACGGGCCGACTCCGGAAACTCGATGTCGTAGCAGATCAACAAACCGACGCGCACGCCGTTCCACTCGCAGGTGGCGTAGCGGTCGCCGGCCTCGAACACGCCGCGATCCGACGCCCACAAATGCGTCTTGCGGTATTTCAGGGCGATGCCTTCAGGAGTAATCAGCAGCGTGGTGTTGTAGAAGCGACCGTTGTCGTTCTCGGCCATGCCGATCACCACAGCGATATTGCGTTCGCGCGCGGCAGCCAACACGGCGCTGACGGTCGGGCCGTCGACGGATTCGGCGGTTTGCGCCACGGTCTCGGCCGTCGGGAAGCCCATCAAGTGGGTTTCCGGGAACACGATCAGTTGCGTGTCGGCCGCGCACGCGGCGATCGCTGCGAGTGCGCGTTCGAGGTTATATGCCGTGGCATTGTCACGGCCCGCCAGTTGGGCGAGTTCGACTTTCATGGGAATTCCTTGTGATGAGCGCCGGGCGCGGAAATATTGCCCGGTGGCTGTCTGTGGGCCAGTATGCGCAGCAAGCAGCCGGTCAGGGAATTACGCGGCCGGGGTAACCCGATAGGGGTAGATCGATGACACTTTCGTTTGACGACATCACCTGGCACCGCGCGGTCGGGCAACTGATCGACGCGCTCGACAAGCCGAATTTCTGGGCGCAACTGGTGCGGTTGCTCGACCAGTACGTGCCGTTCGATAGCTGGGTGGCGCTGCTGTTCAGCGCCGATCAACACCCGCAAGTCTTCGCCGAATGCCCGGGTGAAGATGGCAATCCAGACCCGTTGTTTCAGGATTATCTGCGCGGCCTGTACCTGCTCGACCCGTTCTACATCGCCTGCCGCGAGCAAACCCGCACCGGTCTGTATCGCTTGTCCGAGGTGGCACCGGAGCATTTCGAACTGACCGAGTATTACCAGCGATACTTTCGTCTGAATGTCGTGGCCGACGAAATCCAGTTCAATTGTCAGCTCGAAGGCGATCGCACGCTGTGTCTGTCGCTGGGCAGTGAAAAACGTTTCACTGGCGAACATATCGCCTTGCTGTCATTGATCCAGCCGTGGGTGCTGGGCCTGTTGCGCCAGCGGCTTCCGTATGAAATCAACGAAACCGTGGCCCTCGCCGCCGCCCCTGCCCGGGCTGACTGGCGGGTGCAACTGGAGGCGTCGGTGCAGCAACTCAAGGGCGCGCAGTTGACGGCGCGGGAGCTGGATGTCGGGCGTTTGATGCTCAGCGGTTGCTCCAGTAAAGAAATCGCCCGTAAGCTGGAAATCTCCGTAGAAACCGTGAAAGTCCATAAGAAACACATGTACAGCAAGCTGGGGATCAAATCCCAGTCCGAGCTGTTTTCGATTTTTCTTCAGGCGCAAAACGCCTGATCGTTTGGTGAAGTTGCTTTTTGTGGGAGCGAGCCTGCTCGCGAATGCGTTGGGTCAGACAATAATTTTTCTACTGACAGGTCGCCTTCGCGAGCAGGCTTGCTCCCACAGGAATTTTGTACATTCCTTAGCTTTTCGCCGAAATCTCTGAGTCCGAACCAAGGAAACCGTATGAGCCTGTCACTCCTGAGCCGCTACGCCTTCTTTGCCGTCTGCGTGATGTTCACCCTCGCCAGCCTGCCTTTCCTCGAACATGACTGGCTGTGGCCGATCACTGCGGTTACCGGCGTACTGAGCCTGATCGGTCTGTTCGACCTGCTGCAAAGCCCGCACGCCGTACGCCGTAACTACCCGATCCTTGGCAACATCCGCTATCTGGTTGAAGGCATCCGCCCGGAGATCCGCCAATATTTGCTGGAGTCCGACAGCGATGCCCTGCCCTTCTCCCGCGCGCAACGTTCGCTGGTCTATTCGCGAGCGAAAAACGAAACCGCCGACAAACCGTTCGGCACGCTGATCGACGTCTATCAATCCGGTTTCGAATTCATCGGCCACTCGATGCGTCCGGCACCACTGAGTGACCCGAGCAGTTTCCGCGTCACCGTCGGCGGCCCGCAGTGCAGCCAGCCGTACTCGGCGTCGGTGTTCAACATCTCGGCGATGAGCTTCGGCTCGCTTAGTGCCAACGCCATTCGCGCACTCAACCAAGGCGCGAAACTCGGCAACTTCGCCCACGACACTGGTGAAGGCAGCATCAGCCCGTATCATCGCGAACACGGCGGCGACCTGACCTGGGAACTGGGCAGTGGCTACTTCGGCTGCCGCACCAGCGACGGCCGCTTCGACCCGGAACGCTTCGCCACCCAGGCACAGAACCCGCAAGTGCGGATGATCGAAATCAAGATGAGCCAAGGCGCCAAACCCGGCCACGGCGGCATCCTGCCCAAGCACAAAGTCACCAAGGAAATCGCTGAAACACGGGGCATCATGATGGGCGAAGACTGCGTCTCACCGTCGCGCCACAGCGCGTTTTCCACGCCGATCGAAATGATGCAGTTCATCCAGCAACTGCGTGAACTGTCCGGCGGCAAACCGGTGGGCTTCAAGTTCTGCCTCGGCCACCCGTGGGAGTTCATGGGCATTGCCAAGGCCATGCTGGAAACCGGCATCCTCCCGGACTTCATCGTCGTCGACGGAAAGGAAGGTGGCACCGGCGCCGCCCCGGTCGAGTTCACCGACCACATCGGCGTACCGATGCGCGAGGGCCTGCTGTTTGTCCACAACACCCTGGTCGGCCTGAACCTGCGCGACAAGATCAAACTCGGCGCCAGCGGCAAGATCGTCAGCGCCTTCGACATCGCCAGCGTGCTGGCCATCGGCGCCGACTGGGCCAACTCCGCGCGCGGCTTCATGTTCGCCATCGGCTGCATCCAGTCGCAAAGCTGCCACACCAACAAATGCCCGACCGGCGTGGCCACTCAGGATGCCCTGCGTCAACGCGCGCTGGTGGTGCCGGACAAGGCGCAGCGCGTCTTCAGCTTCCACCGCAATACCCTCAAGGCGCTGGCAGAAATGCTCGCCGCAGCCGGGCTGGAACATCCATCACAACTATCGGCCAAGCACTTGGTGCGGCGTATGTCGGCGACCGAGATCAAACTGTTCTCGCAGTTGCATGTGTTCCTGAAACCGGGGGAATTGCTCACTGGCGAAGTGAATGGCGAGTTCTATTCGCGGATGTGGCAGATGGCGCGGGCGGACAGTTTTGAGCCGCAGGAAGTGGCGGCGGCGTAACGGCCAATGCGCCAGTCTGCGCAACGGACTGGCGCGTTACTGCTGATTTTGGCGCAACAAGACAAACCGGAAATACAGGTAGCCTGCCAATAGATTGAGCAGCGTGAAAGACGCCACGGTGACCAATCCATGCCAGTGCTGCGCATCGGCAAGCAAACCGATGGCAAAACTCACCCCGCCCATCCCGCCGATAAACAATAGATAACCAAGCACCGACGTATTGCGCTCGAAGGTATACAGCACATTCACGTAAAACGAGAACGCCGCGGCCACGCAAAACGCGGCGAAATTACTGGCAGCCTGCGTCAGCCCCACGGCGGTGCACAGGACAAAAAATATTTGCCAGTGAATCAGTCCATCGGCGAGGCCGATCACAGTCAATGCAGAGAATCCTTTCATCTCGGTTCCTTGCCAAAGCCGTTTTGGCGAACGGCCAACCTAGGTCATCACTCGTTGGCGGTCTACTGTCAGAAATTACAGGTACAGGGCTGATTGCGACCAACGGTCAGCGTTTCACCACTGCAACAACCGTCCGTGCGGCGGCTCTTTCATAACGATAAAACCGTAATCACCGAGCAGATAAATGCGGTAATACAGACTCTCCACCAGCGCGGGATAACCCAGATACCCGACGTGGGTGGCGTTGCGTCGCTCACGTTCGGCTACCACGTTGGTGATGCCCACCGAGGGCAGGTTTTCCGCAAGCACGTAGTAATCGACATTCAGCAGATAACGCAAAACCGGCAGCTGTCGGAACGATCCCTCGGCACTGGCCAGCCAGCGCTCGGAATAATTGATCGACAGGTAAATACGCTTGGCTTCCCGTAGCTCGCGATGAGCGGCGATGTCGTGACCGAGGCTGTACAGGGCTGCGGTGGCGAAGGTTTTCTGCATGTTCAACACGCGGCCGTAGGCAAACGACAGCGACAACGTCGCCAATAGCGGGATCACCAACAGCAAAGGCAACAAGCGGTGATAGGGCGCCAACGTCAGTCGGGCGAGAAAGAACAGAAACACCAGGAGCACGCCGAACCCCATCAACGTGCGCGCGCCCTCGTTGAAGTCGCGAAACAGCAACGTGATGCCTGGCACCAGTAGCACCAGCACGGCCAGGGCCGCCAGACTGATCAGCGCAACGCTTGCGCGCCGCTCCGGCCATGCGAGTCGTACCAGTCCCCAGAGGGCAAAAAGCACCAGAGCGATAAACACCCACAGATATCCACCGTGAAACAGCAGCGCGGTTTTTTCCAGCACGCGGCCCATGTTGGTGATGATTTGCAGTATTGGATGCCCTGCCCCGTCGAGCAGCTGCGCTTGTCGCGATGCCACCATGAACGGGTACGCGGTGACGCCATAGATCGCGACACCAAGACCGAGCTGCGCAAGCTTGCTGCCAAGCAAATGCAGGACCTCCGTCGCCGAGACCCGGCGGTGCAGCGCCCTGAGCAACTCCACACAACACAGGCCAAGAAAGACGTTGACGCTGATCTGGTACAGCCCGATGCCCACTGCAATCAGTGCCGCCGGTACCAACCAGCGTTGCACCCGCGTCGAACCGTGAAAGGTGATCGCGCAGATCATCGCGACCAGACTCAAGGCCATGGTCGGCCCGTCGTATTGATAAGAGAAATTCTGCAGCAGAAACGGGTTGTACCAGAGCGGCAACGGCACCAGACAACAGGCCAGTGTCGGCTCGGCAAAGTAGTGAAACGTCAGACCGGTCAGCGCCAGACTCATCGCCACCGTGGCAAGCAACAACGGCAAGGGGAAGATATCCGGCGCAGCGCCGGTGAACGTCAACGCCTGATACAGCCAGTCGGCAAACAAGCGGCCGTAGCCGGCCCACGCATTACCGGCGGCCAGTGCCCGCCAGTTATCGTCGATGTAGGGAAAGTCGGCGAGGATCAACGGCAGAACATACAACCCGGTCGCCAGGACAAAGAACAGCAGGACCTGGCGCCGGCCGAGTTCGCGAACGACAAAATCGCTGATCCTCATCGCTGCGCCTCTGTTCACTGCTGCGCGAAGTGATACAAATTTGAACTCGAGCGCCGGGCTTGTATCAGTCATTCAGACCGACGGTGCGGGAAGGTCGCAACTTGGGGCAACTCCTGCATTGAAACGATCTTCTGCAAGCGCTGCCCGAGGCTGCGATCTTTTTTTTCTATCGGGTTTTTCGACCTGCAACGCCAAACGCTCGCACATTGCATTGCATTGCCCGGTTGCAACTAATGTTTCAGGCGACGACGTTAACCGCAATCAGTACGTCAGGATCGGGCAACTCGAAGGATGAGAGATCTTCAACACGGTTGCGACTGATGGAACCATTGTCGATGTCGGCGGGATGAAACTCGCTGACATTGAAATCACGACCAGCACGCTTGCTCCCATAGGTATTCAACGTAACGCTCAACGCTCCGCTTTCCAATGCTTTATGCAAACCCTCCTTCATGGCTTCTGGAGTGGCAAACTTCACTAATCCGGAATTGGGTTCGTAAAAAAGCCACTCGGGTTTACCGTTCCTGACTCTTATTGCTGCAAGCATTGCATGGTCTTTACTGGTCAGTCGTAGAATTTTCGAATTCGCAGAAGTTTCCAGTGCTTCGATAATCTCGTCAGCATCCATTTTTGTGAGGGGTGCGCCCATATGAAAGGTGTATTTATTATTCACCGTATTATGGAACTGCTCCAGGTTGGAGATAAATTTTGTGGCGTCAGGACTGTAGGGCATCTTGGCCGCCTTGGACAGATTATCTATCAGCTTATCTTCATTGCCTTTGAGAATGGCCAGTGCCATCGCGTTTGAAAGCCCTGCGCACTGACCTTTGGAAACCATATTGACGTGCGCCAGATAATGCCCTTGCGAATAGGCAGTGACTTTGACATTTACGCCCTTCACATCCTGAACAAGCAGCGCGGAAGAATACTTGGCGTCCTGAATCATTCTTGTTTTCAGTTCTTTTGTCAGAGCGCCTATCTCTGTTGGCGTGAGCCCGGGTTCCGATGCCAGATCAATCAGGTCATCAAACTTCATTCTCGGTCGATAGCCACTGATATCCAATAACCGACCTTCGAGGTAGCCATGATTGAAATCAGCAATATTTCTCGGATTTTTCGCAAATTCAATATTGTGATAAAAGCCAACGTAGACACGGGAGTTGGCCTCACTGCCCAGCGTCCCTCCCCAACTGAGCCCTCGCGCCATGAATTCTCTCGGAGGACCATAAAGTTGATTGGTATTAATGTTGTACTGATACCAATTGTCATTTTTCAGCACGCCCACACTGTCGATAGTTCGTTCACCTACCTTGAAGGTTCCTATCAGGGTAGGCCCATGCTGCTGGCCCACTGAGTGGAGAAACTTAAAGCCATCCGGCGCATTGCGCAATTTGTCGAGTTGTCGTACGGCGAGGGCACCTACCAAGCCGAGCCCTTTTCCTAACAGCTTACTTCCTGCCACCGCCAGAGCGGGCAAACCACTGAACGGATTGAGTTCGCCAATGACGAATGCTCCGATTATCCTCGCGGCCCGGAGTCCCCGGCTGATTGCCGAAGCGGTCCTGCCCACGACCTGAGTCAGTTTGGCTGCGGTCGACGCTCCGGCGGTAATGAATCCCAAGGCATCGAAGAACAGATCCACCGCACCGTCGAAATAGTTTCCTTTTATGAAGTTGGTAATGGCTGACTTGAAGGGAACCAAATCAACCACGAAATCGATTACCTTCTGCGTGACCGCGTCTTCCCGCTCTTGAGTCGTTTGGCCTTTGGCTGCCTGCAGAATGTCCTCGTTATCCAGGTCCAGATGTTGAACGAAGGCCTGGGCGATCAGTTCGGTTCTCTCGCTGGAATAACTGTTGAGCGGTAACGAATCATTGACGGGTAGTGGAGACAGCTTCCCGGCTTTCGATTTGTCAGTCAGATCCATGGGTTCGATCGTGTATATGAGGCTCGGGACCAAGGGATTGACGCGCTTTACGGGCTCCGCCGGGTCATAAGGTTTGCTCTCGATAACGCTGCGCTTCAAATCAATTTCATAGAGTTTTGTGACACCGTCCCACTCGACTTTCATTGTCAGGGCGCTACGTGTGGATTCCAGTTTTTTGCCAAAGAAATCCAGATTGAGCCTATAAGTCTTATGCTGATAGAACGAGACATTGCCATATTCGAGACTTTTTCTGTCCTTCAGCGGTAACTCGGCTACCAGATGTTTTACGCTCAGGCGAGCGCCTTCCTTGATGTTGCTGAGTGCACTGTCGAACTGCGTTTGAAAGATATCTTTTACGCCGAGTTCGAGGGGCGTGTTGATTTCGCCAAGAAGCGGACGCAAGCGTGGATCACGAGTAGTCCATCGGTAGTAAGGAGGTCCTCCCATCATCACGATGTCCAGCAGGGAATATCTGCCATTGAGCGTCGGGTACAAACCGCTCGGATCTGCCGCTGGCTGCTCCAGAAGCCGCTCTTCAAAAGGGACGTCACCCTTGAACGTCGCCTTGAGCCTGGTCAGCGCGATTGCTTTGCGGTTTGGGAGTTCGCTGTTCAACAGGATCGAAATATTGAGGCGGTCGGTCAGTTGCTGATTGAACTGCGTTTTGACTTTGTCCAGTTCGTCGAGAGTGTAATGCTCCTCGTGGTTTTTTTTGATCACACCCTTGATCACACCCCAGTCCGCCAAAGCGGCGGCATGGACCGGCGGAGCGACTTGTGGGTCGATCATTGCAGCGCTGTCCGCGCTGGCCATGACTTGGGCAAATGTCATTTGCGGGACTTTGCCGGGCGTGTGAACTTCAATCGTCCGCGCTGCAACAGTCAGGTTGACCCATGCCGCGCTGCCGTATTTCAAACTGTCGGGCAGCTTCTCGATAAGGCATTCGGGCGCCTTGCGCGCGAGTAACAAGTTGGCGGCCAATCCGGCCAACCTGGAGCTGCTCAAGCGTGCGTTGGTCAAGTAATCAACAAGATGATCGAATACCGCCGAAGCAGGTTTGCCCCAGAGCTTTTCATCCAGCAGATCGAAACCCGCGATGGTGGTGCGCGTCGGACGATCAATCTCACCCTGATGCAGGCTCAAATGAATGCCGGCCATGGTGTATTCACTGATGCTGACATCCGTAGCTATTGCGTTCAGACGGGTTTGTATCGCTTGCCCCAGCGCTTGCCCACGGGAACCGGTAATCAGTGTTGCCAATGCCGAGGACGGATCCCGGAGGGCCGCATCTGAAAGAGGATTTTCACTGTTCAAATAATCCAGCACCCCTGCCCCCGGTGTCGAAATGCGATCGAGGCTGTCCAGATACAGGCTGGTGACTTGCAAGACTTCTTTTTGTTGAGCAGTCGTCAATGGAATTGGCCAAGACATTGCTCCACCAAAATCGCCAAACTTGTGCGGAAAGATTTTTTCAACTTCCAAGTAGGTTGTAATTACTTCAGACTGATTATCGACAGCGGACGAAGCAGTATCAATAACGGACTCATTATATTCGTACATTCGATCTTCCTTGACGGATTAAATTGAATGAAAAGTAAATAATGAAAAACGCCAAAACACCAAGCCAGAAACCATTACAAACTACAGAAGTAACAAGCTGCATATACGACAATTAAATACACAGCACACCAACCTGTTACCGATTACATATCAGTAGCCGCGCACAGCATGCCATAGCCGACTCTAACAAACCTTGATCAGCCCACTATTCATTACACCCAGAGCAATAGTCATTGAGCTTTATTACACTATACATCCGAACATATGCATTGAAAAAATACGGGAGAGACAACAGGCAACACTGTTAAAACAGAAAAAGATCACATCCCGCAACAAGACCTACACAATTAAAACCATGTAGATACTGTTACTGGAAGCGATCTTTTACTTCAACCTGTCGCGTTTCGGCAATTACGAGGCCGAACGCACTGCCACGGACGATGCACTTCTCGGTTGCAACTTGAACACGTAGAACAACACGGTCAGCAGCACCAGAAACGCAGGTCCCACATACAGCGCCACGCGGGTGTCCGGGAAGTACGCCATCAGGCCGACCACCAGCACCAGGAACGCCAGCGCGAAGTACGAGCTGACCGGGTACAGCCACATCTTGTACTTGAGGCCGGCACGTTCGCTGGCGCTCAGGCCTTTGCGGAATTTCAGCTGGGCCAGCAGGATCATCACCCAGGTCCAGATCGCGCCGAAGGTGGCAATCGAGGTGACCCAGACGAAGACTTTCTCCGGCACCAGATAGTTGAGCATTACGCCCAAGAGCAACACCGCAATCGACAGCAGCAGCGCACGACGCGGCACACCGTTGTTCGATGTCTTGGCGAAACCGGCCGGGGCCTGGCCGTTCTGCGCCAGGCTGTAGAGCATGCGCCCGGTGCTGAAGATGCCGCCATTGCACGACGACAAGGCTGCGGTGATTACCACAAAGTTGATGATGCCGGCGGCGGTCTTGATGCCCAGACGCTCAAAGGTCATCACGAACGGGCTGCCCTGAGTGCCGATTTCGTTCCACGGGTAGATCGACAGAATCACGAACAATGCGCCGACGTAGAACAGCAGAATCCGCCAGAACACCGAGCCGATCGCATCAGGAATGGTCTTCTGCGGGTTCTTCGCTTCACCGGCAGTCAGGCCGATCATCTCCACGCCGAGGTAGGCGAACATGACCATTTGCAGGGACATCAGCACGCCAGTCACGCCGTTGGGCATGAAGCCGCCGTGAGCCCACAGGTTGGAAATCCCCAGTGCCACGCCGTCATTGCCGAAACCGAAGGCGATGATGCCGACGCCGCCGATCACCATCGCAATGATGGTGACGATCTTGATCAGGGCAAACCAGAATTCGAATTCACCGAAAGCCTTTACCGCGATCAGGTTGACCGAGCCCATGCTGATCAGCGCCGCGAGGGCCCAGATCCAGCGCGGCACATCGGGAAACCAGATGCCCATGTACACGGCCACCGCGGTGATTTCCGCGACGCAGGTCACCAGCCACAGGAACCAGTAATTCCAGCCAGTAAGGAAGCCGGCCAACGGGCCAAGATAGTCTTGCGCGTAGCGACTGAACGATCCGGCGACCGGGTTGTGCACGGCCATCTCGCCGAGGGCGCGCATGATCACCAGGATCGCCAGACCACCCAGAATGTAGGACAGCATGATCGCCGGGCCGGCCATTTCAATGGCCTTGGCCGAACCCAGAAACAGACCGACGCCGATACAGGCACCGAGCGCCATCAGGCGAATATGCCGTTCGCCGAGTTCGCGTTTGAGCGGACCGCCCTGAGCGGTGTCGCCGTGAGGCAGGTGATTGCCAACTGGCATAGGGGTGCAACCTCGTCTTGTTATTGGATATGACCACCGAGTGTCGAAGCGTCGGCCGGTAAGCCTTGGCTGGAAATGAAACCGCGCCTGCTTTGTGGGCAGACGCGTCTTGCAGGGCAACCTGAAAGATCAGCGGGGCGTGCAGTATAAAAAGCCTGGGGCAGGATTTTTCACTCTATAAAACACAAGATTCAGCGGGAGTTGCCGCAAGAATGCCAGCAGACCCATTGGATCAACTGGCACAAGTAGGAAAACTCGCCACTGAAAACGGCGGCGAGTATTTCACAAAAAGACTGATCCGTTCTGCTTCGCCCGGCTTTTCAGCACTATCGACAACGTGTTACCGGCGCTTCTGCCGCCGTCGGAACGTCGTCGCAACGCGCTGACAAGGCAGGCCGGATCACACGCTCAGGGGCGCGGATGAAAAGTTTTCTAGGGTGCTGCGAATATCATTTATTTCGGTTTCGTCAGGCTTGAACTCGTTGACAGCATAATCAGCGCCGCCGCGCTTTTTTCCATACGGCTGGAAAGTCTTCGCCAAGGCCCCGTCCCCTAAAGCTTTGGACAAGCCTTCCTGTAAGGTTTTCTGGGTGTCAAATAGCACAACGCCAGAGTTAGGGTCGTAAAAGAACCATTCTTGCTTGCCGGCTTTGAATCTTGTACCGGCGACCATTCCATGACTTTTAGTGCCGATCATGAGTATCTTTTCATCACGAGCATCGACGAGTTCATCGATGATGTTCTGCGCATCCATTTTTTGCGGCTTGCCCCCTGTATGGAATGAATATTTGGCACCCAGTCGCTGCTGACTCTTTTCCAGATCGGCAATAAATTGTGCCGCTTGCGGAGCACTCTGGTTATCGGCAGCCTTTGTGACATTCCTGAAAAACGTCCCCTCTCGCCGATGATGAAAGGCGTACGCCATGCCGTATGACAGCGCGGCGCATCTGCCATTGGAAGCCACATCGACCCGTGCCAGAAAATTGCACTGCGAAAACGGCACGACTTTGACACCTTTGGGCATGTCCTCAAGGAGTCGCTTTTGATAAATAACTGCGTCCAGAAACAGACTCTCTTTTATCTCCCTGGTCAAAGCCCCCATTTCTTCGGGGAGCCAACCAGGTTTCGTCGCCAACTCCAACAATTCCCGCGTGTTCATGCGGGAACTGTAATCAGGGATGGCTTTGACAATATCCAGCCCATCGTTGAAGCCATCTTTGAAGGCTGAAACATTGTTCGGCGTGCAGGCAGCCTTGATATTGTCGTGAAAACTCGAATAGCGATCGGCGTAGTTTGCATCCGCTCCAAACAGGCTGCCCATACGCACTTGTCTGGACTGAAAGTCGCCGGGGGGGCCGTAAACTCTATTGCTTGCAAGATTGTAGGGGTACCACTGATCGTTTTTCAGAACGCCTATGCCATCAATACGCAACTCGCCTACCTTCCAGATGCCTGGCAATGCAGTCGCGTGTTGTTTACTCACCGCCTCCAACAGCTCATAGGTGCCCGCAGCCCCGCCGCGCAATCTGACGAGATTTTCCAGGCCGCGGTTTGCAAGGAACTTGACTCCATTGCCTACGAGTCGTGCTCCTCCCGTAGCCAGAACGTGCAGCCCGCTGAGCGGGTTGAGTTCGCCAATGACCAGCGCGCCGATGATTTTCGCGGCCTTGAGCGCCTTACTGAGTGCCGATGCCGTCCTGGCGCCCAATTGTGCCAACTTTGCCGCGGCACTCACGCCAGCGGTGACGAACCCCAAGACATCGAGAAACAGGTCAATTGCACCGTCCAGATATTTGCCGTCGATAAAATTGCTGATGGCCGATTTGAAGGGAATCAGGTTGAGCAAAAAATCCACACGGGAGTTCAGGACCGCCACTTGTTTGTCATAAGTCGTCTGGCCTTCAGCCGCGCTCAGAATGTCCTCGCTGTCGTAATCAAGATGCTCGACAAAAGCATCGGCAAGGATGCGGGTTCTGGCGCTGGAGTAGCTGACGGGAACAGGCACAGCCCAGGCCGGAAAGGTTCTTTGCCTGAGCTTCCTGGAAAGCTTTTGGTCAGCAAGGTAAAAAGGCGTCGTGGCGTACACGATGCTCGGAACCTGCCGGTCGACCTGGTCTGTTTCTGTGGCTGGGTCAGACTCTTTTTTGGTGATTGAGCCAGCAGTCAGATCGATGCAATACACCGAGACTTTTTTTTCGATGCCGCGCTCAACTCTCAGTGTCAGCCTGGGGCTGGTGAAAATCACGCTTCTGCCATAAAAACCCGTACTTAATCTGAAGGTCTTGTTCTGATAAAAATCGATCTTGCCGTACTCAAGGTTTTCCCGGTCTTCCAGCGGCAATTCGGATACCAGATGTTGAAACGTTAGCCGGGCGCCTTCCTTGAGGTTATTCAGCGTTGTTTCAAACTGACTGTTGAAAGTTGTCCGTACACGCAGGTCCAGTTCGTTGATCTCGTAAATACGATACTTCAAAAGTGGATCACTGGTTTTCCACTTGTACGCCCCGTCCATCATCGCAACGTCGAGCAACGTGTGCATGCCGACAGGCCCCACTGTTGCACTTGGCAGGGGGGAGAGAATGGTCAATAGATTCGCCTCGACCTCACCCTCCCATTCGAGGACGTGCTTCTCGATCGGGTAGTTTTTGCCAAACTGTTTCTCCAGCCCGGCCCGGGCAATGCCCATGCGACTCGGGAACACACTGCTCAACAGGATGGGAGTATTGAGCCGGTCGGCCAACTCATCATTGAAACGCGTCTTCAGTTCGCTCAGTTGTACTTCCGTATAGCTTTCATCACTTTCCCTCTCCACCAGACCATGAATAACGCCCCAATCGATCAGCGTTATCGTCTGCGCATGCCGGGTAACCGCTGGATCGACCAGCGCAGCGCTTTCAGCGCAAATCATGACTTGGGCAAAACTCAGATTCGCGACCTTCCCCGGCGACTGAGCTTCGATCATTTCGGTGGCAACGGTCAGGTTAAACCATGCCGGGCCGCCGTATTTGACACCGTCCGGGATATCTTTGATCAGATACAGAGGAGCGTTCCTGGCCAGCAACAGGTGCGCGCCCAAACCGGCCATTTCAGGGTTGCTGAAAAGTTCTTTGATCAAGTGCTCACGAAGTTTTTTGAACACCGACGATACCGGCTTACCCCAATGTTGTTTATCGGCCAGATCGAAACCGGCGACGCTGTTGCGTTGAGGGTTTTCAATGGACAGTGGATCAAGATTCAACTGAAGAGCAGCCAATGCGTATTCATTGACGCTTGCATCAGTGGATATACCTTTCAAGTGTGTCTGTACCGCCAGTCCCAATGCCTGGCCGCGGGGACTGGCAATAAGCGCCTCCAAGGCCCTGGCGGGATCCAGCAAGGTTTCACTGGCAAGCGGTTGCGCCAGGTTCAGATGTTCCAGCAACCCTTGGCCCGGCTTCCATCTATCTTCAAGACTGGCGATATAAATCCGCACAGCGTTCAGCACTTCCTTCTGCTGATCAACACTTAACGGGACTGGCCAAGATAAAGCACCGCCGAAATCTCCCAATGCGTGTGGCAAAATCTTTCCAACTTCGATCCTTTCAGCATCGATGAAAGCCGCCTCACTATCAGCCAGCAAAACAGCATCAGGCACCAAACTATTTACTTCAGACATACAACCATCCTGGAAAAACAAATGAAGTAAAAGTAAACATCAAAACCTGCCAGACAAAAAACCTGAAAGCATTACCAGCTATATGTATTGCCAAACACGAGCATTACCAACTTACAACTAAGTATCTTTATTTCCGAGAATGATAAAAGTTACCCCTCACCTGTATTTGTATAAATCTCACCGAGTCAGAACGTGGTTGCGAAGCGACCAGAAGCTGCCCTCATCGCTTCCTGATCCGTGCTCGCATCACAATTTCCCTCCCATCGCCAACCAACGTCTAAGCTTCAGACAAGTCCGATCAATCTGCGTGAATGGATCAATCGACTATGGGCGCTTTGTGGCAAACCGATTCGAGTAAAGCCGTGGTTCCGACTGACCGTGTGGATGAAGCGCCTGTCCCTGAAAAACCCCGCCGCAACCGGCACGGGTGGAAGGCTTTCTGGTTGTTGCTGGTGATTATCGCGATCGTCGTGGGGCTGGCTGCGTCCAAGGAAATGCGCACCTCGCGCTTTCAGTCACGGCAACTCAGCCAGTACGCTGCTTCGCTGACTTACCATCTCGAACCAGGCCCAAGCGAAGCGATTCGCTATCCGGGCAATGGTCCGTTCGATTTGCGCCTGGGTTACAGCTCGCTGGATGAATTCCTGCCGCGCCTGCTCAAACGCAATTACGTCATTACCGAACAGACGCGGTTTTCCCCGGCGCTGCTCAGCTATACCGACAAAGGCCTGTTCGTACCGTATTCAGAGAAGATTCAGGCCGGGCTGTCGATCACCGATTGCCGGGCCGCACCGCTGTACAAGTACAACTACCCGCAACAGCTTTATTCAAGCTTCGAATCCATTCCGCCAGTGGTGGTCAGCAGCCTGTTATTCATCGAAAACCGTTTTCTGCTCGACCCGAAACAACCACTGGCCAACCCGGCGGTGGATTGGCCGCGTTTCGGCATGGCCGCGTGGTCGCAAGTCGCTAAATTGCTGCATCTGCCAGGACAATCGGCGGGTGGCAGTACGCTGGCGACGCAATTGGAAAAGTACCGCCATTCACCGGATGGCCTGACGGTGTCCGGTGCCGAGAAGCTGCGGCAGATGATGTCCGCCAGCGTGCGCGCCTATCAGCCCGGCCCGCAAACGCTGGGAGCACGGCAGAACATCGTGCGCGATTACCTCAACAGCGTGCCGCTCTCGGCGGTGCCGGGGCATGGCGAAGTGCATGGCATGGCGGAAGGCTTGCGGGTCTGGTACGGCAGCGACTTCAACCAGGCCAACGCACAGTTGAACAGCCCGGCCACCGATCCGCAGACCATGGCCGCCAAAGGCATCGCCCTGCGTGAAATGCTCTCGCTGATGATCGCCCAGCGCCGCCCTTCGCATTACCTGACCAAGGGCCGCGAAGAGCTCGCCGACCTCACCGACAGCCACTTGCGTCTGCTCAAACAGAACGGTGTGATCGACAACGCCCTGGCCGATGCTGCCCTCACCAGTAAGGTCACTTATCGCGACTGGCAGACCCAGCCGACCATTCAGCCGATCGAAACCAACAAGGGCATCAGCGTCGCCCGCAGTCGTCTGGCGAGCATGCTCAACCGGCCGCTGTACGACCTCGACCGCCTCGACCTCTCGGCCACCAGCACCCTGCAGGGCGACCTGCAAACCCAGGCCACCGCCTACCTGAAGAAACTCGCCGACCCGGCCTATGCCGCCGAAATCGGCCTGCTCGGCGAACGTTTGCTTACCCCGACCAGCACCACGCAAGTGCGCTACAGCTTCACCCTCTTCGAGCTGACCCCGGACGGTTCCCGCGTGCGGGTGCAGACCGACAGCACCGACCAGCCGTTCGACATCAACGAAGGCAGCAAACTCGAACTCGGCTCGACCGCGAAGATGCGCGTGCTCACCACTTACCTGCAAATCATCGCCGAACTGCACGACAAGTACGGCGCCATGAGCGTGCCGGAGCTGAAGAAAGTCGAAGTCCCCGATCAGGACCGCTTGAGCCAGTGGGTCATCGATTACCTGACCCAGAACAAGGATCATGACCTGTCGAAGATGCTCGGCGCAGCCCTCGACCGCAAATACTCGGCGAGCCCCGGCGAGGCGTTTTTCACCGGTGGCGGTTTGCACGTGTTCCACAACTTTCGCAAGGAAGACAACGGCCGCATGCCCACCCTGCGTGATGCCCTGCGCGAATCGATCAACCTGCCATTCATTCGGCTGATGCGCGACGTGGTGCGCTACGTCACTTATTCGGGGCCCAATAGCAGTGCCGAATTGCTCAAGGATGATCGCGACCCGCGACGTCAGGAATACCTGGCGAATTTCGCCGACCGCGAAGGCACTTCGTTCCAGCTCAAGTTCTGGAAAAAGTACAAAAACAAAGACACTCAGGCGCGTCTCGACACGTTCCTCGACAGCATGCGCCCGACGCCGATCCGCATGGCCGCCGTGCATCGCTATCTGCTGCCCGATGCCAGCCAGGCAGACTTCAACACCTTCGTGCGCTCACACCTCAAAGGCGCCAAGCTCAGCGAAAAACTCACCGATGATCGCCTGATCCGCCTCTACGATTCCTACGGCCCCGGCAGCTACGATTTGCCCGATCAGGGCTTTATCGCCAAAGTGCACCCGCTGGACCTGTGGATGATGGGCTACCTGCTGAACCACCCGGACGCGACCTTCAGCGAGATCGTCAAGGCCAGTCATTTCGAACGTCAGGAAGTCTACAGCTGGCTGTTCAAGAGCAAGCACAAGGGCGCCCGCGACAGCCGTATTCGCACCATGCTGGAGATCGAAGCATTCCTCGAGATTCACCAGCGCTGGCAAAAAGTCGGCTACCCGTTCGATCATCTGGTGCCGTCGCTGGCCACGGCCATTGGCAGCTCCGGTGACCGCCCCGCCGCACTGGCCGAGTTGATCGGCACCATCCTCAATGACGGCGTGCGCATGCCGACGCTGCGCATCGACAGCCTGCATTTCGCCGCCGGCACGCCCTACGAAACGCAACTGGTCAATGACCCGCACGTGGGCAAACGGGTAATGCCATCCGAGGTCGCCACAGCCATGCGCGAGGCGCTGTCGCAAGTGGTCGACGCCGGTACGGCAAAACGTGTGTCCGGCAGTTTCAAACTGGCCGATGGCAGCCCACTGGCCATGGGGGGCAAAACCGGGACCGGCGACAACCGCATCGAGGCCATCGGTTCGGGCGGTCGCATCCTCAGTTCGAAGTCGATCAACCGTACCGCGACGTTCGTTTTCTACATCGGCGATCACCATTTCGGCACCCTCACCGCATTCGTTCCGGGGCGCTCGGCGGAGAACTTCAAGTTCACCTCGGCCCTGCCGGTGCAGGTGCTCAAGGGCATGGCACCGATTCTGACGCCTTATCTGCAACCGGGCAGCGACTCGCAATGCAAACCGGCACAGACCGCCAGCGTGGCGATGCTCGATGCGCCGCGCCCTGCAGCGAGGTAACAAATCGTGTCGGCTTTTTCTGCATCAGGGTGACGAATTTTCGGTTCGGCGGGTGGTATTCATGCATTTTTCAGATTCGAATTTTCGCAGGTTTGGCGCTCCGCCACGGGGTTTGCCTCCCGATCTTTGAACTTTTGTTTTGCCCTGCCCTGAGTAGGCTGATCACTCCTCAACAATCAAGGATGATTGGCCATGTCTCTCTCTCCCCAGCCTGCGGAAACCGCGGACAAAGGGCGGCACTACGAATTCATCAAGTCCGCCGTCAACGACAATTTCAAGACCGCCACCGTCAGCCGGGGCAAAGCGCTGGCGGCCACACCACTGAAGATTGAATCCTGGTACACCAGCGCACCCGCCGCCTATCTGGACAGGCTGACCAACGCCAATCTCAAGGCCTGGAGTTCGCAGAACCAGGTTGACCATCTGCTGGCCAAAACCGATCTCTACACCTTCGCCGAACCGCTGCTCAAGGCAAAAATCAAGGAGCGTCACGGCATCGAGCCGGACCTCAAAAACACTTTTCTGCGCCTGTACCTGCCGAAGGACAAACCGTGGTACGCCGTTGACGTTTCCGCCGGCGTCGTAACCCGCACCGTCTCGTTGCTGGATGCCGCCCTGCACAACTTCGCCAGCGGCGAGACGGTCGGTCATGGCT
Source organism: Pseudomonas sp. VD-NE ins (assembly GCF_031882575.1). Lineage (NCBI taxonomy): Bacteria > Pseudomonadati > Pseudomonadota > Gammaproteobacteria > Pseudomonadales > Pseudomonadaceae > Pseudomonas > Pseudomonas sp. VD-NE ins. The sequence continues at coordinate 5,345,146 of NZ_CP134772.1, forward strand.
CGGACTACATCAGCAAACCCGATGAACGAGGGCTGTTCGATGTCCTGCCGATCAAGAACAAAATGCCCATCAGCCAGTTTCAGACGCTATGCCGGGATCTGGACATCGGCGCGCAGTACCAAAAACATCTGCAAAGCTACCTGCTGCCCGGCGAACCCGTGGCCGAGAGCGTGCTGCAATACAAGGTGAATGAAAGTCAGAAAGACGCCCTCGCCGTCGCGACGCACCTGGCGTTGATCAAGGAAGATATCCAGTACGACGCCTACAAAATGCTGCTGAATCTGGCGGAGGACAAACCGCTACTGCTCAATGGTCGATCGATGTACTGCTGTGACCTGTCAATGCTCGACACCCGGCTCACGGGCGTGCTCCTGCTGATGCACAGAACGCGGGACAATCGCGGCGTGCGACGGCTGATTGTCTACGTCCCTCATGATCCGGATCACCCGCTGAAGGAATACAGCTCTCTCAAGGCCTTCAAAACCGAACTGGCGCGGCAACTGCGCGAGGACGCCTTTTGCGCCTCCACCGAACAGACCTTTCGCCAGTTCTTCAGCCAGTTTGTCGACCAGCAACAGCGCGGTCATTTCTTCGCCACCCTTGAGCAACGGCTGTTCGTCGTCAGGTACCACCCGCGTGAGGACCCCACCGATCAGCAGCCAGCCTGGCGCAAGGACCCCGTGGAGAACCCGAACCTGCAGATGCAACAACTGCCACTGCAAGGCAATTACTGGCAACACGCCTATCAGCAAAAGCTCAACAAGATGCTCAACGACGCCCGGGAAATCGCCGTGTCCACCGCCGACACCGACAGCAAGGCGCGCTGGGCCTGGTGGGACAACTTCAAGAAAATCGTCTCGGACATCTTCAACGTTGCACTGCTGATCGCGACGCCGTTTGTGCCGGGACTGGGCGAGCTGATGATGGCCTACACCGCTTACCAACTGACCAGTGACGTCATCGAAGGCATCGTCGATCTGGCCGAAGGCGTCTGGGAAGAAGCCGCCGGGCATGTGATCAGCGTGGTGACCGACATCATTCAGTTGGCCGCCTTCGCGGCGGGCGCACAGATCGGCGAAGCCTTTCGCGTCAAACTGTCACAGCTGGTCGACGCCATGAAACCGGTCAAGCTACCCAATGGCAAAGACAGTTTATGGCACCCGGACCTGAGCCCTTACGAACGCAACGACCTGATCCTCTCGCCGAATTCAAAACCTGACCGGCTTGGCCTGCATCAGCACGGCAACGAAAGCATCCTGCCGCTGGAAGGCAAGCTGTACAACGTCGAAAAGGCTTCGACGGCAGCGACGTCCAACACTCACCGAATCAAACACCCGAAACGCGCCAATGCCTACAAGCCGCAAGTCGAACACAACGGCCACGGTGCCTGGGTGCATGAAGCGGAAACCCCGCACGACTGGCCGGATGAGGCGCTGATGCGGCGCCTGGGCCACAGCGTCGAACGCTTCTCTCCCACGGAGCTGGAGCAGATCCGCATCAGCAGTGGCACCGATCACAACGCCCTGCGCCAGATGCACATCGATAACAGCCCGCCACCGCCGCTGCTGGCCGATTCAGTCAAGCGCTTCGGTGCCTATGACGATGCCAACAGCGCGAGTTCGAACATTCGCCGCGGGCAACCGATCGACCCGCAAGCTGTCTGGCTGGAACCGATATTAACCGGTCTGCCGGGCTGGCCGTCGGCCAAGTCGCTGGAGGTCTATGCCGATGCCAGCCTGACCGGCTACTCGCGCAAGTACGGCAACCCGCACGCATCGCCTGCCGATACCTTGACCATTGGCCTGGACGATCTCAACGCCGGCAGGCTGCCAGAGCAGGTAGTGAGTTTTCTCAGCGATGGCGAGCTGAACAATCTGCTCGGCAACGACGTCGCGCCCGACCAGCGTGTCAGCGCCTTGCGCGGTCAACTCGCGGACGCTGTCGAGGAACGTCGCAGCGCGGTCGCCAGCCACCTCTACCAGGGCAGTCAGCGCTCGGCCAAAGCCGATGTCAGCGTGGTCAGACAAACCTTCCCGGATCTGCCGCTGCCATTGGCCGAGAAACTCGTGACTCAGGCCAGCCCTGCCGAGCTGCAGCGAATCGCCGATGACCATCGCCTGCCGCTGCGCCTCAAGGCCCAGGCGCGGGAACTGGATTTCGAAGCGAGAGCCGCCCGCGCCTACGAGGGTTTTTATCGCGACGAACTGATGACCGTCGACACCGAACGGCTCACGCTCAACACGCTCAAGTTCCACACCGCAAGCTTTGCCGATTTGCGCATTGAAGTGCGCAGCGGCAGCCCCGACGGACCGCTGCGGTGCGCCGCCGGGGCGGATAAAGCGCCGATCGTCAGACGTCTGGTCAGGGACGAACAGGGCCGTTACGAGGTTATCGATGCGAACGGCCGTACGCTGCACAACGCCGATGACTTCTATGAATCGATATTGCGCGCAATGCCGGAGCAGACGCTGGCGGACACCGGCTATCGCCTTGGCCAGGGTCGAGTGCTGAAAAACTGGATCATGGAAACCGCCGCGCCTGCTGCCGAGCGTCGCACCGTGCTGGCCGAACCACCCATTCGGCCGGTGGTGCCTCTGGAAACCGAAACACTGGTACGCGGCTGGCCAAGGTGGTTTTTTGCCGGTCCTCCGGAAGAGAGAGTGAAGGCACTCTTTCCGGGTCTGAACGAAACGCAAGTGACGCGTTTTATTAAAGACCTGAGTGCCAAGGGTGACCCGGTTGAAGCCATCAAACGCCTGGAGGTTGAACGTGAACAATTTCGCAACGCATTGGAGAAATGGCGTGACAGTTACCCCGCCGGAGTTGACTCCTCGGGGGAACCGATTCACGGAGCTTCAGGTGAATATCTGCATAATGGCGGCCTCTATCTCGAGGAACAGTTAGTCAATTGCTTCGAGCGCAAAAGCAGGTTTTTCAAGGCGCACAACGACGCTCCCGCGCAAGGCTACACACTCGACCTGTCCTCCGAGCTCCTGACCCGCAACCTTGAGCGTTGGTGGAAGGATCTGCGTAATCGCCCCGAGTTCAAACCCTTTATCGATCAGATCACCGCGCTGAAACTGGGCAAAACAGAAGTATCGTCAGCACCCGACGGCTTGCTGGGCAGTTTCCCCCATTTGCGCCAGTTGCGCGTGAACCAGGGTGGATTGCGGGAGATACCGTCAACCATCGGCGGGATGAAACAACTGGAACATCTGGACCTGGCCGACAACTCGATCAACCTCAATCCCGATTCGATCCGGCAACTCAGTGAGCTGACTCAGCTACACACGCTGAACCTGAACGGCAATCCACTGAACCAGCCACCCGACATCGGACGCATGTATCGCCTCAGAGACTTGAGCCTGGCCAATACCCGACTCAAGAGCTGGCCCCAGGGGTTGTTCAAGGTGGGCGCGGTGAACCGACAGCGACCGCGCACGTTCCGGATCGACCTGCGCAAATCGCCGATCAACAGCGTGCCCGATGTCCCCGTCCGCTCCGATCAGGCGTTTGTGCTCGCGCGGGCACGCTTCGATCAGTCGAAACTGCCCCAAAGGGACCTTTTGCGTCTCGGTTACCAGCGCAAATTGGTCGGTTTTTCCTTCGAGCAGCGTTACACAACGGCGGGCAACGACGAGATCAGCCATTGGCGACTCCTTCCTGAGGATGCGGCCGGTCTCGGCCCATCGGCAGAACTCAGCCCCTACCGTGAAGAGTCGTGGCATGACGTCCAGGGGGAACCTGGCTCCGCAGACCTGTTTAAAGTGATTGCCCAGCAACGAAACACAGCCGACTACCAGCTTGACCAGCCACGCCGACGATTGACCGCTCGGGTGTGGGAACTGATCGACGCGGTAGCCCTGGATACGGACCTGCGCGAAAAACTGTTCCAACAGGCTGGCGAGCCCGAAAGTTGCTACGAGGGCGGGGCTTATCTGTTCAACTCCATGGGCATGAAGGTGCTGGTCGCCAAGGCCTATGCAGAGCCGACCTCGGCCCGGGAGCTGGACCATAATCTGCTGACCCTGGCGCGCAGCAGCGCCCGTCTGGAAAGCGTGGGTGATATGGCACGGGAAGAAATCAGCCGCCAGACGCAGCGAAACCTGATCGACCCTCGGAACAACCGGGCACCGGACGATCTGCAAGTACACATGGCGTACCAGAGCGGCCTGGCAGAACGTCTGGGCCTGCCATGGCAATCGGAAAAATTGCTTTACCGGCAACGCGCCGGGGTGAGCCCGGAGAGTCTCGACGAGGCGTACACGTTGATCATCAAGCGTGAAGACGGTGACGGACTGGTCAACAAGATGATCGCCCCCTTGGACGGAAATGATTTCTGGGAGCAGCATTTGCGCAAGACTCACCCGACCCAATACGAAACCCATGACCGTCTCTTCCAGGTCAGGCACGAACGACTGGAAGATTTGCGCGCGGCGCAGGAACAGTGGGCCAACCTTACCGATCCGGCACTGCTCAATCCACTGGCCCGAAAAATGGAAGTCCTCGCCGATCAACTCGACATCCCTCAGGTTGAGGTGTTCAGTGGCGATCCCATGGATCCGCAACTCTACGACCGACTGATGGAGAAAATGGGCTATGAGCGCATGGAACTGTCGAGAAAACTGACCCGTGAAGCGTTGGTCCGGGCCGGTTTCTGAAAGCGATTGTTGGCAGAGGGGGCCGTTCATCGCAGACGGCTGCCTCTGCCCAGGACCTAATCGACTTCCGAATCCCAGATCACGGTGATGTTGCCTTTATAGGGACGGCCCTTTGCGTTTTCGATCAGCCAGGCGGTCTGCTGCTCATTTACCTCGAAATGCAGGGTGCCCGGTTTGCGATCGATATAAAGGCCCGGTTGAAACGTTGCCACCGTATCGGCATTCAAAGGTCGGCGCCGGACCGATTGCCCGGCGCTGTCGGTCAAGCCGTTGGGCAAGCTGACACTGACGTCGACGGCCCCGCCAAAGCCCTGACCGTCGACAATGGCGCAGCCCGAGCCCCAGCCCAGTCGGTGCTCACATTCAAGTTTCATGGTGAACTTCGACGAGGCGGAGATATGGAAGATCTGATCGCGATAAAGACGCACAGGCTTGCGTCCACTGTCGAGCCAGCGCTGCCAGCCGCCTTGTGGTTCAAGGACGACTTTGTTGCCACCGGGCGGGATGTCCACTTTCAAGGTGTGTTGCACGTCGAGGACAAAATCCAGCGTCAGGCTGCTGTCGTCCGGCTCGAACAGTTTGCCCATATCGAAATCCCCCCCAGATCCGAGGCTGTAGGTCAATGAGCCGGTATACCGGCCCGAAGACATATTCAACGGGTTGGGCGTGCGCAGCTCGTAGGTGATGTCCAGTTTGTCGAAATACATTGATGGAATGTGAAAGGCCGGCACCTTGATACAGTGAGCCTCCTGCGTGGTTTTCCAGAAAAACCGCCAGTTGTCTTCGCCGTAGGCGCCAACGCCGCTATACCAGCAAGGGGCTGGAATGCCTTGCACCCAATTTCCCGTAGTCCACAACCGGCTATGGCCTTCCAGCGCGTTGCTGCCGCCTGCCAGGCGCACAGCCGGATGGCTCAACACATACTTGGAACCAATGCCGGTGATGCGTATTTCCACTGACTGGGTTTCCTGCGTCTGACTGTTTGTGATGGTCAGCCGCCGAAAACTGGCGGGCGCCTTGACTGCCGCCCAGTCAAATACTCCGATGTATCGGGTGGAACTGAAACGTACGGGCAATTCAATGCTGAACATCCCGTTACTTTCACATTCGCCCGGATAGGTCGCGCAATAACCGCTGTTCGGGGTTTTGTTGACGAACGTTACCTTGTCTGGTTTTGAAGGGTCCGGCTGGAACAACGCGCGGATCTCCTGATTGATCGCCTGCGCCTGAGGGATGCTCAACGCCGCCAGCACACCCAGCCAAATTAACCTTTTCATTATTCGTCCTGCCTCTGATGAGCCTGATCTGTTTTGCTGTTACGCCCCCGGTGCCTTGGCGTTGAACATCAGCACTACATTGCCGTGATAATCCCCGGGGCGATAACCACCCGCCGGTTCGATCGGGTCGATCTTCAACGCCACGCGCTTGCCCCCGGCGGCCTCTTCCTCTGACAGCACCTGACGCGGGGTGATGTGCGAACTCAATTCGACATCATTGAACGCGACCCGCAGATCAATCACTTCACCGGGCCGACCGTTCTCCATGTAAGGGTCGAAGGCCAGACGCGCTTCAATCGCGCTGCTGTCATGGCGCACATCGAAATTCCGCTGCAGCCCGCTGAGGCTCGAGCGCTGGTAATCCCACTCGAGCCGCTGCGGTCGGTGAATCCAGTCCGGTTCCGCAGGAATGATGTAGAACGGGCGACTGGGAATGGTCAGGGAAACTTCGAAGGTGTGTTCTTCGCGAGCGGCCCACGCCCCAGCGCCGATCAGTGCGGTGGCAGCCATCAATGTGGCGGTGGTGCATTGCTTGATCATGGTGGTTACCCGATGCGTCAATGGAAAACAAACCTAGCGACTGGCGATCTTTATGGTTTTTTTCTCGCTGCCTTCGATCAGGAAGAAGCTGTACTGACGACCCTTTTCCTTATCGAAGGCAAAGGTCTTGCCCGCCAGCACATGGTGTTTGGTGGTTGCGCCGCAGTCGCTTTCCTTGCTCAGCGAACAGCTCTTGAACTCATCGACAATCAGCACAGTGTTACCGTTGTTGCGCAGTTCGTAGCGGCTGTCGGTGTCGTTGACGACGGTGGCGAAACGCGCGTCCCGGGGCCGCACGAAGAAGATCGTGCCGAACCCGGTCATCACGTTGACCCCGGCTGAAAGCGAGTTTTTGTAGTCTTCGCGCTCTTCGTTGCTGACCACAAACTCGTCTTCCTTTTCCGGCACCACCGGGACGAAGCGGACCCGAAAATAGCGCTCGCGATCGCGCTCGCCCATGTACAGCAAACGCGTGCCCTGCATGCCCTGCGCCGGCACGATCAGCCGCGCCGGGCTGGCCATCACGCCATTGCGCGAAGCGCCGTCGGCAGCGTTTTGCACGGGCACTTCCTGCGGCACGCCATCGGCGTCGTAGATGATTTCCAGCACGTTGATCTTGACGAATGCCGTGGCGTCGCCACTGTTGAATACACGTTTGAGGTAGGTACTTTTATCGGCATCGAGATAGTCGTACACGGTGCCGACATTGATTTGCGGACCGGCCTGTGCCGTGAGGCAAAACACGCTGAGCACGCCCAGCAGAAAACCACGGTTCATCGTCTTTAACTCCATGAATTTCGAGGATGGGCAGACTGGAGCGCTCACGCTTCCGAGTCCCAGATAATGGTGATGTTGCCGCGCAGCCGGTCGTTCAGGCCGGGGCGCAGGAGGAAATCGATCGCAAACGGGTCCAGCTCGAAATGCAGCGCGCCGGGCTTGCGCTCGACATAGAGGCTGGGCTGGAACGGGCCGGCCCAGTTGTTGAAGCTCAATGGAATTCTGTTGACGGGGCCATTGCCGGGGCCCTCGATTCCCGCAGGCAAGGTCATCGAGACCTTGATCTGAACGGAGTTGCCCAAGGGGCTGCCGAGGTTGCAGTACGGCCCGCCCTGGGAATCGCACAGCATCATCACCTTGAAGCGCGACGACGCAGAAATGAAGAAGGGTTGATCGCGGAAAATCCGCTTCGGCTTGCGCCCGCTGTCGAGCCATGGCGCCCATCCGCCTTCGGGTTCCAGCGAGACTTTATTGCCACCCGGTGGCAGATCGACTTTAAGGGTGTGTTGTACGTCCAGCACGAAGTCGAGGGTGAGGTTGCTCTCGTCCGGCTGAAACGCCGCGCCCATATCGAAATCGCCGTTGGGCCCCATGCTGTAAGAGATGGATCCGGTATACAGACCGCTCGACATGCTCAACGGGTTAGGAGTTTTCAGCTCATAAGCAAAATCAATATTGTCGAAGTACATCGAGGGGATGCGGAAAGCGGCGGTCTTGGTACAGGGCGCTTGCACAGGTGTCTGCCAGAAAAAACGATAAGTGCGGTCGCTGTATCCCGCCACGCTGGTACCCTGGCAAGGCGCCGGGGCATACAGCCAACCTGTGCGGGACTCCCAGAGGATGTCATGACCTGTAGGGGCGGCCACTCCGGTCAGGTTATCCACGGTATCGCTGAGGACAAATCGGGAACCGATACCAGTGATGCGTACCTCTACGGCCTCCGTTTCCTGAGTATCCTGATTAGTAACCGTTAGCCGCTTCCAGCCAGCAGGGACCTGCAGCGAGACATCGTCACCCGGCATAAGCTCGCCTGTTGAGCTGTAGCGCACGGGCAACTCGATGCTGAACATGTTGTTGCTCGCGCATTGCGCGGGAAAGTTCACGCAATAACCACTATTGGGCGTCTGGTTGACGAACAGATTCTTGCCCGGCTGCGCAGGGTCAGGCTGAAACAGCGCGCGGATCTCCTGATTGATTGCCTGGGCCGGCGACATGCTCAGCGCCAGTACCAATGCACATCCCCCTGTAATTATCTTCATAGGATCAACCCGCTTTCTGTTCGGTGGAGGTGACGTCGGCCAGCGTGTCCGGCGTGCAGCGCAAATCACCGATCATCAACACATTGTTTTCGCTGCGATGGCTGTCGGCATCGAGACGGAACTGGCACAGCAACTGTTTGCCCTGCCGCACTTCCAGCGTCGGTGAGCCGGCGTTCATTTCCATCGAGAAGAACCCGTCGACTTCGGTCACCCCACGGCTGGCGTGGTTGATCACGTGGTGGCCCTTGAGCGGACGCCCTTGGCCGTCCACCAGTCGGCCGAGCACGGTGAGGGTTTTCATCACGCGGACCTTGCGGTATTCCACGCCGCCCTTGTTCAAGTGATAACGAGTGCGCGCCGGTTCGATGGTGGCGGCCGGTACGTTGTTGCCTTCGAAGTCGAAACTCACCGAGCTGTTCTGATACGCGGTAATCGGGATGAAATTGCGCCCCGGCTTCAACGCCGCACCGCCACCGCTGTAATCGTCGGCGCGCAGAACGATGTCCTCGATGTCCGATTCCACATCCACGATCATGCCGGCGCCGCGCACTTCGCTCTGGCTGGTCATGAGTATCTGCTGCCCGCCGACCACCAGGGTGCTGTCGACGTTAAGGCCGCCCGTGAAGTTGCCGTTGTAGGAGGAGCGCTGAATGAAGCCATCGCCATTAACCGCGTCGGTGCGGAAGTTGGCGAGGCTGGCAACGCCCACCCCGTAAGTGTCGGTAAGTGCCGTGAGCGACACGTTTTGCAGGACGTGATCCTGAAAATCCTTGCGCCAGCCAAGAGAAGCATTGTTGTCCCGCCTGCCGTCGCGGGCCGTGCGCGACCCGATACTGCCGGTGATCTGCTGACCGGGTGCGCCGAGCGCCATGTTGATGCTCAGGTCGACTCCACGGTTGCGTGCATCGCCGCTGCTGAAACTGCCCGGCCGATCAAAAATCGACAGGCGCCAACTGGCATCGCTGCCCAGCACCATCGTGCGCTGGGTCCAGCCCAGATCGACACCCATGCCCTCGACATTGCCCTCGCTGTGCGAAACCCGCGCGTTGACCGAACTCTTGCTGCTGATGCGATGGTTGAGCGCCAGCGATGAATTGCTGGTCTGCCCGATAAACACATTGCGCGGGCGCACTCGGGTGCCGTCGGGCAACGTATCGTAGGTATTGGTGGTGTCGAGCCAACTGCGGTTGTGGCTGACGACGAGGCTACCGGCGCCATAGTTGTAGAGGCTTTGCAGATCGAGACCGGTGCCGTAATCCTCGGTCTTGTAGACGTTGGCGTACAGGCTGATGTGGTTGGCCAGGGTCCAGTCGATGGACGTGCCGTATTGCAGTTTTTCGCGAATCTGCCGTGCCGACAGGCCGAGAATCACCCGTGGATGCAGCAGGTAATTCACCGAAGCGCCCGCCGTCGGGCTGCCGCTGGCCTGAGTGTCCCAGTTGCTCAGCAGTTTCTGTTCTTCGCCGGCAAAGACGTTGTAGCGCCAGCGCTCGTCGAGGTTGCGCCAGTTGTTGGGCTTGTACACCAGCTCCTGGGTGGTGGAAGTGATCTGGCCGTCTTCGATCAGGCGCACTTCCACTTCATAAATGCCGCCGGGCAATGGTCGGGTGTCGAGGGTCTGTAAACCGGCCGGCACCGATTGGGTATTGATCAGCAAACCATCGCGCCAGATCTCGACGGAACCCTGGCGGTTGGCGGTGACGTAGATCGGATAAACGCTAGGCATCGGGCTGTTGATGGCCAGGCTATCGGAGCTGCCGTACATCACACCGACGGCGGTGTCGGGGCTGGTGCCGAACGTGCGCGGTTGGCGCGTCAGCCCTTCGGAATTGGGGGTGAAATAACCCAGACGGAAAAAACTGCCTTGCAGTTCGCGCTGGGTGTGCAGCTCTTGAATGGCGTGATACAGCTTGTCGTCCGGACCACCGAGACGGGCCAATTGCAGGTTGAGCGTCTGGCTCCAGTTGCCCAGGCTGGAGCTGGCTTCGAGGCCAAAGCGTCCGCCGAGATCCTGGTCCTGACCGCCATTGAGGTTGAGCTGATTGCGCACCATCAAGCCGTGGCTGCCGCCATCAGGCTGATCGTAGAAACGTTTGGCCTCGACATCGCGCTCGGCGTTTTCGGTGAGAATCGAGACCAGCGAGTTTTCCAGGTTGTAGTGCACCGCCAGAAACTGGTCCGGGCAGGAACCGCTGCACGCCCCCAACGGCACGCCGGGCTTGAGATAGCTCGCCCACTTTTCGCGTTCGGCGGGGCCAAAGCGGTTTTCGCTGGTGTCGGTGAATTCGAGCAGGGTGATGCGATCATCGCGGGATAACACCACCATGGCCTCACCCAGTGGTTGCTGATCGACTTCGACCCGTACCGCCAGCGGCACATCAAAGAAATGCTCCTCGAAATCCGCCGGCAAACCCTTGGCCTGCGCCAGCAGACTGCGGGGTGTGGTACCGGTGGAGTTGGAAGCCACGGCTGCGCTGGCACAAAACAACAGCGCAAGCGCAGCCGCGATGGGTGTCATCGGGAACATGAACTCGTACTCTGATTTACAAACAAGGAAAGTCCGGCGGGGCAACCACTGCTGACTGCCCCGTCGGTTAGCGCCACTTGTACAAGTGCACGCTTAGTGCCCGATCAATGTGATCAGTTGGTCGCAACCGGTGGCACGGCATCGAAGATCATTGCCACGGAACCGGTGTAATCGCCCGGCTGGAAGTTGCTGCCTACGGCGCTGATGTTCAGCGGCGCGCGGTAGTTGACGTCGGACTCCGACTCGCCCACCACCATTTGCGGAGTCAAGGTCAACTCCCTGTTGTTAAGCAACACACGCAGGTCAATGGAGGTATTGCCGGCGATCAGTTTCGGCTGGCTTTCGAGGCTGGCGTGTACCGAGCCGTTGTTGTTACGCACATCGAAGAAACCATTGACGTCGCGCATCTTGCCGGTGGTTGGCTGATAGCTCATGTCCTGGTCCTTGTTGACCAGATCCGGGTCGGTCGGCACAACATAGAAACCGTTGGTCGGCACATGAGCGACAAGGCTGATCGAGTGCGACGCTTCACCAGCGGCGAATGCGCCAGTGGAACCCAGTGCCAGAAGAGCCAGTGGAGCGGCGATTGCGAGTTTCTTGAACATCGTTATGTACCTGTTTTCTTGATAGGGGGATGAGCATTGAAAGTTCAAGACCAACACTGGCCGAATCGCTGCCCGGCTTGTTTCAGGTCAACTTAAACTTTCAATGCCGGAGCATCATCGGCTGTTAACTCTGGGAAGTAAGCAGGCAACTTCCGACAACCTCGTAGTTAAACAACCCCATGACCCGCGAGAAAAAAGAACAAAAAAACAATATTCGAAACAGTAACTGTAAGTTATCCCCTACAGACAGTTTAAGTTAAAAAACCATACAGCAACTTCGCCCTGCCAGCACGGCTACATTGCGTTGTTTAGAACATATACTCTACAGCAAATAGAGTGATGACTTTAACTTTCAAGTTATCGCTGACGAAATCCCGCCTGAACACCCATCGCTTGCATTTACCTTGCAGATGCCGCTCGTCAGCCCGGGTCACGGCTCAGGGAAAAAGCGCTTGCGCCCGCCTTAAGATATATCTTAAGTTGTATCTAAACACGACGAGAGAAGACAGAAATGAGAGACCATCATTCCCCCCACCGCGAACACGGCGACGGCCGTGACGGCTTCGAGAAGCGCCCCGGACGCGAGCGCGGCGGCCGTGGCCCCCGGGTGTTCGCCCCCGGCGATCTGAAACTGCTGTTGCTGGCGCTGGTCGCTGAACAGCCGTGTCACGGCTATGACCTGATCCGCCAGATCGAAGGCATGTTCGACGGCGCGTACAGCCCGAGTCCCGGGGTGATCTACCCGACCCTGACCTTTCTTGAAGAGAGCGAGCTGATCACCGGCGACGCCGAGGGTGGCAAAAAACGCTACAGCGTCACCGAGGCCGGTCGTTTGTCTTTAAGCGAGCAAGCCGTGGCGCTGGACGGTGTGCGGATGCGCATCGATGTGAGCAAACGCTCGCTGCGCGGCCATGATCGGCCGCCGGAAATCCACGAAGCGGTACACAACCTGCGCCATGCCCTGCAGATGCACCACGGCCGCTGGAGCGCCGAAGAAATCCTGCGCGTGCGTGACCTGCTCAACGACACCGCCAAAGCCATCGTCGACGGCCCTGCCGTTCAACCTGTTTCGGAGAAAAGCGAATGACTGCAGTCGATACCCAAACCATTCACCGCGTGATGCACGAAATCAAACGCCGCAAGCTCGAAGTCCTGCGCGTGGTCGACCTGACCCCGCGCATGCGCCGCATCACCCTCGGTGGGCCGGAGCTGGCCGGTTTCATCAGCCTGGGCACCGATGATCACGTCAAACTGTTGTTCCCGCAGAATGCCGAACAGGTGGCAGCGCTGGAGACCATGGTGCTCGGCGCCGGCAAGGACGATGGGCCGAAACCGGAAATGCGCGACTACACCCCGCGTCGCTACGACCTCGATGCGCTGGAGCTGGATATCGACTTCGTTCTGCACGGTGACGGCCCTGCGTCGACTTGGGCCGAACAGGCCCAACCCGGGCAATTCCTGCACATCGGCGGCCCGCGCGGTTCGATGATCGTGCCGGACATTTTCGACAGCTACCTGCTGATCGGCGATGAAACCGCCCTGCCCGCCATCGCCCGGCGTCTCGAAGGTCTGGCGGCCAATCGCAAGGCGCTGGTGGTGATCGAAGTGGAGAACGGCGCCGAGCAGCAAATACTGGAGAGCCCGGCGCAGGTCAATGTGATCTGGGTGTTGCGCGAGGGTGGCCGGGACAATCTGCTGGCGACGGTGAAGCAATTGCAGGTGCCCAAGGGCAATCTGTATGCGTGGGTCGCGACGGAAACGAAAGTTTCACGGCAGATCCGCCGGGTGCTGATCGATGAGCATGGGCTGGATGAGCAACTGATCAAAGCCGTCGGTTACTGGCGCGCCGAGGGCAGTCCCGAAGAAGAATGAGAACCCTGTGGGAGCGAGCCTGCTCGCGAAGGCGTCAGCACCTTCAACATCCATGGTGACTGACACAACGCATTCGCGAGCAGGCTCGCTCCCACCCTGTATCTTAACTTCGTGCGGCTTGCCAGCGATCGATGCCAATGACCAGCAACCCAATCACCACAAACCCCACCAATATCCCCCCGGCATTGACCAGCACCTGTGGATAACCCAACACCGCCACATCAATGAACGGGTACGCATACGCGCCGAGCCAATGCCCGCGCAGCAAGGCGTAAATGAAATACACCAGCGGATAAATCAGCCACACCGGCAGATGCCACCAGCACAAAGTGCCCTTGGGCACGCACACCCACCAATAGACCAGAAACAGCAGCGGCATCACGTCGTGCAGCAGTTCATCGGCAATAAACTGCCAACCTTCGGGATGCCACAAATGCCGCAGCAAGATGCTGTAGGCGAGGCCGACCACAGCAATGCTCACGGCAATGCCACTGCTCACCCACGGCTGCAAGAACCAGCGGCGCGCAGCAGACTCACGCGCGGTCACGGCACAGGTCAGCACCGTCGCCACCAGCGTATTGGTCAGAATCGTGAAGTAGCTGAAAAAACTCACCACGCCGCCCAACAGGCTCGCGCCAACGCTTAAACGGGCGAAGAAAATCAGGTACAGCTGAATGCCCAAACCCGCCCAGCCTAGAACGGCTGCGCAGGTAATCAGGCGACGGCGCCAACAACCGGCGTCCATTTCAGAGCGGTCGCTTGGTGCGCATCAACTTTACGTACAAACGCTCGACCTTCTCCCGCGCCCACGGGGTTTTGCGCAGAAACGTCAGGCTCGACTTGATGCTCGGGTCGCTCTTGAAGCAGCGAATATCGATGCGCTCGGCCAGCCCCGACCATTCGTAATGGGCCACCAACGCATTGAGGATCTGTTCAAGGGTCACGCCGTGCAGCGGATCGGGGGTTTGTTCGTTCATGCCAGGCCTTTGGGCGAAGTGAAAATGCAGAAGCCGCGCACCTTAGCCGAGGGGGTGGTTCGGTGGAAGGGCTTCCTTCAAATGTAGGTCAAGGTCAAAAGATCGCAGCGTTCCGCAGCTCCTACAGGTGTATGCATTTCAATGTAGGAGCTGCCGAAGGCTGCGATCTTTTCGCACTGTTACCAAATCCGAAAGGATGCATGTTCACAAAAGGCCTTTGTCTTTTTGTAACAGATCATTATCCTGCCGCCCTTCCGCTGAATCGCTTCACTGCCTGCGACTTATTGAAGCACTCAGCTCGCACCCCCGAAAACACCAAAAAAAGACTTAGCCATGCCCGATTTTTCCTTCTCCCGAGACAGCGCTATCTCAGCCCTGCGCACCCTAGGCGGCTGCACCGCCCTCGGCCTCGCCACTTGCGCCCAAGCGGCGCCCGCGTTCGACAGTGACTCACCGTACATGCTCGGTGACTGGAACGGCACGCGTACAGAACTCTCGGAAAAAGGCTACGACTTCAAGCTCGATTACACCGGCGAAATGGGCAGCAACCTCCACGGTGGCTACGACCATGACCGCACCGCGCGTTACAGCGATCAGTTCGGCCTTGGCACACACCTGGACCTGCAGAAGATCCTCGGCTGGGACGACGCCGAGTTTCAACTGACCATCACCAAACGCAGCGGCAACAACATCAGCAACGACCGCATCAACGATCCGCGCGTTGGCGGCTTCACCTCGGCTCAGGAAGTCTGGGGCCGTGGCCAGACCACGCGCCTGACGCAGATGTGGTATCAGCAGAAATTCTTCGATCAGAAACTCGACATCAAGGTCGGTCGTTTCGGCGAAGGCGAAGACTTCAACAGCTTCCCGTGCGACTTCCAGAACCTCGCGTTCTGCGGCTCGCAGGTCGGTAACTGGGTCGGCGGCATCTGGTACAACTGGCCGGTCAGCCAGTGGGCGCTACGCGTCAAATATCACCTGACCCCAGAGCTGTACGCACAGGTCGGCGCTTACGAGCAGAACCCGTCGAACCTCGATCGCGGCAACGGCTTCAAACTCAGCGGCAGCGGCACCCAAGGCGCAATCCTGCCGATCGAACTGGTGTGGACGCCGAAACTCAACGGCCTGCCGGGTGAATATCGCGCCGGTTACTACTACAGCAACGCCAACGCCACTGACGTCTATAAAGACAACCACGGCCAACCAGCCGCCCTCAGCGGCGAAGCCTACCGCAGCGCGTCGAGCAAACACGGCGTGTGGCTGGGTATCCAGCAGCAGATCACCAGCGTCGCCAGCGATAACAGTCGCGGCTTGAGCGTGTTCGCCAACGGCACGATGCACGACAAGAAAACCAACGCGATCGACAACTACGTGCAGGCCGGCATCACCTACAAAGGCCCGTTCGATGCCCGCGCCAAGGACGACATCGGCTTCGCCCTCGCCCGCGTGCACGTCAACCCGGCCTTCCGCAAAAACGCTGAAGCCAGCAACCGCGCCAACGCCGTGTACGACTACGACGACCCGTCCTTCCTGCCGCCGCAAGACACCGAATACAGCGCCGAGCTGTATTACGGCGTGCACGTGACCAACTGGCTGACCGTACGCCCGAACCTGCAATACATCCGCCACCCCGGTGGCGTGAACAACGTCGACGACGCCCTGATCGGCGGGATCAAGATCCAGTCCTCGTTCTAACCGACACCAAAAAAACCTGTGGGAGCTGCGGTGCGACGATTCGACTTGCCAGCGATAGCGGTGGGTCTGTCACTGAAAATGCCAACTGATAGACCGCCATCGCTGGCAAGCCAGCTCCCACAGGGGATTTATGAAATTCGTTAGCTAGACAAGTTTTTATCTGAACCATGCCTGTGCCAAATCGTCATCTAAAGTGACTACAGCGCGGGACTACATAAACGTCACGGAGAATCACACTATGAGCACCGAAAGTGCTTCGAGTCGGGGCCGTTTGCTACCGAGCCTGCTCGGCATTCTGCTTCTACTGATGGGCCTGGCCATGTTGGCCGGTGGGATCAAGCTGAGCATGCTCGGCGGCTCGCTGTACTACCTGCTGGCCGGTATCGGCATTGCGCTGTCCGGCATCCTGTTGCTGATGCGTCGTCGCGCAGCGCTGGGCCTGTACGCCATCGTTCTGTTTGCCAGCACCGTTTGGGCGCTGTGGGAAGTCGGTCTGGACTGGTGGCAACTGGTGCCACGTCTGGCCCTATGGTTTGTCCTCGGCTTCGTGATGTTGCTGCCGTGGTTCCGTCGTCCGCTGCTGCTTAACGGCCCGGCGCCACTGGGCACTGGCGGTCTGACCGTCGCTGTGGTGCTGGCCGGCGTCACCGCTCTGGCCAGCCTGTTCACCCATCCGGGCGAAACCTTCGGCGAACTGGGCCGCGACACCGCGGACACCACCAGCACCGCGCCAGCCATGCCCGATGGCGACTGGCAGGCCTATGGCCGCACCGAGTTCGGTGACCGTTACTCGCCGCTGAAGCAGATCACCCCGGCCAACGTCGGCAAGCTGCAAGAAGCCTGGCGCATCCAGACCGGCGACCTGCCAACGGCAGATGACCCGGTCGAGCTGACCAACGAAAACACCCCGCTCAAAGCCAACGGCATGATCTACGCCTGCACCGCGCACAGCAAAGTGTTGGCCCTGGACCCGGACACCGGCAAAGAACTGTGGCGTTTCGACCCGCAGATCAAGAGCCCGGTCGGCTTCAAAGGCTTCGCCCACATGACCTGCCGTGGCGTGTCGTACTACGACGAAGCCGCTTACGCGAAAACTGAAAACGCAGCCTCGGCGGTGATTTCCGAAGCTGGCAAAGCCGTTGCTCAGGCCTGCCCGCGTCGTCTGTACCTGCCAACCGCTGATGCCCGCCTGATCGCCCTGAACGCCGACACCGGCAAGATCTGCGAAGGCTTCGGCAAAAACGGCGTGGTTGACCTGACCCAAGGCATCGGCCCGTTCACCGCTGGCGGCTACTACTCCACCTCGCCAGCGGCGATTACCCGTGACCTGGTGATCATGGGCGGTCACGTTACCGACAACGAATCGACCAACGAGCCATCGGGCGTGATCCGCGCCTTCGACGTGCGCGACGGTCACCTCGTGTGGAACTGGGACAGCGACAAGCCAGACGCCACCGAGCCATTGGCACCGGGCGAAACCTACAGCCGCAACTCGGCCAACATGTGGTCGCTGGCCAGCGTCGACGAAAAACTCGGCATGGTGTACCTGCCACTGGGCAACCAGACCCCAGACCAGTGGGGCGCAGATCGCACCCCGGGCGC
Organism: Pseudomonas sp. VD-NE ins; assembly: GCF_031882575.1. Taxonomy (NCBI): domain Bacteria; kingdom Pseudomonadati; phylum Pseudomonadota; class Gammaproteobacteria; order Pseudomonadales; family Pseudomonadaceae; genus Pseudomonas; species Pseudomonas sp. VD-NE ins. Next base: position 5,362,938 of record NZ_CP134772.1, read on the forward strand.
CGAGAAATTCAGCGCCGGCATCGTGGCTCTGGACCTGGCCACCGGTAAAGTGCGCTGGAACTACCAGTTCACTCACCACGACCTGTGGGACATGGACGTTGGCAGCCAGCCAACCCTGCTCGACATGAAAACCGCCGACGGCGTGAAACCTGCGCTGATCGCTCCGACCAAACAGGGCAGCCTGTACGTCCTCGACCGTCGTGACGGCACGCCGATCATCCCGATCAAGGAAATCCCGGTCCCGCAAGGCGCAGTGAAAGGCGACCACACCGCACCGACCCAGGCCCGTTCGGACCTCAACCTGCTGGCCCCGGAACTGACCGAAAAAGCCATGTGGGGCGCGAGCCCGTTCGACCAGATGCTGTGCCGCATCCAGTTCAAAGAACTGCGTTACGAAGGCCAGTACACCCCGCCGTCGGAACAGGGCAGCCTGATCTACCCGGGTAACGTCGGCGTGTTCAACTGGGGCGGCGTCTCGGTCGATCCGGTTCGCCAAATGCTGTTCACCAGCCCGAACTACATGGCCTTCGTTTCGAAAATGGTGCCACGCGAGCAAGTCGCCGCCGGCAGCAAACGCGAAAGCGAAACCGCTGGCGTGCAACCGAACACCGGCGCGCCATACGCGGTGATCATGCACCCGTTCATGTCGCCATTCGGCGTACCGTGCCAGGCCCCGGCCTGGGGCTACGTCGCCGGTATCGACCTGACCACCAGCAAAGTCGTGTGGAAACGCAAAAACGGCACCAGCCGCGACAGCTCGCCAATCCCGATCGGCTTCACCTTGGGCGTGCCAAGCATGGGCGGCTCGATGGTCACGGCTGGCGGCGTCGGCTTCCTCAGCGGCACCCTCGACCAGTACCTGCGCGCGTACGACGTGAACAGCGGTAAAGAGCTGTGGAAATTGCGTCTGCCGGCTGGCGGCCAAGCAACTCCGATGACTTATACCGGCAAGGACGGCAAGCAATACGTCCTGCTGGTCGTCGGCGGTCACGGCTCGCTGGGCACCAAAATGGGTGACTACGTGATTGCGTACAAACTGCCGGAATAAGTTTTAGCGGCGGTAAAAATGAAGGCGATGTCTCGTGAGGGGCATCGCCTTTTTTGTGCATGCCATTTCTGCATACACCTGAGGACCCTGTGGGAGCGAGCCTGCTCGCGAAGGCGTCGGCACATTCAACATCTACGGTGCCTGACACACCGCTTTCGCGAGCAGGCTCGCTCCCACAGGTTGAAAAGTGTTTATCTGTGGGAAATGTGCTCGTCCTACAGACGTTGAAAGTGACACGGAGTTTTCCGACAAGTCGCGTCGGTTGTGCCTCGGAAATTGGCTGGATAGGCTCTGGGGGTCGCTGCAAATTCAGCGAACGGGCGTCGCGGCCCGACTTCTGGGGCATAATTGCCGCCGCTTAACAGCAGCACCCCGAGTGCTTGTTTTATGGTGGCTGTACGCGGGATACCTTCGGGTATGCCGAATGCTCAGGTCGGTCCGCGAACCCGCGTACAGCTGCCACCCTCTTTTTGCGTCGCGGCAATTAGAGGAATGGCCCAATTCCTGAGGAGCAACAAATGAAAAAACCAACACCCAATCCCCCCGAAACCAACGACACCTCGCCCTACGAATCCCCCGATTCAAAGAAATTCCACGAAGCCGCCGAACGCGCCCTCGACCACTACCTCAAACCCAACGCCTTAACCCTGCGCTTCCACAAACCCAGCACCATGTTCCAGGTTGCCCCCGAACAGGACAGCGAAAGCCTGCTGGTCCACGCCTGCGAATCCCTGGCCCAGGCCAGCCTCATGACCAGCGACATCGCCGCCTACATCGACCTGCCGCAGCGGAGGACGATTCTGGCGATTCAGCAAATCATCATGCTCGCCGAACTGGCGGTGAACCGCGTGCTGGATAACCACGAAATCCCTGCAAATACCTGACAACTCACCTTGTGTAGGAGCAACGTGCGACAGTTCCTACACAAGGTGAGCGTTAGCCCGGTTGACTCAAAAAGCTTTCCCACCACTTTTCATCCGCTGCAATCGATCATTGATCAATTGCTCGGCCTGTTTGCGGGTCTCAAGCAAAGAACTCTCATCCGTTGCGCTATAGATCACCCGATAACGCAGACCCGGGGTGTCGGAGGAGTATTCGCGAATAGTGAAGCCCTCATAATTCGTATCGGTATAACTCATGGCTGGATTCCTTGAAGTCCGTAAATTGGCATGCACCGTCCTGCCTGAGGACGTTTGGTTAATCTCGGATCGACCGGGCAACGTGTCTACTGTCAGAAATTACAGGGGCTCAAGATTGGTTCGAAATAAACCGCAATGAATTTTGATCTATGAGTAAACCGTCAAATTGCAGATGACTCTCGAGAGGCACCGTTTTTTTTGTGCACATTCTTCAGGCACTGTAGATGCCACAGCGGATCAACTTGCGCCGCCTATATAACTCGCCTCTTGGTACATCATCGCGAATAGGCATAAAAACCTGTCAGATGTGACAGTTAACTGTTTATGCCTTTTCTCTCAGACTTCCTTCTCCAACTCAATCAATCGAGGAAGCTCCCCATGACAACTTCAAAAGCATCCCCAGCAGTCTTCGCCGTCGGCGTTCTTGATATTGATGTGAAAGGCACTATCAGCGGTACATATTTAGATCTGACCAGCTACAGGACCACAGCCACTTCTGTGTCTTTCAACCCGTTAGGAGGTTATTACTTTGATTTCGGTCACCACAAAGGTTTATCGAGCGAACGAACTTTTTCCGTTTCACTTCGCGACCTGCTAAAGCCATCCACACCTGGCTACTCTGAAAGAGTCGTTACAGACCGGGGTATCCAGTTTTATGAATATGAAATGAAATCCTCTTCAACTATCGCTGTCTCCAGACCCAGTCCCAGCCTGTACCGATATGAACTCAACGATTTCAAACTTTCCGGCAAAGCACGCTACACGGATGACACGCGTGAACTCACCTGTAACGGATTCTTTCTGCTCCAGGAACTGACCTGGCCTTTGTAACGACCTTGGTCAGGTAACCCCGTACCCAAATGCAGAACGTAAAATCAAAAGCCCCTCACCCTAACCCTCCCGAAACGTCGGACCGCCCGTAGGGAGAGGGGACTGACCGAGTTCTCAGGGAGAGATACGCCGACATGCAATAACGCGTTGAACTCAAGCTTTGAAAAGCACACAAATCGGCCCCCTCTCCCTCCGGGAGAGGGCTGGGGTGAGGGCAGATCCACCACAAACCCAAAGCCGAATACCCGTGCTCCTCACCACTCAATAGGCCGAGTGTCAGCTCGCCTGCTCTTGATCTTGATCTTGATCTTGATCCACGGGCGACGTCGGAAGGCTGAGCGGAGGGATTGATCCGGGCGTGGGAGCGCAGCGACCGTTTGGCGCAGCCAAACACAGCGAGAGGAGGTGCAGCGAAGCAAACCGTAGGCGCTGCGCCCGGATCGATCCCGCAGCGAAGGAACCCCGAGCCCCAGCGAGCGGGCCGCACGTAGGAGCAAGCGTTTTTTGCTTACTTTTTTTGGCGTTTGAAAAAAAGTGAGTCGCCGTAAGGGCGAAACCGCCAGCCGCAGCACCCGAAGCAACGGATATCCCCCCAAAACCCCAAGAACCTGGTCGGCCCAAAGGCCGCCAAGTCAAAAGCGTGAACCCTGTCAAAACCCTGAACACACAATCAGAAACACCGCCCCCCATTGAAACCACCCAAACCCTGCCCCATCTAAGACCCATACCCCATTGCGCAGGTGCCCCATGAGCGACCAGCAAGAATTCCCGGAAAACCCCGACGACTACACCGAAGCCGAACACATCGAACACACCTCCTCCGGCAAAGGCCTCGCCCTGCCCGGCCAGAACCTGCCGGACAAGGTCTACATCATCCCGATCCACAACCGCCCGTTCTTCCCGGCGCAAGTCCTGCCGGTCATCGTCAATGAAGAACCGTGGGCCGAAACCCTCGAACTGGTCAGCAAATCCGAACACCACTCCCTGGCCCTGTTCTTCATGGACACGCCCCAGGAAGACCCGCGTCACTTCGACACTGGCGCCCTGCCGCAATACGGCACCCTGGTCAAAGTCCACCACGCCAGCCGCGAAAACGGCAAATTGCAATTCGTCGCCCAAGGCCTGAGCCGCGTACGCATCAAGACCTGGCTGAAACACCACCGCCCACCGTACCTGGTCGAAGTCGAATACCCGCACCAGCCCACCGAGCCGACCGACGAGGTCAAGGCCTACGGCATGGCGCTGATCAACGCGATCAAGGAACTGCTGCCGCTCAACCCGCTGTACAGCGAAGAGCTGAAAAACTACCTCAACCGCTTCAGCCCCAACGATCCGTCGCCGCTGACCGACTTCGCCGCCGCCCTGACCTCGGCCACCGGCCCCGAGCTGCAAGCCGTGCTCGACTGCGTGCCGATGCTCAAGCGCATGGAAAAAGTCCTGCCGATGCTGCGCAAGGAAGTCGAAGTCGCGCGCCTGCAAAAAGAGATTTCGGCAGAAGTTAACCGCAAGATCGGCGAGCATCAGCGCGAGTTCTTCCTCAAGGAACAACTCAAGGTCATCCAGCAGGAACTCGGCCTGACCAAGGACGACCGCAGCGCCGACCTCGAACAGTTCGAGCAGCGTTTAGAGGGCAAAGTCCTGCCGGCGCAGGTGCAGAAACGCCTCGAAGAAGAAATGAACAAACTGTCGATCCTCGAAACCGGTTCGCCAGAGTACGCGGTCACCCGCAACTACCTCGACTGGGCGACCTCGGTGCCGTGGGGCGTGTACGGCGAGGACAAACTCGACCTCAAGCACGCGCGCAAAATCCTCGACAAACACCACGCCGGCCTCGACGACATCAAGGACCGCATCCTCGAATTCCTCGCCGTCGGTGCTTATAAAGGCGAGATCAGCGGCTCCATCGTGCTGCTGGTCGGTCCGCCGGGCGTGGGTAAAACCAGCGTCGGCAAATCCATCGCCGAATCCCTTGGCCGACCGTTCTACCGCTTCAGCCTCGGCGGCATGCGCGACGAAGCCGAGATCAAGGGCCACCGCCGCACCTACATCGGCGCGCAGCCGGGCAAACTCGTGCAGGCGTTAAAAGACGTCGAAGTGATGAACCCGGTGATCATGCTCGACGAGATCGACAAGATGGGCCAAAGCTACCAGGGCGACCCGGCCTCGGCGCTGCTGGAAACACTCGACCCGGAACAGAACGTCGAATTCCTCGACCACTACCTCGACCTGCGCATGGACCTGTCGAAAGTCCTGTTCGTGTGCACCGCCAACACCCTCGATTCGATTCCGGGTCCGTTGCTCGACCGCATGGAAGTGATTCGCCTGTCGGGCTACATCACCGAAGAAAAAGTCGCCATCGCCAAGCGTCACCTGTGGCCGAAACTGCTGGAGAAGGCTGGCGTGTCGAAAGGCAGCCTGAGCATCAGCGACACCGCGCTCAAAGCCTTGATCGACGGTTACGCCCGTGAGGCCGGCGTGCGCCAGCTGGAAAAGCAAATGGGCAAACTGGTGCGCAAAGCGGTGATGAAGCTGATCGACGAGCCGAAAGCGGTGATCAAACTCGGGCCGAAAGACCTCGAAGCGTCACTCGGTCATCCGGTATTCCGCAATGAACAAGTGCTATCCGGCACGGGCGTGATTACCGGTCTGGCCTGGACCAGCATGGGCGGCGCCACATTGCCGATCGAAGCGACGCGGATTCACACGCTCAACCGTGGCTTCAAACTCACCGGACAATTGGGCGATGTGATGAAGGAATCGGCGGAGATCGCCTACAGCTACGTCAGTTCGCACCTGAAACAGTTCGGCGGTGACGCGAAGTTCTTCGACGAAGCCTTCGTCCACCTGCACGTTCCCGAAGGCGCAACACCGAAAGACGGCCCGAGCGCCGGCGTGACCATGGCCAGCGCCCTGCTCTCCCTCGCGCGTAATCAGCCACCGAAAAAAGGTGTGGCGATGACCGGCGAACTGACGTTGACCGGGCATGTGCTGCCGATTGGCGGAGTGCGTGAGAAGGTGATTGCGGCGCGTCGGCAGAAGATCTTCGAGCTGATTTTGCCGGAGCCGAATCGGGGTAACTTTGAGGAATTGCCGGATTATCTGAAGGAAGGGATTACGGTGCACTTCGCCAAGCGGTTTGCCGATGTGGCGAAGGTACTGTTCTGACCGGTAGCCCGTAGCCCCTCACCCCAGCCCTCTCCCCCAGGAGAGGGAGCCAACCGAGCCGTCTTGCGCTATGCGCCGACCTGAAACACCGGGTCGATTATGGATTCGCTGACGCACGCTCAGGTCGGCGTACCTCGCCAATATCCCCCGGTCAGTCCCCTCTCCCCCTGGGAGAGGGCTAGGGTGAGGGCTTGGCATTGTCACACTTTGTCTCATCTTCAGTTATGCTCGCCGTTCGTCGCCAACGTCGGAGCCGCTGACCTTATGTCCCCCACTCGCCTGTTTCTCCCCCTCGCCCTTTCGTTGCTGGCCGCCTGCGCCACTCAACCGAAACACAACGTGACCGTGGAAAAACAAAGCGAATGCCCCGTACAACTGAGCAACGGGCAAAACCTGATCATCACATTACCAAGCAACCCGACGACCGGTTACCGCTGGGCCATTCAGGATTCCGCTGGCGGCGTGTTGCGCGCACTCAGCCCCGAGGTCTACAGCAATCCGGAAGATGCCGGTGTGGTCGGCGCAGCAGGTCTGTCGACCTGGCGCTTCCAGGCCTTCGCCCCCGGCACCGGGCGTCTGCGCCTGACCTCGCAACAACCGTGGGCGCCAGAAGTGCTGCCGGTGGAAACTTTTGACTGCGCCATTTCGGTGAATTGATCGTGGGCTGGCTGATTCTGGCGCTGATGGGCGCGGTGACGTTTCTCTACGGTGTCAGCACCCATGCGGCGTTGCTGTGCCTGTTGGTCAAACCGTTGCCAGTGCTGGCGTTGCTTGGCTGGTTGCATGATGCGCCACCCAGCGACTATCGCCGCTGGATCAGTCTGGGTCTGATTTTCTCGCTGCTGGGTGATGTGTTGCTGGCATGGCCGGGCGACCTGTTTGTATTCGGCCTCGGCGCGTTTCTGGTCGCGCATCTGGCGTATCTGAAGGCTTATCTGAGTGACTGCAAGCGTCTGGCGATTTTGCCGCTGGTGGTTGCCCTCGGAGTGGGCGCGGTGCTGCTGGGTCTTCTGATTTCCAGCGGTCTTGGACCATTGCTGGTGCCGGTGATTGTTTATGGCACGGCGATCAGCGCGATGCTCTGGCGTGCGCTGGCCCGTTTGGGCACCGATGTGCCGAAACGCTCGGCGTTGCTGGCGGCGGGCGGTGCGCTGGCGTTTGTGTTCTCGGACAGCGTCATTGGGATTGATCGTTTCGTCGCCCCATTCCACGCCGCGCCGTACGTGATCATTCTCAGCTACTGGCTGGGCCAGTGGGGCATCGCCGCCTCCGCCTTCTCCCAAAGCAAACGCGCCAGCCTCTGATCGTTCCCACGCTCTGCGTGGGAACGATCAACCAGAGCAATATCCCCGCGTTTTATCAGACAACCCAAGCATCCCCGCGCCCTTTTGGCTAAAATGCCGGCCTTTTCCACCGACACCGCCGGAACCGCCGTGAGCAAAGAACCCGATCGCATTTTCGCCAAGCCTTTGGCCCAGGTACCCGACTTCGCCTTCAATGAAGACGTGGTGCGGGTGTTCCCGGACATGATCAAGCGCTCGGTGCCGGGTTACCCGACCATCGTCGAAAACCTCGGCGTGCTCGCCGCGCAGTTCGCCCAGCCGAACAGCGTGCTCTACGATCTCGGCTCGTCGCTGGGCGCGGTCACTCAAGCCCTGCGCCGCCACGTGCGCACCGACGGTTGCCGGGTGATCGCTGTGGATAACTCCGCCGCGATGGTCGAACGCTGCCGCGAATACCTCAACGGTCAGGATTCGATGTTCCAGGAGTTGCTGCCGGTTGAAGTGATCGAAGGCGACATCCTCGCCCTCGATTTCCAGCCTGCTTCGGTGGTCGCGCTGAACTTCACCTTGCAATTCATCGCCCCGGATCAGCGCACCGCGTTGCTCTCGCGTATTCGCCAATCGTTGCTGCCGGGCGGCGCATTGATTCTCTCGGAGAAGCTGCGCTTCAACGATGCCGAAGAACATGCGTTGCTCACCGATCTGCACGTCGCGTTCAAACGCGCCAACGGCTACAGCGAACTGGAAATCGCCCAGAAGCGCAGCGCCATCGAAAACGTCATGAAGCCCGACAGCCTCGAAGAACACCGCGAACGCCTGCTGGCCGCCGGGTTCTCGAAAGTCGTGCCGTGGTTCCAGTGTCTTAACTTTGCCTCGTTGATTGCCTTGCCATGATTGATCTGTCCCCCCTCGCCCGCCGATTGGCCGGCACGCCGCTGGCCGAATGGGCCAACACCCTGCAGGCGCAACTCGACAAGAAAATGGAGAAAGGTCACGGCGATCTGGAGCGCTGGCAAAGTGCGCTGGACGCCTTGCCGAAGATTCAGCCGAGCGAAGTCGATCTGCTCAATGGCCTGAAACTCGACACCGAGTGCGACGACGCAACCCGCGCGCAGATGCACACAGCGTTGATGGGCCTGTCGCCGTGGCGCAAAGGGCCGTTCGATTTGTTTGGTGTGCACGTCGATACCGAATGGCGCTCGGACTGGAAGTGGTCACGGGTTGCACCGCATCTGGATCTGAAAGGCAAACGCATCCTCGATGTCGGCTGCGGCAACGGCTACTACATGTGGCGCATGCTTGGCGCCGGTGCTGACAGCGTGATCGGCGTCGACCCGAACTGGTTGTTTTTCTGCCAGTTCCAGGCGGTGCAACGTTATTTGTCAGAGCCAAATGCCTGGCACCTGCCGTTCCCGTTCGAAGACTTGCCGCCGAACCTCGAAGGGTTCGACACGGTGTTTTCCATGGGCGTGTTCTACCATCGCCGCTCGCCGATCGAGCACTTGCTGGCGCTGAAGGATTGCCTGGTCAAGGGCGGCGAACTGGTACTGGAAACGCTGGTGGTGGAAGGCGACAAGCATCAGGTGCTGGTGCCGGAAGATCGTTATGCGCAGATGCGCAACGTGTGGTTCCTGCCGTCGGTGCCGGCGCTGGAATTGTGGTTGCGTCGTGCCGGGTTCAGCGATATTCGTTGCGTGGATGTGAGCACGACAACGGTCGAGGAACAGCGCGGGACTGAGTGGATGAAGTATCAGTCGCTGAGTGATTTCCTTGATCCCGAGGATCACAGCAAAACCATCGAAGGGCTACCGGCGCCGATGCGGGCGGTTATCGTCGCCAGAAAATAAGCACTTTCCCGATCACCGCGGTGAGCCTACCCCTCACCCCAGCCCTCTCCCCAGGGAGAGGGAGCTGATCTTTGAGCTTTTCAAAACTTGAGTTCGACTCGGAATCTCAGGTCGACGGACTTGGCCCATCCAGCTCGGTCAGTCCCCTCTCCCACTGGGAGAGGGTTAGGGTGAGGGGCTTTTTGCTCTTCGGGCGCGGAAGAATTCGGTCAACACCGCGCCACACTCCTCCGCCAACACCCCGCCTTCATACAACACCCGGTGATTCAAAAAGCCCTGGGTGAAAAACTGCCCCTGGCTCTGCACAATCCCCGCCTTCGGCTCCAGCGCGCCATACACCACCCGCGCCACTCGCGAATGCACGATCAAGCCCGCGCACATGCTGCACGGTTCCAGCGTCACATACAGCGTGCTGCCCGGCAGACGATAGTTATCCACCGCCTGCGCCGCCGCACGAATGGCGACCATTTCCGCGTGGGCACTCGGATCGCTGGTACTGATCGGGCAATTGAAGCCGCGACCGATGATTTCGCCATCCTGCACCAGCACCGCGCCCACCGGCACTTCGCCGAGGGCTGCGCCTTGTGCGGCGAGGGTCAGGGCTTCGCGCATGAAATCGCGGTCTCGGCTGCGGTCGATGATCGCGGCGGGGCGAATCTGGCGCATCACTTCACCTCGATGGCGGCCATCAGGCCGGTTTCCATGTGGTCGATCACGTGGCAATGGAACATCCACACCCCCGGATTATCAGCTACCAGCGCCACTTGCGCGCGCTCGTTCTTGCCCAGCAGATAGGTGTCGGTGAAGTACGGAATGATCTTGTGCCGGTTCGACGCGATCACCTTGAAACTCATGCCGTGCAAGTGGATCGGGTGCTGATACTGGGTCATGTTCTTCAATTCGAAGATGTAGCTCTGCCCCAGTTTCAGGCTGGCGATCGGCCGGTCGGCGCAAGTCTTGTCAGTGATGTCCCAGGCCTTGCCGTTGATCTGCCACAGGCTCGGCGGCTTGCCGTTGTCGACGTTGACTGACACCGAGCCGACCCATTCGAAATTGAAGTTGAGTTTCTCGGCATTGGCCAGGTCCGGCTCTGCCACCGGGTTGGCCGGCAGCGCTTTTGGCCAGTCAGTCGGCGCGTCGGTATTGGCCACCGAACGCAGCGTGCCCAGACGTACCGGACCGTTGCGCAGCGACAATTCTTCGCCCGCCGCCGGCGCCTTGATCGCCAGACAAATACGCATGCCCGGGCCGAGCCAGTACTCCTTGCCCAGCGGGCGCGGCTCGACCGGATTGCCGTCCAGCGCATAGATCTGCGCTTCGACGCCGGGAATGTTGATGCGATAGGTCAGGGTGTTGTCGAGGTTGAGCAAACGCACGCGAGTGATCTGCCCGGCCGGCAATTCGATCACCGGAGTCGGCACGCCGTTGATGGTCGACAATCGCCCCGCCGTGCCGCCACGTGCTGCTTCACGGGGGATGCTGAACTCGACGAAATTGCCTTCGTCATCGATGTGCCAGTTTTTCAGGCTCAAGGTTTTTTCGTACTTGAAACCGGTGGGTTCGCGCTCTTCGATGATCAGCGGCCCGACCAGACCGCGCCCGAGTTCTTCGCTGCTGCTGACGTGCGGGTGATACCAATAGCTGCCGGCATCCGGCACGCGGAATTTGTAATCGAAGTATTCACCCGGCAACACCGGCAGCTGCGACACGTACGGCACGCCGTCCATTTCCAGCGGCAGACGAATGCCGTGCCAGTGAATGGTCGTCGCCACCGGCAAGTGGTTGATAAAGCGCACCCGCAGCCATTCACCCTGACGCACGCGCAACTCGGTGCCCGGCGCCGACGGGCCGAATGCCCAAGCCTCGGTCTTGTGCCCCGGCACCAGTTCGACGTCCAGCGGCGCGGCGATCAGTTCATAGTCGTGGCCCGCCTCGGCGTCGGCCATTTTGCCGAGCCAATAACGCGACGCGCCCCCCGCACCAACGCCAACGACAACAAGACCGGCCAGGCCACCGAGGATTTGGCGACGGGTAAAGGACATGAACTCAACTACCTCACGTATCAGCGACAGGCCCTGAGGCCTGCAAAAGGCGAATACGATACACCTGCGGTTGAGAAACAGTAAGGGCGACCTGAGGCCGCACATCACCTGCCGGCTTAAGGCCGCAGCCCGGTAATCAGGTGCACCACACCGTCCGCCAAGGGCATCACGCCCGCGACTCCGGCGGCGCTCAACGCCCGTTGGTCGATGTGCGACAAATCACGCAACACCACCCGCACCCGCGTCAACGCCAGCGGTTGCTGCGACTTCAGGTTATCCACACCGCCCAGCGCCGCAACGATATCGGCGCGCAATCCGTCGCTCGGCTCGGCCGCAGCTGTCGGTGTGTCCGCGACCAGATCCGGGGTCAGGGCTTTCCAGAATGCCTTCTGCAATTGATCGAACATGTTCAGTTCTCCAGAACCCGCAAAGTTTCGACGGTTGCCTCGTGAAACAGCTGTAACGCCTCGCGCACCTGCCCGGCGCTTTCCAGGCCGAGCACCTGTTGGGCGATGATCTGACAATCGGCCAGTTGCAGTTCGCGCACTGTCGCCTTGACCGGCGCAATCATCGGCACGCTCACCGACAGTTCATCCACCCCCAACCCGAGCAACAGCGGCACCGCCAGACGTTCAGAGGCCACCGCCCCGCACACGCCAACCCATTTGCCATGGGCATGCGCGGCCTTCACAGTCATGGCGATCAAGCGCAAGACCGAGGGATGAAAACTGTCCGCCTGACTGGCCAGGCGCGGATGATCGCGATCCATCGCCAAGGTGTATTGCGTCAGGTCATTGGTGCCGATCGAGAAGAAATCCACCAGCGGCGCAAACAGGTCCGCCATCAGTGCCGCGGCCGGCACTTCGATCATGATCCCCAGTTTCGGCCGTTGCGTTAGCCCCAGCGCGAGGATTTCCTCGTCGAGCATCTGCCGCGCCAGACGCAGCTCCGACAGCTGCGTGACCATCGGCAACATGATGTGCAGACGGGTCAGATCGCAGCAGCCGAGCATGGCACGGAACTGCTCACGCAATAATTGCGGGCGCTCCAGGCACAAGCGAATGCCGCGCACGCCAAGGAACGGGTTGGTTTCGCTGTCCATCGGCACATACGCCAGCGGTTTGTCGCCGCCGACATCAAGGGTGCGCACCACCAAATTGTGCGCAGGCCCGACACAGCGAGCGATGGCGCTGTAGGTGGCAACCTGTTCGTCATGGCTCGGCGCGTGGTTACGGCCCAGGTACAGAAACTCCGAACGCAGCAGGCCGACGCCCGCTCCTCCCAAAGCCATGGCCTGCTCGGTTTCAGACAATGAGGCGACGTTGGCCGACACCTCCACGTGATGGCCGTCACGGGTTCGTGCCGCGAGTGTTGCATTGGCCAGCTCATGCTCATGGCGCTGATGCTGTTGCGCGTGCCGTGCCTGCCATTGCTTGATCGCCGCAGGGTCGGGATGCACGTGTAACTCGCCCTTGTCGGCATCGAGCAGTACCTGAGTGCCGTTGCTCAGCGCGAGCATTTGCACCGGCACCCCGCAGATCGACGGCAAGCCACAGGCACGCGCAAGAATCGCCACGTGGCTGGTCGCACCGCCGCCGACCGTGGCGAAGCCGAGTACTTTGCGGGTATCGATGCTGGCAGTCTGCGACGGAGTCAGTTGATCGGCAATCAGAATGCATCCTTGCGGCAGCTCCAGCGCCTGCTCACCCATCCCGAGAAGCAGCTTGAGCACGCGGCGCCCGACATCGGTCAGATCCGCCGCCCGTTCGGCCAGCAGTGCACTGCCGAGTTGGCGAAACATGATCGCGGTTTCTTCAGTGGCGGCGCGCCAGGCGAACGCCGCGCTTTTGCCCTCGTCGATCAACGCTTGCGCCTGATCGAGCAGGCCCGGATCTTCGAGCAGTTCCTGATGGGCTTTGAATATCTCGGCTTCGGCTTCACCAGCAGCGGTATCACGCAAATGCTGCAAGGCCAGATCGGCTTCGATCAGGGCATTGGCGAGGGCTTCGCGCTCGACGTCCGCTCCGCCGCCGAACTCGCCGACGTCGAAGACCGGTTCGCTGATCTGCAGCACTTGGCCTAATGCCGAACCGGGTGACGCGCAGACGCCCCGCAAAAGCGTCAGTGCTTCCGTGACGACGACCTCGGTAGGCGCCACTGCCGTTACCGTTTCACCGCAGCCCTCAGCCAGGAGCCGGGTCAACACCTCGATCGCAGTTGCAGCGTCTTCGCCCACCGCACTGACCTGCACGCTGTCGCCAAACGCGGTCTGTAACGCCATGATCGCCACCAGGGATTTGGCGTTGGCTTGAGCCTGCTGCTTATGCAGGTAAATCTTTGCCGAGAAGCCCTTCGCCGCTTGCGCGAACACTGCCGCCGGGCGCGCGTGCAGACCATTGGGGTTGGGCAGTTTCAATGATTGCGAGAAAACAGCCTGCCCCTCTGACGCCACTGCTTCCTCGCTGAGTGCCTGCGTGCTGGCTATTTCAAGCAACGGCTGAGCGCTTTCGACCTGTCCGCTCGACGCGACCAGCCAGGTAAACGGCTCACCGCTGACCACCAACATCAACGTCATCAAGCTGCGCGCATGCCGAACAATGTAATCGGCATCGAACTCGATCAGCGCCTGCCCGGCGACAACCCGTTGCCCCTCTTCGATCAGAACAGTGAAACCTTGCCCGGCGAGGTTCACCGTATCCAGGCCGATGTGCATCAGTACCTGCACGCCGTTGTCATCGGTGATGCTCACGGCATGCCCGCTGGCCTGCACGTTGCTGACAATTCCGGCCATGGGAGCACACAGGGTCGACGAGGTCGGATCGATGCACAGACCGTCGCCGATCACGCGCCCGGAAAAAACCGGATCGGGCACTTGCTCGAGCGCCATCAGGACACCGGACAAGGGAGCCAGCAGTTGCAATGGTTGGGGTGTGGCCATGTCGTCACCTGCAGTTTTGTTCTTTGAAGTGCCCACGGAGCGCGACGCTCCATCAGCATCGCTTATTTCCACCAGTATTCGACCTGCAATCCGACATTCGCACCGTGGCGAGCGGTGCCGAATGCACCGGTGTCGGAAAGAGCCGAGCCTTTCGCCAATTGGTTGGCCGCACGTTTCGCCGCCTCGTTCCAGGTAGCGTACGTGTAATACAGACGCACCTCGGGACGCGCCCAGAACTCCGGGCCCTTGGGCGACCAGGTCGGGGCAAACGTGAACTTGCTCAGTTTGCGCGTGCCGCCCGGGGCTTCGACTTGATCGTGGCCCAGTTCGGTGACCAGTTTGAAGTGTTCGCTGAGCGCATAGGCGGGACGCACCCCCAGCGAGATCCAGTTCTGATCGACACCGTCTGGGCGAATGTCTTTCTGATACACCGCCTGCACCTGACCACCGAAGCGCGGCGTCACCTGCCAGTCGAAAAACTCGACGATCCGGTAACTTTTATTGCTGTCGTCCAGTTTGACGTTGCCGGTGTAGCCCAGTCCGGTGCCCGGCCCCTCACCGTATTGCAGGGCCAGTTTGTTCTTGCCGCCGAGAAAATCCTTTTGCACATGCTGCGTGGTGATCGCCCAGCCTCGATGGGCATCGCGGCTGTCGGGCTTGTCGATATAGCTCAGGCCGAACTCCAGCTCACCGCCCGGGTTGGTCTTGAACCCGGCAACGTTGAAGTCATGCCGATTGATGTAGTCCTTCTGGTACAGGTTGTCCTTGCGCGAGAAGGCGTAGCTGTATTTCAGATCGCCAATCAATACGTCTTCGACCCCGCCCCCGGTGGCGCTCTGGTTCCAGTAATAGAAGTCGGAAATATGGATGTCATTGCGCTTGTAGTAACGGCGCCCGGCCCACAGTGAACCGCCATTGAGTGCAGGCATCGCCGACCACTGTGCGTAGGCCTGCGGCAAGCGGATCGAGCCATTGTCATCTTTGAAGGTGGGGCGGCGGTCGTAGCGGTTGTACAGCGAAGCCATGCCATCGACACTCAGTACCGAACCGTCGTCGAGGGTGTACAGATCCTGCCGCAACTCCAGCTCACCATACTGCTCGCACTCGTTACCGAGACGATATTTGGTCTGCGCACCGGGTAACTGGAAGCACGACTGACCGCTGCTGTTGACCGACGTGCCGACACCGCTGCGCAAATAGCCGCCAAACTCCAGCGCTTGTGAACTCGGCGGTAAAGCGAGGCAAAACCCTGCGACTGCAAGGCTGCGATTTATTGTTGTTTTCATAAGCCACCCCATTGTTTTTATTGTCTGGTTGCATGATTTCGGCGCGCAGAAATCCCCCGCGCAGTGCTCTGCGTGTTTTTTTGAAAGCTGGTTTTTCTAGTTAAAGGTCAGGGATCGATCAGGTGCAGAACGAAGGACTCGTAAGGCCGCAACGTCACCTGCCGTTTGCGCAACGGCCCGTCCGGATAATTACTGATCAATAGACGCTGACTCATCGACTCGCTGATGACCGTCGATGGCAACTCCACTTCACAGGTTGTTCCGTAGAAGTTGTTCACCACCAGCAAACGTTCGGCATCACCTTCACGCACATACGCCCAGACCTGCGGATGTTCAGGCAGTAATTGTTGGTACAGCCCGTCGGTGATCAACGATTCGCTGCGGCGCAGCGCGATAAGACGGCGGTAGTGATGCAACACCGAGTCCGGGTCGTCGAGTTGATGGGCGACGTTGATCTGCGCGGCATTGGCCGGCACACCGATCCACGGCTCGACGCTGCTGAAACCGGCGTTCGGCCCAGCGTCCCAGTGCATGGGCGTGCGACCGTTATCGCGGGACTTCTGCATGATCGCCGCCATGTTGTCGGCATCGCTGCTGCCGGCTTCGCGCTTGAGGCGAAAGATGTTCAGCGTCTCGACATCGCGATAATGCTCGATCGATTCGAACCCCGGATTGGTCATGCCCAACTCTTCGCCCTGGTACACAAACGGCGTGCCCTGCAGAAAGTGCAGCGCGGTGCCAAGCATCTTCGCCGAGCGTTCGCGGTACTCGCCGTCATGGCCGAAACGCGAGACCACGCGCGGCTGATCGTGGTTACACCAGAACAGCGCGTTCCAGCCGCCACCGGCCTGCATGCCGGTCTGCCAGTCGGACAGAATCCCCTTGAGCTGAAGGAAATCGAAATCGGCGCGCACCCACTTCTGCAGGTTCGGATAATCGACTTTCAGGTGATGAAAGTTGAAGGTCATCGACAGTTCTTTCGACTGCGGATTCGAATAACGAATGCAGTGTTCGAGGCTGGTCGATGACATCTCGCCGACATTGATCAGCTCGTGCCCCTCGAAGACTTCGCGGTGCATCTGCTGCAAGTACGCGTGGACATTCGGCCCGTCGGTATAAAAGCGGCGGCCATCGCTGTTGTCTTCGGGAAAGTCCTCAGGCTTGGAGATCAGATTGATCACGTCCAGACGAAAACCGCCAACGCCCTTGTCCCGCCAGAACTGCATCATCCGGAACACTTCAGCGCGCACTTTGGGGTTATCCCAATTCAGGTCGGCCTGAGTGTGGTCGAACAGGTGCAGGTAGTACTGACCGGTCTGGGCTTCGTACTCCCATGCGGAACCGCCGAACTTGGATTCCCAGTTGTTCGGCTGATCTCGCCAGATGTAGAAGTCACGGTAAGGGTTGTCGAGGCTGCTGCGCGCCTGTTGGAACCATACGTGTTCGATCGAGGTGTGATTGACCACGATGTCGAGCATCAACTTGATTCCACGCTTGCCCGCTTCGGCAATCAGCAATTCGCAGTCGGCCATACTGCCGTAGCTCGGGTCGATGGCGTAGTAATCGCTGATGTCATAGCCGTTATCGCGTTGCGGCGAACGCAGGAATGGCGTGATCCACAAACAGTCGACACCCAGCCACTGCAGGTAGTCGAGCTTGGCGACGATACCAAGCAGGTCACCCGTCGGGTTGCCGGCGTGGCTATGAAAACTCTTCGGATAGACCTGGTAGATCACCGAACGTTGCCAGTCTTGCATGGCGCATTTTCCTCTTGAATTTTACGAGCCCTGTAGGAGCTGCCGCAGGCTGCGATCTTTTGACTTTGAGAGGCAGGATCAAAAGATCGCAGCCTTCGGCAGCTCCTACAGTTCGATTCAGGCAACCCGGTAACCGGGCCGGACAATCTTCATGCTCAGTGCACAGGTCAGAACAAACGGCACGAGCATGGCGATCAGCATCCCGAGCACAAACATCGGGATGTACTGCGGAATGATCGAGATGAATCCCGGCAGCCCACCGACACCGATGGCCGAGGCCTGGACCTTGTTCAGCGACAGGAACACGCAGCCCAGTGCCGAACCCGTCAGCGCGGCGTAAAACGGAAACTTGTAGCGCAGGTTGACGCCGAACATCGCCGGCTCGGTAATACCAAAGTAGGCGGAAATCGCCGAGGTCGACGCCATGCTCTTGTCCCGCGCGTTGCGCG
Organism: Pseudomonas sp. VD-NE ins; assembly: GCF_031882575.1. Classification (NCBI taxonomy): domain Bacteria; kingdom Pseudomonadati; phylum Pseudomonadota; class Gammaproteobacteria; order Pseudomonadales; family Pseudomonadaceae; genus Pseudomonas; species Pseudomonas sp. VD-NE ins. The sequence continues at coordinate 5,380,723 of NZ_CP134772.1, forward strand.
TCATCCAGAACACCGCCAGGGCCGCACTGCCCTGAGCAAGATTGGACATGACGATCATCGGCCAGATGAAGGTGCCGCCCTGGGTCGAGATCAATTGCAGGTCGACCGCGAGAAACATGTGATGCATGCCGGTGATCACCAGCGGTGCGTACAGCAGACCGAAAATCGCGCCCCCGACCATCGGCGCCAGATCAAACAGCATGACCAGCCCTTCGGTGATGAAGATGCCGATGTGGCGGGTCACCGGGCCGATCACTGCCAGCGCCAGCACGCCGGTGACGACGATGGTGGTGATCGGCACCACGAGCAACTGAATGGCGTTGGGCACGCGCGCGCGCAGCCATTTTTCGATGACGCTCATCACGTAGGCGGCCAGCAGAATCGGCAGGATCTGTCCCTGATAACCAACCTTCTCCACCTGGAACAACCCGAGAATGTCGAAGTACGGCAGACGCTGTCCGTCCAGCCCGGCGACAGCCTTGCCGTAGTTCCAGGCGTTGAGCAGATCCGGGTGGACCAGCATCAGGCCGAGGACGATGCCGAGGATCTCGCTGCCGCCGAAGCGTTTGGCTGCCGACCAGCCCACCAGCGCCGGCAGAAATACGAACGAGGTGTTGGCCATCAGATTGATCAGGCTCCACAACCCGTCGAGTTTCGGGTAGGCATCGAGCAGGGTCTGCCCTTCGATGAACATGCCTTTGGCGCCCAGCAGGTTGTTGATGCCCATCAGCAGGCCGGCAATGATCAGCGCCGGGAGGATGGGCATGAACACGTCGGAAAACACCCGGACCAGACGCTGCATGGCGTTGATCTTTTCAGTGCTTTTCTGTTTGACGTCAGCGATGGTCGCCGCCGCGAGGCCGGTCTGACGACGCAGTTCGGCATAGACCTTTTCCACTTCGCCCGGACCTATCACCACCTGATACAGGCCGCCCGTGAAGAACGAGCCTTTGACCAGGTCGATCTGGTTGAGCGTGGCGCTGTCGACCCGTCCCGGGTCTTTCAGGGCCAGCCGCAACCGCGTGACGCAATGGGCGGCCTGTTCGAGGTTGTCACTGCCGCCGAGGCTTTGCAGCAACTGCCTGGCGATGTTCGGATAGTCGTGGCTCATGCTAGTTCTTCCGCTATGGATTGTTGTTATTGGCAGCACGCCGAAGCGAAAAATACTCGTCTGTACGAGTTAATGCAACAACTCGTACAGACGAGTTTGTTTATGTATATTCCCGCCAGACCGAAGACGAATTTTCCTACCCCGCCTTAGGGTGATTTCCATCGTCCACATGGACAAAGCCCTACCCTGGCCTTAAGGTTCGAAGCTTTGAGCACAGTCGGCACCGAGCCTACCCATGAGCAAATACAACCAGATCTATAGCGATCTGCTGGCCAGCATCACGACTGAGCGCCTGGAGCGCGGCGCCCGCCTGCCCTCCGAAACAGAACTGATGGACAGCTATCAGGCCAGCCGCGGCACCGTGCGCAAGGCTATCGAACTGCTTCAGGAACGCGGTTTTGCGCAGAAAATCCACGGCAAAGGCACCTTCGTGCTTTCGACCAACCCGATCGAGTTTCAGCTCGGCGGCATCGTCAGTTTCCAGGAGACCTACCCGCGCCTGGGCAACGACGTCAGCACCGAAGTGGTCGAGCTGAGCCAGATCCCGCTCGAAGGCGCCCTGCTCGAACACATCCATGCCGAACCCGGCAGCCTCATCACGCGGATCAAGCGCGTACGGCGGATCGACGGCAAACGGGTCATCCTCGACATCAACCACTTCGTCAGCGAAGTGATTCCCGGGCTGTCCCTCGATATCGCCGAGCAATCGATCTATGCGCATATCGAACAGACCCTGCAGTTACAGATTGCCTACGCCCAACGCACCATCGAAGCGGTGCCGCGCAGCAAGGACGATCAACTGCACCTGGACCTCGACGGCCAGAGCCATGTGATCGTGGTCAGCAACCAGACCTTCCTTCAGGACGGTCGTCAGTTCGAGTACACCGAATCGCGGCACACCCTCGACAAGTTCTACTTTTCCGACGTGGCACGGCGCTGACCCCGGCACATTTCCAACGATCATGTGCGGTACATATGTAGTGCACTCCCCTTGAGCAAATCGGCCATGCTCGGCCTTCATTTCTCAAGGATGGAGAAAGCATGTACGCCACCCAACCAAGCCCTCTACCGAACGCGGCAGACAAAGCGGCGCTGAAGCGAATCGCTTATACCGTCGTGCAGAACTGTCCCGGCCTGCAGGACGCCGCCTATCAAGCGGCCCGTGATCTGCTGGAAGCAAAAGGCCTGACGAGCCTCGACCCGGACCAGGTTTATTTCCATCGTTTCAAGACGGCCCAGAGCAGCGCCCGCGCGTTTACCGGCTGGGAGCACATCCGCGAAAAGCCCTACGAATCGATGACCCTGACACAACTGGTGATTCATCGTTTTCGCACCACCGACCAGGACAACGCTGATCTTCTCGATCTGTACGGCGGCTTCTACACCGAAGGTCCGCAGGGCGAGAATTTCGACGAAAAAAATCAGGTACGCCTGCACGGCAATGAAGTCTTGAACGCGTTCTGGAGCCTCGATTTCAGTGGTCACTACACCGCGACTCTGACGGACTTCTGGAACAGCCACGCTGACGACTTCCGCACATTGGCCAAGTGCAACTTCCTCAACAGGGCGGTGCAGGCTCTGGATCTTGGGCAACTCACCGGCAGAGACTTTCAATGGCTGGTGGACTCGGTGGTGGGTCCTGTCAGCTGGCCGGTCACCCTGAGCATGCTGCAAGCGAGCCACACTCCAACGGCGAATGTATGCGCCTTCGACATCGACGGTCATGTCGCCACCCAATTGCTGCGGGTCGCAGCTCCCGGTGGCCGGCAGATAATCTATCTGCCCGGTGATGCCGAAGCGTTCGTGGTCAGGGAAACCGCGGCGGACCTGCACTGGTGGGTGCTTGAGCAAATGAACAACGCGAAACGCCGCACGTCCTTCATGGATCATTTTGCCCTCGCCGATCGTCAGGACATGAGCGAGAACCTCACCGATCTGATGAACAGGTTAGTGGGTAGCTGGGGTCGCGCCGACCATCACCTGATCAACCGCACAAACCTGGCGCTGACCGATGATGCATTCAGTTGGCTGCGCGACTCGACCCGCCAGGCAATGTTCGCAGAGGCCCATCTGTCCCTGACGTCCAATGGCGATCTGCGCAAAAAGTTGTGGATCGGCTATCTGAGCGCGGGCCTCAAGGTGTTCGGTCCGATGGCCACTGTTGGCTGGCCGCTGGCGTTGCCGGTGATTGGCGCCACCATTGCCAACATGGGCCTGAATATCGATCAGGCGCAAAACGGCAAGACCAACGCCGAACGCAAGGCCGGCGTGCTTGGCGCGGTCCTGAGTGGCATCAACATGCTTTTCAACCTTCCCTTGCTCATTGGTACCGGCCCGATGCTGGAAATCGGCCCCGAGGTTGACGCTGTTGAGGCCGCAGAAATGGCCGAGTACAGCGAAGCCTTGAATACCTCCGCCGAAGCTGACAACACAGCGCCAATCATGACGCCGGACGATGTCGGCATCGCCCTGCCTGAGCTTGATGAAACGCTGTTGATATCGGCGCAAAAGGCTGCGCCACCGCCGATACCCGAACGCTATCAATGCAACGAGTTGCTCGATGGCACAGCACTCGGTGAGGAGGCCGGGAAATTTCAGGGCATTTACCGTCTCGACGCTGATCCGCCCTACGCCATCCTGATGAATGACAGTCCCTATTATGTGCGTTACTTCACCGATTCTCGCGGCGGTGGCGATTGGGCAATCGTTGACCCGGAGCGCCCCAATCAACTCGTTCACGCCTTGCCGGTCCGCCTCAATGGCGCTGGTGAGTGGGAGCGGATCCCTGCATTGGGCCTTAAGGGTGGAGGTCAATGCATGGGTAAACAATGTGCCCCCGAGATCGAACTCGATACCTTCGAACCCGCAGTGCCAGAGCCGCCCGCTCAACCGGAAGTGGAGCCGCAACCTTCGGCCTCACGTCCCCCGCGCCCCGTGCACAGCGCCTACGATATCGATCCGATGGTGCGCCGCTCGATAAAAGCCTGGGCGTTGAACCTCAACGAAACCCATGCCCAGATGCAGCCCGACGGTGAAGGCGGTTTCGGCATGGACGACCCGTTCGAGTCGTATGCCGTCGGCAAACGCAAACTGCTGCAGAGTTCCGCCAGAAGTTTTTTCAAGAATCTGCCGTGGATTATCCAGCCTGCGCGTCCGCTTGTACCCGAAGTCAATCGCCTGATGTCACTGGCCGATCTTATCGATGGCATTTTCGAAAGCGCTTCAGGCCTGGTGGTGGGAGAAACCCTTGATCGCATCACCACCCTGCGTTTTCTGATCGAGAACATGCCGGCGCTGGCCCGACACGTGAATACGTTATACATGCGCGGGTTGCTCAGCGACTTCGCTCAGGTTGAACTGAACCGCTATTTCATGAGCGGCAACATGAGCGTGGATCTGCGCACTTACCTGAGCAGCCTCGGCACCGATCCTGGCGGTCGATTCACCCCGCTGGAACTGGTCCGGCTCGCACGCGAAAACGGGGTCCGGGTCCAGGCGATCGATTGCGCCGCAAGTTACAAAATGAAAACACCGCTGCCGCCGGTCGATGAGCAAATGATGAGCACTTACCTGACCAACGACATCATGACCGGCGACCTCTACCTCAACAGTCCGAAGAAATGGATCGTGGTGACCGATGCTCAGAACACCAACACCTTCAAAGGACTGTCCGGCATCAGTGAGTTGAAGGGTGGAATCGGCCTGCGAATCGATGAAGTCGCCGCCGGTGAAGAGCTGGGCGTAGATGTCGACCCTGGAGTGGAAGTACTACGCGGCAGCTCGCCCGGTGGCACGGCCAGACAAGGCCATCCAGACCTTCTTCGCGCCGATTTGCGTTTGAAGATGCAGGCGCCCGAGGTGAACTGGACCGAAGAAACTCTGGAGAATCTTCTGTACCGGCGGGGCATGTATCTATTTGAAAAAGCAGGCGACAGCTACACCCTGATCCACCGCAGCAAACAAGGCATGCTCCAGCGCACACTGATCACTCGATTGAATGACGGCAAGTTTTCCATCCACCGTCCTGCCTGGCAGCGAGTGAACGACATCGCGTTCGCCAACCTGAAAGACATGTCGCAACGGCTGTCCGAGACCGGACTGATCATGCGTAGCCGAATACCTGATTGAAGACAACCCTGCCTCGAATTTTCCAGCCCAGCAACAAAATGCCAGTCAGCAAAACTGACTGGCATTTTTCAACAACCTTCCTGCGCCTCTGAAGCCTGTGCCCGGAAGACGCCGGACAAACTGCCCTCCCCCCCACTCCCACTCTATTATCAACAGGGGCAATATGCAGTAGCCGGCTAGTGCACTGCCCTTGAGCGAATCGGTCATGCTCTGTCTTTGTTTCTCAAGGATGAAGAACGCATGACCTCCCCCGAACGACGTCTGCTGCCAAACGCAGCGGACAAAACTGCCCTCAAAGCCATTGCCACGACGATCGTGCAGACCTGCCCGAGTCTGTTCGACGCAGCCCGGCAAGTCGCCAACGAACTCCTGGCGGACAAAGGCCTGTCCGACCTCGATCCCGACCGGATTTACTTCCACCGTTTCAAAACGGCGCAGAGCAGCGCGCTGACCTTCACGGGCTGGGAACATTTGCTCGAAAAGCCTTACGAAACGCTCACCCTCACGCAGTTGGTGATCCACCGCTTTCGTGCGACCGATCAAGACAACGCAGATCTGCTTGGCCTTTACTGCGGCTTCTACTCGGATGGCCCGGAGGTGGAAAACTTCAATCAGAGCAATGAAGTACGGTTGCTTGGCAGCGATGTGCTGAAAGCGTTCTGGGACGTCGACTTCAGCGCGCGCTACACAGGTCAACTGACGACATTCTGGCAAACCTCGTCGGATAACTTCCGCGCCCTGGCCAAGTGCAACTTTCTCAGCCTGGCGGCGCAGGCGCTGCAACAGGGTGACCTTGACGGAACTGATTTTCAGCGCGTCGTCGGCTCGGTTATCGGGCCCGTCACCTGGCCCGTCACCTTGCAAATGCTGCAAGCGTTACACCCGGTCGGTGCTGAAGTGCGGGCGCTGGATCTCGATGGCCACGTAGCCTCCAATGCGCTGCGCCTGGTGGAAGACAGTGGCAGACAGACCCTTTACTTGCCAGGCGAAGCCCAGGCATTCCTCTTGATGGACCATGAAGCAGATCTGCACTGGTGGATGCTTGAGCAGATGAATTCAGAGGACAAGCGCACGGCGTTTCTCCAGCATTTCCCGCTGGCTGACCGCAATCACATGACCGAAAACCTCACCGATCTGATGAACCGACTGGTGAGCACCTGGGGCCACAGCGATCACCGAATGATCAATCACAGCAACGTCGCGATCACCGGTGACGCATTCACCTGGTTGAGCGAGTCGACACGCACGAGCATGGTTGCCGAGGCGCATCTGGCGCTCACGTCCAACAGTGACCTGCGCAAAAAACTCTGGATCGGTTATTTGAGTGCCGGTCTGAAAGTGTTCGGCCCGATGGCAGCTGTGGGCTGGCCTTTGGCGTTGCCTTTGATTGGCGCGAGCATCGCGAACATGGGCTTGAACATCGATCAGGCCATCAACGGCACTACGCCAACCGAACGCAAAGCCGGCGTTACCGGCGCAGTGCTCAACGCGATCGACATTGTGTTCAACATCCCGTTTCTGATCAGCACTGGCCCACACCTGGAAGTGGGCCCGCAGGTGGAGTTTGCTGAAGCGGAAGAAATGCGCGGGTTGATCGAGCTCACTTCGGCCGAAACACCCTTCTTGCCACCTCTGGCTCCACCGACGGTTACGGCGGTCACGGCGGTTGAGCCAGAGGCGGCCGTCGAGCTGACAAACGAAATCCCCATCGAGACGACCATCGCATCCACCCGGGAGCTGGCCACGGCTGCTGCGCGCCAAGGTTCGTCTTTTCCAAAGATTCCTGCCAGTTATCGATGCAACGAGTTACTGGCACAGCGTTCTGTAGAGGCAGCTCCAGGCAAATATGAGGGTATTTACCGCCTGGACAAGGAGCCGGCCTTTGCCATCGAACTGGATGGCGACGCGTACTACGTGCGCTACTTTGGCGACTCCGAAGACACCGGCAACTGGGCCATCGTCAATCCTGAGCGACCCAATCAGTTCGTGTACTCATTGCCAGTACGCTTGGGCAGTAGCGGCAAGTGGGAACGCATGCCCGCGTCGCGTCTCAGGGGCGGCGGCCAATGCATGGGCAAGGCGTGTTTCCTGGACACTGACCTGGCCTCGTCCTCGGCCCCGGCATCAGCAACGCCGTCAGCGGAACTTCCCGTCGTCGAAACGGTTCCACCCGCTGCGCGACCGCTGCGTCTGGTTTCTCCCCTCTCCAACATCGTGGGAATAGACATGGCGAAAATGAAAAGATGGGCAATGAACTTGCCCGAGACTGTCGCCGGGCGCTCCGGTGCAATTCGCGCTAATCCATCAACTATCGATGCGTATGAGGTCTATTGCCGCGACAGGCGCACGTCCATGCTGAACGAGGCCAAAGAGTATTACTCAGAGCTGGACTGGACCAACCTGCCCGTAAGGCCAGTCATCCCGCAAATCGATCCCGAGATGCAGACGGATGAATTGTTTGATCGCATCTTTGCCAATACCGATGGACTGGTCGTCGGCGAAACCCTTGATCGCATCGCCAGCATGCGTTTCATGATCGAAAACATGCCGGCGCTCTCACGGCATATCGACACACTGTACGTACGCGGTTTGCTGGGTGATTTCGCCCAGGCAGACCTCAACGACTTTTACCTGTCGGGAGAGATGTCAGAGGATCTTCGGGGCTACTTGTCCAGCCTGGGTACCGACCCTGACGGCCGATTCAACATGCTAGAACTGATCAAGGCTGCCCGGGCCAATGGCATCCGGACCCATGGTCTTGACGCCGCGTACAGTTACAAGTTGAAGATACCGCTGACTTCGATCGAAGAGCAGATGATCCGCGCCCGGCTCACCACTCAGATCATGTGGGGTGACGGGCTCCTCAACCGACCAGGCAAATGGGCTGCCCTGGTCGATGCAACGAACACCAATACCTTCAGAAATCTGCCAGGCATAAGCGAACTCAGAGGCGGGATTGGTTTACGGATTGAAGAAGTGACGTCCACCGAAGTGGCCGGCGGCAGTATCGACGCGGGACTGGAAATCACTCGGGGCCCGTTCAGTAACGGAGCATCGGCGCGCGACTCATTCGACATTCTATTTGCTGATTTGCGCTGGAAGATCGCGACACCTGTGCCGCAATGGACTGACGCAACGGTGAATACACTGCTGAATCGCAACGGCATGTTCATGTTAGAAAAAACGCAAAATGTATACACGCTCGTGCGTCGCAACAGCTCCGGCAATATTGTTCGAACAACAGTGTATCGCCGAAGGGATGGTCAGGTTTACATCTGGACACTGTCGATGCCCCGGATCAGTGCCATCATGTTCCGTGACATCGCCGCGTTATCCCAGCGCCTGATAGAGATCGGCTTTACCCTGCAAAGTCGCATACCCGCCTGACTCTTTTCAGACCATGAAACGAAAAAACCCTTGGCTTCAGGCCAAGGGTTTTTCGTTAATCAACTTGCAGCGGGATCACTCCCACTCAATGGTCGCCGGCGGCTTGCTCGACACGTCGTAAGTGACGCGAGAGATACCTTCGATTTCATTGATGATGCGGCCGGAGACGGTTTCCAGCAGTTCGTAAGGCAGGTGAGCCCAACGCGCAGTCATGAAGTCGATGGTTTCCACGGCACGCAGGGCCACGACCCAGGCGTAACGACGGCCATCGCCCACCACGCCAACCGATTTCACCGGTTGGAACACGACGAAGGCCTGGCTGACTTTGTGGTACCAGTCGGCTTTGCGCAGTTCTTCGATGAAGATGTGGTCGGCACGTCGCAGCAGGTCGGCGTATTCCTTTTTCACTTCACCGAGGATGCGCACGCCCAGACCCGGGCCCGGGAACGGGTGACGGTAGACCATGTCGTACGGCAGACCCAGTTCCAGGCCCAGACGACGGACTTCGTCCTTGAACAGTTCGCGCAGTGGCTCGACCAGTTTCAGGTTCATCTCTTCCGGCAGGCCGCCCACGTTGTGGTGCGACTTGATCACGTGAGCCTTGCCGCTTTTTGCGCCAGCCGACTCGATCACGTCCGGGTAGATGGTGCCCTGAGCGAGGTACTTGATGTTTTCCAGTTTGTTCGACTGGGCATCGAAGACGTCGATGAAGGTGCGACCGATGATCTTGCGCTTCTTCTCCGGATCGGCTTCGCCGGCCAGGTTGTCGAGGAACTGATCTTCAGCGTTGGCGCGAATGACTTTGACGCCCATGTTCTCGGCGAACATGGCCATCACTTGCTCGCCTTCGTGCAGACGCAGCAGGCCGTTGTCGACGAAGACGCAGGTCAGTTGGTCGCCGATGGCCTTGTGCAGCAGCGCGGCAACCACCGAGGAGTCAACACCGCCGGACAGGCCCAGCAGCACGTTGTCGGTGCCGACCTGTGCGCGGATGTTGGCGATGGCGTCTTCAGCGATCTTCGACGGCGTCCACAGGGCTTCACAGCCGCAGATGTCGAGAACGAAGCGCGAGAGGATGCGGCCGCCCTGCTTGGTGTGGGTCACTTCCGGGTGGAACTGCACGCCGTAGTAGCCACGGTCATCGTTGAACATACCGGCGATCGGGCAGCTCGGGGTGCTGGCCAGAATGTGGAAGTCTTCCGGCATCCTGGTGACCTTGTCACCGTGGCTCATCCATACGTCGAGGCCGAACAGGCCGTCAGCGTCGATGTGGTCTTCGATGCCGTCGAGCAGGCGGCTCTTGCCGACCACGTCAACGCGGGCGTAACCGAACTCACGCAGTTCGGAACCTTCAACCTTGCCGCCCAGTTGCTCGGCCATGGTCTGCATGCCGTAGCAGATACCGAAGACCGGTACGCCCAGATCGAACACTGCCTGTGGGCAGCGCGGGCTGTCGGCGACGTGCACGGACTCGGGGCCGCCGGCGAGGATGACGCCTTTAGGAGCGAATTCGCGGATCGCATCTTCGTCCATGTCGAACGGGTGCAGTTCGCAGTACACACCGATCTCGCGCACGCGGCGGGCGATCAATTGGGTGTATTGCGAGCCGAAGTCGAGGATCAGGATGCGGTGAGCGTGAATATCGAGGGCCATGATTCAGTCTCGTCTAAGTCGTTCAGAAACAGTCGTGATTCAGAAACAACTCGGGGCTGAATCAAACAGCCCCGGTTGCTTACTTTATTGCTTGAAGGCTCAACCTACGCGGTAGTTTGGCGCTTCTTTGGTGATCTGCACGTCGTGAACGTGGGATTCGGCCATGCCAGCGCCGGTGATCCGCACGAACTCAGGCTTGGTGCGCATTTCTTCGATGTTGGCGCTACCGGTGTAGCCCATCGAGGAACGCAGACCGCCCATCAACTGGTGAATGATCGCGCTCAGGGTGCCTTTGTACGGCACACGGCCTTCGATGCCTTCCGGAACGAGTTTCTCGGCGCCTGCCGAGGAGTCCTGGAAGTAACGGTCGGAGGAACCTTGAGCCTGGGACATGGCGCCCAGCGAACCCATGCCGCGATAAGCCTTGTACGAACGGCCCTGGAACAGTTCGATTTCGCCCGGCGCTTCTTCAGTACCGGCGAACATCGAGCCCATCATCACGCAGGAAGCACCGGCTACGATGGCCTTGGACAGGTCACCGGAGAAACGGATGCCGCCGTCGGCGATCAACGGAACGCCGGTGCCTTCAAGGGCAGCGGCAACGTTGGCGATGGCACTGATTTGCGGGACGCCGACACCGGCGACGATACGGGTGGTGCAGATCGAGCCAGGGCCGATACCGACCTTGACTGCGTCAGCGCCTGCTTCGGCCAGGGCCTTGGCAGCGGCGCCGGTGGCGATGTTGCCGCCGATCACCTGCACTTCAGGGAAATTCTCTTTGACCCACCGAACGCGGTCGATCACGCCTTTGGAGTGACCGTGCGCGGTATCGACTACCACGACGTCCACACCGGCGTTGACCAGAGCGGCTACACGGTCACCGGTGTCTTTACCGGTACCGACAGCAGCGCCCACGCGCAGACGACCTTGATCGTCCTTGCTGGCCAGCGGGTAGGCTTTGGCTTTTTCGATATCGTTGACGGTCATCATGCCTTTGAGGGCGAATTTGTCGTCAACGATCAGCACACGCTCGATGCGGTGCTTGTGCAGCAGTTCGCGTGCTTCGTCTTTGCTCGCGCCTTCCTTGATCGTGACCAGACGCTCTTTGGGCGTCATCACTTCACGGACGGTGGCTTCCAGACGGCTTTCGAAACGCACGTCACGGGAAGTGACGATGCCGACCAGGTCGCCATCGTGCAGCACCGGAACGCCGGAAATGTTGTGCATGCGAGTCAATTCGAACAGGTCACGTACCGTGGCATCAGCCTCGATGGTGATCGGATCCTTGACGACGCCGGCTTCGAACTTCTTGACCTTACGCACTTCGGCAGCTTGCTGCTCGATGGTCATGTTCTTGTGGATAATGCCGATGCCACCTTCCTGAGCCATGGCGATTGCCAGACGGGCTTCAGTAACGGTGTCCATGGCGGCAGAAACCAGAGGAATGTTCAGCTCGATGCCACGGGTAAGGCGGGTCTTGAGACTGACTTCGTTAGGAAGTACCTCGGAATAACCGGGCACTAAGAGAATGTCGTCGAATGTCAGAGCTTCTTGGCTGATACGCAGCATCGCGGGGGCTCCCGAGCGGGAAAATGGAAGCGCGCCATTATAGTCAGACACCCCCTGCTGTTCAATGTAAAACTCAGCTTAATATCAATGTTGCTGATGTACGGGAACCGCCGGCCCTACAGCTCCACCTTGACCCAAGAGACAGGTTGATCGAGCCAATCGGCGAACTCATCGATAAAGCTTTGCTTGAAGCCCGCCTCCAGCCAGTTGTTGAAGATGAAACCAAGATTGGAAAACCCGCACTCCTGCAGGTACAGGAAGCCGTTGATGTCGTCTTCGTGACCGCATTCCGGGCAGGTGAAGTTGTCGGTGCGGCCCGGCATCCAGTCTTCGAGACTTTCAAACAGCGCTTCGCCGATCTCGCGACGACACTCGGCACACCCGGCCTCTTCGAGAAAGCCCTTGGCCGGCGTGTAGATGCAGCGTTTGGTGACGATCTCCAAGCCGTTGATCGGCTCACCGAACGGCAAAGCCTGCGGGTGCAGGACCACGGCACGCGCGCCATCGGCAATCGCGTAAGCCATGCGATTGCCGGTGCGACCGCAGGTGCTCAGCTCTTCCTTGATGATGTTCTTGCGCACCAGCCAGCGCACGATCGCCCGGGCCCGGGGTTCGTGGACCGGCAGGGTGGATATTTTCGGGACGATGATGCTTTGCGAATTCATGGTGCAGCCTGCGACGTCAAATGGAAGTTCTGCGGTGCTCACTCCGCCGCCATCACGGGCAAGCCCGCTCCCACAGGGATCTCGGTCGATCACAAATATTGTGTACACCAGAGAAACCTGTGGGAGCGGGCTTGCCCGCGATGGCGTCAGTGCGGCCGGCAGCTTAATCCCTGACAAAATCCGGTCAAGTGCTGAGGTAGCGCCCGATCAACGCAAGCCCGCTCGCCAGCACCAGCCACGTCACCAGCCGCACAAACGCCTCGCGCGACAACTTCATGGTCAAGCGCCGCCCGATCCACAACCCCAGCGCCATGGCCGGCAACAGACACAGCGCCAGCATCAACAAGGGTAGCTCGGCATATACACCGGCGATAGCAAACAGGCTCAAACGCACCACCGTGCTGCAACTGATCAACGCACTTTGCGTGGCCCGCGCTGCGTCTTTCGGCAGCCTGCTGTTGAGATAAATCGCATAGAGAAAGCCGCCACTGCCAAACAGCGCCCCGAACAACCCGCCCACCGTCCCCATCGGCACCGCCCACGCCGCTGACAATTGCGTCGGCCGCGCTTTCACCCACAAGCTGTAAATCGCATAGGCACTGATAAACAGCCCCATCAACAGCAGCAACACATCGGACTTGAGGTTGAGCAGGAAAATCACCCCCAACGTGCAGCCGACCGCCATGCACGGCAAGAGCCGTAACAACTCGGGCTTGGCCACGTCCCGCCGCGACGGCAGCAAATTGCCGAACGCTGCGACAAAATCCAGCAACACCAGCAACGGCACGATCTTCGACAATGGCATGAACAAAATCAGGATCGGCCCCGCCACCAGCGCCGTACCAAACCCGGCAATGCCAAACACGATGTAAGCCAGCGCGATGCCCAACCCGATCACAGCCCAACCACCGGCACCCCAAGACCACTCACTCAACAGCCCCGCCACGCTCATCGATGCGCTTCCTTTAATAAACCCGAGATGACTTTAGCCAGCGTCGAGGCTTGCTACTAATATCTTCAAAGCCACCCACTCATCTCAAAAAGGCATTGCTGTGCTTTCGACCCGTCAATTGCGCTACTTCGTGGAAATCGCCGAATGCGGCAGCTTCAGTGCGGCGGCTGAACGCTTGTTCGTGGCGCAATCGGCGCTGAGCCGGCAGATCAAGGACATGGAAATGCGCCTGCAAACCCCATTGTTCGAACGCACCGCGCGCCAGCCCAGACTCACGGCGGCGGGCGAAGCATTTCTGCCCCGGGCAAGGAACTTGCTCAACGAGCTGAGTAAAGCCAGCGCCATGGCCACCGAAGTCGGCAACGGCCAGCTCGGCACGTTGCGCCTCAGTCATTCCAGCACCGTGTCGATCAGCGGCCGTTTGCTCAGCGACATTAGCGCTTATCTGCAGCAACAACCTGGCGTGTCGCTGGACATCGGCAAGTTGTCTTCCGAGGCGCAACTGGAAGATCTGGCCGAAGGCCGCCTCGACATCGGCCTGCTGCGCCTGCCGGTGTTGCGCCAGCGTGAAGGGATTCAGATTGTGCCGCTGTTTACTGAACGCTTGCTGCTGGCGGTTCCGATGGATCATCGGTTGGCCGCAGCTGTGCGTGTCGATCTGGCCCAACTGAAGGATGAAGCGTTCGTCTCGATTCCGCATCCGCAACGCGGCGGCTTGAGCTATCTGTGTGCCGATCTGTGCATGCGTCAGGGTTTCTTCCCGAAAGCGGCGCGGGTGATGTCGCGCAAAACAACGCAATTGCAGCTGATTCAGGCCGGTTTCGGCATCGCCCTGCTGCCGGAATCGATGCAGGACATCGCCCCGAGCGGCGTACGATTTCTACCGTTGGCCGACGCCGACTGCCAAAGCACCGTCGCCCTCGCCTACCGGCAGAACCCCACCCCGTTGATCCAGCACTTCATCCAGACCTTCACCAATCCCCCTTGTGGGAGCGAGCCTGCTCGCGAAAGCGGACTGTCAGCCACTGAAGATGTCGAAGGATAAGAAGCTTTCGCGAGCAGGCTCGCTCCCACAGGGGTTTTGTGTTGTGTCATGGTGATTGGCAGCCAAATGCCTTTAAACTGCGCCCCATGATTAAAGATCCCTTTGCAAGACTTGGCCTGGACCGTGAAGTCCTGACCGTCAGCCAGCTCAACGGCCGCGCGCGGGTGTTGCTTGAAGACGTGTTCAGCAACATCTGGGTCGAAGGCGAAATCTCCAACCTCGCCCGCCCGGCGTCCGGTCACATCTACTTCACCCTCAAGGACAGCGGCGCGCAGGTGCGTTGCGCGCTGTTCCGGCAGAACGCTGCGCGAGTGCGTCAGGCGTTGAAGGACGGCCTGGCGGTGAAAGTGCGTGGCAAGGTTTCGCTGTTCGAGGGCCGTGGCGACTATCAACTGATTCTCGATACTGTCGAGCCTGCCGGTGACGGCGCGCTGCGCCTGGCCTTCGATGCACTGAAAGAAAAGCTCAGCGCCGAAGGCCTGTTCAGTGCCGAACGCAAAGTGCCGTTGCCGGCGCATCCGCAGCGCATCGGTATCATCAGTTCGCCAACCGGCGCGGTGATTCGCGACATCATCAGTGTGTTCCGCCGCCGGGCGCCGCAAGTGCAACTGACGCTGATTCCGACCGCCGTACAAGGTCGCGAAGCCACCGCGCAAATCGTCCGCGCGCTGAAAATGGCCGATGCCCGTGGCTTCGACGCGTTGATCCTCGCCCGAGGCGGCGGTTCGCTGGAGGACCTCTGGTGCTTCAACGAAGAAGCCGTGGCCCGCGCCGTCGATGCCTGTGTGACGCCGATTGTCAGCGCCGTTGGCCATGAAACCGATGTGTCGATCAGTGACTTTGTCGCTGACGTTCGCGCTCCAACGCCGTCCGCTGCCGCTGAATTGCTCGCCCCGGATTCCAGCCATCTGATCCGTCAGGTCGAAAGCCTGCATCGCCGCTTGGTGATGCGCATGCGCGACCGCTTGATGCGTGATCGTCTGCGCCTGGAAGGCATGGCACGTCGTCTGCGTCATCCCGGCGAACGTCTGCGCCAGCAGGCTCAGCGTCTGGACGATCTGGACATGCGCATGCGCCGGGCGTTCGAGCGTCATCTCAACACTCGCCGCGAACGCTTGATCCGCCTGGAAACCCGCCTCGCCGGGCAACATCCGGGACGGCAACTGGCGATGTTGCGCCAGCGCCTCGACAGCCTCGCCGAACGCTTGCCGCGGGCCATGCGCGAAGGTCTGAAGAATCGTCGACTGCAACTGCACAGCCAGATGCAGACGCTGCATGTGGTCAGCCCGTTGGCAACACTCGGGCGTGGTTACAGCATTCTGCTCGATGAGCGCGGCCATGCGATCCGAAATGCCGCGCAGACCCACACTGGCCAGCGCCTGAAGGCCAAACTCGGCGAAGGCGAACTGCAAGTGCGTGTTGAGGACAATCACCTGACGCCCGTCACCCTCTCTTTACTGGACTGATCCATGCCGCGTTTTCTCGCTCCACTGTTTCTGCTGTGCCTGACCTTCAATGCCCACGCCGACAGTTACATCACCCGACTGCTGAACAAACCGGTGCCGGGCGGCGTCGCGGTGGTTGATCTGGGCGCAGCCGCGCAGGCACCGAAAGCCACGTATCAAGGCAAACCGGTGCTGGTGGTAAAAGAGCAGAACAACTGGCTGGCGATCGTCGGTGTGCCGCTGACGATCAAACCCGGCGCGCAGCAGATCAGCAGTGGCGGGCGTAATCTGCCATTCACAGTGGGCAACAAAAAATACCCGGAACAGCGCATCACCCTGAAGAACAAGCAACAGGTCAATCCGGATCAATCGAACCTTAAACGCATCGAAGGCGAACTGGCCGAACAGATCAAGGCGTATCGCAGCTTCAGCCAGAACACGCCGAGCAATCTGTTGCTGGATAAACCGGTCAACGGGCCGCTGTCGAGCAAGTTTGGTGTGCGTCGTTTCTTCAATGGTGAAGAGCGCAATCCGCACGCCGGCCTCGACTTCGCGGTGCCGGCGGGCACGCCGATCAAGACCCCGGCGGCGGGCAAGGTGATCCTGACCGGCAATTACTTCTTCAATGGCAACACGGTGTTTGTCGACCATGGGCAGGGTTTTATCAGCATGTTCTGCCATATGTCGAAGATTGATGTGAAGGTCGGCGATCAACTGGCGCGGGGCGCGGTGGTCGGCAAGGTTGGCATGACCGGCCGCGCGACCGGCCCGCACATGCACTGGAATGTCAGCCTGAATGATGCGCGGGTGGATCCGGCGATTTTCATTGGTGCGTTTCAACCTTAAATATGTGTTGAGGCGACCGGCCTCTTCGCGAGCAGGCTCGCTCCCACACTGGATCTTATTCACAACAAAGATCCCCTGTGGGAGCGAGCTTGCTCGCGAAGGCGGCCTGTAAAGCACATCAACACTTACTGAATTGCTATAAACCTCAATTGCGCCCCAATCAAACCTCGCGCAAATATCACAACGATCAGCGACCTCCAGCGCAATAAAATCCCGCAAAAACCCGCTTTCCGAGTATTCCTCTCAATTTTTTTCGACTGCTTGCCATCCTCTCCCCTCGCGGTTAGGGTTGAAGGCATGAAAACCTCTCACACCCTCATTCAGCTTCGCCAGCACCGCAGCCTGTGCCTTGTCAGCGCACGACTGCCAGGCTGAATCGCGGCACCTCGTCCCACGCTTTTCCAAGAACATTCGTTCCACCGGCAGGCCGCCTCTTTTCGGCCCAGACAATAAGGAATTTCCCGATGAGCATGCTCAAAGATCCGTCTTCGAAATACCGCGCGTTTCCCGTCATCAACCTGCCGGATCGCACCTGGCCGTCGAAAACCATCGACACCGCGCCGATCTGGTGCAGCTCCGACCTGCGTGACGGCAACCAGTCGCTGATCGAACCGATGGACGCGGTGAAGAAGCTGCGCTTCTGGAAAACCCTGGTGCAGGTCGGTGTGAAAGAAATCGAGGCCTCCTTCCCGGCCGCTTCGCAAACCGACTTCGACTTCGTGCGTACCCTGATCGAAGAAGGCCACATCCCGGACGACACCACCATTCAGGTGCTGACCCAGGGCCGTGAAGACTTGATCGAGCGCACCTTCGAATCCCTCCGTGGTGCGAAGAAAGCCATCGTTCACCTGTACAACGCCACTTCGCCTTCTTTCCGTCGCATTGTCTTCAACCAGGACAAGGACGGCATCAAGGCTATCGCCGTCAACGCGGCCAAGCTGTTCGTCAAATATGCGGCGATGCAGCCGGACACCGAGTGGACTTTCGAATACTCGCCGGAAACCTTCAGCGCCACCGAGCTGGAATTCGCCAAGGAAGTCTGTGACGCGGTGATCGAGGTGTGGAACCCGACGCCTGAGCACAAGATGATTCTCAACCTGCCAGCCACCGTTGAGTGCGCGACCCCGAACATCTACGCCGACCAGATCGAGTGGTTCGGCCGCAATATCAACCGTCGTGACAGCGTGATCATCAGCCTGCACACCCACAACGACCGTGGCACTGGCGTCGCGGCCACCGAGCTGGGCCTGATGGCCGGCGCCGATCGCGTCGAAGGCTGCCTGTTCGGCAACGGCGAACGTACCGGTAACGTCGACCTCGTCACCGTCGCGCTGAACATGTACACCCAGGGTCTCGACCCGCAGCTGGACTTCTCCGACATCGACGGCGTGCGCAAAGTCGTCGAAGAATGCAACCAGATTCAGGTTCACCCGCGTCACCCGTACGTTGGCGACCTGGTCCACACCGCGTTCTCCGGCTCGCACCAGGATGCGATTCGCAAAGGCTTCTCCCAGCAGAAATCAGATGCACTGTGGGAGGTGCCGTACTTGCCGATCGACCCGGCCGACATCGGCCGTAGCTACGAGGCGGTGATTCGCGTCAACAGCCAGTCGGGCAAGGGCGGCATCGCTTACTTGCTGGAGCAGGAATACGGCATCAGCCTGCCACGTCGCATGCAGATCGAGTTCAGCCAGGTGGTGCAGCGTGAAACCGACCGTCTCGGCCTGGAGATGACTGCCAAGCAGATCCACTCGCTGTTGATCAGCGAATACCTGCAAGCCAACACCCCGTACGCGCTGGTAAGCCATCGCCTGCAGGAAGAAAACGGCAACAGCAATGTTGAAGTGGAAGTGGCGAGCAAGGGTCAGGGCGAAACCAATCTGCACTGGCGCGGCAAGGGCAACGGTGCGCTGGAAGCACTGGTCGCCGGCCTGCCGGTTCCGGTGGAGATCATGGACTACAACGAACACGCGATCGGCGCGGGCACCAACGCCAAAGCAGCGGCGTACATCGAGCTGCGTGTGAATGGCGAGCGTGCGGTGCACGGCGTGGGTATCGACGAAAACATCACCACGGCCAGCTTCAAGGCCCTGTTCAGCGCGCTGAACCGCTCGCTGAGCCAGCCTGAGGCGAAAGCGGCGTAAGCCATCGCTGAAATGCAAAAGGCCCCGGAGTGTGAACTCCGGGGCCTTTTTTTGCCTGATGTTTTTTGGCTGACTTTTGGCGATCGTTCCCACGCTCCGCGTGGGAATGAATCAGGGGACGCTCCGCGTCCAGTGACGCGGAGCGTCACGGGCTGCATTCCCACGCAGAGCGTGGGAACGATCAGTTACCTCAGGTGAACTCGAAGGTGTCGGCATCCAGATTCGCCGGGAAACGCTCGCGATACGCCGCGAGCGGAGCCGCTTCCAGCACAGCCTTGAACACACCATCCGCCTCCCCCGCCGCCAGCAAGGTTTCCCCCTGGAAATCCAGCACCTGACTGTCACCGGTATACGCAAAACCTTTACCGTCAGTGCCGACGCGATTCACCGCCGCCACATAACAAAGGTTTTCGATGGCTCGCGCCGGCAACAGACGATTCCAGTGCAAACGCCGCGCACCCGGCCAGTTGGCGGTGTATAGCAGCAGATCAGTGTCCTGCGCATCGCGGCTCCACACCGGAAAACGCAGGTCGTAGCAAATCAGCGGACGCACACGCCAGCCCTTGAGTTCGAACTGCACTTGCCGTTCGCCGGGCGTGTAATGGTTGTGCTCGCCGGCCATGCGGAACAGATGACGCTTGTCGTAATGCAGCACCTCGCCGTCCGGCCGCGCCCACAGCAGGCGGTTGCGATGGCTGCCGTCAGACGCCTGAATAATCACACTGCCGGTGATCACTGCATTGAGTTTGGCCGCCTGAACCCGCAGCCATTTACTGCTCGGGCCGTTCTCGGCTTCGGCGAGGGTCTCCGATTCCATGGAGAACCCGGTAGTGAACATTTCCGGCAGGATGATCAGATCCGCCCCGCGCGCCTGTTCCAGCAACTGCTCGAAATGCTCGAAGTTGGCCTGACGGTCGTGCCAGACCAGACTGGTCTGGATCAGCGCCAGGTTGAGATCGGGTAACGCACTCAGATCACGCATAGTTTTGCCGCCGCTTCACGCAGCGTCTCCTCGCGTTTGGCAAAGCACAGACGCACCAGGCGCTGGCCTTGCGGTGGATTCTGGTAAAACACCGACACCGGGATACTCGCCACACCGTGTTCGCGGGTCATCCACATGGCCATCTCGACGTCATTCAGGTCAGGACGGATCTGCGAGTAATCGACCAGTTGGAAGTAGGTGCCAGTGACTCGGGTAAAGGTGAAGCGCGACGACGCCAGCAGATCGCAGAACAGATCACGTTTGGCCTGATAGAAACCCGGCAGCTCTTCGACGTGTTCCGGGTGCTCGGCCATGTAATCGGCCAGAGCATATTGCAGCGGAGTGACACCGCAGAAACTGACGTACTGGTGCACCTTGCGCAACTCGGCGGTCAGCGCCGGCGGTGCGACGACGTAGCCGGTTTTCCAGCCGGTAACGTGGTAAGTCTTGCCGAACGAGCTGACCACGAATGCGCGCTGATACAGCTCTTCATGAGCGAGCACGCTGACGTGTGGAACGCCGTCGAATACCAGGTGTTCGTAGACTTCGTCGCTGATCAGGTAGATGTCGCGATCACGGATCAGCGCAGCCAGTTGATCCAGTTCGGCACGACTGATCAGGGCACCGCTCGGGTTGTGCGGGGTGTTGATGACGATCATTTTCGTGCGCGGACTCAGGGCCTCGGCGAGCTTGTCGAAATCGATCGAGAAATCGTCCGGGTTCAGCTGCACATGCACGCAACGACCGCCCGCCAGCTCTGTCGCCGGTTCGTAGCTGTCGTAGCACGGATCGAACACGATGACTTCGTCGCCGCTGTGGATAACCGCCTGAATCGCACAGAAGATCGCCTGGGTCGCGCCCGGCGTCACGGTCACTTCGCTGTCGGCATTGACCTGCACGCCATAGCTGCGAGCGATTTTCGCCGCAATCTGCTCGCGCAAGGCCGGCAAGCCGGTCATCGGCGAATACTGATTATGGCCACTGGCGATGTGTCGACCGACTGCATCACGCAGTGACTGCGGGCCGTCAAAATCAGGAAAACCCTGTGACAGGTTGATCGCGCCGGTTTGCGCCGCGAGCTGAGACATCTGCGTGAAAATCGTGATGCCGACATTCGGCAGCTTACTGGTGATCATCGGTAGCCCCTTGCAGGTGAGCTGCAAGTTTCAAGCGCCAAGCCATAAATCTCAAGCGGCAAGTTACTACCTGCAAGCTGCAAGCTAAATCCACCGCCCACAAAAAAGGGCTCTAACTGAGCCCTTTTTGCTTTGACTTGAAGCTTGCAGCTCGAAACTCGCAGCTGCCTTTATTTCTTGTCGCGGCGCTTCTTGTCGGCTTTCTTGTGGTGCGACATCAAGCGACGCTTCTTGTTGACCTGGCGGTCGGTCAGCGTGGTCTTGTTGCCTTCGTACGGGTTCTCGCCGCCCTTGAACTCGATACGGATCGGCGTACCGACCAGCTTGAGTACACGACGGTAGGTGTTTTCGAGATAACGCACATACGACTTCGGCACTTTCTCGATCTGGTTACCGTGGATCACGATGATCGGCGGGTTCGCACCACCCAAGTGGGCATAACGCAGCTTGATCCGGCGGTTGTTGACCATCGGTGGCGCGTGCTCGCCAACCGCGTCTTCCAGAATCTGGGTCAGACGGTTGGTCGGCCAGCGGGTGACCGCCGACTTGAACGAGTTCTGTACGGATGCGTAGAGGTTGCCCACGCCAGTACCGTGCAGTGCCGAGATGAAGTGGATGTCGGCGTAATCAACGAAGAACAGACGACGTTGCAGCTCGACTTTGACGTAGTCGCGCTCGCTCGGCGTCATGCCGTCCCACTTGTTGATCGCGATCACCAGCGCACGACCGGACTCGATGGCGAAGCCGAGCAGGTTGAGGTCGTGATCGACCACGCCTTCGCGGGCGTCCATCACGAAGATCACTACGTTGGCGTCTTTGATCGCCTGCAGGGTTTTCACCACGGAGAATTTTTCTACTTCTTCGTGGATCTTGCCGCGCTTGCGCACACCAGCGGTGTCGATCAGCGTGTACTTCTCTTCATTGCGTTCGAACGGAATGTAGATACTGTCGCGAGTCGTACCGGGCTGGTCATAGACGATTACCCGGTCTTCACCGAGCATGCGGTTGACCAGAGTCGATTTACCGACGTTCGGACGACCGATGATGGCGATCTTGATGCCGTCTTTTTCGCTTGGGCCAGGAATGCGCTTGGCTTCCTCGCCTTCGGCAACGATCTCTTCTTCGCCTTCTTCCGGCTCTTCTGCGTCTTTGGGGAAATCACCCAGGGCGATTTCCAGCATCTGGGTGATGCCACGGCCGTGAGCACCGGCGATCGGGATCGCGTGGCCCATGCCCAGCGGCGCGAATTCAGCGCGGGCCATTTCCGGGTCGATGTTGTCGACCTTGTTGGCAACCACGTAGGAACGCTTGTTACGTTTGCGCAGGTGTTCGGCGATCATCTGGTCGGCGGCGGTAAAACCGGCCTTGGCATCTACCAGGAACAGCACAACATCTGCTTCTTCAATGGCCAGCAGCGACTGCTCGGCCATTTTTTCGTCCATACCGTGCTCGTCACCTGAGATACCACCGGTGTCGACCAGAATGTAGGAACGCCCTTGCCACTTGGCCTCACCGTACTGGCGATCACGGGTCAGACCGGACAAGTCGCCGACGATGGCGTCGCGAGTCCTGGTCAGGCGGTTGAACAAGGTGGACTTGCCGACGTTCGGTCGGCCCACCAGGGCGATTACGGGAACCATGCGGCTCTCCACTTCGTTATTTCAGAAAATACAAAAGCCGCTGCGAGGCAGCGGCTGGTGCTCGGGGCAACGCCTGTTAGCGCTGCAAGCCCCATGAATCCGGGGCCGCCTGGGGGTTTAACCCCAAGCATAGTTGTTACTTGATGGTCAGGGCTTCCAGTTTGCCGCTGTTGCCATATACATAAATCGTGTCACCCACCACCAGCGGACGGGCACGCAGGCCGTCGCTGTCGATGCGCTCACGGCCGACGAAACGACCGTCAACCTGACTCAGCAGGTGCAGATAACCTTCCAGGTCACCCACTGCAACATAGCTGGAGAACACTTCCGGAGCCGACAGTTGACGGCGAGCCAGCGAATCGTTGCTCCACAATGCTGTGGTGGAACGTTCGTCGACGCCTTCAACGGTGCCCGAAGACAGGCTCACGTAAACGCTGCCGAAACCCTGAGCAATACCTGCGTAGCTCGACGCATCGCGCTGCCAGAGTTGACGACCGCTTTCCAGATCCAGTGCCGCAACGCGACCCTGGTAGCTGGCAACGTACAAAGTACCGCCGGACAACAGCAGACCGCCGTCGATGTCGACCACGCGCTCCAGTTCCGAACGACCCTGTGGAATCGCGATCCGTTGTTCCCACACCGGCACGCCGTTGGAAATGTCCAGAGCGACCACTTTACCGGTCGACAGGCCAGCCACCGCGAGGCGGTTGGTGACCAGCGGGGCACTGGTGCCACGCAGGGTCAATACGGCCGGCGTGCTGTCATATACCCAGCGCTGAGTACCGGTAGACGCATCCAGACCGATCAGACGATCGTCCTGAGTCTGCACCACTACGACGTCACCGTTGTTGGCCGGTGGCGCAAGCACTTCGCTGTTGACGCGTGCACGCCACTTTTCTTCACCGTTGCTGGTGTCGAGACCAACGACTTCACCGCGCAGGGTGCCGATCAGAACCAGACCGTAGCCAACGCCGACAGCGCCGGAGACAGGCAGATCAAGATCCTGCTTCCATTTCACGTCGCCGTTGCCGCGATCCATGGCCATCACCACGCCGGTCACATCGGCGGCGTAGATGGTGTCACCGTCGATCGCCGGCACCAGCATGTTGTAGGTTTCGCCCTGACCGTCACCGATCGAACGACTCCACTGCTTGTGCAGAACCACTTCTTCTTTGAAGTCGGTCAGTTCGGCCGGTGGCAATTCTTTCTTGCTGTTGCTGCTGCAACCCGCGGCCAGAAGGGCCAGAGCCAGCAATGCTGCATGCTTCCAACGGATCACGTCACGCATCCCCTTTGGCCAGGTCGTCGAGCTTGATTTGAAGGCCACCGACCGCCGCTTCATCCGACAGTGCCGCCTTGGCTTTTTGATACGCCTTGTTCGCGTCATCGGTACGGCCCAGCTGCACCAGCAGGTCGCCCTTGAGTTCTTCGCGAGTGGCCAGGAACGCCTTGTCGGCGTCGCCGTCGAGCAGTTTCAGGCCGTCTTCAGCCTTGTTCTGCGCACCCAGCACCTGCGCCAGACGCTGACGGGCGATCTCGCCCAGCGCCGGATTGGCCGGTTTGTCGACGATGGCTTTCAGCTCGGTGGCGGCGTCGTCCAGCTTGCCGCTGTCGACCGCTACTTTGGCCACGAACAGGCTGCCGTACTGCGCGTAGGCAGAACCGCCGAATTCGCTGTTGAGCTTGCCGGCCAAGTCCGCAACGCGGGCAGCATCAGGCTTGCCATCAGGCGTCAGCGTGGTTTCCAGCAATTGCTGATAGAGCACCGAGGCGCCTTGCGACTGGTTGCTCTGATACTTGTGATAAGCCTGCCAGCCGAACACGATGACCAGCGCCAACAGGCCGCCGGTGACCAGAGGTTTGCCGTTGCGTGTCCACCAGTCCTTCAAATCCGCCAACTGTTCGTCTTCGGTACTCGACACCCCAATACTCCTTAATCGCTAAATCGGCTGTTTGGACAGCTTCAACCCTGCACGACGCAGGTGGCCAGGTGAGCGGCGAGCGCATCCCAGGCAATGCTTTGTTGTTCGCCCTGGCCACGCAGGGGTTTGAAACCTACCACTTGCTGGGCCATTTCGTCGTCACCGAGGATCAGTGCGTACAGCGCACCGCTCTTGTCGGCCTTCTTGAACTGGCTTTTGAAGCTGCCGGCGCCGGCATTGACTTGCAGGCGCAGGTTTGGAAGTTGATCGCGAACACGTTCAGCCAGGGCCAGACCGGCCAGCTCGGCTTCTTCACCGAAGGCGCAGAGGTAGACATCGACCTGACGGGAGATTTCTTCCGGGATCTGCTCAAGGGTTTCGAGCATCAACACCAGACGCTCGATGCCCATGGCGAAACCAACGCCCGTGGTCGGCTTGCCGCCCATCTGCTCGACCAGACCGTCGTAACGGCCGCCGGCGCAGACAGTGCCTTGGGCGCCGAGCTTGTCGGTGACCCATTCGAAAACGGTTTTGCTGTAGTAATCGAGGCCGCGCACCAGTTTCGGGTTGAGCACGTAAGGAATGCCGACGGCATCCAGACGCGCTTTCAAACCTTCGAAGTGTGCACGCGACTCGTCATCGAGGTAGTCGGCCATCTTCGGCGCATCAACCAGCACCGCTTGAGTGTCGGCATTTTTCGTGTCGAGCACGCGCAACGGGTTGGTTTTCAGGCGACGCTGGCTGTCTTCGTCGAGCTTGTCGTGGTGCGCCGAGAGGTACTCGACCAGCGCTTCACGATAGCGACCACGGGACTCGCTGGTGCCGAGGCTGTTGAGTTCGAGTTTGACCGCATCACGAATGCCCAGCTCGCCCCACAGGCGCCAGGTCATGGTAATCAGCTCGGCGTCGATGTCCGGACCGTCGAGGTTGAACACTTCCAGACCGATCTGGTGGAACTGGCGATAACGGCCTTTCTGCGGACGCTCGTGACGGAACATCGGGCCTATGTACCAGAGTTTCTGCACCTGGCCACCGCCGGTGATGCCGTGCTCGAGCACAGCACGCACACACGCCGCAGTGCCTTCCGGACGCAAGGTCAGGGAGTCGCCGTTGCGGTCTTCGAAGGTGTACATCTCTTTTTCGACGATATCGGTCACTTCACCGATCGAGCGCTTGAACAGCTCGGTGAACTCGACGATCGGCATGCGGATCTGCTTGTAACCGTAGTTATCCAGCAGACGCGCAACAGTGCCCTCGAAATAACGCCACAGGGGGGTCTGTTCGGGCAGGATGTCGTTCATGCCACGAATGGCTTGCAGAGACTTGCTCACTTTAAATCCTTAAATTCGTTCGGCGTTCAGTCAGGCTCAGCCGCGCGCGATAACCGCAGCGTCAGCTTCGACCTTTTCGGCCGCTTTCTGGCGGATCAGCTTTTCCAGCTCGTCCACCAGATTGTCATTCGTCAGTTTCTGCGACGGCTTGCCGTCGATGTAAATCAGGTTTGGCGTGCCGCCGGTCAAGCCGATATGGGCTTCCTTGGCTTCGCCGGGGCCGTTGACCACGCAACCGATCACCGCGACATCCAGCGGCACCAGCAGGTCTTCAAGACGCCCTTCCAGCTCGTTCATGGTTTTCACCACATCGAAGTTCTGCCGCGAGCAGCTCGGGCAGGCGATGAAGTTGATGCCACGGGAACGCAGATGCAAAGACTTGAGAATGTCGTAACCGACCTTCACTTCCTCGACCGGGTCGGCCGCCAGCGAGATGCGGATGGTATCGCCAATCCCCTCGGCGAGCAGCATACCTAGGCCCACGGCGGATTTCACTGTGCCCGAACGCAATCCACCGGCTTCGGTGATGCCCAGGTGCAGCGGCTGAATGATTTCTTTCGCCAGCAAGCGGTAGGCTTCGACGGCCATGAACACGTCCGAGGCCTTAACGCTGACCTTGAAGTTCTGGAAATTCAGGCGTTCGAGGTGTTCAACGTGGCGCAGAGCGGACTCGACCAGCGCGGCTGGGGTTGGCTCGCCGTATTTCTTTTGCAGGTCTTTTTCCAGGGAACCGGCGTTGACGCCGATGCGGATCGGAATCCCGCGATCACGGGCGGCATCGACCACCGCACGAACACGATCTTCGCGACCGATGTTGCCCGGGTTGATACGCAGGCAGTCCACGCCCAGTTCGGCCACGCGCAGAGCGATCTTGTAGTCGAAGTGGATGTCGGCAACCAGCGGCACCTTGACCAGTTGCTTGATCTTGCCGAACGCCTCGGCGGCGTCCATGTCCGGCACCGAAACGCGAACGATGTCGACGCCAGCGGCTTCCAGACGATTGATTTGCGCAACGGTGGCGGCAACGTCATTGGTGTCGCTGTTGGTCATGCTTTGCACAGCGATCGGCGCATCGCCGCCCACCGGTACGTTGCCGACCCAGATCTTGCGCGAAACGCGACGTTTGATTGGAGATTCGCCGTGCATGACTTATTGACCCAACTTCAGGCGAGCAGTCTCGCCACTGGTGAACGGAGCGATATCGACCGGTTGGCCGTTGTAGCTGACCTGCGCGGCGCGGGCAACGCCCAGACGTACGTTAAGCGGCGGCTTGCCGGAAACGGTGACGCTATCGCCTTTATGCTTCAGACCACTGAAAATCACTTTGCCACGGCCATCGGTCACTTGTGCCCAGCAATCGGCACTGAACTGCAGTTGTACCTGACCATCGCCAGCCACCGGAGCGGTTGCTTCTGCGGTCGCTGCCGGTGCAGCAGGAACGACCGGAGCGGTGACGGTCGGCGCTGGAGTGGTTGGCGCGGGGCTAGCCGGGGTAGCGACAACCGGCGCCGGTGTATGAACCGGCGCGGTCGGCGTTGCAGCCGGTGCTGCTGGAGCAGTTGCCGGAGCAGCGCCTTCTGCACCAGTCGATTCAGCCGTGGTTTCCGACTGAGGCAGTGCCAGCGCTGTAGAAGTATCGGCCTGATTTTCTTCGACAGCCTGATCT
The DNA here is from genome assembly GCF_031882575.1 of Pseudomonas sp. VD-NE ins. NCBI lineage: Bacteria > Pseudomonadati > Pseudomonadota > Gammaproteobacteria > Pseudomonadales > Pseudomonadaceae > Pseudomonas > Pseudomonas sp. VD-NE ins. Next base: position 5,408,345 of record NZ_CP134772.1, read on the forward strand.
TCCGGCTCGTCAATCGGGTGAATCTGCGTCGTACCGTCAGCACCTTCGACTTCAACGTGCTCAGGGGCTAGGGACGTCAGGTCCTTGGTGCGCTGGGAGGTCTGATCCTGCCACCAGACGAAACCGCCGCCGATGACCGCGATCAGCAACAGCAGGCTGACAATACGCAAAATGGTGTGGGATACCCGCACAGGCTCTTCGATACGGCCAAGGGCATGCACGTTGCTGCCCTGGGAGTCGGTACCGGTGGACTGGTCGAACTGCTGAACCAGAACGGTCTGGTCCATGCCGAGCAATTTGGCATAAGCGCGAATGTAACCGCGAGCGAAGGTATGCCCCGGCAGCTTGTCGAAAGCGCCGGCTTCAAGATTGCTCAGGGAAGTCACGGTGAGGTTGAGCTTGAGGGCCACTTCGGCCAGCGACCAGCCATTGCTTTCGCGGGCCTGGCGCAGGGTCTCACCGGGGTTAACGCGATTCGCTGCTACAACTTCGGGATGCGCCGCTTTCATCATTGCTCCGACAGGTATTGCTGATATTCCGGCGTACCGGGATAGAGTCGTTTTAATTGCAGGCCATAACTGGCGGCCTTGTCGCGATCTTCAAACACTTTTGCCAGCCGAACGCCGAGCAATAGACTACGTGCATTTTGTTCGGTCAACTGGCTGAAACGGTCGTAATAGTCTCGCGCGGGCACATAATGCCTGTCTTCGAAAGACAACTCAGCCATTTCCAGCAATGCGCGCGGTTGTTGACGATTCAAACGCAGTGCCTTTTCCAGCTGTTGCTGCGCCAGATCACGCTGACCAAGCTTTGCTGCCGTCATGCCGAGATTTTCGAACACACGCGAACGCTCAGGATACAGGGTATCGGCGGCGGCCTGTTCAAAACGCTCGTAGGCTTCTTTAAAACGCTGTTGTTCGTAGAGAAAACTGCCGTAGTTGTTGAGAATGCGCGCATCGGCGGGACGGGAGGACAAAGCCTTGCGGAAGTGTTCGTCGGCCAGCTCAGGCTCCATTTCGGACTGGAACACCAAGCCGAGGGCAGCGTTGGCGTCAGGATCGGAACCGTCGATTTCCAGCGCCTTCTTCAGCGGCACCTTGGCCCGCTCGGTCATGCCTTGCTGCAAGTATCCCAGCCCCAGCTGCACGTAGGCAGCCCGCGCTTCATCGCGGCCCTTGCTGGTCTTCATCGGGTTGTAGTCACCCGACAGGACACAACCAGCACACAGGCTGGCCAACAGCAACAGCAGCGCAAAGCGCAGGGACATAGAGATCCTCTCTTAATTTGTGTTCGCGGCGTTCTGTGCCAGATCGCTGTCGGCGCTCAACTCACGCACGGCGATGTAACGTTCGCTGCGACGGGTGCGATCCAGCACCTGCCCTACCAATTGACCACATGCAGCGTCGATGTCTTCACCACGGGTGGTGCGGACAGTGACGTTGAAACCGGCCTGATGCAACTGATCCTGGAAACGACGGATCGCGTTGTTGCTCGGGCGCTCGTAACCGGAATGCGGGAACGGGTTGAACGGAATCAGGTTGATCTTGCACGGAATGTTCTTCAGCAGCTCGATCATCTCAACGGCGTGTTCAACCTTGTCGTTGATGTCCTTGAGCAAGGTGTACTCGATGGTCAGCACACGTTTCTCGCCAAGGGCGGACATGTAGCGCTGGCACGACTCGAGCAGCATCTTAAGCGGATATTTCTTGTTGATCGGCACCAATTGGTTACGCAATGCGTCATTCGGTGCGTGCAGCGACAACGCCAGGGACACGTCGATGTGCTTGGCCAGCTCATCGATCATCGGCACCACACCCGAGGTGGACAGGGTCACGCGGCGCTTGGAGATCCCGTAGCCGAGGTCATCCATCATCAGATGCATGGCGGCGACGACGTTGTCGAAGTTCAGCAGCGGCTCACCCATGCCCATCATCACCACGTTGGTGATGGCACGGTCGACGGTTGCCGGGACACTGCCGAAAGATTTGTTGGCAATCCACACCTGACCGATGACTTCGGCGGCGGTGAGGTTGCTATTGAAGCCTTGCTTGCCGGTGGAGCAGAAACTGCAATCCAGGGCACAGCCTGCCTGGGACGAAACGCACAGAGTGCCGCGTTTGCCCTGGGGAATGTATACGGTCTCGACGCAGCTGCCGGACGCCACGCGCACCACCCACTTACGGGTGCCGTCGCTGGAGATGTCCTCGCTGACCACTTCCGGACCACGGACCTCAGCAATAGCCTTGAGCTTGTCGCGCAAGGCCTTGCTGACGTTCGTCATGGCGTCGAAATCATCGACACCAAAGTGGTGAATCCATTTCATTACCTGACCGGCACGGAAACGCTTCTCCCCGATTGAGTCGAAGAATTTTTCCATTTCCTGTTGAGTCAGACCCAGCAGGTTGGTTTTTACAGTCGATGTAGTCATGGATTCACCTTCACTCTTAAGCCAATGCTTAGCGAGTGGTTACTTCAGTAGCTGCGAAGAAGTACGAGATTTCACGAGCAGCTGCGGCTTCGGAGTCCGAACCGTGAACAGCGTTGGCGTCGATGGAATCAGCGAAGTCAGCGCGGATGGTGCCGGCAGCAGCTTCTTTAGGGTTGGTAGCGCCCATCAGCTCACGGTTCAGAGCGATAGCGTTTTCGCCTTCCAGAACCTGAACAACAACAGGGCCGGAGATCATGAAAGCAACCAGGTCGCCGAAGAAACCACGAGCGCTGTGCTCAGCGTAGAAGCCTTCAGCTTCAGCTTTGGACAGTTGCTTCAGTTTCGAAGCTACAACGCGCAGGCCGGCTTTTTCGAAACGAGTGGTGATTTCGCCGATGACGTTTTTTGCAACAGCGTCAGGCTTGATGATGGAGAAAGTGCGTTGAACAGCCATGGTGTAACTCCAGAAACAGTAATTTGCGAAAAATTAAACCCGCGAATTATACGCGGGTTCTTGGGTATTGCCTAACCTGCGAGACGATCAGTCCAATTCTTTGGCCCAGAGCTCCTGAACCGCCTCCAGCACCTTCTCGCCGACACGGCCAGAAGTGCTATCGAAGTCAGGCAGTTCCAGGATCATCTGCTGCAAACGGACAAAACCTACAGAATATGGATCGATCCCGTCATGGGCCTCGGCCAGTTCTTCTGCAATACGTTGAACATCATTCCAACCGTAGCTCATGACAGTCTTACCAGTCAGTGCGGCGCTTCGGCCGCATGGTTAAGCGAATATTTCGGAATTTCGACGGTGATGTCTTCTTCACCGACGATCGCCTGGCAAGCCAGACGCGATTGCGCTTCCAGGCCCCAGGCGCGATCGAGGAAGTCTTCTTCCAGCTCATCAGCCTCTTCCATCGAGTCGAAACCCTCGCGGATGATGCAGTGGCAGGTGGTGCAAGCGCAGACGCCGCCGCAGGCGCTTTCCATCTCGATGTGGTGTTCGTGGGCCAGTTCGAGAATCGAGGTGCCGGGCGCAGCCTCGACCACCATGCCTTCAGGGCAGAACTTCTCGTGGGGCAGAAAAATGACCTGCGGCATCAGATATCCTCGATTTCATTCAGATTGCGCCCCGACAGAGCGGCTTTCACCGTCAGATCCATGCGGCGGGCAGCAAAAGCATCGGTCACTTGCGACAGACGCTTGGTCTGCTGCTCGATGGCGTAACCATCGGTACCTTTCATCAGTTCGGCCAGTTCCTGCAGTTGCAGGTCGATAACCATGCGCTCTTCGGCGTCGAGCAGACGCTCGCCATCCACCTCCAGAGCGCCCTGCACCGCTTCGATCAGGCGCTGGGCATCGACTTGCTGCTCGCGAAGAACGCGGGCGACCTTGTCGTCGTTGGCGTGCTGGAACGAATCTTTCAGCATCTTGGCGATTTCGCCGTCGGTCAGACCGTAGGACGGCTTGACCTGAATGCTCGCCTCAACGCCCGAACCCAGTTCACGCGCGGAAACACTGAGCAGACCGTCGGCATCGACCTGGAAGGTCACGCGAATCTTCGCTGCACCGGCCACCATCGCTGGGATGCCACGCAATTCGAAGCGCGCCAGGGAACGGCAGTCGCTGATCAGCTCGCGCTCGCCCTGCAATACGTGGATCGCCATGGCCGACTGGCCATCTTTGTACGTAGTGAAATCCTGCGCGCGAGCGACGGGGATAGTGGTGTTGCGCGGAATCACCTTCTCCATCAGCCCGCCCATGGTTTCCAGCCCCAGGGACAGCGGAATCACGTCGAGCAGCAGCAGTTCACCGCCATCGCGCTTGTTGCCAGCCAGGGTATCGGCCTGGATCGCAGCACCGATGGCCACCACTTGATCCGGGTCGATTTCAGTCAGAGGCTGACGACCGAAGGCTTCAGCAACGGCTTCGCGAACACGCGGAACGCGGGTCGAACCGCCGACCATGACCACGGCGTGCACGTCTTCCAGCTCGACACCGGAATCGCGAACGGCGCGGCGGCAGGCTTTCAGGCTGCGCGCGACCATTGGCTCGATCAGCGCATCGAAAGCTTCGCGGGTCAGCGGCGCTTTCCAGTCGCCGTAGGCCACTTCAACGCTCGCCGCATCGGTCAGGGCTTCTTTGGCCGCGCAAGCGGTTTGCAGCAGATTGCGTTGTGCACCTGGATCGAGATCGGCGGACAGGCCCGCGTTCTCGATGATCCAGCCAGCAATCGCGTGGTCAAAGTCGTCGCCGCCCAGCGCGCTGTCGCCGCCCGTGGCCAGAACTTCGAAAACACCGCCAGTCAGACGCAGAATCGAAATATCGAAAGTACCGCCGCCCAGATCATAAATAGCGACCAGGCCTTCAGCATGCTGATCCAGACCGTACGCCACAGCGGCGGCAGTCGGCTCATTGAGCAGGCGCAGCACGTTCAGTCCGGCCAATTTGGCCGCATCTTTGGTGGCTTGACGCTGAGCATCGTCGAAATACGCCGGAACGGTGATCACCGCACCCACCAGTTCGCCACCCAACGTCGCTTCAGCGCGCTGACGCAGGACCTTGAGGATATCGGCGGAGACTTCGACCGGGCTTTTCGGGCCTTGCACGGTGTCGATGAACGGCATGTGCGACTCGCCACCGACAAAGCGGTATGGCAGTTGCTCGCCCAATTGCTTGACGTCGGACAGACCGCGTCCCATCAAGCGCTTGACCGACAGCACGGTGTTCAACGGATCGGAAGCAGCAGCCAGCTTGGCCGACTCGCCGACTTCAACGCGATCGGCGTGATAACGCACGGCGGACGGCAGGATGACCTGCCCGTTTGCGTCAGCCAACGGCTCGGAAAGACCACTGCGCAACGCAGCGACCAGCGAATTGGTAGTGCCCAAGTCGATCCCCACAGCCAGACGACGCTGGTGCGGTTGAGGACTTTGGCCGGGTTCGGCGATCTGCAGTAGGGCCATCGTGATCAGGACTTATCTGTATATCAGGCGTGCGACCGGAGCGGCACTGGGTTAATCGTCGAGGCGCTCTTCTAACTGGCGCACTTCGTAGGTGAGCTTGTCGAGGAACTGCATGCGCCGCATCAGGCGTTCGGCCTGTTCGCGTTGCGCTGCGTCATCCCAACAGGCTGCGAAGCTTTCATTGAGTTCTTCCTGAGCCACTTTCAAGCGTCGCTTGAACACCGCGACACCGTCGAGGTCGGCACTGTCCTGGAGGTCTTCGAGCTCTTCGCGCCATTGCATCTGCTGCAGAAGAAACTCGGGATCATGGACCGTGACTTCCATCGGCACTTCATGCCCGCTGATGGTCAGCAGGTAGCGTGCGCGCTGGGCCGGACTCTTGAGCGTCTGATAGGCGTCGTTGAGCCGTGCAGACTGCTCGAGTGCCGACCGCTGCTCACGCTCGGAAGCGTCGGCAAAGCGGTCAGGATGAACGCCGCGCGCCAACTCACGATAGCGCGTGGCCAACTGCTCGAGATCCAGACGGAAACCCGGTTGCAGCTCGAATAAAGCGAAATGACAAGGAATACCCACGACAAGCCTCAGATGTTGAAGCTTTCGCCGCAGCCACATTCACCGCGTACGTTGGGGTTGTTGAACTTGAAGCCTTCGTTCAACCCTTCCTTGACGAAATCGAGCTCGGTGCCGTCCAGGTAGGCGAGGCTTTTCGGGTCGATGATCACTTTTTCGCCGTGACTCTCGAACACCTGATCCTCTGCAACCACCTCGTCGACAAACTCCAGCACGTAGGCAAGGCCGGAACAGCCTGTGGTGCGAACACCCAGACGAATCCCTTCACCTTTGCCGCGCCCGTCGAGGGAGCGCCGCACGTGTCGAGCAGCCGCTTCTGTCATGCTGATAGCCATCGGTGACTCCTTACTCGTCGCCAAATCCAGAAAGTCAGATCAAGCCTTTCTTCTGCTTGTAATCGCGAACAGCCGCCTTGATAGCGTCTTCAGCCAGTACCGAGCAGTGAATTTTCACTGGCGGCAGGGCCAGTTCTTCGGCCAACTGAGTGTTCTTGATGGTTTCTGCTTCGTCCAGGGTCTTGCCCTTCATCCACTCGGTGGCGAGGGAGCTGGAAGCGATAGCCGAACCGCAGCCGTAGGTCTTGAACTTGGCATCTTCGATGATGCCAGCGTCGTTGACCTTGATTTGCAGACGCATCACGTCGCCGCACGCCGGTGCGCCGACCATACCGGTGCCGACATCAGGATCTTCCGCGTTCATCTTGCCGACGTTGCGCGGGTTTTCGTAGTGGTCGATGACCTTTTCGCTGTAAGCCATGATTCTCAATCCTCACTCATCAGGGCCGCTCTTGAGACCCTGCAACTGCGCTGCGTAAACCGCCGCGTCGCTACAGGATCTGTATCTGGCGGCTTCTATATTTAGTGTGCCGCCCACTCGATTTTCGAGATATCGACGCCGTCTTTGTACATGTCCCACAGCGGCGACAGAGCGCGCAGCTTGGTAACGGCCTCGCAGACTTTCTGCGCGGCGTAGTCGATTTCTTCTTCGGTGGTGAAACGGCCGAAGGTGAAGCGGATCGAACTGTGTGCCAGTTCGTCGTTGCGGCCCAGGGCGCGCAGTACGTACGAAGGCTCCAGCGACGCCGAGGTGCACGCCGAACCGGACGATACCGCCAGATCCTTGAGCGCCATGATCAGCGACTCGCCTTCAACGTAGTTGAAGCTCAGGTTCAGGTTGTGCGGAACGCGGGCGGTCAGGCTGCCGTTGACGTACAGCTCTTCCAGATGCTCGACCTGCTTGTAGAAACGGTCGCTCAAGGCTTTGATACGGACGTTTTCGGCAGCCATGTCTTCTTTGGCTACACGGAACGCTTCGCCCATGCCGACGATCTGGTGGGTCGCCAGAGTGCCGGAACGCATGCCGCGCTCGTGACCGCCGCCGTGCATGGTCGCTTCGATGCGCACACGCGGCTTGCGGCTGACGTACAGCGCGCCGATGCCTTTAGGGCCGTAGGTTTTGTGGGCGGAGAACGACATCATGTCGACTTTCAGCTTCTGCAGGTCGATGTCGACCTTGCCAGTGGACTGAGCAGCGTCGACGTGGAACAGAACGCCCTTGGCGCGGAGCATTTCGCCAATAGCGGCGATGTCGTTGACGGTGCCGATTTCGTTGTTCACGTGCATCACGGAGACCAGGATGGTGTCTTCGCGCAGTGCAGCTTCAATCATGGCCGGGGTGATCAGACCGTCTTCGGTCGGCTCGAGGTAGGTGACCTCAAAACCTTCACGCTCCAGTTGGCGCATGGTGTCGAGGACAGCCTTGTGCTCAATCTTCGAGGTGATCAGGTGCTTGCCCTTGGAGCCGTAGAAATGCGCCGCACCCTTGATTGCCAGGTTGTCGGATTCGGTAGCGCCTGAGGTCCAGACGATTTCGCGCGGGTCGGCATTGACCAAATCGGCCACCTGACGACGGGCGTTTTCGACGGACTCTTCAGCTTTCCAGCCGAACACGTGGGAACGGGACGCCGGGTTACCGAAGTTTCCGTCAACCAGCAGGCATTCACTCATTTTTTGCGCAACACGCGGATCAACCGGGGTGGTCGCAGAGTAATCAAGGTAAATCGGCAATTTCATGGACTATCTCCTAAATCAGGGCTGGCGTGCCGCTAGCTCTCTGGCTGTCATTCGACGGCGGACGCTTCAATCTTGTCCAGGCGTGGCGCCTTGCTATTGCAACGGCGCTGGTCCTGACGCTGGGCTACTTCTTGCACCTCACGGCGAGTCACAAGATCAGCCAAGCTGATACCACTTAGAAATTCGTGAATCTGCAGGCTCAAATCGCACCACAGATGATGGGTCAGGCAGGTGTCGCCGGAATGGCAATCGCCCTGGCCCTGGCATTTGGTGGCATCAACCGATTCGTTTACCGCATCGATCACCTGAGCAACCTGGATGCCCTGCATGTCGCGGGACAACTGGTAGCCACCACCCGGGCCGCGAACACTGGAAACCAGGTTGCTGCGACGCAGCTTGGCGAACAGCTGTTCGAGGTAGGACAGGGAGATGCCTTGGCGCTCGGAGATATCGGCCAGGGACACGGGCCCGTGCTGCGCGTGCAACGCCAGGTCAAGCATGGCGGTCACGGCGTATCGGCCTTTTGTAGTCAGTCGCATGGACAGTTACCACGGAGTTCAGAATGGGGCGAGTATGCAATTCCCGAGTATTTAAGTCAACTTTAAGACCTAGTACTTTAGTCAGGATTACCCGCAAAAGAGCGCGCGAATGATAGCAGGGTCTGCGGCGTAATGGCACACCGGCCGGCGCAAGCCTCTGTAGGAGCTGCCGAAGGCTGCGATCTTTTGACGTTGCCTTCCATAAGATCAAAAGATCGCAGCCTTCGGCAGCTCCTACAGGGGCGCTAGCTGGCTTTGGATTCGTCTTTGCCTTTGACGCAGGCGAAGTCTTCTTCGCGCAGTTCAGGCAGATCTTTCGCACAATAATTGCTGCCCAGATCCTTCAGCGCGCCGCACATCCCCTCCAGACGCCCGTCCACCGCTTGCAGGTGATCGAGCAACTGACCAATGGCGCGCGCCACCGGGTCGGGCATGTCTTCGCTGACACCGTAGGCGTCGAAACCGATTTTCTCGGCCATAGCCTTGCGCTTGGCGTCCTGCTCCTCATCGGACTTGACGATGATTCGCCCGGGAATACCGACAACAGTGGCGCCCGGTGGCACCTCTTTGGTCACCACGGCGTTGGAACCGATCTTGGCACCGGCGCCGACCGTGAACGGGCCAAGCACCTTGGCGCCCGCACCAACAACCACGCCATCACCCAACGTCGGGTGACGCTTGCCTTTGTTCCAGCTGGTGCCACCCAGGGTCACGCCCTGATAAATGGTCACGTCATCGCCAATCTCGGCGGTTTCACCAATGACGATGCCCATTCCATGGTCAATAAAGAAGCGTCGACCAACCTTGGCGCCCGGATGAATTTCGATCCCGGTCAACCAGCGACCGAAGTTCGACACCAGCCGCGCCAGCCATTTCAGCTCATTGCGCCACAGCATGCCGGCCAATCGATGGATCCAGATCGCATGCATGCCGGGGTAGCAGGTCAGGACTTCAAAAGCGTTACGTGCCGCCGGGTCTCGATGGAACACGCTCTGGATATCTTCACGCAAACGCTCAAACATCATTTAGTCCTTCCGCTTAAGAAGCTCACCACGGGCCGCTTTCTGGGTTTCCGTGAGGATGCCACGCAAAATATTCATTTCCGCCCGGCTGACCGAGCTGCGTCCGTACAACCGGCGCAGGCGCGCCATCAAATGCCGTGGTTTTTCCGGATCGAGGAATTCGATGGCAACCAGCGTCTGCTCCAGATGCTCATAAAAGCGCTCCAGCTCATCCATGGTCGCCAGCTCGGCACTTTTCACCGAGGCCACTTCTTCTTTCTCGATCTTGCTCGGCTGACCTTGGGCGGCCAGCCAGGCCATGCGCACTTCATAGCTCAACACCTGCACCGCCGCGCCTAGGTTCAGCGAGCTGAACTCAGGGTCGGAAGGGATGTGCACATGAAAGTGACATCGCTGCAGTTCGTCATTGGTCAGACCGGAATCTTCACGGCCGAACACCAGCGCTATTTCGGCGCCCTGCCCGGCTTCCTCGACCACTTTGGTACCGCATTCGCGCGGATCCAGCAGCGGCCAAGGGATACGGCGGTCACGGGCGCTGGTGCCGAGCACCAGATTGCAGCCGACCAAGGCATCTTCCAAGGTGGCGACGACCTGGGCGTTTTCAAGGATGTCACCGGCACCGGAGGCGCGAGCATCGGCCTCGTGATGCGGAAACAGGCGCGGTTCGACTAGCACCAGTCGCGACAGACCCATGTTTTTCATGGCGCGCGCGGCCCCGCCGATGTTGCCGGGGTGGCTGGTATTGACCAGGACGACACGAATGTTCTGCAGCAAGGGAGGCGCTCTCGGACACAGGAAAGGGGTGCAAATCTTACAGAACAGCCTACCGTTAAGCTATGAAAGCGAACAGCGTCCTTCACCTGAAGAAAAGTTCTGATAGAATGCGCGGCTTTCTTTAACAACCTTAGGTGACACATCCATGCAGCCCATGCTGAATATCGCGCTGCGCGCCGCCCGCAGCGCCAGTGAACTGATCTTCCGCTCCATCGAGCGCCTGGATACCATCAAGGTCGACGAAAAAGACGCCAAGGATTATGTATCCGAGGTCGATCGCGCCGCCGAACAGAAAATCATCGACGCGTTGCGCAAGGCTTACCCTAACCACTCCATCCGCGGTGAAGAGACAGGCCTGCACGCCGGCACCGGCATCGAAGGCGAAGAGTACCTGTGGATCATCGATCCACTGGACGGCACCACCAACTTCCTGCGCGGCATTCCGCACTTCGCTGTCAGCATCGCCTGCAAATATCGCGGTCGCCTGGAACACGCAGTGGTTCTGGACCCGGTTCGCCAGGAAGAATTCACCGCCAGCCGTGGTCGCGGCGCTCAACTGAACGGTCGTCGCCTGCGCGTCAGCGGTCGCACCAGCCTCGACGGCGCTCTGCTCGGCACTGGCTTCCCGTTCCGTGACGATCAAATGGACAACCTGGAGAACTATCTGGGCATGTTCCGCGCTCTGGTTGGCCAGACTGCCGGCATCCGCCGCGCCGGTTCGGCAAGCCTGGACCTGGCTTACGTAGCTGCCGGTCGTTTCGATGCGTTCTGGGAATCAGGCCTGTCCGAGTGGGACATGGCTGCAGGCGCCCTGCTGATTCAAGAAGCCGGCGGCCTGGTGAGCGACTTCACCGGCGGTCACGACTTCCTTGAAAAAGGCCACATCGTTGCCGGCAACACCAAATGCTTCAAGGCAGTCCTGACGGCGATCCAGCCGCATCTGCCGGCTTCGCTGAAGCGCTAAGCTTCACGCGAAACAAAAAAGCACCCTTAGGGTGCTTTTTTTATGCTTGCATTCAGACCAACACAAATCCTTGTGGGAGCGAGCTTGCTCGCGAAAGCGGTGGATCAGGCTGCATAGATGTTGAATGCCAGACCGCATTCGCGAGCAAGCTCGCTCCCACAGGAGATCCGGGGTTAGCCGAAAATTCCGGGCACAAAAAAGCACCCCGCAGGGTGCTTCTTTTTAAAACAGTCGGTAATTACTGACCCGGCTCATTCTGCGACAGAATCAGCTTGCCTTCCTTGTCGACCGGAATCTGGTTGCCCGGATCGCGATCCATCCGCACTTTGCCTTCCTTGCCATCGAGCGAGTAACGCACGTCGTAACCGACGACCTTGTCACTGATGTCATTGACCGTGTTGCAGCGGGTTTGCGTGGTGGTGTAGGTGTCACGCTCCTGCATGCCTTCCTGCACCTTGTTACCCGCATAACCGCCACCGACCGCACCGGCTACCGTGGCAATTTTCTTGCCGGTGCCGCCGCCAATCTGATTACCCAGCAAACCACCTGCCAGTGCACCGACCACCGTACCGGCAATTTGATGCTGATCCTTTACCGGTGCCTGACGCGTCACTGTCACGTCCTTGCACACTTCACGTGGAGTCTTGATCTGTGTTTTAACCGGTTCGACGGCCAACACTTGCGCATACTCAGGGCCGCTTTTAACCAGGCTGTAGGTGGCAACAGCGCCCCCGGCAGTCACACCGACAGCACCCAATACCGCACCAACCAGCAACGACTTGTTCACATGAACCTCCTGACCATCACATGCGGGACACGCCCGCGCTTCTCCCAGCCTTGGAGCATAAAAAAAGGCGCGAGTTCAAATCGCGCCTTTCTTGGGCTGACAGCCGGGAAAACGATGGCCGTTATGGACGGTCGTCGACTTCCTTCTCGGTGTTTGCCGGAGGAATCAGATCCTCAGTGCTCAGGTTCAGCCAGATCAGCACCACGTTAGCGATGTAGATCGACGAGTAAGTACCCGCCAGAACACCGATGAACAGGGCAATCGAGAAGCCGAACAGGTTGTCGCCACCGAAGAACAGCAGTGCCGCGATCGCGAGCAAAGTGGAGATCGACGTCGCCATGGTCCGCAGCAGGGTCTGGGTGGTCGAGATGTTGATGTTCTCGATCAGCGAAGCCTTGCGCAGGACACGGAAGTTCTCACGAACCCGGTCGAATACCACGATGGTGTCGTTCAGCGAGTAACCGATGATCGCCAGTACCGCCGCCAGCACCGTCAGGTCGAAGGTGATCTGGAAGAACGACAGGATACCGATGGTCACGATCACGTCGTGAATCAGCGAAACGATGGCGCCAACCGCGAACTTCCACTGAAAGCGGAATGCCAGGTAGATCAGGATACCGCCGAGCGCCAGCAGCATGCCGAGGCCGCCCTGGTCACGCAGCTCTTCACCGACCTGCGGGCCAACGAATTCGACACGTTTGACCGTCGCCGGGTTGTCGCCGCCGAGCTTCTGCAACGCTTCCGCGACCTGATGACCCAGCTGCGGGTCTTCACCCGGCATGCGCACCAGCAGATCGGTGGTGGCACCGAAACTCTGCACGATGGCTTCGTGGTAACCGGAAGTTACCAGCTCTTCACGCACCTTGGTGACGTCAGCCGGACGCTCGTAGGTCAGCTCGATGAGCGTACCGCCGGTGAAGTCCAGGCCCCAGTTCATGCCCTTGTGGACAACGCTGAATATAGCCAGCAACGTGAGAAACACTGTGACGCCGAACGCGAAGTTGCGAACGCCCATGAAGTTGATTGTACGTAACATGGCAGCCCCTTAAATCCACAACTTCTTGAAGTCACGTCCGCCAAAGATCAGGTTGACCATTGCGCGGGTCACCATGATGGCCGTGAACATCGAGGTAAAGATCCCGAGGGACATGGTCACTGCGAAACCTTTGACCGGGCCGGTGCCCATGGCAAAGAGAATCCCGCCGACCAACAAGGTAGTCAGGTTGGCGTCGAGAATCGCGGTGAATGCCCGGCCGAAGCCTTCGTTGATTGCACGCTGCACGGTCATGCCGGCGGCGATCTCCTCACGGATCCGCGAGAAGATCAGCACGTTGGCGTCGACCGCCATACCCATGGTCAGCACGATACCGGCGATACCCGGCAGGGTCAGCGTTGCACCCAGCAGCGACATCAAGGCCAGCAGCAACACCATGTTCACCGCCAGCGCGACGGTGGCAATGATGCCGAAGAAGCGGTAGATGGCGATGATGAACAGCGACACGAACAGCATGCCCCACAGCGACGCATCGATACCTTTGGTGATGTTGTCAGCACCCAGGCTCGGGCCGATTGTGCGCTCTTCAGCGAAGTACATCGGTGCGGCCAGACCACCGGCACGCAGCAGCAGCGCCAGCTCGGACGACTCACCCTGACCGTTCAGGCCAGTGATGCGGAACTGAGCACCCAGCGGCGACTGAATGGTCGCCAGGCTGATGATCTTCTTCTCTTCTTTGAACGTTTGAACGGCAACGTCTTTCTCGACGCCATCGACCACTTGCTTGGTGTAAGTGGTGATCGGACGCTGTTCGATGAAGATCACCGCCATGCTGCGACCGACGTTCGAACGGGTTGCGCGGCTCATCAGTTCACCACCGTGACCATCCAGACGGATGTTCACTTCAGGCGTACCGTGTTCGCCGAAACCGGCCTTGGCGTCGGTGACCTGGTCACCGGTGATGATCAGACCACGCTCGATCTGTGCTGGCGGACGCTTGCCTTCACGGAACTCGAAAGTTTCCGAAGTGGCTTTCGAAGCGCCCGGCTCTGCGGCCAGACGGAATTCAAGGTTGGCCGTCTTGCCGAGAATACGCTTGGCTTCGGCAGTGTCCTGCACGCCCGGCAGCTCAACCACGATGCGGTTGGCGCCTTGACGCTGAACGATCGGTTCGGCAACACCCAGCTCGTTGACGCGGTTACGTACCGTGGTCAAGTTCTGCTTGATGGAGTATTCACGGATTTCCGCCAGCTTGGCCGGGGTCATCGCCAGACGCAGCACCGGTTGACCATTGAGGTCGGCCGGAACAATGTCGAAATCGTTGAAGTTCTTGCGGATCAGTGCACGGGCCTGTTCGCGGGAATCTTCATCGCTGAAGCCCAGCTGAATGGCACCGCCCAGTTGCGGCAGGCTGCGATAGCGCAGCTTCTCTTTGCGCAGCAGGCTCTTGACGTCACCTTCGTAGACTTTCAGGCGTGCATCGAGGGCTTTGTCCATGTCCACTTCCAGCAGGAAGTGCACACCACCGGACAAGTCCAGACCCAGCTTCATCGGGTGCGCGCCCAGATTGCGCAGCCATTGCGGGGTGGTCTGTGCCAGGTTCAGCGCGACGACGTAGTCATCACCCAACGCCTTGCGCACAACGTCTTTGGCCGGCAGCTGGTCTTCAGCCTTGCTCAGACGGATCAGACCGCCCTTGCCGTTGGCTGCCAGCGTGGCGGCCTTGACGTTGATCCCGGACTCCTTGAGCGCAGTGCTCACACGATCCAGATCAGCCTGATTGACTTGCAGCGCAGTGCTTGCACCGCTGACCTGAATGGCCGGGTCATCGGGGTATAGATTCGGAGCGGAATAAATCAGACCGATCGCCAGCACCGCCAGGATCAGAATGTATTTCCACAGAGGATATTTGTTCAGCATCACGCCGCCCGTTATGAACGCGGGGCGCCTTGCGCGCCCCGTCGATTGAGTAGAAGTTGTTGCTTCAGATCGCTTTCAGCGTGCCTTTTGGCAGCGTGGCGGCGATGGCGCCTTTCTGGAACTTCATTTCCACGGTGTCCGAAACTTCCAGAACCACGAAGTCATCGGCCACTTTGGTGATCTTGCCGGCGATGCCGCCAGTGGTCACAACTTCGTCGCCTTTCGCAAGGCTGCTCAGCAGGTTCTTCTGCTCTTTGGCGCGCTTGGCCTGTGGACGCCAGATCATCAGGTAGAAGATGACCAGGAAGCCGACCAGGAAAATCCACTCGAAACCGCCGCCCATTGGGCCGGCAGCAGCCGGTGCAGCCGCGTCAGCCATGGCGTTAGAGATAAAAAAGCTCATTTAGCACTCCAGTTGCAAATGTTGAATCTTGGGGTCAGAAAACTCAGTCCAAAGGCGGAACGGGGAGCCCGCGTTTGGCGTAGAAGGCATCGACAAAGGCGGCCAATGTACCCTGTTGAATAGCCTCGCGCAAACCAGCCATCAGCACCTGATAATGGCGCAAGTTATGGATGGTATTGAGCATGCTTCCCAGCATTTCGCCGCACTTGTCCAGGTGATGCAGATAAGCGCGGGAGAAGTTCTGGCAGGTATAGCAATCGCAGGTCGGATCCAGCGGCGATTCATCATGGCGATGGAACGCGTTACGGATCTTCAGCACGCCGGTATCAATGAACAGATGCCCATTGCGGGCATTACGGGTTGGCATCACGCAATCGAACATGTCCACACCGCGGCGCACACCCTCAACCAGATCTTCCGGTTTGCCAACGCCCATAAGGTAACGAGGTTTGTCAGCCGGCATCATGCCCGGCAGATAATCCAGCACTTTGATCATTTCGTGCTTCGGCTCGCCCACCGACAGACCGCCAATGGCCAGGCCATCGAAGCCGATCTTGTCGAGGCCTTCCAGCGAGCGCATGCGCAGATCCTGGTGCATGCCGCCCTGAACGATGCCGAACAATGCGGCGGTGTTTTCACCATGGGCATTTTTCGAACGCTGAGCCCAGCGCAGCGACAATTCCATCGATACGCGGGCGACGTCTTCGTCAGCCGGGTACGGTGTGCATTCGTCGAAGATCATCACGATGTCGGAGCCGAGATCGCGCTGCACCTGCATCGATTCTTCCGGGCCCATGAACACTTTGGCGCCGTCGACCGGGGAGGCGAAGGTCACGCCCTCCTCCTTGATCTTGCGCATCGCGCCGAGGCTGAACACCTGAAAACCGCCGGAGTCAGTGAGGATCGGGCCTTTCCACTGCATGAAATCGTGCAGGTCGCCGTGTTCCTTGATCACTTGGGTGCCAGGGCGCAGCCACAGGTGGAAGGTGTTGCCCAGAATGATTTCTGCGCCGGTGGCAACGATGTCACGCGGCAACATGCCCTTGACCGTGCCGTAAGTGCCCACCGGCATGAACGCCGGGGTCTCGACGGTGCCACGCGGGAAGGTCAGGCGACCACGACGGGCCTTGCCATCGGTGGCCAGAAGTTCAAAGGACATGCGACATTCGCGACTCATTCTGTTTCCTCTGGGCCGGTTTCTTTAGGGGCAGTAGGTGCGGGATTACGGGTGATGAACATCGCATCACCGTAGCTGAAAAAGCGGTAACCGTTGTCGACGGCAGCCTTGTAGGCAGCCATGGTCTCGGGATAACCGGCAAATGCCGAAACCAGCATCAACAGCGTGGATTCCGGCAAATGGAAATTGGTCACCAGGGCATCGACCACATGGAACGGTCGGCCCGGGAAGATAAAGATATCGGTGTCGCCACTGAACGGCTTGAGCACGCCATCACGCGCGGCACTTTCCAGCGAACGCACGCTGGTGGTGCCGACAGCAATCACCCGACCACCGCGCGCACGGCACGCTGCGACCGCATCGACCACATCCTGGCCGACTTCCAGCCACTCAGTGTGCATGTGGTGATCTTCAAGCTTCTCGACGCGCACCGGCTGGAACGTCCCCGCGCCCACGTGCAAGGTGACGAAAGTAGTCTCGACGCCCTTGGCGGCAATCGCTTCCATCAGCGACTGATCGAAATGCAGCCCCGCCGTCGGCGCCGCCACCGCACCGAGTTTCTCGGCGTACACGGTCTGATAACGCTCGCGATCCGAGCCTTCGTCCGGGCGGTCTATATAAGGAGGCAACGGCATGTGCCCGACGCGATCAAGCAGCGGCAACACTTCTTCCGCGAAGCCCAGCTCGAACAACGCATCGTGACGCGCAAGCATTTCTGCCTCGCCACCGCCGTCGATCAGGATCCTCGAACCCGGCTTCGGCGACTTGCTGGAACGCACATGGGCCAGCACGCGATGCGTATCGAGCACCCGCTCAACGAGGATTTCCAGCTTGCCGCCCGAGGCTTTCTGCCCGAACAGCCGCGCCGGAATCACCCGGGTATTGTTGAACACCATCAAATCGCCCGGGCGCAAATGCTCAAGCAAATCAGTGAATTGACGGTGTGCGAGGGCGCCGCTCGGCCCGTCAAGGGTCAGCAGGCGACTACCGCGACGCTCGGCCAAAGGGTGGCGGGCGATCAGCGAATCAGGGAGCTCGAAAGTAAAGTCAGCAACGCGCATGATGGGGTTCGTCTAGCAGGGCCGGAAAGTCTAGCGGAAATATCGAAAATTCTCTATGTACCTGATTGACCGACGGTAATCTCATCTCTATACTTCGCCGCCATTGAGCCCTGATGGCGGAATTGGTAGACGCGGCGGATTCAAAATCCGTTTTCGAAAGGAGTGGGAGTTCGAGTCTCCCTCGGGGCACCAAAATTAAGAAAGGTCTTGCTTAGCAAGGCCTTTTTTTTCGTCTGCCGGAAAGTGCCGCTGGCCGTCCGGCGAGATCCCACAAAGGTCACCCCATGGAAACGTCACTGGAAACAGTCGCCCTTTTCTCCCTCAAACTCGCTTACGAGGAAGAAGGCCTGAGCCCGATTTTGCGGGACGACATGGTCATGGGTGACTATCAGAAAGACATTTTCGAACTATTGGTGCGGCGCGGGGATGTCGAGACCATTCAGTTCAAGATGAATGAATGCCTTGGGCTGGCGATGAATGCCTTGGGCGGTGTCGAGAAACCGCTGGGACGCGAGTTGCAGAAGTTGTGCGCTGAGTTCAGCGAGGCGCGTTCGCTGGAGCAACTGGATCAGCCGCTCCTGGCGCTCAAGGGTTACTTGAAAGACATCTTGTAATGGGCTTTGCCGTTACAGCAGATGCTTCGAAATGTACTTGGAAATCTCCACCATCGACGTCTTCCCGGTGAATTCGAACTTCACCTTCCCCAATGACGAAAAGTAGATCTCCAGCTCCGAATCCAGATCGAAGGTGCCCGAGGTTTCCACGGAGTACGCGACGATGTTCTTGTACGGCAGGGAAGTGAAATCCTTCTTGCTGCCGGTAATGCCCTGAACGTTGACCGCGATGATGCGTTTGTTGGTAAACACCACGCCATCACGCATGGCCTTGTAAGAGTCGATCACTTCCTCGCCGTCCAGCAACAGTGCGCTTACGCGTTCGGCGTATTCATCGTTCTGCTTGAGTTTGAAGAAGCCTTTATTGTTGAAGTCGATCATCTGTCCATCCTCATCTTCAAGAAAACATCCCGGTATTTCTTTGGTTCAACGACGGGCTTTCAGCACACGGATATCGGTCGGAAACCCATCAGCGCCAACAAGCTTTTTCCAGCCCAGATACTGAAACTCGCCCTTCTCATCAATGTAGTCGCCCTTCTCCACCGATCGGCCGCCAACCACCGCCACGCGTTTCACTTCGCCACAGCCGCCGTCAGAAGGCCGAACCGTATAGATCACATACGGCTTCACGTATTGCGTGGCGCGGAAGTACTGGCCACAGATTTCATCGACGGTGATCAGCATGGTTTTCAGGCGTGCTTCGCCGTCGGTGTCTTCGTGCAGTTTCAGGAAAGAGATATCACCGACGTCGCTGTAGCCTAGAGAGCGGGCGCGTTGGTATTCGGGGGAGTTCTGGTGGGCGATGCGGCCTTCCTCCGCAGCACCTTGCATTTTCGCGGCGAACTCGGCTTTGCCTTGGGCAATCATCGCTTCGGCCTGGCCTGCGACGTTTTCGCATTCGGCGAACTCTCGCGAGCCCAGGTGATTGGGCGTCAGGTTCGAGCGGTGTTCATTCATGGTCCGCAGGTTGCTTTCCAATGCAAACATCATGTCGTAGGCCGTGGTTCGACCACTTTGCACGTCGGCCATTTTCTCCAGCACGCGCTGGCAGTTGCCGGCGTAATACTTCCAGCTGTTTTCAGGGTGTTCTTGCACGGCGGCGAATGCCGGGGTCAGTGCAGCGGCGAGTGTGATTGCGCAGAGCAGGCGCAAACAATGGGTACTGACTGGCATGGGTAGTCCGTTACAGAGATGGGCAGTGGCGCGACGCTACTATTTTGCTATCTTGCCGTCCACTGCCAGTAACGAGGTCGCCAACGCCTCGATGGAATCAATTTTCAGAGGGAGAAACACCTTGATGGCCGTGTTGTACTTTTTCGTCTGGGCTGCCGTTTGGGCTTGGGTCGTGCAGACCCGTGGTGCCTGGAACCTGCTCCTCGCCAACCTGGCGGGTGCCGCCAGCGGCTTCATCGTGGCAATGATTTTTTCAGTGGTCTGTGCAGGACTTTTCCCGGCGCACGTGCCTCCTGCAACTGAGAACCTGGCCAGTAGCGTGTTGCAAATAATCACCACGTTCGGCGTGCTGGCGGGCGTCTGGATGTGGCTGGTCAGGCGTCCTCAGCCAGAGCATCCGTTGGCCCGGCAACTTTTCGCCGGCATCTGTGGGCTGGCTGCTGGTGTGACGACGCTGGCGTTTTTCGCGCTTAATTTTCACTAAGCGCCGCTATCGTCACTGGCATTACACGTCTGTTTTGTTATCTTGCCGCCCATCGTCAGCGTTCACTGTGGGCGTGCGTTGATTTCAGGGTTTTGAAGGTTTAAGGAAAGGATCAAATGGAGTTTCTGCGTTTTCTGGCGATTGTTGCGGTTTGGGGGTTCATGTGGCGCTGGGTGGTGCAGAACCGTGGCAGCTGGAATATTTTCTACGGCAACATCGTTGGCGCAGCGGGCGGTTTCATAGTGGCGATGGTGGTGCTATCGATCACGTTGTCGTTGTTTCCTTCGTCGCATGACTACGAAGCGCCGCAGGCTGAAAACACGCAAGTCACCGAGCCGACCTCTTTATTGCCTGAAGCCGAGGCAGTCACACCCGCCGCTGAGCTGAAGGATGCGCCGGCTTTTGCTGCCATCGAGCCGGACGACAAGCCCTCTCCCGCCGACTCCGCACTGTTGCCGAACTACGCCGGCCGGGCGCCGAAATCAATCGGACTACAGACCGTGCTGGATCAAAGCGACTATGACGGTCGCATGGCCCTGGCAGCGCTGAACAAGAAACTGCGCGGCGACGCCCAGGCCGACAAGTCGATGATCGCCTATGTCATGTGCAGCCCGTTTGTGACCAGCACGTTGCGCTTTCCCGCTTCGGCGCGTTTCGCTGACAGCAAAGCGCTGGTCAGCCACCGCTACAAGGATCAGGTCTACACCTTCAACAACACCGTCACCGCGCGCAACATGAACGGCGACGATGTCACTTACCGTTTCGATTGCTCCGTGCAAGAGCAGCCGCGAGTTGACGCGATGCCTGCGCAATGGCGTTTGTTGGCGCTGAAACTGCAAAAAGCCGACTCTTAAGGCTGATTTAAGGGTTCAAGGCGCCGGCTGCGCTATCATCGCCGGCCTGTGCGCCTTGAGCTTTGCCCTTCGATGTTCCGACACTTCGTTGATCTCTCTTTGTTGCCTGCCGTGTTGGCCGGCCCACTGCTGCGCCGGCTGGAGCCGACGCGCGTGGTGATGTGGCTTGTCGGCACGCGGCCACTGGCGCTGACTCTGCGCCTGCAAGGTGTAGGAGACATTCCTCTCGACGCGGAGAAATGCACGGTCATTCCCGTAGGTCGTCAGGCGTTTGTTCATCTCATCGATGTTTCTCTCGACAGCGCCCTGCCCTGCGATACGCGGATCGACTATGACCTGCTGATCGATAGCACATCCGGTATCGCCAATTGGGCGGCGCATTTGCTGTACGGCGATGCAAGCAGTCCGAACTTCGTCCTGCGCTCGCGGATCGATCAACTGCTGCACGGCTCCTGCCGCAAACCGCATCACCCGGCGACGGATGGTTTGCTGTGCGTCGACCAATTGCTGGCGACGGAAACCGATCCACAACAACGCCCCGCCCTGTTGATGATGAGCGGTGATCAGGTCTACGCCGACGATGTGGCTGGCCCGATGCTGCGGGCGATTCATGCCTTGATCGAACGACTCGGCCTGTTCGACGAACACCTCGAAGGCGCCGTGGTCAGCGACAGCGCCAAGCTCTACGAACACCCGGCCAGTTACTACCATCGTGCGGATTTGTTACCGGCGCTCGAGAGCAACGAGACATTGCGCGAGCGATTTTTCGGCGGCGCGCGTAAGCCGATTTTCACCAGCAGCAGCGCCGATAATCACTTGGTGACGTTCGCCGAAGTCATGGCGATGTACCTGCTGGTGTGGTCGCCAACGGCCTGGTCGCTGATCGATCCGCAAGCACCCGAACTGACGCCGGAACGCCTCAAGCGCTACGCCCTCGAACAGACTCGCATCAATGCCTTCAAGACTGGATTGGGCAAGGTCGCCCGCGCGCTGGCGCATCTGCCGAGCCTGATGATTTTCGACGATCACGACATCACCGATGACTGGAACCTGTCTGCGCAATGGGAGGAAACGGCCTACGGCCATCCGTTCTCCAAACGCATTATCGGCAACGCGCTGATCGCCTATATGCTGTGTCAGGGCTGGGGCAACAATCCCGATGCGTTCAAGGATGTGCTGGCAAAAACCCTGGGGCTGAGCGCCAGTGGCAATGACCAGTATCTCGACAGCCCGGTGCAGGACGACCTGATCGATGACTTGCTGCGCTTTCAGCATTGGCATTTTGTACTACCAACCAGCCCGGCGCTGGTGGTCATCGACACCCGTACCCGTCGCTGGCGCAGTGAAATGGCGCTCAAGCAGCCCTCGGGCCTGCTCGATTGGGAGGCGCTGAGCGAACTGCAACAGGAACTGCTCGATCATCCGTCAGCGATCATCGTTTCTCCGGCGCCGATCTTCGGCGTGAAGCTTATTGAAACGGTGCAGAAAGTCTTCAGTTGGTGTGGTTACCCGCTGCTGGTCGACGCGGAAAACTGGATGGCCCATCGCGGTGCTGCGCAGGTGATCCTGAACATTTTCCGCCACTCGCGAACACCGGGTAACTACGTGGTTCTGTCGGGCGACGTGCATTATTCCTTCGTCTACGAAGTACTTATCCGACACCGCAAGGCCGGTCCACGAATCTGGCAGATCACCAGCAGCGGCATTAAAAACGAGTTTCCGAAAACCCTGCTGGAATGGTTCGACCGCCTCAACCGCTGGCTCTACTCGCCACGCTCCCCGCTGAACTGGTTCACCAAACGCCGACGCATGCGCATCGTGCCGTATACGCCAGAACATGCTGAGGCAGGTGAACGCTTATGGAATTCGGCGGGGATCGGTCAGGTGTTTTTCAATGAACAGGGGCAGCCGCGCGAGATCATTCAGCACAATTCGAATGGCAAGGCGAAGACACGGATGCTGGCGCCGGATCTGGCGGATTATCCGGACTAACCATAGTTTTTTCCTACACCGGGAATGCCGGATGCCGACAACGCAGCGGTTTCTCACTGCCCGAGCCAGTGGACAAGGATTACAACCTTCTCAGAAACGTCTCCAGCGTTCTCAAGTGATACTGAAGGTGCTCGCAGTACCCCCTTCTGCGAAATAACCACTGATAGGTATCACCTTGTCATCATGTACTCATTTCTGTACGTTCTTTGCTAATAGCGAGGACTACTTCATGCAAACCATCAACTACACCACCGCCCGGGCGCATTTGGCCGAAACGATGGATCGCGTTAACGAAGACCGTGCCCCCCTTCTGGTCACACGCCAAAAAGGTGAGCCGGTCGTGATGATGTCTCTGGCCGAGTACAACGCACTTGAAGAAACAGCCTACTTGCTGCGCTCTCCAGCCAACGCCGAGCGGTTGATCAAATCGATTGGCGAAATGCGTGCCGGCAAAGCCAAAGTCAGACAATTGATCGAAGAATGAAAATCGAGTTCACGCCATCAGGTTGGGAAGACTATTTGTGGTTTCAACAGAACGATAAGGCCGGACTCAAACGTATCAACCTGTTGATCAAAGCAATCCAGCGCGAACCCTTTGAAGGTATCGGCAAACCGGAGCCGCTCAAACACAACATGAGCGGCTTTTGGTCCAGACGAGTATCGGGTGAGCATCGTTTGGTCTACAGCATTGAAGGTGGTGAGATTTGCGTTATTAGCTGCAAATATCACTACTGATGATGTGCCCCACACCTCGGACAATCATCTCCACCTCCCGCTCATCAATCGTCAACGGTGGCAGCAGCCGTATCGTCTTGCCCCGCGTGACGTTGATCAACAGCCCATGATCCCGCGCCGCGATCAGGGTCAGATCACGCACCGGTTGTTTCAGTTCGATGCCAATCATCAAACCCTGACCACGAATCGCCAGCACATTGGGATTGTCCGCCAACTCTGCACGCAGACGAGTCAACAGCCGTTCCCCCTGAACCCGCGCGTTTTCCAGCAGCCCCTGTTCTTCGATGATATCCAGCACCGTGCAACCAACTCTGCACGCCAGCGGATTGCCACCGAAAGTGCTGCCATGGCTACCAGGCGTGAACAGATCCGCCGCCCTGCCCCGCGCCAGGCAAGCGCCGATCGGCACGCCATTGCCCAGTCCTTTTGCCAGGGTCATGACATCCGGGACGATGCCTTCATGTTGAAACGCAAACCAGCGGCCGGTGCGGCCGATGCCAGTCTGGATTTCATCAAGCATCAGTAGCCACGCATGGCTATTGCACAGCTCGCGTAACGCTTTCAGGTAACCCGGCGGCGCAAGTTGCACACCGCTTTCGCCCTGAATCGGCTCAACCAGAATCGCCACGATGCGCTCACCGTGTTTTTGCTGCACCTGTTCCAGCGCTGCGAGATCACCGAACGGCACTTTGAGGAAATCACCCGGCAACTCGTTGAAACCCAGGCGCACCGCCGGGCCATCACTGGCCGACAAAGTGCCAAGTGTGCGGCCGTGGAACGCGTTGGCCATGACCACTACCAGCGGCTGTTCGATGCCCTTGCGCCAGCCGTACAAACGCGCCAGTTTCAGCGCCGTTTCATTTGCCTCGGCACCGGAGTTATTGAAGAACGCACGCTCCATTCCCGACAGCTCGGTCAGCCGTTTGGCCAGTTGCTGCTGCCAGTCAATGCTGTACAGATTCGACGTGTGCAGCAGCAATCCCGCCTGCTCGCTGATCGCCGAAACGATTCGCGGGTGCGAGTGCCCGACATTGGTCACCGCCACGCCGGCAACCGCATCCAGATACTCGCGACCGGCCTGATCCCACAGGCGAGTGCCGAGGCCTTTGGTGAAACTCAGGGCCAGTGGTTGGTAGGTGTTCATCAGGGCGGCGGTCATGACTTCAAACTCCAGTGCAGGTCGGTGTGCTGGCAGTATGGTTAGCCACCAAAACTGGATAAACTCCGCAAAACTTCATTCATTTAAAAGCAGGGCTTGATAATGGACCTGTTCCAGTCGATGAGCGTCTACGTCAAAGTCGTCGAAGCCGGGAGCATGACGGCGGCCGCGTTGCAGTGCGACATGTCGACGACCATGGTTGGCAATCACCTGCGCGCGCTGGAGCAGCGGCTCGGTGTGCAACTGTTGCAGCGCACGACTCGACGGCAGCGTCTTACCGAATTCGGCAGCGTTTACTACCAGCGGTGCCTGGATGTCTTGGGACTGGTGGCTGACTCCGAACGCTTGGCGGAACAAGCACTCGATGAGCCCCGTGGCCTGCTGCGTATTACTGCGCCACTGACCTTTGGTGTAGAACGCCTGGCACCGGCGCTCAGCGAATTTTCCCTGCAATATCCGCAAGTCAAAATGGATGTGGTGCTGACCAACAGCCGCCCAGACTTGCTGGAAAGCGGCCTCGACGTAGCGTTTCGGCTGGGCCATTTCGAAGAATCAAACCTGATCGCCCGGCCGCTGATCGATTACACACTGACCGTGTGCGCCTCCCCGCAATACGTGGCCCGGCGCGGCATGCCGCAAACCCCTGAAGATTTGCAACAACACGACTGCCTGTCGTTCGCCTACCCTGCCGGCGACGATTGGCAATCGGTGGAAAAACGCTGGCGCCTCAGCGGCCCGGAGGGAGAAATTCTCGTCGACGTCAGCGGGCCGATGCTGATGAACACTTCCGCCGGATTGCATCAGGCCGCGCGCACCGGCATGGGCATCGTGATGCTGCCCGATGCACTGGTGGAACAGGATCTGCGCGACGGCAAACTGGTGACCGTCATTCCCGACTATCAACCTCCAAGCCGTCCCTTGCATTTGCTTTATGCTCCGGATCGCTATCGTTTACCGAAGCTGCGCCGCTTCGTCGAATTTGCGATGCAGACGTGGGGCAGATCCTGATAACCATCGACATGGACAATGTCTCGAACATCTGCTGACAAGGAGTCGAACCGAAAATGAACAACAACCTGACCGTACGCGATCTGCTATCTGACGAAGTGGAGTCGGTACGGCTGTTCCTCGGCCAACATGGCTGGGGGCACCGTACCGGTTCCAGCGAACATTTCGCGCAACTCATCGAAAACTCGCAACGCACGGCGATTGCCCTGCTCGGCGCGCAGATCGTTGGTTTCGCGCGGGGCATAACCGATGGTTTGTCCAATGGTTACCTATCGATGGTCGTGGTCGACGGCCAGCATCGGCGCACAGGCATTGGCCGCAGATTGGTTGAGCATGTCATGGGCGATAACCCCGACATCACCTGGATGCTACGTGCCGGGCGAGAGGGCGCCGAAGCCTTTTTTGCCAGCCTGGGTTTTGAAATGTCAGTGATCGCCATGGAGCGACCGCGATTGAAATAACGGGCGTCCGCTCTGGCAACGGCTATGATCAGCTTCTCTTTCCAGCATGGATGCTGCGCGATGCTCGTGACTCTTCAAAATACCCCCTTGTGGGTTTATGTGGTTTTTCTGGTTCTGGTGTATTTCGGTCTCAAGGCCCGCAACCCCCAACATGAAAGCCGGTTTTCCCTGCTGTCGACCCCGCTGGTGTTGTTGGGCTGGTCGCTGTTGTCGTTGAACCTGACGAATGATCCAGGCTTTACCCTCAGCGGCTGGCTCATTGCTTTGTTACTGGGTGCGCTGTCGGCATGGCTGATTTTCGCCAACAAGGGGATAAATCTTGATGATCCGGAAACCGGGTTGATCGTGCCGGGCACTTGGAAGGCGCTGATTCTGCTCCTGCTTTTTTTTGCAGTGAACTACTACTTCGGCTATCAGGATGACGTGCACCCAGAGCGGGCTGCCGCCCCGGATATGGTGTTGCTCAAAGCCGCAGCATCAGGCTTTATCAGTGGTCTGATTAGCGCTCGCTCACTGAAATATTACCGTTTGCTGCGCACCCTTCAGGCTCAACGCCCTCCATTGGGCGCCCAATGATTCAGGAACCGTTTTTCACCAGCACCGGTTTTTCCTGATAGCGCTGTGCAAACACCTGCTTCAAATTTGTCACCTTCGGCATGTCATTGATCACGATGTACGGATAGCTCGGGTGCTCGGTCAGGAAATCCTGGTGGTAGTCCTCTGCCGGATAGAAGCCGTTGAAGCTTTCCAGTTTGGTGACGATGGGTTTGCTGTAGGCATGAGCCGCATCCAGTTGGGCGATGTAGGCCTGCGCAACCTTCTGCTGATCAGCGTTGACCGGGAACAGCGCCGAGCGATACTGCGTGCCGCTGTCCGGCCCTTGGCGATTGAGTTCTGTGGGGTTATGGGCCACCGAGAAGTAGATCTGCAACAGACTGCCGTAGCTGACCTGAGTCGGATCGAAGGTGACCTGCACGGACTCGGCGTGGCCAGTATCGCCTTCGCTGACACGCTCATATTCTGCCGTATTGGCCGCGCCGCCGGCGTAACCCGAGACGGCTTTCTGCACGCCTTTGACGTGCTGAAAAACACCCTGCACACCCCAGAAGCAGCCACCGGCGAACACGGCAGTTTCGCTGTGCGCCTGGGTCACTTCATCAAGAGTTGGTGGCGGAATCAGCACAGCATCCTCGCCCCCAAAGGAGAACGCCGAAACCTGGCCAATCACTCCGGCCACTGCAACCCCCAACAACACGCGACGCCATGTGATTTTCATTTCAATGACTCCTGATCAACCGAAGGTAAAGGCGTAAGCCGATACGCCCGGGTCGAGAAATTCGATGGTGAAGGTTCGGTCCTGCACGCCGTCGTTTTGCCGCACCAACTGATACAGGCGTTGTTCGGTCACATGGCCCGTGCCGTCAGGAGCGACATCGACGCCATGGGCATCGCCCGGAACCTGGCCATCGATCATCACCTTGAAGCGCACGGGTTTGCCGTCCGCTGCCGGACCGAGCACCAGATGCAAGTCGCGGGCATGGAAGCGATAAACGATGCGACTGGCCGGTGCAACGGCCGTGGCACGCTCGGCACCCACCGACCATTGACCGCCGAGGCTCCAGTCATTGAGTGCCAGTTTGTCCGGCGGGTTGTAGGCCGCGACCTTGTCAGGCACGAGGCTGGTTTCCGGTACGAAGTGTTCCGCACGCTGGTAGCCGACATAGGTTTCCGGCGACAGCACCTGATTCATGTCCGGTGCCTGCTGCACACCCTTGGCGTCAGCATTGATCAAGCCGTCCGCCACGGTTTTCGCTCCCGCCTCACGCAGTAGTTGTTGTATGACGCGCTCCGACTCGGCGTAGTCCCCTTCGCCAAAGTGGTGGTAACGAATGCGTCCCTGAGCGTCGGCAAAGTAATGCGCTGGCCAGTATTCGTTGTTGAAGGCGCGCCAGATCTTGTAGTCGTTATCGATGGCGACCGGATAGTTGATGCCCAGTTCCTTCATGGCTTTGGTGACATTGCCCAGATCACGTTCGAAGGCGAACTCCGGCGCGTGTACACCGATCACTACCAGGCCCTGATCGCGATATTTCTCGGCCCAGGCTTTGACGTAGGGCAGAGTGCGCAGACAGTTGATGCAGGAGTAGGTCCAGAAATCCACCAGCACCACTTTGCCTTTCAACGCTTGTGCATCCAGCGGCGCTGAGTTGAGCCATTGGACGGCGCCATCAAGCGGCGGCAACTGGCCTTCGACCGGTAAAGTGCCTGGCGTTTTCGCGGCCATTTTCATTGCACCACCAGCGGCCATCATGCTGCCGATTGCAGCGCCTTCTTCAGCAGGAACCTGCGCCATCATCGTGCCGCTCGCCTTGGCAGATTTGCCCGACAGCTTGCCGACCAGTGCCTGCTCCAGACCACCGGTGGACGCCGTCGATAACCGTGCGAGAACACCGGTATCGAGCCCCAGTGCAATGGCCGCGACGCCGGCCAACATCAAGGCGCCGAGGCCACGACGAATCCACTCACCGGTGCCGATCGAGCGCTTCATCAGCGCAAAAACCTTACCGCCCAACAGCAGCGCCGCGGCGAGCGAGGTGGCGGCACCCGCCGCGTAGGCGAGCAACAATAGCGTGGTGGCGATGCTTGCCCCTTGCAGCGCCGCACCGGTCAGAATCAGCCCCAGGATCGGCCCGGCGCAAGGTGCCCACAGCAGCCCCGTGGCGACCCCGATCAGAAACGAAGCGCCGGGACGCGGGCGATGGTCCTGCCCGGCGGCCTCCGACAGACGACTGCCGGCCGACACCAACGGCCGGGTCAGACGCTCGGCCATATGCGGCAGCAGCAAGGTCAGCCCGAACAGCGCAACGAACAGCAACGCGAGCCAGCGCCCGTACTGATTGACTTGCACCACCCAACCGCCGCCCACCGCCGCCAACGAGGCGACGAGCGCAAAGGTCACCGCCATCCCCGCCAGCAGCGGCAAGCCACTTTTGATAAACGGCTGCCCGGTGCGAGCGAAGACAAAAGGCAGCACCGGCAGGATGCACGGGCTGACAATCGTCAGCACACCACCGAGATAAGCGAGAACCAAGAGCCACATAAATTCGTCCTGTGTGAAGTGAAGATCGCGAGCGGGTCATGACTCAAGCCCCCACGGCTTTGAAGGTCATCGCCAGGCCGTTCATGCAGTAGCGCAGACCGGTGGGCTTGGGACCGTCATCGAAAACATGGCCCAGATGGCCGCCGCAGCGACGACAGTGGACCTCGTCGCGGGACATGCCGAACGAACGGTCCTGACGCGTTGCCACCGCGTGTTCCAGCGGCGCCCAGAAACTCGGCCAACCGGTACGACTGTCGAATTTGGTGTCTGATGAAAACAGCGCCAGATCACAGCCGGCGCAGGCAAACGTGCCAGTGCGATGTTCGTTGTTGAGCGCGCTGGTATAGGCCCGTTCGGTGCCTTCCTCACGCAGGATCTGGTACTGCTCGTCGCTCAGGATCGAGTGCCATTCACTGTCGCTGTGCGTCACTTCGAACGCCTCGTCCGCGTGTGCCTCGCTGATCACCGCCGTGGCAGTCGACAATTTTGGCAATACACCCGCCACCAGGGCTGCAACCCCCAGCCCGCCGCCCGCTAACAGAATCTGTCGCCGTGAAAACATGGCCGTCTCCAAAAATTCCAGATGCCCTTCATGGAACACAGCCTAGGCTTGGATTGATCGCCAAATCCTCACGGGAAGTTAACGAATTCGTGATAACTCGCCCGGAGGAAAACCCGCACAATGCGCTTATCGCGCCGAAGGATTGAGCTTCATGGAACAGACCAAACGCATCCTTGTGGTCGAGGATGACCGACACATCGCCGACCTGATTTGCCTCCATCTGCGGGACGAACAATTCGAGGTCACACACTGCGCCGACGGCGACGAAGGCATGCGCCTGCTGCAACAAGGTCATTGGGATGCACTGATCCTCGACCTGATGCTGCCGGGGGTCGACGGTCTGGAAATCTGCCGCCGCGCCCGCGCGATGGCCCGTTACACACCGATCATCATCACCAGCGCCCGCTCCAGTGAACTGCACCGCATCCTTGGCCTGGAACTGGGCGCCGACGACTACCTCGCCAAGCCGTTTTCGATGCTGGAACTGGTCGCTCGGGTCAAAGCCTTGCTGCGCCGAGTCGACGCGATGGCGCGCAATCTTAAAATGGACGCCGGCAGCTTGAGTCTCGATGGCCTGACTATCGACCCGATCACCCGCGAAGTCAGCCTCGACGCTCTACGGCTGGACCTCACGCCTCGTGAGTTCGATCTGCTGTACTTCTTCGCCCGCCAACCGGGCAAAGTGTTCTCGCGCATGGATCTGCTCAACGCCGTCTGGGGTTACAGCCACGAGGGTTACGAACACACGGTCAACGCCCACATCAATCGCCTGCGGGCGAAGATCGAAAAAGACCCGGCACAGCCAGCGCGCATCCTCACCGTGTGGGGTCGCGGCTATAAATTCGGTACCGAGCAGCCATGAAACTGACCCTGACGCAGCGCCTGTCCGTGGTATTCGCCGTGCTGCTGTTGGTGTGCTGCGGCACATCGGCTTGGCTGCAGGTGCGCTCCAGTCACATGCATGAGCTGGAAGTGGTGCAAGGCCTGTCGCGAGATCTGGCGCAGCACATCGCCCACGACACGGTGCTGATGGACAGCAACGGTTTGATGCCCGGCGCTGTGCGTGAACTGTTCAGCCAACTGATGCTGGTCAACCCGAGTGTCGAGGTGTACCTGCTCGACACCGAGGGACGGATTGTCGGAAGTGCTGCGCCCGAAGGGCGGATACGCCGCCAGCAAATCGATCTGGCGCCGATTCGCCAACTGCTCAATGACGGGCCGTTGCCGATCCTGGGCGATGACCCGCGCAGCGTTGATGGGCGCAAGGTGTTCAGCGCCGCGCCATTGCAGGTCAATGGCAAAGCCGCCGGCTATCTGTATGTAGTTCTGCTGAGCGAAGCTCATGATCGCTATGCCGAGCGAGGCGCCACCAGCGCCGCGCTCAACACCGCATTGCTTTCGATCGGACTGGTCGCGTTGCTGTGTTTGATTGCCGGTCTGACGGCTTTCAATCTGATCACCCGGCCACTGCGCAGACTGACCGAAACCGTCAGCTGCTTCGACATAGACGGCGCGCCGTCACCTCAGCGCCTCACGACACCTGTGGATAAAACCGCCGACCCGGACGAAATCGCCCTGCTGGATGCAGCGTTCCGTCAAATGCAAAACCGCCTCGGTGAACAGTGGCGCTCGCTTACGCGACAGGATCAGGAGCGCCGCGAATTGGTGGCGAATATTTCCCACGACTTGCGCACGCCGCTGGCTTCGCTGCACGGGTATCTGGAAACCCTGCAACTGAAGGACGCCACGCTGTCGGCCGAGGAGCGTCGACGCTATCTCGGCATCGCTCTGGATCAAAGCCGCAAAGTGGGCGGTCTGGCGCAATCGCTGCTGGAACTGGTGCGTCTGGAGCACGGCTTTGTACAACCGGTGCTAGAGCGCTTTTCCCTGATCGATCTGGTGCAGGACATCTTTCAGAAATTCGAACTGACGGCCGAAGCGCGGCAGGTCGAACTCAAAGCTCATTTTGTGCCGAACCTGCCAACGGTCTGCGCCGACCTCGGATTGATCGAGCGGGTACTGACCAACCTGGTGGACAATGCTTTACGGTATACACCTCTGGGCGGCGAGATCGAGTTCGATCTGAAACCCCAAGGGGCTTTGGTCGACGTGACGGTCAGTGACACCGGCCCCGGCATCGCTCCCGAGTTGCGCGAAGGCTTGTTCCTGCGCCCGTTCAATATCGGTGGCGCACGGCGTGACGGGGGATTTGGCCTGCGTATCGTGCACCGCATCCTGCAATTGCATGGCCGTGAGATTGAGTTGCTCGACGTCAGCGGGAGCGGCGCAACGTTCCGCTTCTCGCTGCCAACGGATCAGCAAACCGCTGAACAATGGATGATGCGTTCAATGAATTTGAACAGCTCCGGCAAATAGTTGAGACCGCCGGCCCGTTGCTCCGTGACAACGCCGCCCCGCTCCCCTAAATTAGTCGGCCTGAAAAAGCCCTCGGGTTTTCTCATCTCCACTCAAGTTAAAAAGTAGTGAAATTTCAATGTCCGATTTCAACACCGCTGAATCCGTAGTCACCGAATCGTCCAAAGCGGAATACGAAAACTCCATCAATCTTTCACAACACCTGCCACAAGCCAAAATCATCAGCGAGATGGTCCTGGACGCGTTCCAGTCGACCCGCGAAAGCGACCAGATCCGCGAATTGCGCGCGGCGATCCGTCAGGCTCACGACAGCTTCGATGACGACAAGGCCTACGAGCTGATGGGCGAACTCAAGGCGCTGAAAGACGCCGAAGCCGCCGACCTCGCTGCTCTCGAAGACCTCAGCAGCAAGTTCTCGATCGGCCGCATTCTGTCCAGCTTCAAAGATGATCCGGCGTTCCAGGAAATCGTTTATGGCCTCGCGCTGAAAGTGCTGAACCAGACCCATCAGGCGATCAGCAACCCGAGTGGCGGCAAGAGCAAGGCTGCGAAGAAGAAAGAAGTCGAAATCTTCACCATCAGCAAGGACGGCATTAGCGTGACCTTGCCACTGCGCACACCACGCTCGCGCCTGAACGTTGACCGTGCAGCGCTTGAATTCCTCGGTTTCACCTTTATCGGTGAAGGCGAAGAAGCTGAGCTGGAAAGCGAAGTCTTCGTTGATAACGCTGGTACCGAGCAGGCAGTAAACCGCAAGAACATCATCACCGCGCTGCAACAGCAGACTGCGTTTGATGGTTACAGCATCGCCGCGCAGTAATAGCGCAGCCGCTGTATGAAAAAGCCCCGCGCTGAGTGATCAGGCGGGGCTTTTTTTTCGGCTGGTAATTGGCGGTGTTGCTTGGATTGTAGCCCCTCACCCCAGCCCTCTCCCCCAGGAGAGGGAGCCGATCTGCGTGCCGCTCAAGATTCGTGCTCGACGCGATATTCCGTTTCGACGCATCTCGCCCAACCACCCCGGTCAGTCCCCTCTCCCTACGGGCGGTCCGACGTTTCGGGAGGGTTAGGGTGAGGGCAAGCCGCCAAACCACCTCAAGCCGAAGGATGCAACGCCACAATCATGTCCACCTCAATCGCCGCATTCTTCGGCAACTGATACACACCGACTGTGGTGCGCGTGTGCCGGCCGGCATCGCCGAGTACATGACTGAACACGTCCGACGCACCGTTGGCCACTTCACTCAGGTCAACGAAGTCCGGCGTCGACTTCACGTACACGGTGACCCGCAACAACGCCTTGATCTTGTCCAGCGAACCCACCGCATCGACGATCAGCGCCAGACAACGCATTGCACTGATACTCGCGGCGGCTTGCGCATCCTTGAGGGTCAACTCCAGCCCAACCCGACCGGGGTATTGAATCTTGCCATGGGTACGCGGCACCATGCCGCTGATGTACAGCTCATCATGATGACGGATCAGCGGCGCGTAATTGCCGCCGGCGGTGTTCTCACCATAAATGTCGTAGTTCAGCTCTTGGGCCAGGGCAATAAAACGCTCGTCGCAGGTCATCCTCTCAGTCATTTCGCCCAGCCTTATGATCAGTGCATGAAGAACCGCAGGTTAAGACCGATGATTGCCGGAGATTCGATTTGTGGCAGGTCATCGACATAGTTGGATCCAAATCTAGGTGTTTCACGAAGTGATAGCAACCGGCCGCTAAGGCATCCTTCGCCACATTTTCACGGTGAGCCGCCATCTCTGCGACGCCCTGCATTAACTCAGCAAACAGATCGCGCTTTTTCATCCAAACCTGCCCCATTAGAAAATAGCCTCTGGGATCCTAACTAATGAAAAGTTTTCTGAAGGTAGGAGATCTCTCTATAAGCAGACAGTCGTTTCCCAAAGACACGCTCAACCTTAAATAGCACCCAACAAAAAACCCCGCACATCTCTCAATGTGCGGGGTTTTTCTTCAAGCCTCGAACCTTACGGCGCGTACGTCAGCAGCAGCTCTGCGGGCACCTTGAAGTCCAGAGACATCATGACGCTCAACGCAGTGATGGTGAAGATCGAGAACACGAACAGCTTGCGTGCCCAGACCGTGTCATCCACCGCTTTGTAGCCGGTCCAGGCCATGTACAACCAGTACATGCCCATGGCCGCGGCAACGGCGAGGTAGCTCATGCCGGCGTAACCGCTGAAGGTCAGCATCAAGGTCGCTACGAGGAACGCCAGGATGTAGAGCAGGATGTGCTTCTTGGCCACTTGAATCCCGCGCTTCACTGGCAACACCGGAATCGATGCGGCCAGGTAATCGTTGAAGCGGAAGATCGCGATGGCGTAGGAATGCGGCATCTGCCAAAGGCTGAACATCACCAGCAACGTCAGCGCGGCCATGTCGAAGCTGTTGGTTACGGCGACGTAACCGATCACTGGCGGCATGGCGCCCGACAGACTGCCCACCAGCGTGCCGTGAACCGACTTGCGCTTGAGGTACAGGCTGTAGAAGCCGACGTAGATGATGAAACCGATTACGGCGAACAGGGCAGCCAACGGGTTGGCCACCTTGTACAACAACGCAACGCCGAGAACACCAAGGATGGTCGCGTAGACCAGGGCCAGTTTCAGGGAGATCAAGCCCTGCACCAGCACCCGGTTCTTGGTGCGTTCCATCTTCAGGTCGATGTCGCGGTCGATGCAGTTGTTGAACACGCAACCGGAGGCAACAACCAGGGATGTACCGATCATGGCAGCCAGAAACACCGCCAGATCCACATGCCCTTTCGAGGCCAGGAAGAACCCGCCTGCCACAGAAAGCACGTTACCGAAAATGATCCCCGGTTTGGTGATTTGGATAAAGTGCTTGAGCGACATCGGGTCTTACCTCACTTCGCCATCATGTAGGTGTGGATGCTGAACATGATCCACAACGACAGGCCAACCAGCAGCACGATCACGATCGCCGTAAAGACGAATGCAATCACGTTGTTACGCTGAGCAATGGAACGGTCCAGGTGCAGGAAGTAATACAGGTGAACGATCACCTGGATCACTGCGAACAGCAGAACGATTGCCAGCGTGGTGGCCTTCGGCAGGCTCGGGTACATCACCAGACCGAATGGAATCACGGTCAGGATCACCGACAGGATGAAGCCAATGGCGTACGACTTTACGCTGCCGTGGCCAGCATCATGGCTGTCATGGGAGTGTGCATTAGCCATTACAGAGTCCCCATCAGGTAAACAACGGTGAATACGCAGATCCACACCACGTCCAGGAAGTGCCAGAACAGGCTCAGGCAGCTCAGACGGGTCTTGTTGGTCGCCGTCAGGCCGTGCTTGTTGACCTGGTACATCATGATGCCCATCCAGATCAGACCCGCAGATACGTGCAGACCGTGGGTACCGACCAGGGTGAAGAACGCGGACAGGAAGCCCGAACGGCTAGGACCGAAGCCCTCGGAGATCAACAGGTGGAACTCGTTGATCTCCATGGCGATAAAGCCTGCGCCCAGCAGGAAGGTCATGAACAACCAACCCAGAACCTGCTGCTTCTTGCCTTTGAACAACGCCAGCATGGCGAAGCCGTAGGTGATCGAACTGAACAACAGCAGAGCGGTTTCGCCCAGCACGTATGGCAGTTCGAAGATGTCGTGGCCCGACGGGCCACCGGCAACGTTGTTTACCAGTACTGCGTACACCGCGAAGATCGACGCAAACAGAATGCAGTCGGTCATCAGGTAGAGCCAGAAACCGTATACGGTCATCTCGCCCGAGTCGTGGTGATGGTCATCGTGCCCATGGTCACCATGGGCGTGTCCAACATTGGTCACTAAGTTCGACATGGTTTAAGCCTGTTCCAACGAGGTTTCAACACGGGTGGCACCGGCCGGGATTTTCCCTGCCGCAACCAGACGCTTGTGCTGCTCGGCTTCGATACGCTCGATCGTTTCAACCGGAACCATATAGCCCTGGTCGTCACGTGCAGCGTGGATCACGAAGTAGATGACGGTGCCGGCCAGGCTGGCGATCGCCAACCACCAGATGTGCCAGATCATCGCGAAACCGAAGACGGTCAACAGTGCGCCCATCACCACGCCAGTGGCGGTGTTGTTCGGCATGTGGATCGGCTCGTACTTGGCCGGACGCTGGTACGCAGTACCGTTTTCCTTGGCTTCGGTGAACGGGTCGATGCAGTCAGCCTTAGGCAGCACAGCAAAGTTGTAGAACGGAGGTGGCGACGAGGTCGACCATTCCAGGGTGTGTGCATTCCACGGGTCACCGTGATCGCAAACGTTCTCTGGCTTGTTGCGGTCACGCACGCTCACATAGAGCTGGATCAGCTGGCAGGCAATACCCACAGCGATCATCACCGCACCGAACATGGCAACGTACAGGTACGGTACCCATTCAGGGTTGGTGGTGGCGTTCAGACGACGGGTCATGCCCATGAAGCCCAGTGCATAGAGCGGCATGAACGCGACGAAGAAGCCCGAGATCCAGAACCAGAACGCTGCTTTACCCCAGCCTTCGTGCAGCTTGAAGCCGAACGCTTTCGGGAAGTAGAACGCGAAACCAGCGATGTAACCGAATACCGCACCGCCGATGATCACGTTGTGGAAGTGCGCGATCACGAACAGGCTGTTGTGCAGAACGAAGTCAGCACCCGGAATGGCCAGCAGTACGCCAGTCATGCCGCCGATGGCGAAGGTCACCATGAAGCCCAGAGTCCACAGAACCTGGCTGGTGAAGCGCAGACGACCCTGGTAGATGGTGAACAGCCAGTTGAATAGCTTCACACCCGTCGGGATGGAAATCAGCATCGTCGCCAGACCGAAGAAGGCGTTGACGCTGGCACCCGAACCCATGGTGAAGAAGTGGTGCAGCCAAACCATGAAGCCCAGTACCGAGATCGCGCCCGAGGCGTAGATCATCGAGTGGTGGCCGAACAGTTTCTTGCCGGTGAACGCCGAGATCACTTCCGAGAAGATGCCAAATGCCGGCAGGATCAGGATGTAAACCTCAGGGTGGCCCCACGCCCAGAACAGGTTGACGTACATCATTGGATTGCCACCAAGTTCATTGGTGAAAATGTGGAAATCCATGTAACGGTCAAGGGTCAGCAGTGCCAGGGTAGCGGTCAGGATCGGGAACGAAGCCACGATCAGAACGTTTGCCCAGGTGCAGGTCCAGGTGAAGATCGGCATGTCCATCAGTTTCATGCCAGGGGTACGCATTTTCAGTACGGTCGCGAGGAAGTTGACCCCCGTTAGCGTCGTACCTAACCCGGATAGCTGTAGCGCCCAGATGTAGTAGTCCATGCCCACGCCAGGGCTGTATTGCAGACCCGACAATGGTGGATAGGCAACCCAACCGGTCTTGGCGAATTCGCCGACGCCCAGGGACAGGTTGATCAGCACTACGCCGGATACCAGCAGCCAGAAGCTCAGGGAGTTCAGGAACGGGAACGCAACGTCACGCGCGCCGATCTGCAGCGGCACTGCAAGGTTCATCAGGCCGGTGAAGAATGGCATCGCCATGAAGATGATCATGATCACACCGTGAGCGGTGAAGATCTGGTCATAGTGTTCAGGTGGCAGGTAGCCAGGCGAACCCTCGGTGGCCATGGCCAACTGGGTACGCATCATGATGGCGTCGGCAAAACCGCGCAGCAGCATGACCATGGCAACGATGATGTACATCACGCCGATTTTCTTGTGGTCGACCGAAGTCAGCCACTCGGTCCACAAGTAGGTCCACTTCTTGAAGTAGGTGATTGCAGCGAACAGCGCCAGACCACCGAGGGCGATCATGGCGATGGTCACCATCACGATCGGCTCGTGGAATGGGACTGCTTCCCAACTTAATTTACCAAACATCGTTTACTCCTCTGCCCCGGCAGCTGAATGCGAACTCGAGTCAATTTCCGTGGCCGCCACTTCTTTCTCTTTCTTCTCGTGCTTCAGCGGCTTGCCCGGCTTCATACCTTCGTACTTGTCGACGATGATCTGGAACTGGTTCGGCGTGACCGAGGAGTAGAGCTCGACTGGGTTGTTCTGGCTCGGTTTGGCAAGGGCCGCGTATTCAGCTTGATCAAGCTGTTTAGGTGACTTCTTGACTTCACTTACCCAGGCGTCGAAATCTTCCTGAGTGGTGGAGATAGCCTTGAATTTCATACCGGTGAAACCCGCGCCGCTGTAGTTGGCGGAGATACCGTCCATTTCAGCGTTACGGTCAGCGATCAGGTGCAGCTTGGTCTGCATGCCCGCCATCGCGTAGATCTGGCCGCCCAGACCCGGGATGAAGAACGAGTTCATCACAGCGTCAGAGGTGATCTTGAAGTTGATTGGCGTGTGCGCCGGGAACACGATCTTGTTGACCGTGGCGATGCCTTGTTCCGGGTAGATGAACAGCCACTTCCAGTCCAGCGCGACCACTTCGATGGTCACAGGCTTCACGTCGGACTGAATCGGACGATACGGGTCCAGTTCGTGGGTCGAAATGTAGGTGATGTAACCCAGGGCAATGATGATCAGAACCGGGATGGTCCAGACTGCCACTTCGATTTTGGTCGAGTGCGACCATTTCGGGGTGTAGACGGCGTTCTTGTTCGACGCGCGGTACTTCCAGGCGAACAGGAAGGTCATGACGATAACCGGCACGACGACCAACAGCATCAGCAGGGTCGCGGTGATGATCAGGTTTCGCTGTTCCAGGCCAACCTGGCCCGTTGGATTGAGCAAGGTCATGTTGCAGCCTCCCAGCAACAACGTGCCGAGCAGCGGCACTAGGCCTAGTAATCTGGGGTACCTGTTTTTACTCATCTCACGACCTCTAAAGCAGCTTGCGCAATGCAGTTGGGTTTTGATCGCCAACACTTCACCCTGCCAAGGGTTGGCATTTTCTTTGGATTGAATAAGGGCCGCCCGTCGCGCGTCAGACGCTCGACAAAACCTGGGACAGCGGTCAGTTCTTATTCGAATTCGTGGTCAAAGGCCTTGTTACAGACCAATTCCATTTGGTGCGGAAAGTTGGAAGGCACCGACACCTGGGTGTCTTGAAAGCCTTTCGACTCACTCGACACCCGACTTCCTGCTCGCCTCCTTAATAAAGGCTGAACAGTGCCGGGAATTCAGTGCGGGCGATTGTAGATAGGTAGCGCCCTATACACCATGTCTTATCCCGAAATAATTTTTATCCGTTCGAGCAACAATCCATCGCCATTTTTGCAAAAGTTCCGCATCTTATCGAAATCAATTCTCAACAAAAACACCAAAAATTGTAGGTGTACCCGCGTCAGTTCAGACAGCTCTGCAGGCTATTTCCGAACGCTGGAACAGCGCAAAGCCCGATAACCCAAGGCTTTTGGCCATATACCCGCGCTTGTTAAAACTGCCTGCTCTGGCACTCGCGTGCTAAAGCCGAAAAACCCCGAATCAGACCAATCCTTTTTTGTAACAACGGCCGATTCCGCGTCACTGAGGAGCCCTGCAACACGGCGCGTGTGACAACATGTCGCACACCTGCCACACCCTGCCTTGCCGTCCGTCACGGTGTTTTCACAAACACTCTGAAATGCAAAACGCCCCGATTGGCTGATACGCAAATCGAGGCGTTTTCTGTATCGGCCAGTCTGCCGAATAGTTGACTCAGCGCAGTGCTTTTCGGTTACGCGAGGTCAGCAGCGGCACCAGGATCACCACCAGCACGAACGCCACCAGTGCCCATTGTGCCAACGACAAGCCAAGGATCGGCGGGTACGGCGTCGAGCAGAAACCGTCGACCTGGAAACCCAGCGGGAAGATCTTCGCCAACGGCAGATCATCGACAATCGGTTGCAGCACATCGATGCCGCAACTCACCGCCGGATAGAACTGGGTGTACACGTGATGCCCGGCCACACCGGCCCCGGCAATCGCACAAATGACCACCAGCACTTCGAACACGGTGATGCTGCGACGGCTGCGCATGGCCGCGCCGATGAACGCGAACAGCGCGATCAGCAGCAACGCGTAGCGCTGCAAGATACACAGCGGGCACGGCGCTTCGCCGAGCACGATCTGCATATATAGAGCGCCACCGATCAGCGCCAGGCAGATGATCCCCAACAGCACCAGAAAGCGCCGCTCACGGCCCAACCGAATCGTTTCCTCGCTCATCGCGTTTCCCTTTTATGTCCATGGTTCAACCGGCTCGCGGCTGAAGGTTGTCGCAAGTCTACACCGGGGGAATAAACGATAAAGCGGTTAAGAAACGATTAACCTTTAAACAGAATTTAAGAATCGAGACCGCATAACGGCCTTCGCGAGCAGGCTCGCTCCCACATTGGATCTGCGTCAAACGAAGATCCTGTGGGAGCGAGCTTGCTCGCGAAGGGGGCGACTCGGTCTTAAATCACTCCAAAGCCGAAGCCGGCCCGAAGAACTCATAACGGCTCTGCTGCTCCGGCACACCCAACGCTTTCAGATGCCGCTTGATCGCGCCCATGAAGCCCTTCGGCCCAAGGAAGTACGCATCGACATCACGCTGCTGCGGCAACCACTCGCCAAGCAGTGCCTGATCCAGCATCCCGACCTTGTCCGCCGCCGGGCTGACACCGTCATCTTCGGCGTAGCAGTAAAAACGCTTGAGTTGCGGATGACGCTCAGCCAAATCATCAATCCAGTCGCGGAACGCATGCACGCTGCCGTTGCGCGCGCAGTGGATAAAGTGCACCGGACGCTCGGTTTCCAGCGCCGCTTCGAGCATCGCCAGAGTCGGCGTGATGCCAACGCCGCCGCTGATCAGCACCAACGGTTTGTCGCTCGCAGCCAAGGTGAACTCACCCGATGGCGGGAACAGCTGAATGCTCGCGCCAACCTGCAGTTGATCGTGCAAGTGGTTGGAGGCACGGCCACCCGGTTCGCGTTTGACGCTGATGCGGTACTGACCGTTGTTCGCCAAAGCCGACAACGAGTAGTTGCGGCGGATTTCTTCGCCATCGAGGATCAGCTTCATGCCGATGTACTGACCCGGTTCGGCGGCGAGGATCGGACCTTTGTCGGCGGGTTCAAAGTAGAACGAAACGATCTCCGCACTCTCCTCGACCTTGGCCGCGACGATGAATTCCCGCGCCCCGCGCCAGCCGCCAACGGCGTGTTCTTTCTGGT
Source organism: Pseudomonas sp. VD-NE ins (assembly GCF_031882575.1). Lineage (NCBI taxonomy): Bacteria > Pseudomonadati > Pseudomonadota > Gammaproteobacteria > Pseudomonadales > Pseudomonadaceae > Pseudomonas > Pseudomonas sp. VD-NE ins. The sequence goes on from NZ_CP134772.1 coordinate 5,449,688, forward strand.
CGTAGATCGCGGTTTCAGCGCCGATCAGAATGTCCGCCAGTTGCCCATACGCCGCGCCCCAGGCGCTCATCACTTCCGGTGTGGCGATCTCTTCGCCGAGCACTTCAGAGATGGCGCGCAGCAGGCAGGCGCCGACAATCGGGTAGTGCTCCGGCAGGATCTGCAGGGCCACGTGCTTGTTGATGATCTTCGCCACCAGATCACCCAACTGGTCGAGCTGATCGATGTGCCGCGCATACATCAATACGCCGTTGGCCAAGGCGCGCGGCTGGTCACCGCTGGCCTGGTGCGCCTGGTTAAAAAGTGGGCGGACCTCAGGGTATTCGGAGAGCATCATGCGGTAGAAGTGCGTGATCAGCGCTTCACCGCCGCTTTCCAGCAGAGGCACGGTGGATTTGACGATGGCACGATCCTGGACGCTAAGCATATGAATGACTCCTGAGCTTTCTTGAAAAGTTAGCTTAGGGTTATCAGGTATCGTGCCAACTTATTTATCGATATAAATCAACAGCTTGAGAATAACGTAGTCATAACGACTCAAAGAGCCTTATAGTCATCCGGACTACATCTTGTCTCTTTGACTACAAGACCATGAACGCTAAATCCCTGCTCACCGCCCTGCTGCCTCTCGTCTCCGACCTGTCCCGCGAATTGCCCGAGGGCGAGCGTTATCGACGTTTGCTCGAAGCCATGCGCGCCCTGCTGCCTTGCGATGCCGCCGCATTGTTGCGCCTCGACGGTGAATCGCTGGTGCCGCTGGCGGTGGACGGTTTGAGCACCGACACCCTCGGCCGGCGCTTCAAGGTCAGCGAGCACCCGCGCTTCGAGATACTGCTGAGCGGTGCCGGCCCCACGCGGTTCGCCGCCGACAGCGATTTGCCCGATCCTTATGATGGCTTGGTCGATGGCCTCGACGAGCATCTGGAAGTTCACGATTGCCTCGGCTGTCCTTTGTTTGTCGATGAAAAGCTCTGGGGTCTGATCACCCTCGACGCCCTCGACCCCGAACGTTTCGAGCCGATCGAACTCGACGCCTTGCAAGCCTTCGCCAGCCTCGCCTCAGCCACGGTCAACGCCGCCGAACGCATTCAACGCTTGGCCAATCGCGCTGAAGACGAACACCAGCGCGCCGAGGTTTATCGTCAGGCCAGCGGTCAGCAGAACCGCGAGATGATCGGTCAGAGCAAAGCGCTGAAGAAACTGGTTGAGGAAATCAATCTGGTCGGTGGCAGCGATCTGACCGTGTTGATCACCGGCGAAACCGGGGTCGGCAAAGAGCTGGTCGCCCAAGCGATTCACGCCGCCTCACCGCGCGCCGACAAACCGATCATCAGCCTCAACTGCGCCGCGCTGCCGGATACGCTGGTAGAGAGCGAACTGTTCGGCCACGTGCGCGGCGCCTTCACCGGCGCCACCAGCGACCGTCGCGGCAAGTTCGAACTGGCCAATGGCGGCACACTGTTTCTCGATGAGGTCGGCGAGTTGTCGCTGACCGTGCAGGCGAAATTGCTCCGCGTCTTGCAGAGCGGCCAGTTGCAGCGTTTGGGTTCGGACAAGGAGCATCAGGTCGATGTGCGCCTGATTGCCGCGACCAATCGCGACCTTGCTGAAGAAGTGCGCAGCGGTCGCTATCGCGCCGACTTCTATCATCGCCTCAGCGTCTACCCGCTGCGTGTGCCGGCGCTGCGTGATCGCGGCCGCGATGTGTTGTTGCTCAGCGGTTTTTTCCTCGAACAGAATCGCTCGCGCATGGGCCTCAACAGCCTGCGCCTGAACGGCGACGCCCAGGAAGCGCTGCTCACCTACACTTGGCCGGGCAACGTGCGCGAGCTGGAGCACTTGATCGGGCGCAGTGCGTTGAAGGCATTAGGTAATTGCAAGGTGCGGCCGAAGATTCTCAGTTTGAGCGCGGCGGATCTGGATCTGCCGCGCGAGGTTGTGGATAACTCGGTTGAGCCGGTTGCCGGTGTCGTGGCTGAGATGCCGTTGATCAGTGGAGATTTGCGCAGTGCGACCGAGCAGTATCAGCGGCGTTTGATCAGTGCGGCGCTGGAGCGTAATCAGGATAACTGGGCGAGTGCGGCGCGGGAGTTGGGGCTGGATCGGGCGAATCTTGGGCGCATGGCCAAACGACTAGGCATGAAGAGCTAAAAGCACACCCTCACCCTAGCCCTCTCCCTCCGGGAGAGGGGACTGACCGAGGTGTTTTGCGTAATACGCCGACCTGAAACATCGAGGCGATTATGGATTCGGCAGAGCAGGTTCAGGTCGGTGAATTACTACAATATCCCCCAATCGGCCCCCTCTCCCTCCGGGAGAGGGCTGGGGTGAGGGGCTTTGGCTTTTGATCGAAACACAACCCGACAACTAACCTAAAGCCCACCCCTTTAACGCCGATAACCCGGCATCAATAGTTTCTGGCGATTTCCACCCTCGCCCACCACCTTTCCACAGAAGGTTCATATGTCCTCCACCAAAGCCCGCGCAGACTCACTTTCGCTTCTGCTGTTTACCTTGCGCAGCGGCAAGTTGATGGCGATCAACCTGCTGAAAGTCAGTGAAATCATTCCCTGCCCGCCGCTGACCAAACTGCCGGAGTCGCACCCGCACGTGAAAGGCATCGCCACCTTGCGCGGCGCCTCGCTGTCGGTCATCGACCTCAGCCGCGCCATCGGCGAGCGCCCGCTGGAAGACCCGAACGGCGGCTGCCTGATCGTGACCGACGTCAGCCGCTCGAAGCAGGGCCTGCACGTGCAGGCGGTGAGCAAAATCGTCCATTGCCTGACCACCGACATCAAACCTCCGCCGTTCGGCTCCGGTGGCTCGCGCGCCTACATCACTGGCGTGACCTCGGTGGACGGCACGCTGGTGCAGGTGCTCGACATCGAAAAGGTTATCCACAGCATCGCCCCGGCGCAGATCGAAATGGCCCCGACCGACCTGAGCATGGAAGACGCTGATGTGCTCGGCAACGCGCGCATTCTGGTGGTCGACGACAGCCAGGTGGCGCTGCAGCAATCGGTACACACCCTGCGCAACCTCGGCCTGCAATGCCACACCGCACGCAGTGCCAAGGAAGCCATCGACTGCCTGCTCGACCTGCAAGGCACGGCGCAGCAGATCAACCTGATCGTCTCCGACATCGAGATGTCCGAGATGGACGGCTACGCCTTCACCCGCACCCTGCGCGAGACGCCGGACTTCGCCCATTTGTACGTGCTGCTGCACACCTCGCTCGACAGCGCGATGAACAGCGAAAAAGCGCGTCTGGCCGGGGCGAACGGCGTGTTGACCAAGTTCTCCTCGCCGGAACTGACCCACTGCCTGATCGAAGCGGCCAAACACGTCGCCGCCCAAGGGCACTGAGTCTTGGCCGAGAGATATTGTTTTTTGATGCGGCGCGATCTTGCCAAGGACGCGCCGGATGCTCTTGTGCCTCAAGGCATTGAACTGTGCACGTACTCCGCCGAACTGGCGCCGGACGTGCACGCCTTGATGCAACTCGGCTACCGCGAAGGTGGCGGCCGGGTGCCGGCGCTGGACGCTTGGCAGCAGCAGTTCGAGAGCAATCCTGAATATGATCCGACGCTGTGTTTCATTGCCCGCGATGGCGAAGGCGTGGTCGGCGTGGCGCAATGCTGGACCAGCGCTTATATCAAGAATCTGGTGGTGCATCCGCGCATGCAGGGCCGCGGTTTGGGCCGGGCGTTGTTGCTCAATGTATTCAAGGTGTTTCAGCAGCGCCGTGAAGGTTTTGTTGATCTGAAGGTGCTGGAAGACAACCAGCGGGCGCAGCGGTTGTATGAAAGTGCCGGGATGTATGTGGTCCGCCGCGAGCTGGTGCCGGACTGATTAAAGTCAAAAGATCGCAGCCTTCGGCAGCTCCTACAGGGAACCGCATATCCATGTAGGAGCTGCCGAAGGCTGCGATCTTTTAACGGTGTCCCAGGCAACAAAACTCTTTGGGCATACTCCAACCTTGGCCACCCACGACCAAGGACGCCCACCATGAAAGCCATCACCTTAAGCCTGCTCTGCCTTACCGCCCTCGCCTCCCAGGCCCACGCCTCCAGCCCCGACGCCTGGGCCGCCTACGACAAAACCGTACTCGCCAGTTGCAGCAAAGCCAGCGGCCTGAAAAACGTCAAACCGGTCGGCACACCTGCGCAATTCGATGACCGTGTCGGCTACACCGCCGTTCTGCTGCAAGGCCAATACCCGCAAAAACACATGAAAGGCCAGCAAGGCAGCGAGCTGTGTCTGTACAACAAACAGTCGAAAACCGCCTTCGTCACCGAGTGGGACTCGATCCGCCCAACCGGCAAAACCCGCTGAGTGGCGCATAATTTGCTTCGATCGGCATCTGTGCGGTGGTTTTCCGCCACCGTTTCACACCCTGATTGAAGACAGATCGCTCAATGAATACGACGTTTTCCTGCGTAGGCTGCGGCAAATGCTGCACCGACCACCATGTCCCGCTGACCTTGACCGAAGCCCGCATGTGGGCGGCGGATGGCGGTCAGGTGATCGTGTTGGTCGAGGCCTTTCTTGGTAATGGCCTGGGTTTGCCGGCGCAGCAGCGTGAACATGCCGAACGGCGTTCAGCGGTCGTTCGCAGCGGCGCGACAGACGCCCATGTGGCGATCACTTTCGCCGCGTACAACGTCGGCCCCTGTCGGAATCTTGACGAAGACAAGCTGTGCCGGATCTACGAGCGGCGGCCGTTGGTGTGTCGCATTTATCCGGCCGAAATCAACCCGCATATCCCGCTCAACCCGGCCGCCAAGGATTGCCCGCCGGAGTCCTGGGAGAAGGGGCCGGTGCTGATTGCCGGCGGTGAGTGGGTGGATCAGGAACTGGTCGATTTGATTCAACGCTCGCGCCAGGCGGATCGGGATGACATCGGTATCAAGGACGCGATTTGCGCAATGCTCGGGATTCGCACCACGGCGCTGAAGGGTGACGGGTTTACTGCGTATTTGCCGAATATGAGCGCTTTTGCTTCGGTGATTGATCAGGTGACTGCGCAACCGCTGACGACCGCGCCGAGTGAGTGGGTGTTTCATGTGTCCGGGGATGATGTGGCCGGGCAAGTGGTGGCGGCCGGGGCGCAGGTGGTGACTGAACCGGCGCAGACGTATGCGTTTATTTCGCTGCGGGCGGCTTGATCGGGGTTTTGCAAAAACCGAACTGGCCTCATCGCTGGCAAGCCAGCTCCCACAGGTATCTCGGGCGTTCACATAATTTGTGTACGACAGAGAACCCTGTGGGAGCAGGCTTGCCAGCGAAGGGGCCGGCACAGGCAGTATCAATCGCCGCGTTGAGCGCTGTCGGGATTAAAACTCAGCGCTTGCCCATCGAACGACGGGTGCCCGGCGGCGCCATGCCCGGGGTCTTGGTGTGGCCGTTCTTGGCGCCGTTCTTGTACCACGGCTGATTCGAGCCTTTGGCAGAGGCCAGCTCGCCCGGCTTGAACGGAAATTTGAACGCCGGGATTTCGGCTTTGGTATCGCTGGTTTCGGCCAGTTCAGCCGGGACATCGCTCACAGCGTCGTCAACCGGCGGCAGGGTCGGGGAAGTCATAAAAGCTCCGGAAAGCAAAAAGTCGGGCCCGATCAGTGAGCCGCGAAGGCGCGCAGTATACCTGTGCGCCATGGCTCGGCACCTGAAGATTTGCAGCGCACGCCGAACGGTTTACAGGTAACTGATGATGACGATGCCTTTATCGGTCGAGGTCTTCAGCGCTTCGTAGCGCATGGAAATCGGCAGCGCCTGATGACTGCAAGCGTTGCGCTCAGTGTCGACATCGACTTTCACGCCTGGCTTGATTTCAATCTGGCGAGACTCACGAGCAGCGAATGCCCCGACCGGTCCGACCTGACAACCCGAGTCAACGATTTGCCCGGTGAAGCGGATCTCACCGGATTGACTGGCCGGCGCGGCGAATGCTGTGAGTGGAAGCAAGAGAAGCGCATACGGCAGAGCGGTTTTCAGCTTCATTTCAAGACACTCCCGGGGTGAGCAGCCCAGAGAATCCGGGCTACACAATGTTTATCCGCGTGCAGGGACGAATCTTGAGAAGCGTAGTGGGCAAATAGGTCCCGAATAGGGACTGATCGGTCCCTTTTTGGGACTGCTTAACAAAAAATGGCCGTTAGAGATGCGGTGCCCAATCAGACGTCTTCGCGAGCAGGCTCGCTCCCACAGGTGGACTGCGTTTCAAATGGTGGGAGCGAGCCTGCTCGCGAAGAACGATGACGCGCTGTTCGGACGGATTACGTTTGCGGATCAACCCGGTCCAGCGCCCGGTTTACCGCCAGCTCGGCGAGCATGACGACCTGCTGGATCGCCAGCGCCGTACTGCGCTGCGGGCGACTGAGCTGATCGGCCAGATCACCGGCCATGACATTGGCTGAAGCCAGCGATTCGCAGGCGTGGGCGAGCAGGCTTTCGGTGTCGATGTTCGGGTGGATGAGGAACATCGTACTGGGCTGACGCGGCTTGACCGGTTCGGGGCAGAGGTAGAAGTCGAGAGCGCGCTTGATGGCTTCGCGGGTTTTGATCTGGTCGTCGGCGCGGATGGCGTCTTCGAGTGGGGTGGTGGGATCGATGGGTGGATCTGGTACGGGCTTAGTCATGGAATGTTCCTAATCAAAGCCAACACATGCCGTTTCTCACGCGGCGGAGTGGTGGCAGCTATGTGCGGAGTGAGAAACCGGTAGGAACAAGCCCGGCCGAACCGAAGTTCGCCCGCACACAGCCGCCATAAAAATTGCAGGGCAGCAAATAGCCGGCGGCAATTATGGTGGTACTGGTGTTGGATTAACAGTTCCTACGGGCTCTCACACCCGATCGCCGAGTTTTCGGCGACAACCAAAGACTAGAGAGCGCACGTCCGACGGACAACCTGAAAACCTTGTGGGAAGGTTCTGGTTATTTGACACAAATTTAAACAGCCAAAAGCCAACCCTCACCCTAGCCCTCTCCCAGAGGGAGAGGGAACTGACCGTGGTGTTTGGGAGAGGTACGCCGACGTCGTGAAATACCGAGCCGAATTCAGATTCCGAAACAAATCAAAAGCCCCTCACCCTAACCCTCTCCCAGAGGGAGAGGGGACTGACCGAGTTGTTTGGTAGAACTACGCCGACGTGCGATACCGCGTTGAACTCAGATTTTGAAAGGCCCACAAATCGGCCCCCTCTCCCTCGGGAGAGGGCTGGGGTGAGGGGCAAGAGCACCACAAAAACCAAAGCCGTGCGCGCCGTGCTCTTCACCACTCAATAGGCCGAGTGTCAGCTCGCCTGCTCTTGATCTTGATCCACGGGCGACGTCGGAAGGCTGAGTGGAGGGATTGATCCGGGCGTGGGAGCGCAGCGACCGTTTGGCGCAGCCAAACACAGCGAGAGGAGGTGCAGCGAAGCAAACCGTAGGCGCTGCGCCCGGATCGATCACGGAGCGAAGGAACCCCGAGCCCCAGCGAGCGGGCCGCACGCAGGAGCAAGCGTTTTTTGCTTACTTTTTTTGGCGCTTGAAAAAAAGTGAGTCGCCGTAAGGGCGAAACCCTAAGCCGCCGTTACCGCAGCAACGGATATGTACACAACGAAACTGACAGCGCTGACAGCTAGCCGTCACCCTACTGACCCGCTGACAGGTTTATAAAGACAACAACCCTGCCCAAACTCCGTCCGGCGCCCACCCCGCATGCGAATCCAAAAGAACAAAGCCCTGCTCGCCACCCTATTGATCGTCCTCGCAGGCGCAGGTCTGTGGTACGCCCTGAAACCCGCCCCGACCAAACTCGCCACCCCCACCGCCATCCCCGTGCGAGTCATAGCGGTCAGCGAAAAAGACGTCCCCCGCTACACCAGCGGCATCGGTTCCGTACTCTCATTACACAGCGTCGTAGTGCGCCCACAAATAGACGGCATCCTTACCAAAATCCTCGTCAAGGAAGGCCAACTCGTCAAAACAGGCGACCTGCTGGCCACCATCGACGACCGCTCCATCCGCGCCAGCCTCGACCAGACACGCGCCCAACTGGGCGAAAGCCAGGCGCAACTGCAAGTTGCCCTGGTCAACCTCAAACGCTACAAACTGCTCACCGTCGACGACGGCATCTCGAAACAGACCTACGACCAGCAACAAGCCCTGGTCAACCAACTGAAGGCCACCGCCCAAGGCAACCAGGCCTCGATTGATGCGGCGCAAGTACAACTTTCCTACACGCAGATCCGCTCCCCGGTCACCGGCCGCGTCGGTATTCGCACAGTCGACGAAGGCAACTTCCTGCGCATGACCGACACCGCCGGCCTGTTCACCGTCACCCAGATCGACCCGATCGCCGTCGAGTTTTCCCTGCCTCAGCAAATGCTGCCGACCCTGCAAGGCTTGATCAACGATCCGCAACGCGCACAGGTCAAGGCCTACATCGGCGCCGACACCGACGGCGAAACCGGCAACCTGCTCGGCGAAGGTCACCTGACCCTGATAGACAACCAGATCAACGCCAACACCGGCACCATCCGCGCCAAGGCCGAATTCGACAACGCCAGCCAGAAGCTCTGGCCCGGCCTGCTGGTCACGGTAAAAATTCAGACAGCCCTCGACAAAGATGCGTTGGTCGTCCCGCCGACAGTCGTACAACGCGGCCTCGACCAACACTTCGTTTACCGGGTGAATGGCGACAAGGTTGAAGCCGTGCAAGTACAGATGGTTTATCAAGGCAGCGGTCAGGACATCATCAAAGGCGTGAAGGCCGGTGACGTGCTGGTCACCGACGGCCAATCGCGACTCAAACCCGGTTCGACCGTGCAAGTCATGAGCGAGCCGCCGCAGGTGGTGCAAGCGGAGCCGAAACCATGAAGGCGCACAAAGGCGTCTCCACGTGGTGCATCGATCACCCGGTCGCAACGATTCTGCTGACCATTGCTTTGGTGCTGGTCGGTTTGATTGCCTTCCCGCGCTTGCCAATCGCCCCACTGCCGGAAGCGGAATTTCCTACGATCCAAGTCTCAGCGCAGTTGCCCGGCGCAAGCCCCGACACCATGGCCTCGTCCGTGGCCACGCCGCTGGAGGTGCAATTCAGCGCGATCCCCGGCATGACCCAGATGACCTCGAGCAGCGCACTGGGCTCAAGTCTGCTGACCCTGCAATTCACCCTCGATAAAAGCATCGACACCGCCGCCCAGGAAGTCCAAGCGGCGATCAACACCGCCGCCGGCAAGCTGCCCAAGGACATGCCGACGCTGCCGACGTGGAAGAAGGTCAATCCGGCCGACAGCCCGGTGCTGATCCTCAGCGTCAGCTCGACGCAGATGCCCGGCACCGAACTCAGCGATCTGGTGGAAACCCTGCTCTCGCGTCAGATCAGTCAGATCGACGGCGTAGGCCAAATCAACATCACCGGTCAGCAACGTCCGGCGATCCGCGTACAAGCCTCGGCGGACAAGCTCGCGGCGATCGGCTTGACCCTCGCCGACATCCGACTGGCGATTCAGCAGACCAGCCTCAACCTCGCCAAAGGCGCGCTGTACGGCGAATCGAGCATCTCGACGCTGTCGACCAACGACCAGTTGTTCCACCCCGAGGACTACAGCCAACTCATCGTTTCCTACAAGGATGGCGCCCCGGTTCACCTGCGTGATGTCGCCAAAGTCGTCAACGGTTCGGAAGATGCCTACGTGCAAGCCTGGGCCGGTGATCAGCCGGGGGTGAACTTGGTGATCTCTCGCCAGCCGGGCGCCAACATCGTTGAAACCGTTGACCGCATTCAAGCCGCCCTGCCCGGCCTCGAAGCGATGCTGCCGGCCTCGGTGCAGGTGAAAACCCTGATCGATCGCACCCAGACCATTCGTGCCTCGCTGCATGAAGTGGAAATCACCCTGTTGATCGCGATCATGCTGGTGGTCGCGGTGATGGCGCTGTTCCTGCGCCAGTTGTCGGCGACCCTGATTGTCTCGGCAGTGCTCGGCGTGTCGTTGATCGCCAGTTTCGCCTTGATGTACATCCTCGGCTTCAGCCTGAACAACCTGACGCTGGTGGCGATCGTCGTCGCGGTCGGCTTCGTCGTCGACGATGCGATCGTGGTGGTGGAAAACATCCACCGCCATCTGGAGGCCGGCGACGATATGCGCGAAGCGGCGATCAAGGGCGCCGGCGAGATCGGCTTCACCGTGGTCTCGATCAGTTTCTCGCTGGTGGCGGCGTTTATTCCGCTGCTGTTCATGGGCGGTGTGGTCGGGCGCCTGTTCAAGGAATTCGCCCTGACCGCGACCTCGACCATCATGATTTCCGTGGTGGTGTCGCTGACCCTGGCGCCGACGCTGGCAGCGCTGTTCATGCGCAAACCGGTGCATCACGCCCACGACAAACCGGGCTTCAGCGAACGCTTGCTCGGCTGGTACGAGAAAGGTCTGCGCCGCGCCCTCGCTCATCAGAAATTGATGATCGGCGTGTTCGGTCTGTCGCTGGCGCTGGCGATCGGCGGCTACATCTTTATCCCCAAAGGTTTCTTCCCGGTGCAGGACACCGGTTTCGTCCTCGGCACCACCGAAGCGGCTGCGGATATTTCCTACGGCGACATGGTGAAAAAACACTTGGCGATGGCCGAAATCGTCGCCGCCGACCCGGCGGTGCAGGCGTTTTCCCACTCGGTGGGTGTCTCCGGCAGTAACCAGACCATCGCCAACGGACGCTTCTGGATCGCCCTGAAAAAACGCGGCGACCGTGACGTCAGCGCCAGCCAGTTCATCGACCGTATCCGTCCGCAACTGATGAAAGTCCCCGGCATCGTCCTCTACCTGCGCGCCGGCCAGGACATCAACCTCAGCTCCGGCCCGAGCCGTGCGCAGTATCAATACGTGCTCAAGAGCAACGACGGCGCGACCCTCGCGACATGGACGCAACGCCTGACCGAAAAACTGCGCAGCAACCCGGCATTCCGTGACATTTCCAACGACTTGCAACTGGGCGGCAGCATCACCCACATCAGTATCGATCGCAGTGCGGCGGCGCGTTTCGGCCTGACCGCCAGCGATGTCGATGAGGCGCTGTACGATGCTTTCGGCCAACGCCAGATCAATGAATTCCAGACGCAGGTCAATCAGTACAACGTGATTCTGGAACTGGACACCAAACAGCGCGGCAAGGCTGAAAGCCTCAACTATTTCTACCTGCGTTCGCCGCTGAGTGGCGATATGGTGCCGCTGTCGGCGCTGGCCAAATTCGATGCGCCGACCATTGGCCCGTTGTCGATTGCCCACGACGGCATGTTCCCGGCCGCCAACCTGTCGTTCAACCTCGCGCCCGGTGTGGCGTTGGGTGATGCGGTGATTTTGCTCAATCAGGCCAAGGCCGAGATCGGCATGCCCACCGCCATCAGCGGCAATTTCCAGGGCGCGGCGCAGGCGTTCCAGAGTTCGCTGGCCAGTCAGCCGTGGCTGATTCTCGCGGCGCTGGTGGCGGTGTACATCATTCTCGGCGTGCTTTATGAAAGCTTCGTGCACCCGCTGACGATCATCTCCACGCTGCCGGCGGCAGGCTTGGGCGCGGTGATCATGCTGTGGATCTGCGGCCAGGACTTTTCGATCATGGCGTTGATCGGTCTGGTGTTGCTGATCGGTATCGTCAAGAAGAACGGCATCTTGATGATCGACTTCGCCCTCGAAGCGCAGCGCCATCGAGGTCTGTCGCCGCAGGATGCGATTTTCGAAGCGTGCATCACGCGGTTCCGGCCGATCATCATGACCACCCTCGCAGCCCTGCTCGGCGCGCTGCCGCTGATGCTCGGTTACGGCACCGGCGCCGAACTGCGCCAGCCGTTGGGGATCGCGGTGGTGGGCGGTTTGCTGGTCAGCCAGATGCTGACGCTATTCACCACGCCGGTCATATACTTATGGCTTGAGCGGCTGTTCCATCGGCCTAAGCCCGCGCCTTTACCAGCGCTAGCAACCACAGACTGAGGCGGGTCATGCGCGTTCTGATTATTGAAGACGAGGAAAAAACCGCGGACTATCTGCACCGCGGTCTGACGGAACAGGGTTACACCGTGGATCTGGCCCGCGACGGCGTCGAAGGTCTGCATCTGGCGCTGGAAAGCGACTACGCGGTGATCGTCCTCGACGTCATGTTGCCGGGCCTCGATGGCTTCGGCGTTTTGCGCGCGTTGCGTGCACGCAAGCAGACCCCGGTGATCATGCTCACCGCCCGCGAGCGCGTCGAAGACCGCATCAAAGGTCTGCGCGACGGCGCCGACGATTACCTCGGCAAACCGTTTTCCTTCCTTGAACTGGTCGCGCGTCTGCAAGCGCTGACCCGGCGCAGTGGCGGGCATGAACCGGTGCAGGTGAGCATCGCCGACCTGTGGATAGATCTGATCAGCCGCAAGGCGACCCGCGCCGGCACCCGACTGGATCTGACCGCCAAAGAGTTTTCGCTGCTTAGCGTGTTAGCGCGTCGGCAAGGTGAAATCCTTTCGAAAACGGCGATTGCCGAGATGGTCTGGGACATCAATTTCGACAGCGATGCCAACGTCGTCGAAGTCGCAATCAAACGCCTGCGCGCCAAGCTCGACGGGCCGTTCGACGAGAAGTTGCTGCACACCATTCGCGGCATGGGTTATGTGCTGGAGAGCCGTGGTGTTTAGGGTAGGTCATCATTCATTTCCTGCGCCGCGTTGCCGTCTGAAAGCGGGCCAGGCAAGGCGCAGCCCGACGGTAAGGGTTGTTTCCTTGCCGAGGGCTGTAACGCAGCATGGCCCGCTTTCAGACGACAACCCGGAGGGCCGAGCCTGCTGTTGTGCAGGGCTGCGTTGCTCGGAGCTTATTTGGAACGACCAAACCGCGCTCCTCGCGCCTTGCCCTGCACAACAGCAGACTCGGCGCGGCGCAGGAAATGAATGATGACCTACCCTCACAATTCGATTGCCTTGCGCCTCAGTGGAATGTTCACGCTGGTGGCGCTGCTGGTGTTTCTATTGATCGGCGGCGCGTTGTATCAGCAGGTCGATAAAGGCCTGGGATTGCTCCCGGAAGCCGAGCTGGATGCGCGTTACAGCGTGCTCGAATCGGCACTCAATCGCTTTGGTACACCCGAGCATTGGGTGAAGATCAACGCCAAGTTGAAGCTGCTCGGTGAGGAAGACAAACGCATTCGTTTCTGGGTGGTGAGTGGTGATCCGGGTTACGAATACGGTCAGCCCGATGCCGCGATTCGTGCCTTCGCCCAAGGCCCGTTGGGCATGCATGACCTGCAGTTGCCCGACCATCCTTATCCGCTGAAAGTGTTGCTCACCGAGTTGCCAGCCAAGGATCAGCGCCCGCCGCTGCGCTTCATGATCGGCATCGATACCGAGACGTTTCATGAAACTCAGCACAATCTGTTGATCGCGCTGATCGGGCTGGCGATTGTCGGTGTACTGATGGCTTCGGCACTGGGTTATTGGGTCGCCCGGATTGGTTTGAAGCCGTTGATCAAACTGTCCCACGAGGCTCAGCGATTGGCGCCACCCCTACGCGCCGGGCGCTTGCGTCTGTCGCCGCTGCCACCGGAGCTTGAGCAGTTCGTCGATTCGTTCAACTCGACGCTGGAGCGGGTCGAACAGGCCTACTCGCGACTCGAATCGTTCAACGCCGACGTCGCCCATGAACTGCGTTCGCCCCTGACCAATCTGATTGGCCAGACGCAAGTGGCGCTGACCCGTGGGCGTTCTGCCGAACACTACTTCGAAGTGCTGCAATCCAATCTCGAAGAGCTGGAACGGCTGCGTTCGATCATCAACGACATGTTGTTTCTGGCCAGTGCCGATCAGGGTAACAAGGCGACCAAACTCACCTCGACTTCGCTGGCCGATGAAGTGGCGACGACACTGGAGTATCTGGATTTCATTCTTGAAGACGCGCAGGTTGAAGTGCAGGTCAGCGGTGATGCGCTGGTGCAGATTGAGGTCGCGCATTTGCGTCGGGCGTTGATTAATTTGCTGAGCAATGCGGTGCAGCACACCGGGGCGGGTCAGGTGATCGAGGTGCACATTGAGGTTGAAGCGCATCAGGTGAGTATCGGTGTGGCCAACCCCGGATCGCCGATTGCCAGCGAGCATTTGCCACGCTTGTTCGAGCGCTTTTATCGGGTGGATGCGTCGCGCAGTAACAGTGGCAATAACCATGGGTTGGGGTTGGCGATCGTTAAAGCGATTGCTCTGATGCATGGTGGTGATGTGTTTGTGCGCAGTGATCGCGGGATGAATACCTTCGGGATTTATTTGCCGGTCTGAAAAGCCCCTCACCCTAACCCTCCCGAAACGTCGGACCGCCCATAGGGAGAGGGGACTGACCGAGTTGTTCTCTCGAGTTACACCGACCTGAAATATCCAGTCGAACTCAGGCTTTGAAAAGCCCCCAATCTGCTCCCTTCCCCCTCGCCCCCTTGGGGGAGAGGGCTGGGGTGAGGGGGTTACTCTTGGCTGCACCGCGATCTTCGACTTTTACCTCCTGCGCAACAGTCATTTATGAAAATCACGCTGTTTCCCAACGCCCGGCGACCTTATCTTTGCCCGCACCAAACAGCACTCGCCAAGCGAGAAGGTTTTCCAGATGTCCAACAGTATGGGTATTGCCAGCGCTTTCGTTTTGTCCTCATTGATCCTGTCGCCGATGGCGATGGCTGAAGAATCGCAGTCGTTCGTGGCGCAAAACGTCGCTCGCGCTCAGGCCTACGATCAGCATCAGGCCGAAGTGATGGCCAAGGCGCAAGACGCCACGCAAGCCCCGCAGGCTGCCACTTCCCAGGCTCAAGCGGCCGAGAAAGACAGCTGAGTCGCGCACCGCGCCAACGTTTCCCTCGACGCGGTTGTTTGGCTCTTCCCGTTCAACCGTCGTCATTCCAGGCCGCTGCCTTTCAGCGGCCTTTTTTCGTTGTGGTCTGAAAGCCGTTTGGTTCGTCTGTAACAACAAGAAACACCAAGCCCCTCAGGACATTGACGGGCCAGCTGACCCAAGGAGCTCCATCGCACGTGCGTTACCCAGTTCGCTTCACCCCGCTGTTCATTGCAATTGCCGCAACGATTGCCCCTGCCGCTCACGCCGACGAGCCTGCCAAAGAAGGCTTTGTCGAAGGTTCGAGCCTCAACCTCAACGTTCGCAACTACTACATGAATCGCAACCGCTTGCAGAAAGCGGACGACAACATCGAGTGGGGCCAGGGCTTTCTTGGCCTCTTCAAGTCGGGTTACACCGAAGGCACGGTCGGTTTCGGTATTGATGCCCACGCCATGCTCGGGCTGAAGCTGGATGGCGGTGGCGGCACCGATGGTTCGAGCATCTTGCCGGTCCGAGAGAATGGCGGCAAAGCACCGGGGTCGTTCTCCACCGCAGGCGGCACGCTGAAAATACGCGCGTTCGATACCGAGTTGAAGGCCGGTGACCTGTTCCTCACCAATCCGGTAATTGCCGGCGGTGACACGCGCATGCTGCCGCAGACCTTTCGTGGTGTGAGCCTGAGCAACCACAGCTTCGACGGCTGGCTGATCGAAGGCGGTCAGGCCAGTTTCACCAAGCCGTACAACCAAAGCGGTCACACGCGCATTGGCACTTCCTACGGCACCTTGGCTGACGGCGACGAGAGTCAGCACCTGAACTGGGCCGGTGTGGCCTGGAGCGGCGTCGAAGGTCTGACCAGCAGCCTCTACGCTTCTGAGCTCAAGGACATCTGGAACCAGTACTACTACGACCTCGACTACACCTGGCAGTTGAACGATCTGGTCAGCCTCAACCCGGGCTTGCACTTCTATCACACGCAAGACACCGGTGATGCGCTGCTGGGCAACATCGACAACAACACCTACAGCCTGCATTTCACCGTGGGTATCGGTAGCCACAGCGTTACTGCTGCGTATCAGCGGGTCAACGGCAACACCCCGTTCGACTACATCAGTCAGGGCGACAGCGTTTACCTCGACAACTCGCAGCAGTATTCCGACTTCAACGGTCCGAACGAGCGCTCGTGGAAGCTCAAATACGCTTATGACTTCGCCGGTATCGGCATGCCGGGACTGACCTCGTCGGTCTCCTACTCGCGCGGCACGGTTGACTTGACCAAAGTCGACGCCGACAGCAAAGGCTACTCCAATTGGTACAGCGCCGATGGCCGCAACGCCAAGCATTGGGAACGCGATCTCGACTTGAAGTACGTGGTGCAGAGCGGTCAGGCCAAGGATCTGGCAGTCCACCTGCAATGGGCGACCAACCGAGGCGGCAACGGCTACGGCGTGATTGATTCGGACACAGATGAATACCGTGTTGTCATCGACTACCCGATCAACGTCTTCTAAGATCGGCGCTAAGCTGACTGCAGACTGACTCCGATAGCTCAAGCAATGACCAAACCTGTGGGAGCGAGCTTGCTCCGGGCGGCGTTCCGACGAAAGCGGTCTTTCAGCAACATTGATGTTGGCTGACACAACGCATTCGCGAGCAAGCTCGCTCCCACAGGTATTTTGCGTCAAGCGCTTCGGTGGTGTTGTGCAACTACGCTTATAAGACTTCCCCCAACCGACAGCCCAATCATGATCGCGAGCCGTACCCCACCCGTTGCGGGCAAGACCGGACGCCCCGAGTTGCTGCTGATCTGCGGCAGTTCGCTGACCGTGATCGCGATTCTGTGCATCGTCACGTTCCTGCTGATCCGCGAGCACGCCAACGCTCAGGAATCGGCGACCCGCAGCGCCACCACCATCGCCCAGCTGATCGACGCCGATGTGCTGCGCACCGTCGAGTTGTACGACTTGACCCTGCAAGGCCTGATCGCCGCCGCCCAGCGCGATGACCTGCAAGATGTCTCTCCGCAGATCCGTCATCTGGCGCTGTTCGATCGTTCGACCACGGCACGCTTCAAGGGCGACATTCTGCTTCTCGACAAGCTGGGAGATGTGATTGCCGACTCCTCGCGAATCGAGCCGAAACCGGGCAACTTTGCCGACCGCGATTACTTCCTCGCCCACGCGTTCAACCGCGATGTCGGCATGTTTATCAGCCGCCCGTTCAAGACCCGCTGCAACTGCGACGAGGCCAATCAATGGCGGATCAGTTTCAGCCGACGAATTTCCTCGGAGTCCGGTGAGTTTGCCGGCGTGGCCGTCGCGTCGATGAAGCTCGATTACTTCGACCAGTTGTTCAACAGCCTCGACATTGGCAAAGACAGCACGCTGAACATCATCGATAACGACGGCGTCCTGCTGGCGCAGAAGCCCTATCTGCAGAGTGATTCGATCGGCAAGAGCTTCGGCAACCGGCCCAACGTCATACGGATTCTGCGCGACAAGAGTGGCAATGGCAGTTTCAACAGCGTTTCGAGCATCGACCATCAGCAACGTCTCTATACCTATTCGCGGGTCGGCAATCTGCCGTTGATCGTGATGGTCGCGCTGTCCAGCGACGAGGTGTTCGGCACGTGGCGTCGTACCGCCCTGTTGATCAGCGGCGCCACGGGGGTGTTGTGCGTGGGGTTGCTGTGGCTGACCTGGTTGCTAGCCCGCGAGTTACGCTTGCGTCAACGGGCCGAGCGGGAGCTGGCGCAACTGGCCGCCACCGATGCACTGACCGGTGTGGCCAATCGGCGGATGCTCGATCAGGCGTTGCGTCACGAGTGGTTCCGCGCCCAGCGCTCGGGCAAGCCGATGTCGGTGATGATGATTGATGCCGATCACTTCAAGGCTTTCAATGACCGACATGGGCATCAGGGCGGGGATCAGGCGCTGAAGACGCTAGCCCGTGTCATCACTGAAAATGTCCGGCGACCGGCGGATCTGGTCGCGCGTTATGGCGGCGAGGAGTTCTCTGTGATTCTCGCCGAGACCGACGGTCATGGCGCGCTACAGATCGCCGAGCATATTCGTCAGGCCGTAGAGCAGTTGCCGTTGGTCGACGGGGCCGAGCGGCCGATAACCGTGAGTATTGGCATCGCGACGTGGACGGCGGCGAGTGAGATGACCCTGGAGCAGTTGCTGTTTGCGGCGGACAAGGCGTTGTATCAGGCCAAGGAAGGTGGGCGTAATCGGGTGGTGGTGGCTTCCGCCTGATAGATGTATTGGCTTCACCGGCCCTATCGCTGGCAAGCCAGCTCCCACAGGGATTTGTGATGTGCTGCAGATTTGTGATTCACAAAGAAACCTGTGGGAGCTGGCTTGCCAGCGATATGGCCAGATCAGGCACTAGAAAAACCACAGGCATAAAAAAAGGCCATCCGAGGATGGCCTTCAAAAAACTAGAGAGGTTTTTTACTTACACCGCCGCAACCG
Source organism: Pseudomonas sp. VD-NE ins (assembly GCF_031882575.1). Lineage (NCBI taxonomy): Bacteria > Pseudomonadati > Pseudomonadota > Gammaproteobacteria > Pseudomonadales > Pseudomonadaceae > Pseudomonas > Pseudomonas sp. VD-NE ins. The sequence continues at coordinate 5,467,977 of NZ_CP134772.1, forward strand.
GGCGCATGTAAGAGATGGGTGCGGTGCTGGCGTCTTCGAACGTCACTACTTCCCAAGCGTCTGTCTGCTCAATCAACTTGCGCAGCAGCTGGTTGTTCAGTGCATGACCGGACTTGAAGCCCTTGAACTCACCAATCAGGCTGTTACCCAGCAGGTACAGGTCGCCAATCGCATCGAGGATCTTGTGCTTCACGAATTCGTCTTCATAGCGAAGGCCGTCTTCGTTCAGTACGCCATCGGCATCGACCACGATTGCGTTTTCAACGCTGCCGCCGAGTGCGAGGTTGTGCTTGCGCAGGTACTCGATATCACTCATGAAGCCAAAGGTACGGGCGCGGCTGACTTCTTTTACGAACGAAGTGCTGGAAAAATCCACGCTTGCACTTTGGGTGCGGTCCCGGAATACCGGGTGATCGAAATCGATCTCGAAGCTCACCTTGAACCCTTCGAAAGGGACGAAAGTGGCGCGCTTGTCGCCGTCTTCCACTGTCACTTCACGCAGGATGCGGATGAATTTCTTGGCGGCGTCCTGTTCTTCCAGGCCTGCCGATTGAATCAGGAATACGAAGGGTCCAGCGCTGCCATCCATGATCGGGACTTCGGACGCGGAGAGCTCGACGTAGGCGTTATCGATGCCCAGGCCAGCCATGGCCGAGAGCAAGTGCTCTACCGTGTCCACTTTGACGTCGCCGTTGATCAGCGTCGTCGACATAGTGGTTTCACCGACGTTTTCCGCGCGGGCAGGAATCTGCACCACAGGGTCGAGGTCAGCGCGACAAAACACAATGCCAGTGTCGACAGGCGCAGGCTTGAGGGTCAGATAGACCTTCTCACCGGAGTGCAGGCCTACACCTGTGGCACGGATAATATTTTTCAGTGTGCGTTGTTTAATCATGGCTTGGGCCGCTTCAGCGCAAATTGCGAACTGGTATCAACAAAGGCTGGCGATGATAGCAGACCATGCCTTTGCTGAACACCAATCACCTTCATAGCCCTGATACATTCCATCAATCGGCCTGACGACGCAGGAATGCCGGGATGTCCAGGTAGTCCAGATCATCTTGCGGATTCATCTTCGCGGCAGCCGCAGCACCGGCCTGAGCCTGGTTGCGCATGACGGTCGGACGGTCCAGATCACGGTAGTTCACCGCTGGCGCTTCCTGACGGGCCGGAGCCGGTTGTTGCACCTGGGCGGAAGCCATGGAGGTGTGAACGGTGTTGTCGATGACCTTTACAGGCTTCTCGATTTTCGCGCCCAGACCGGTGGCAACCACGGTCACGTGCAGCTCGTCGCGCATGTCCGGATCGATAACGGTACCGACCTTGACCATCGCGTGCTCGGAAGCGAAGGCTTCGATGATGCTACCCACGTCGGAGTACTCACCCAGAGACAGGTCAGGACCGGCGGTGATGTTCACCAGAATGCCGCGTGCGCCTTGCAGGTTCACGTCTTCCAGCAGCGGGTTGCGGATGGCCGCTTCGGTTGCTTCACGTGCACGGTTCGGACCGCTGGCGCAGCCAGTGCCCATCATCGCCATGCCCATTTCGCTCATCACGGTACGTACGTCGGCGAAGTCGACGTTGATCATGCCCGGACGCTTGATGATGTCGGAGATACCGCGAACGGCACCGGCCAGTACATCGTCAGCCTTGGCGAAAGCCGACAAGAGGCTTGCGTCTTTACCGAGGATGGTCAGCAGCTTCTCGTTCGGAATGGTGATCAACGAGTCGACGCTTTCCGAGAGCATGCGGATGCCTTCGTCGGCGATCTGCATACGCTTGCGGCCTTCGAACGGGAACGGACGCGTTACGACAGCAACGGTCAGAATGCCCATTTCCTTGGCCACTTCGGCGATGATCGGCGCAGCACCGGTACCGGTACCGCCGCCCATGCCAGTGGTGATGAACACCATGTTGGTGCCCTGCAGGACTTCGGCAATGCGCTCACGGTCTTCGAGAGCGGCCTGACGACCTACTTCAGGGTTGGCGCCAGCGCCCAGACCTTTGGTCACGCCGGTGCCCAGTTGCAGAATGGTACGCGCGCCGATGTTTTTCAGCGCTTGAGCATCAGTGTTGGCGCAGATGAATTCAACGCCTTCGATGTTGCTCTTGACCATGTGATTGACAGCGTTGCCGCCGCCACCGCCAACACCGATAACTTTGATTACCGGGCTTGCGGGGATGTTGTCTACGAGTTCGAACATTTTCCCTCTCCTTACATTCTCTAGTTTTTTCGCCTACTGCATTTTTGTTGCGGTGTTGCGGTAAAGCTTTAGAAGTTGCCTTGAACCCACTTCTTCAATCGGTCCAGCAACGGCGCCTGTGGCTCTTCGTTGCTGTAGCTGTCGCGGCTGCCGATGCCGGAGAACGAAACCCCGTCGGACTGCTTTTGCAGGCCGTACATCAACAAGCCAACGCCAGTGGAATAAATCGGGTTGCGCACCACGTCATCCAGGCCCTTGACGCCATGCGGCACACCGAGGCGGACCGGCATGTGGAAGATTTCTTCGGCCAGTTCAGTGGCGCCTTCCATCTTCGAAGTACCGCCGGTCAGGACGATGCCGGCCGGGATCAGGTCTTCGTAGCCGCTGCGACGCAGCTCGGCCTGGATCAGGGTGAACAGTTCGTCGTAACGCGGCTCGACCACTTCGGCCAGGGCCTGACGCGACAGTTCGCGCGGTGGACGGTCGCCAACGCTTGGCACCTTGATGGTTTCGCCGGCACCAGCCAGTTTCGCCAGGGCGCAGGCGTAACGGATCTTGATTTCTTCGGCGTACTGGGTCGGGGTGCGCAACGCCATGGCGATGTCGTTGGTCACCTGATCACCGGCAATCGGGATCACCGCGGTGTGACGGATCGCGCCTTCGGTGAAGATCGCGATGTCGGTGGTGCCGCCGCCGATATCGACCAGGCACACGCCCAGCTCTTTCTCGTCATCGGTCAGAACCGAGTAGGCCGAGGCCAGTTGCTCGAGAATGATGTCGTCGATTTCCAGACCGCAGCGACGCACGCATTTTTCAATGTTCTGTGCGGCGTTGACGGCGCAGGTGACCACGTGAACCTTGGCTTCCAGACGTACGCCGGACATGCCCAGTGGCTCGCGAACGCCTTCCTGGTTATCGATCACGTAATCCTGCGGCAAGGTGTGCAGCACGCGCTGGTCAGCCGGAATCGCCACAGCCTGAGCAGCGTCGAGGACGCGCTCAAGGTCGGCCGAGCTGACTTCGCGATCACGGATCGCGACGATGCCGTGGGAGTTCAGGCTGCGGATGTGATTGCCCGCCACGCCGACGAACGCCGAGTGAATGCGGCAGCCCGCCATCAGTTGGGCTTCTTCGATCGCGCGCTGGATCGATTGCACGGTGGACTCGATGTTGACCACCACGCCCTTCTTCAGGCCACGGGACGGATGGGTACCGATCCCGACGATTTCCAGCGAGCCGTCGTCGGAAACCTCGCCGACCAGCGCCACCACCTTGGAGGTGCCGATATCGAGACCGACGATCATTTTGCCGCTTTGCACGTTTGCCATGGGTCCTGCCTCTTCTTAATTCTTTGCGACAGCGGGTTGGGCTGTCGTCGGCGCTACTGGTTCCCGCCAGCCAACAGCGAGGCCGTTGGCGTAGCGCAGATCGATGCGCGCAATGTTCGTAATCTGGTCTTTAAGTGTCTTGTCATAGATGGCGATAAAGCGGCGCATCTTTTCCACCAGGTTGCCGCGTCCCAGCAGCAACTCGATGCCGGGGCCGGAACTGCCGGCACCGGTGGTCAGGAACCAACTCCCGCGTTCACGCAATTCCAAGCGCGCAATCGAGAAGCCCAACGGCCGCAGCATCTGGCTCAGCACCTGATACTGCTGCATCACTTGCTGCTGGGCCCGTTGTGGGCCGAACAGCTGTGGCAGGTGTTCGTAGTTCGCCAGTTCCTTGGGCGTAAACGCCTGGCCCTGGTTGTTCAGTAACGACTCGTCGCCCCACCGCGCCACTGGCAGTTGCTCTTCGAGGCGGATCACCACTTGATCCGGCCACACCCGACGAACTTCGGCGTGGGCGATCCACGGCATCTGCTCAAGCTCGGTGCGCATGCCGGCCAGGTCGATGGTGAAGAAGCTCGACGCCACGTAAGGGGCGATCCGCTGCTGCACCGCTTGCTGGCTGATGTAGCTCAGGTCGCCCTGCACGGCGATCTTGGTGATCGGCCGGTCGGCGTACGGCAACAAACGCGTCGCGCCTTCGTAAGTACCAAAGCCCAGCACCACCAACAGCACCGGCCAGAACAGACTTTTCAGAAAGCTGAAATTGGCTTTCGGCAGGCGCGCGGACATCGGCTCTTTCGCCACCATTCGGCTGGCACCCCGTGGCACCGGCTTGCGGCCGGGTGCGGGAGGCTGATGTCGGAGCTGAGCGCCTTGCATCGTCTTAACCTCGAGCGTCTTCAACACTGGCGGCCAGAATGGCCAGAACCAGTTGCTGGAAATCCAGACCGGCCGCACGAGCCGCCATCGGTACCAGACTGTGATCGGTCATGCCCGGTGCGGTGTTCACTTCCAGGAACCAGAACTGCCCGTCGGCGTCCTGCATCACGTCCGCCCTGCCCCAACCGGCAATACCCAGCGCCTCACAGGCCTTGGCCGTGAGATCCATGAGTTCCTGTTCCTTGGCGGCATCCAGCCCGCAGGGAATGCGGTACTGGGTATCGTTGGCGATGTACTTGGCGTCGTAGTCGTAGAACGTGTGCGGTGTACCCAGGGCGATAGGAGGCAACACCTGGTCACGCAGGGTGGCGATGGTGAACTCCGGACCTTGAATCCATTGCTCAACCAAGACTTGCGAATCGTAGGTACTGGCCGCTTTCCATGCGTCGATCAACTCGGACGCAGAACTCACTTTGGCCATCCCGATACTTGAACCTTCATGCGCGGGTTTGACGATCAAAGGGAAGCCCAGTTCCGTCGCCGCCGAAATACAATCGGCTTCGCTGCACAGCACGGCGTGACGCGGCGTCGGAATCCCGAGGCTGTGCCAGACCTGCTTGGTGCGCAGTTTGTCCATGGCCAATGCCGAGGCCAGAATGCCACTGCCGGTGTACGGAATGCCCGCCACTTCGAGCAGGCCCTGCATGGAGCCGTCTTCACCGCCACGGCCGTGAAGAATGATGAAGGCGCGGTCGATCTTTTCGCTGAGCAGACGTTGCAGAATGTCGTCGCCAACGTCGATGCCGAACGCGTCCACGCCAGCACTTTGCAGCGCGTCGAGCACGGCGTTACCGGATTTCAGCGAAACCTCACGCTCGGCACTCAGGCCACCGAAGAGCACGGCGACACGGCCGAAGTCTTTCGGCGCGATCGTGGAGAACAGGTTGGCGTAGGCAGCAGTCATTTCAACTTCCCCTCGACCGACGCCGCCACGGCGCCAGCGAACAATTCACTTTTCAACAGCTTCGGCGCGAGACCGCCGATATCACCAGCGCCCTGGCACAGCAGGATGTCGCCGGCACGCAGCAATGGCTTGACCAGCGGCGCCAGATCGACGCCACGCTCGATGTAGATCGGATCGAGCTGACCGCGCTGACGGATGCTGTTGCACAGCTTGCGGCTGTCGGCACCCGGGATCGGCTCTTCGCCGGCCGGATAGACTTCCATCAGCAGCAGCACGTTGGCATCGGCCAGTACATTGACGAAGTCGTCGTACAAATCGCGGGTGCGGCTGTAACGGTGTGGCTGGTAGACCATCACCAGACGGCGCTCCGGCCAGCCACCGCGTACGGCTTTGATCACGGCAGCGACTTCGGTCGGGTGGTGACCGTAGTCGTCGACCAGCATCACGTTGCCGCCGTCCACCGGCAGTTCGCCGTAGACCTGGAAGCGTCGACCAACGCCCTGAAAGCCCGACAGGCCCTGGACGATGGCTTCATCGCTGACGCCTTCGTCGGTGGCGATGCAAATGGTCGCCAGCGAGTTGAGGACGTTGTGATTGCCCGGCATGTTCACGGAAACATCCAGCGGCTCACGATCCGGACGCAGCACAGTGAAGAAGGTCTGCATGCCTTGCTGGCGGATATTGATCGCACGCACGTCAGCGTCTTCGCTGAAGCCGTAAGTCACGGTCGGACGTTTCACCAGCGGCAGAATTTCACGCACCACCGGATCGTCCAGGCACATCACTGCCAAACCGTAGAACGGCAGGTTGTGCAGGAACTCGACGAAGGTCTTCTTCAGTTTGTTGAAGTCACCGTCGTAGGTCGCCATGTGGTCGGCGTCGATGTTGGTGACCACGGCCACCAGCGGTTGCAGGTGCAGGAAGCTCGCATCGCTTTCATCGGCCTCGGCGATCAGGTAACGGCTGGTGCCGAGCTGGGCATTGGTGCCCGCCGCGTTCAGACGACCACCAATCACGAACGTCGGATCCAGACCACCGGCGGCGAACACCGAAGCGATCAGGCTGGTGGTGGTGGTTTTGCCGTGGGTACCGGCGACGGCGATGCCGTGGCGATAGCGCATCAGCTCGGCGAGCATTTCCGCCCGCGGTACAACCGGAATACGACGCTCAAGCGCGTTCGCCACTTCCGGGTTGGAGGTGTTCACAGCGCTCGACACCACCAGCACATCGGCAGCAGCGGCGTTCTCGGCACGGTGGCCGATGAAGATGTGCGCGCCGAACGATTCCAGACGCTCGGTCACCGGCGAAGCTTTCAGGTCGGAACCGGAGACTTCATAGCCCAGGTTCAACAACACTTCGGCAATCCCGCACATGCCCACGCCGCCGATGCCGACGAAGTGGATGCGACGGATGCGGCGCATTTCCGGTTGTGGCATGGCTTTCTGATTCTCAACCATGGGCCACCTCCAGACAGGTATCGACCACGCTACGGGTGGCATCGGGTTTCGCCAGACGGCGGGCCGCTTGGGCCATTTCTTCGAGTCGTTGCGGTTGCATCAAGACCTCTGTCAGGCGCGCGGCAAGGTCCGCGGCACCAGTCGTTCTTTGCGGCATCAGGAAGGCTGCGCCTTCGCGGGCCAAATAATCGGCGTTGCGGGTCTGGTGATCGTCGATCGCGTGGGGCAAAGGCACCAGTATCGAGGGCAGACCGGCGGCAGCCAGCTCACTGATGGTCAACGCGCCTGCGCGGCACACCACCAGGTCAGCCCAGCCATAGGCCTGGGCCATGTCTTTGATGAACGGCTGCACCTGCGCATCGACGCCGGCGGCGCGGTAGCGCTCTGCAGTCACTTCATCGTGGTTTTTGCCGGCCTGATGAAACACTTCCGGGCGCAAATCGGCAGCGACTTGGGCCAAGGCTTCAGGCAGCAACTTGTTCAACGGTTCTGCACCCAAGCTTCCGCCGAGGATCAGCAAACGCGCTTTGCGACCGGCCAGGGCAGGTCGCGATGTATCGAGGAACAGCTCGCTGCGCACCGGGTTTCCGGTGGTACGGCGGGTGTCCGACAGAGTAAAGGTGTCGGGGAACGCTTCACACACCCGAGCGGCGAACGGCACCAGCAACCGATTGGCGGTGCCGGCCACGGCGTTCTGCTCGTGCACGATCACCGGCACGCCGGCCAGTTTCGCGGCGAGGCCACCGGGGCCAGTCACATATCCACCGAAGCCGACCACACACACCGGCTTCAAGCGACGAATGATCGCCCGCGCCTGCCACACCGATTTCAGCAGCATGAACGGCGCCTTGAGCAGCGACAGCTTGCCCTTGCCGCGCAGGCCGGTGGCGTTGATGCGGTGTAGCTCCAACCCTGCGGCCGGGACCAGTTCGTTTTCAATGCCGCGTGGCGTGCCGAGCCAGTGCACGGTGTAGCCGCGCGCCTGAAACTCGCGGGCACAAGCCAGCGCCGGGAACACGTGGCCGCCGGTTCCGCCGGCCATGATCAATACGTTAGCGCCCATGATTCGGCTCCTCAGCGAAGTCGCTCTCATGGAATTCCATTTCTTCACTGCCCAAATGGGTTCGACTCTCCCACTCGATCCTCAATAACAAGCCCAGGCAGGCACAGCAGATCACCAACGAGCTGCCGCCATAACTGAGGAACGGCAAGGTCAGACCTTTGGTTGGCAGCAGGCCGACGTTCACGCCGATGTTGATCAGGAACTGACCAATCCACAGGAACGACAAGCCGTACGCCACGTAAGCGGCGAAGAACTGTTTGGCCTTCTCGGCCCACAAGCCGATGTACATGCCGCGAATACACACGAACACGAACAGCGCGACCGTGCACAGCGAACCGACGGCGCCGAGCTCTTCAGCGAGAACCGAGAACACGAAGTCGGTGTGCGCTTCCGGCAGGTAGAACTGTTTCTGCACGCTGTTGCCAAGGCCGACGCCGAGCCACTCACCGCGACCGAACGCGATCAACGCTTGCGACAACTGATAGCCGGCGCCGAACTGGTCGGCCCACGGGTCAGCGAAGTTGGTCAGACGCGCCATACGATACGGCTGCATCTGAATCAGCAAGACCACCGCTCCGACCGCCAACACCACCATCAGCGAGAAGCGGAACAACCCGACCCCACCAAGGAACAGCATGGCCGCCGCAGCACCCATCATCACCACAGTGGCACCGAAGTCCGGCTCCATCAGCAGCAGACCCGCCATCGGCAGCAGCACGATGAACGGCTTGAAGAAGCCCATCCAGCTTTCACGTACTTCCTTCTGACGCCGCACCAGATAACCGGCGAGGTAGATCACCACGAATACCTTGGCGATTTCCGACGGCTGCACGTTGAAGAAGCTGAACCCGATCCAGCGCATCGAACCGTTAACTTCGCGCCCGATGCCGGGAATGATCACCATCACCAGCAAGCCGAACGCACCGATCAGCATCAGCCAGCCAAGACGTTGCCAGGTGGCGATCGGAATCATCATGGTGACGATGCACGCGCCCAGGCCCAGCACCACATAAATAAGGTGGCGGATCATGTAATACAGCGGGCTGCCTGACTGCGCGGCTGCCACTTCAGTGGACGCCGAGGCGATCATGATCAAACCGAGACCGAGCAGCGCCAGGCAACCGGCGAGCATCGGGAAATCGAGGTCGATACCGCGCCCGGTGATGATCGGCGACGGATACGGTTTGATGATATTGCGCAGGCTCATGCCAGTTCCTCCACAGCGCGGACGAACTGGTGACCACGGTCTTCATAATTCTTGAACATGTCGAAACTGGCGCAGGCCGGCGACAGCAGCACCACATCACCCGGCTGGGCGGCGGCACGGCATTGCGCAACGGCGTCGACCAGCGAGGTCGCACGAATCAACGGCACGGCATCACCGACGGCTTCACCGATCTTGTCGGAGTCGCGGCCCATCAGGATAACGGCACGGCAGTTGGCCGCCACCGGATCACGCAGATCGTTGAATTCGGCACCCTTGCCATCGCCACCGGCAATCAGGATGACCTTGCCGTCGATGTCCGCACCGAGGCCTTCGATGGCGGCCAGAGCGGCGCCGACGTTGGTCGCTTTGGAGTCGTTGTAGTACGCCACGCCGTCGAGATCACGCACCCACTGACAGCGATGTTCGAGGCCGGCGAAGGTGCGCAGGGCCGAGAGCATGGCGTCGAACGGCAAGCCCACGGCATGCCCCAGCGCCAATGCCGCGAGGGCGTTGGACTGGTTGTGCGCGCCACGAATCTTAAGTTCACGCACCGGCATCAGGTTGTGGAATTCGAAGGCCAGATACTTCTCGCCATCTTCTTCGCGGATACCGAAGGCCTTGAAATCCGGTTTGCTCAGGCCGAAGGTCCAGCACGGCTGCCCCTCGCCCATCAACGGACGGCTCAGCGCATCCTGACGGTTGACCACAAACTGCCTGGCGCCACGGAAGATCCGGTGCTTGGCCAGATGGTACGCCGGCAGACCGCTGTAGCGATCCATGTGGTCTTCGCTGATGTTCAGCACGGTGGCCACTTCAGCGTTGAGCTGGTCGGTGGTTTCCAGCTGGAAACTCGACAGCTCCATCACGTACAGCTCGACGTCGTCGCTGAGCAGGTCCAGCGCCGGGGTACCGAGGTTGCCGCCGACGGCGACGCGTTTGCCGGCCGCAGCCGCCATCTCGCCGACCAGGGTGGTGACGGTGCTTTTCGCGTTGGAACCGCTGATGGCCACGATCGGCGCCTGCGCGTTACGCGCGAACAGCTCGATGTCACCGGACAGTTTCACGCCACGGGCCGCAGCGGCTTGCAGGGCCGGGGTCGCCAGCGCCAGGCCGGGGCTCACGTAGAGCTCGTCGGCACGGCACAGGAATTCGACGTCCAGCTCGCCACAACGCACTTCCACGTGCGGATAGTCACGCTTGAGCGTGGCCAGTTCCGGTGGATTTTCCCGCGTGTCCGCCACGGCAAACGACGTGCCCCGGTTCGCCAGGAAGCGAACCAGGGACATGCCGCTCTTGCCGAGGCCGACAACGATGCGGAAGTGGTCAGAAGCGATCAGAGACACTCGTTCTACCTCAGCTTCAGGGTGGCAAGGCCGATCAGCACGAGAATCACGGTGATGATCCAGAAACGGACGATCACGCGCGGCTCGGGCCAGCCCTTGAGTTCAAAATGGTGGTGGATCGGTGCCATGCGGAACACACGGCGACCGGTCAGCTTAAAGGACGCAACCTGAATGACGACTGACAGGGTTTCCATCACGAACACACCGCCCATGATGAACAGGACGATTTCCTGACGGACGATCACCGCGATGGTGCCCAGTGCCGCGCCGAGAGCCAGTGCACCGACGTCGCCCATGAACACTTGCGCCGGATAGGTGTTGAACCACAGGAAGCCGAGGCCGGCACCGATCAGCGCACCGCAGAACACGATCAGTTCACCCGCGCCCGGCACGTAAGGGATCAACAGGTATTCAGCGAATTTCACGTTACCCGACAGGTAGCAGAAGATGCCGAGGCCACCGCCAACCATTACGGTCGGCATGATCGCCAGGCCATCGAGGCCGTCAGTCAGGTTGACCGCGTTGCTCGAACCGACGATCACAAAGTAAGTCAGCACGATGAAACCAAGGCCCAGCGGAATGCTGTAGTCCTTGAGCATCGGCAGAATCAGCGTGGTTTCCACCGGAGTGGAAGCAGTCATATAGAGGAAGATCGCCGCGCCGAGGCCAAACACCGATTGCCAGAAATACTTCCAGCGGCTCGGCAAGCCACGGGAGTTCTTCTCGATGACTTTGCGGTAATCGTCGACCCAACCGATGGCGCCGAACAGCAGGGTCACCAGCAAAACGGTCCAGACATAACGGTTGCTCAGGTCAGCCCAGAGCAAGGTGCTGACGCCGATCGAAGACAAAATCAGGGCGCCGCCCATGGTCGGCGTGCCCGACTTGGACAGGTGCGATTGCGGACCGTCGTTACGCACGGACTGGCCGATCTGACGGTTCTGCAAAGTGCGGATCATCCACGGGCCATAGCACAGCGACAAAACCAGCGCGGTCAGCACACCGAGAATCCCGCGCAGGGTCAGGTACTGAAAGACCGCGAAGCCTTTGTAGAACTGTTGCAGATACTCCGCTAGCAGCAGCAGCATTAATGTTTCTCCAGACTGGACCCGCACAGAGCCGCAACGATGTTTTCCATCGCTGCACTGCGCGAACCCTTGATCAAAATGGTGGTGTTTGTGTCCTGCTCGGCGTCGAGGGCCTGAATCAGTTCGGCTTGCGTGCCGAAGTGATGCGCCTGTTCACCGAATGCGTTTACGGCGTGAACCATGTTTGGCCCGACTGCGTAAAGCGCGGAAACCTTGCCCCGGGCGTACTCGCCCACGTCGCGGTGCCCCTGCTCCGCCCAATCGCCCAACTCGCCGATATCTCCGAGCACCAGGACGGTGCGGCCGGAAAAGCCGGCGAGTATATCAACGGCAGCGCACATCGAGGTGGGGTTTGCGTTGTAAGTGTCATCGATCACGCGCATACCGTTTTTCGCCAGTTGCGCAACGGTGCGCCCCTTGACCGGTTGCACGGCGCCAAGCCCGGTGGCGATGCCGAACAGCGACACGCCCAAGGCGTGAGCGGCAGCAGCGGCGGCCATGGAGTTGGCGACGTTATGGGTGCCGAGCAGGTTCAGTTGAACGCGCTCGACACCTTCAGGTGTGTGCAGATTGAAGGCTGGGCAACCACGGGCATCGGTGCTCAGATCGCTGGCGTAGAAGTCCGCCTGAGTGTTGCTCAGGGCGAAGGTCAGCACTTTGCGCGCGCCGGCACGGGTCTTCCAGATACCGAAGGCCTTGTCATCGAGATTGAGCACGGCGATGCCGTCAGCTGCCAGACCGTCGATGATTTCACCTTTGGCTTCGACGATTTTTTCCGGCCCGCCAAACTCACCGACGTGCGCGGTGCCGGCATTGTTCAGGATCGCCACGTGCGGCTTGGTCAGGCCAACGGTGTAAGCGATCTCACCCAGACGCGAGGCGCCCAGTTCGATCACCGCCGAAGTGTGTTCCGGGGCCAGTTCGAGCAGGGTCAGTGGTGCGCCGAGGTCGTTGTTCAGATTGCCACGGGTCGCCAGCACCGGGCCGCGCGTGCGCAGGATGCTCGCGAGCATTTCCTTGACCGTGGTCTTGCCGCTGGAACCAGTGATCGCTGCGACTGGCTGAGTGAAGGCGGCACGGTTCAGCGCGCCCAACTGGCCGAGGGCCTGACGGGTGTCTTTGACTAGCAATTGCGGCAGCGTACTGTCGGCGACTTCACGCTCGACCAGCGCGGCAACGGCGCCTTTGCCAGCGACATCGTTCAAATAGTCATGACCGTCGAAACGCGGGCCGGTCAAAGCAATAAACAGTTGGCCGGGCTGGATCGCGCGGCTGTCGATGCTGACGCCGTCGAAACTGGCATCACCAGCGATCAACCGCGCGTCTAGCGCGTTGGTCAACTCGCTGAGTTTCAGGGCCTTAAGCATGGGCCACCTCCCAAGCGGTCAGGGCGTGATCGGCCTCGACCAGATCAGAGAAGGCATGACGCACGCCGTTGATTTCCTGATAGTCCTCATGACCTTTACCGGCCAGGACAATCACGTCTTCGGCGGACGCGTTGGCAATCAGTTGCGCAATCGCCTGACCACGGCCGGCGACGAAGGTGACTTTATCCACAGCCGTGAAACCGGCGCGGATGTCATCGAAAATCACTGCAGGATCCTCGGTGCGCGGGTTGTCGTCGGTGACCAGCACTTGATCGGCCAGACGCTCGACCACTTCGGCCATCAACGGACGTTTGCCGCGATCACGGTCGCCGCCGCAGCCGAACAGGCACAGCAGTTGACCTTTGACGTGCGGGCGCAACGCGGTCAGGACTTTTTCCAGCGCGTCCGGGGTGTGGGCGTAATCGACCACCACCAATGGCTGCGTGCCGCCACCAAGACGCTGCATGCGCCCGGCCGGGCCTTCGAGTTTCGGCAGCACTTTGAGAATTTCGTCGAGCGCGTAATCCAGCCCAAGCAATGCACCGACTGCTGCCAGAACGTTGCTCAGGTTGAAACGGCCGAGCAGCGTGCTGCGCAGATGATGTTCGCCCTGCGGCGTGACCAGCGTGGCGCGCACACCGTGGTCGTCGAACTGCGCCTCACGGCAAAACAAGTAGGCAGTGCTGTCGAGCAGGCTGTAGGTGATCAGCCGCGATTCACGTTTTTCCGCGGCCAGTTGCCGGCCGAAATCGTCGTCGAGGTTAACCACGCGGCACTTCAGATCATTCCAGGCGAACAGCTTGGCCTTGGCCTCGGCGTAGGCTTCCATAGTGCCGTGATAGTCCAGATGATCGCGGGACAGGTTAGTCATCACCGCGACGTCGAACGCCAGCGCCGTCACGCGGCCCTGATCCAGACCGTGGGACGAGACTTCCATGGCCACGGCTTTGGCGCCGGCCTTTTTCAGGTCGCCCAAGGTCGCTTGCACGGCGATAGGATTCGGCGTGGTGTGCAGACCGCTTTCCAGTGCGCCATAGAAGCCGGAACCCAAGGTTCCGACGATGCCGCAATGCTGACCGAGCAGATCGAGCGCCTGCGCGACCAATTGAGTCACGCTGGTCTTGCCGTTGGTGCCGGTGACGCCGACCAGATTCAGGTGATGACTTGGCTCACCGTAGAAACGCCCGGCGATGTCCGACAACTGCGCCGCCAGGCCTTTGACCGGAATCAATGGCACGTCGGTGATCGGCAGCACGGTGGCGCCTTCGACTTCATAAGCTACAGCCGCCGCGCCGCGTTGCAGGGCATCGGCGATGTGTGCACGGCCATCGAATTTGCCGCCAGGCACAGCGAGGAACAGATCGCCCGCGCGTACGTTGCGGCTGTCCAGCGCCAATTCACGGATCAACAGATCGTGGCCGGCGTGGGGGAATATCTTGTTCAGACTTAATGACATCAGCCGCGCCCTCCATTGGCTTTCAGCGGAACGACCGGGGTAGCGTTGGCTTGTTGCGTCGTCGGCAGGTTGTCCGGCGTGACGTTCATCAGGCGCAAGGTGCCAGACATCACGCGGCTGAACACCGGTGCGGAAACCAGACCACCGAAGTAGCCGGCCTTGGACGGTTCGTCGATCACCACAACGATGGCGTAACGCGGATCGCTCATCGGGCCGAAGCCGGCGAACAGCGAGCGGTAGGAGTTTTCGGCGTAGCCCTTGGTGCCCACCGAGGTCTTACGCGCGGTACCCGACTTGCCGGCCACGTGATAGGCCGGCACCTGCGCACGGAACACTCCGCGCGGCGCCTCGATCACTTGGGTCAACATGCCTTGCATGGTTTTCGCGACGGCTTCGGGGAGCACTTGCGTGGTCTGCGGCGGTTTGTCGGTTTTGATCAGGGTCAACGGCGCGAGGCGACCGTTGTTGGCCAATGCCGAGAACGCATGAACCAACTGGATCGCGGTCACGGAAATACCGTAGCCGTACGACAGCGTCGCGGTTTCAGCCTTGCGCCACTCGCGATAATTCGGCAAGTTGCCGACACGTTCGCCCGGGAAGCCGAGGCCGGTGTCCTGGCCGAGACCGACTTTCTGCGCGAGACGGAAAATGGTTTCGCCGCCGATATCGAAGGCGACCTTACTCATGCCGACGTTACTGGAATTGATCAGGATGCCGGTCAGATCAAGCACCGGACCTTCGGTCTTGGAAACGTCCTTGATCGTGTACTTGCCGATCTGCAGGGAACCCGGATATACCTCGACGGTGTCACTCGGTTTCCAGCGACCGGTTTCGATCGCGGCGCTCATCGAGATGGCTTTCATGGTCGAACCCGGCTCGAACACGTCGATCATCGCGCGGTTACGCATCATTGCCGGCTGCAGATTGCGACGGTTGTTCGGGTTGTAGGTCGGCTGGTTGACCATGGCCAGAATCTCGCCGGTCTTGACGTCCATGATCACCAGACTGCCAGCCTTGGCGCCGTTCTCGATGATCGCGTTGCGCAGCTCGCGGTTGGCCAGGTATTGCAGACGCAGGTCAATGGACAACGCCAAGGGCTTGCCGGCCTTGGCGTTTTTGGTGACCTGGACATCCTTGATCAGCCGACCGCGCCGATCCTTGATGACCTGTCGTTTGCCCGGCACCCCGGCGAGCCATTCGTCATAAGCGAGTTCGACACCTTCGCGACCGTGGTCATCGATGTCGGTAAACCCGACCATGTGCGCGGTGACTTCACCGGCCGGGTAGAACCGGCGGAATTCTTCGATGCCGTAGACACCCGGCACTTTAAGGTCGAGCACAGACTGGCCTTGCTCGGGGGTCAGCCCGCGCACCAGGTAAATGAATTCTTTGTTGGCCTGAGCTTCGAGGCGCTCGGTCAGGGCTTTCGGGTCCTGACCCAGGGCGGCAGCGAGTGCCGGCCACTTCTCTTTCGCCGTTTGCATTTCCTTGGCGTTGGCCCACAGCGTGGTCACTGGAGTACTCACGGCCAAAGGCTCGCCGTTACGGTCGGTGATCAGACCACGGTGAGCCGGAATCGGGATGTGACGCAGACTGCGTGCATCGCCCTGACCTTTGAGGAAGTCACGGTCAACCACTTGCAGGTCGATGATGCGCCAGCAGATCGCCGCGACCATCACGCCGAGCAGCGCTACCATCAGGCGGAAGCGCCATGGGAACAGTGCGCCTTCGAGCTTCATCATGGCGCCACCATCTTCACGTCAGCCGCGCCGGGAATGTGCATTTTCAGTTGTTCGGTGGCCAGCACTTCGATGCGGCTGTGCGCGGTCCAGGTGCTTTGCTCAAGAATCAGACGACCCCACTCGGCCTGCGCCTTGTCGCGCACGCTGAGTTCGTTGTAAAGGGTGTTGAGCAACTGCCGGTTCCAGTGCGCGCTGTACGACACGGCGATGGCCGAGACGAGCACGCCGATGAACAGCAGCAGCATCAGAAAGCTGCCGCCGGGCAGTGGCTTGGCGAAAAGCTTGCTCACCGCAACTTCTCCGCGACGCGCATGACGGCGCTACGGGAACGTGGGTTGGCTTTGAGTTCGGCGTCGGAGGCCGTCTGCGCTTTGCCATGGACTTTGATTTTCGGTTCGAACGCGACGTGGCGAACCGGCAGGTTGCGCGGCAGGTTGTCGGCTTCGCCTTTCACCAGCTTGCGCATGAACAGTTTGACGATGCGGTCTTCCAGCGAGTGGAAGCTGATCACGACCAGACGACCGCCAATTTCCAGAGCGTCCAGCGCGGCTTCGAGGCCGGCTTCCAGATCACCCAATTCGTTGTTGACGTGAATACGCAAACCCTGGAATGCACGGGTGGCCGGGTTCTTGCCCTTTTCCCATGCCGGGTTGGCGACTTTCAATACTTCGGCCAGATCGGCGGTGCGCTCGAACGGCTTGATATCGCGACGCTCGGCGACGGCGCGAGCCATACGCCCGGAGAAACGTTCTTCGCCGTATTCCTTGAACACCCGGGCGATTTCCTCAGCCGGCGCGGTGTTGACGAATTCGGCAGCGCTGATGCCACGGGACGGATCCATGCGCATGTCGAGGGGGCCGTCGTTGAGGAAACTGAAGCCGCGCTCAGCGTCGTCGAGCTGCGGCGAAGACACGCCCAGATCGAGCAGAATACCGCTGACCTTGCCGCTCAGACCTTGTTCAGCGACGACGGAACCGAGCTCGGCAAAGCTGCGCTGCACAACGACAAAGCGGCCGTCTTCGGCCGCTAGCGTTTGCCCGGTGGCAATCGCTTGTGGATCTTTGTCGAATCCGATGAGCCGACCGTCCGTGCCGAGCTGGCTGAGGATCAACCGGCTGTGTCCGCCGCGCCCGAACGTGCCGTCCAGATAGCAGCCATCAGGACGTACGGCGAGAGCCTCGACGGCTTCGTCAAGCAGTACGGTGATGTGGTTAAAGCCGCTATCAATAGTCACAGGATCAAATCACGCAGTTCATCAGGCATCGCGCCCGGTTGTTGAATGGCAGCAAGGTCAGCGGCAGATACCGCGTTCCATGCATCCTCGTCCCACAATTGGAACTTGTTCAGTTGGCCTACCAGCATTGCGCGCTTATCGAGCTTGGCGTATTCGCGCAGACGCGGTGGAACCAGAAAACGACCACTGCCATCGAGCTCAAGGTCGACGGCATTACCAATAAGCAAACGTTGCAGGCGACGGTTCTCTTCGCGAAGCGAAGGGAGTGCGCGCAACTTGGTTTCAATAATTTCCCACTCGTCGAGCGGATAGACACACAGACACGGATCAACGGCATCAATGGTCACGATCAATTGGCCGGAACTACGCGAATCGAGCTCGTCACGGTACCGGCTCGGCATGGCGAGACGGCCCTTTGCATCGAGACTGATAGCGTTAGCTCCGCGAAACACGTCTGCGTTTCTCCAATTTTTATCGTTTTGAGCTCAAAAAACCCACTTCATGCCACTTTCCGCCACTTGCGCACACTATAGGAATGCGCCCACCACACCGTCAAGGCGCGGATTAAAGGAAAACCCTTACAGAACGGAGATTTAGGAGCTTAAAAGGAGGTGTAACGACAATCTGGCGCAGACTTTCGACCCATAACTTGATGCAGCACTGATAGCTGCGCTCGAAAGTTAAAGTGATTTGTTAAGAGTAAGATTTTTTCGGTATTACAAAAGCGCTTCTGCTGTTGATTGAAGCAAGGTGGGAAATGGCTATTACTGCGTTTGCCGCTGCCGAACTTTCAGAGCAGGCCTGCTGATATTACACAGCCCTGTTGCCAATGATTCAAGCAGGGAAAGAAAAAGGTGGAGAGTCGATCTGTAAGCCGGGTTCTGTCTTGAACAGTCATTCGTCTACGATGGCCATCACTGGACATCTTTAGCAACCTACCCGGTCCCAGCGCGGGCCACGCCTTGGGACCCTATTTGGTCTTGCTCCAAGTGGGGTTTACCTAGCCACGAACTGTTGCCAGACGTGCGGTGCGCTCTTACCGCACCTTTTCACCCTTACCGGCGCCGAAGCGCTTAGGCGGTTATTTTCTGTGGCACTTTCCGTAGGCTCACGCCTCCCAGGCATTACCTGGCACTTCGCCCTATGGAGCCCGGACTTTCCTCCCCCCCCTAATTTTCATAGAGGGCAGCGACTGTCCGATCGACTCTCCGCCGCGAAGGTTAACGGCAGAGCGCCCGAAGAACAAGCGCTAAAAGCCTCAAGACCGCTATGGGCGACGGCTTACACGCCTTTCTGTTTATCCAGCGCGACCTGATACAGCACGTTTTTGCGTTCGCCAGTGATCTGCGCTGCCAGCGCGGCGGCACGCTTGAGCGGCATCTCTTCAAGCAACAGATCGAGGATGCGCATCGCTTCGCTGCTGACGGCGTCTTCGGACTCCGGCGCCGTCCAGCCTGCCACCAACACTACGCATTCACCGCGCTGCTGGTTGCTGTCGGATTCGACGAACGCGCGCAGCTCAGCCAGCGGCAGACCTTTTAGCGTCTCGAAGGTTTTGGTGATTTCCCGGGCGAGCAATGCCTGACGCTCACCGCCGAACACTGCTTCCATATCCTGCAGGCATTCAAGAATGCGGTGCGGTGCTTCATAGAAGATCAATGTGCGCGGCTCTTCCTTGACGGCTTCCAGTCGCGCTTTGCGCCCGACCGATTTGGCCGGCAGAAAACCTTCGAAGATGAAGCGGTCGGACGGCAGACCGGCCGCCGACAGCGCGGCGATAAGGGCGCAGGCACCCGGCACCGGCACCACATTGATTCCAGCCGCACGAGCCTGGCGCACCAGGTGATAACCCGGATCGGAAATCAGCGGCGTGCCGGCATCGGAGATCAACGCGACGTTATCACCCGCCAGCAACCGGGTAATAAAGCGGCTACCTTCATCTCTTTCGTTATGTTCGTGACAAGCAGCCAGCGGCGTGCCAATCCCGAAGTGCTGCATCAGGCGCGCCGAGTGGCGGGTGTCCTCGGCTGCGATCAAGGCGACTTCGCGGAGAATCTTCAGGGCCCGGGCGCTGATGTCGTCCAGGTTGCCGATGGGCGTCGCCACCACATAAAGCGAGCCAGCAGCGGAATTCAGGGAACCTGGAGCAGTCAAAGCGCACACCTCGTGATTGGTAAAAGCGGCCATTGTAGCGCGTCACGAGGCTTGCGATGCGCCTCGACCCACCCTGGTTTTGCACGCCGTTGTGCGCCGCCGCAACATTTACTCCAGCTAAATTGTCCGATTCACGCCAGTAACATCGCGCCCCGGCCAGTGCTTGGGTACAATTCGACGCTAATTTGATCGAGTATCAGGAACACTTACATGATCGCTTGCCTGCGGCTGTTCACTGCCCTCTGCCTCGCTGCCCTGTTGGCGGCTTGCGCCAGCTCCCCTTCCTCCAGCCTTGGCGAACTTCCACGGACCCCGGATGCCAGCATCGAGCAACTGCTCGAACAGGCTACCCAGGCGAAAACCCCGGAAAAAGCCGCTCTGTTGCGCCTCAGCGCTGCGGATCTGGCTTACCGCCAGGGCAATGCCGGACAGTCCGCGCAAATCCTGCAACAAGTGCCGATGGAGCAACTCAAGCCAGGCCAGCAGATTTTCGCCAGCACCTTGAACGCTGAACTGGCGATGACTCGCAATCAGCCGAAAGCCGCGCTGACTGCCCTGAGCCACCCGAGTCTGCAACACTTGGGCGAAATGCCTGAAGAGCAGCAAGTGCGCACCGGCACCGTCCACGCCCGCGCCCTTGAGGCCGACGGCCAGACACTGGCTGCCGCTCGCGAGCGCGTATTCATCGCGCCGATGCTGCAAGGCGAAGCCGCAAGCAAGAACCACGAAGCGATCTGGACCCTCATTGGCTCGCTGCCAACCGATCAACTGCAACCGAACACCACCGACGACCTCGGCGGCTGGATGGGCCTGGCCATGGCGGTGAAATCCGCTGGCACTCTGGAACAGCAGCAAGCCGCGATCGACACCTGGCGTGCGCAGAATCCAAAGCACCCGGCCGCGATCAACCTGCCGCTGCCGCTGACCAAACTCAAGGAACTGGCCAGCCAGCCGCTGAGCAAAATCGCCCTGCTGCTGCCACAGGATGGCCCTCTGGCCGCTGTCGGCAAGGCACTGCGTGAAGGCTTCATGGCTGCGCACTATCAGGCGCAACAGGCCGGACAGAAGCCGCCAGCGATCGAGTTCTACGACAGCTCCAAGCTGACCTCGATGGACGAGTTCTACCGCAAGGCTCAGGCTGATGGCGTGCAACTGGTCGTTGGCCCACTGGAAAAACCACTGGTCAAACAGCTGAGCACTCGCCCGCAACTGCCGATCACCACCCTCGCGCTGAACTACAGCGAAGGCGATCAAGGCCCGGCGCAACTGTTCCAGTTTGGTCTGGCCGCCGAAGACGAAGCCCGCGAAGTTTCGCGCCGCGCCCGTGCCGATGGTCTGCACCGCGCCGCGATCATGGTGCCGAAAGGCGAATGGGGCGACCGCGTACTGCGCGCTTTCAGCCAGGACTGGCAAGCCAACGGTGGCAGCATCGTCGCCACCGAACGCGTTGATCAGCCGGTGCAACTGGCCCAGCAGATCGCCGACATGTTCCAACTGCGCCAAAGCGAAGCCCGCGCCAAGAGCCTGCAGAATGCTGCCGGTACCAACGTTGCCGCGCAGCCGTCGCGTCGTCAGGACATCGAATTCATCTTCCTCGCCGCCACGCCGCAACAGGCACAGCAGATCAAGCCGACCCTGAACTTCCAGTACGCCGGTGACGTTCCGGTTTACGCGACCTCGCACGTTTACAGCGCCAGCGGCGACGTGAATCAGTACAACGACATGAACGGCATTCGCTTCTGCGAAACCCCATGGCTGCTGGACAACAGCGATCCACTGCGTCAGCAAGTGGTTGCGCAATGGCCGCAAGCCGCCGGTAGCCTCGGTCGCCTGTACGCGATGGGTGTGGATGCCTACCGCTTGGCTCCGCGCCTGGGTCAACTCAAGGCCCTGCCGGACAGCCGCATTGACGGTGAGTCGGGCAGCCTCGGCATGACCCAGACCCAGCGTGTTGTGCGTCAGCTACCTTGGGCGCAGTTCGTCAGCGGTCAGGTTCAGCGCCTGCCGGACACCCCGCGCTGATGCCTGACAGGTCACGCTCGCAAAGCGGTAAGGATGCCGAGCGCCAGGCGCTCGAGCATCTGCAACAACAAGGTCTGCGCCTGCTGGCGCAGAACTGGTTTTGTAAACGCGGCGAGCTTGATCTGGTCATGCTTGATGGCGATACAGTAGTATTCGTTGAAGTTCGCTACAGAAAAAACACTCAATGGGGTGGCGCGCTCGCTAGCATCGATGGGCGCAAGCAGCAGAAACTGATTTTCACTGCGCAGTATTTTCTTCAGCGCGAGTCGCGTTGGGCCAATTCCCCCTGCCGCTTCGACGTGGTGGCCATCGACAGCCATCCGGATCAGCTGAACTGGTTGCAGAATGCTTTCGACAGTTGATCGCCGGCGTTGCGACCCGGACAATCCCACCGACAAATTTTGCTCTTTGCTTTGCGGGCTGCACATTCATGTGCCGGACAGCCGCGCTACTTAAGGTCACACAGATGGACATGCAATCCCGAATTCGCCAGCTTTTCCAGGCCAGTATCGACACCAAGCAACAGGCGATGGACGTACTTGCACCGCACATCGAGCAAGCCAGCCAGATCATGGTCAACGCCCTGCTCAACGAAGGCAAAATGCTTTCGTGCGGCAACGGCGGCTCGGCCGGCGATGCCCAGCACTTCTCTTCGGAACTGCTCAACCGCTTCGAGCGCGAGCGCCCGAGCCTGCCGGCGATCGCCTTGACCACCGACACGTCGACGATCACCTCGATCGCCAACGACTACAGCTACAACGAAGTGTTCTCCAAACAGATCCGCGCACTGGGTCAGCCAGGCGATGTCTTGCTGGCGATTTCGACCAGCGGCAACTCGGCGAACATTATTCAAGCGATCCAGGCCGCACATGATCGCGAAATGATTGTCGTAGCTATGACCGGACGCGATGGCGGCGGCATGGCGTCGCTGCTGTTGCCCGAGGACGTCGAGATTCGCGTACCGGCCAATGTCACTGCACGTATTCAAGAAGTCCACTTGCTGGCGATCCATTGCCTTTGCGATCTGATCGACAGCCAACTGTTCGGGAGTGAAGAATGACCCCTAATCGCCTTGGCCTTCTGGCCTTGACCCTGTGCCTCGGCATCAGCGGCTGCACCTCGGTGGTAAACGCCAGCCGTGAAGCACCGATTGACGACGACCGCGGCACCCGCACCTTCGGCAGCAAGATCGATGACTCGTTGATCGAAACCAAAGTGGGCGTGAACGTGGCCAAGGCCGACCCGGCCCTGGACAACGATTCGCACATCGTTGTGACCAGTTTCAACGGTGTTGTCTTGCTTGCTGGTCAAACCCCTCGCGCAGATTTGAAAGCCAAGGCTGAGCAGGCCGCAGCCGCTGTGCAACGGGTAAAAACCGTTCATAACGAACTGCAGGTCATACCGCCGTCCGGTTTCCTGGCGCGCCAGAATGACACTTGGCTGACCTCCAAGATCAAGACCCAGATGCTCACCGACGCCAGCATTCCTGGCTCGCGCATCAAGGTCGTGACCGAGAACGGCATCGTCTACCTGCTGGGCCTGCTGACCAAACAGGAAGCCACTCAGGCGACCAATCTGGTACAGGGCGTTTCTGGCGTACAGAAAATCGTCAAGCTGTTTGAATACATTGACTGATACACGATCTCCTACGTAATAAAAAAGGCGATCCAACTGGATCGCCTTTTTTATTATTTCACCACTTTCAAACTAGGCCTGCCACTAGGGCGCGGTGGCTCACTGTCCGGTGGCGGCAAGTCGTCATCCGACTCGATCTCTTCTTCGTCATCCATGGGCGACTCGAGATCGAACACCATGCCTTGACCGTTCTCCCGGGCGTAGATCCCCAGGATCGCGCTGATCGGCACGTACAGACTGTGCGGGACGCCACCGAAGCGACCCTCGAAGGTCACCACGTCATTGTCCATGTGCAAATGACGCACAGCACTCGGCGAGATGTTCAGGACAATCTGCCCGTCACTGGCGAAACCCTGCGGCACCTGCACTGCCGGGTATTCGGAATTGACCAGCATGTGCGGGGTGCAATCGTTATCAACAATCCACTCATAGAGCGCGCGGACCAGATAAGGTCGACTGGAGTTCATAGCGGCTCCTTAAGCCTTAGCGCATATCGCGTTCGACACCAGACAGACTCGCCTGGAAAGCCTCACGCGCAAACGAGCGCTCCATATAATCAAGCAGCGGCTTGGCTGGCCGCGGCAGTTCAATACCCAGAATCGGCAAACGCCAGAGTATTGGCAATAGGCAGCAATCCACCAGACTTTGTTCCTCACTGAGGAAAAACGGCTTGTCGGCAAACAGCGGCGACACGCCCGTCAGGCTTTCACGCAATTCCTTGCGCGCCACGACACGCGCGGCCTCCTTGGACTTGGGATCCAGAATCAGATCCACCAGACCACACCAGTCGCGCTGAATGCGATGAATCAGCAGGCGGCTGTTGGCACGCGCCACCGGATAAACCGGCATCAACGGCGGGTGCGGGTAACGCTCATCCAGATATTCCATCACCACGGTCGACTCCCACAACGCCAGGTCACGATCGACCAGCGTCGGCAGACTGCCGTAAGGGTTTACCTCAATCAGTTTAGGCGGCTGGCGACCAGCTTCCACATAAATGATCTCGGCGCTGACACCCTTCTCTGCAAGCACAATGCGCACTCGGTGGGAATAGTGGTCGGCGGGGTCGGAGTAACAGGCCAACCGATTGGTCACGCCCATGGCGATCCTCCTCGCTTGTTGAATTTGTCGGAACCGGAAAAACGCGCGCGCCCAGAGGGCGCCTCCCGCAACGTCTGGCTGACCAGAGTTGCGCTATCGGAGGCGCCCTTGGGCGCGCGCGATTAACAGCAATGCTTGAAGCGTATCAGTGCACGTCTTTCCAGTATTCACGCTTGAGCAGGTAGGCGAACACAAAGAAGAACGCCAGGTACAGCAAGACATAAGTACCGATGCGCTGATGTTGCAGCTTAACCGGGTTAGCCGAGTAAGCCAGGAAGGTTACCAGATTCTTGACCTTCTCATCGAACTGCTCTTCGTTCAGAGCACCGGATTTCGGCACGATGGTCAATTGATCGCACGCTTCATGGGTCAGAGGCGTGCCGGTCAGCGGATCATATTGCTTCTTGCCGTCTTCGACGATCTGCACCTGCTTGCAACCCACGACCTGACGACCTTGCAGGCCGACCAGCACGTTAGGCATGCCGACGTTCGGGAAGACCTTGTTGTTCACACCCCATGGACGTGCAGGATCTTCGTAGAACGAA
Source organism: Pseudomonas sp. VD-NE ins (assembly GCF_031882575.1). Taxonomy (NCBI): domain Bacteria; kingdom Pseudomonadati; phylum Pseudomonadota; class Gammaproteobacteria; order Pseudomonadales; family Pseudomonadaceae; genus Pseudomonas; species Pseudomonas sp. VD-NE ins. Next base: position 5,492,769 of record NZ_CP134772.1, read on the forward strand.
CGCAGATAACCGTAAAGCCAGTCGGTGCCACGCACACGGGCCACCAGGGTCAGGTCCGGCGGCGCTGCGCCAAACCAGGTCTTGGCGTCCGCCGGCTGCATGCCGATGTTCATGTGATCGCCGATCTTGGCACCGGTGAACACCAGCTTCTCCAGCATCATTTCGTGCGGTACACCGAGATCATCGGCAACCCGCTCGTAACGCTGGAACTTGGCACTGTGACAACCCATGCAATAGTTGGCAAAGGTGCGTGCACCATCCTGCAAGGCAGCTTTGTCGGACACGTCGATGTCGACTTTTTCCAGCTCCGGACCACCGTGTTCAGCGGCGAAAGACAGCACAGGCAAAGCAGCAAAAATCAGAGCAAAAAATAACTTTTTCATCAGCCAGTCACCCTTTCCGGAACCGGTTTGGTCTTCTCGAGCCTGGTGTAGAACGGCATCAGAATGAAGTAGGCGAAGTACAGGAAGGTGCAGACCTGCGACAGCAAGGTCCTCTCCGGCGTCGGCGCCAGAACACCGAGAACACCGAGAATCACGAACGAAATGCAGAACACCAGCAGCCAGATTTTGCTCAGCCAGCCTTTGTAGCGCATCGACTTGACCGGGCTGCGATCAAGCCACGGCAGTACGAACAGAACCGCAATCGCCGCCCCCATGGCGATAACGCCCATGAGTTTGTCAGGGATCGCCCGCAGGATGGCGTAGAACGGCGTGAAGTACCAAACCGGGGCAATATGCTCTGGCGTCTTGAACGGGTTGGCTTGCTCGAAGTTTGGCTTTTCGAGGAAATAACCGCCCATTTCCGGGAAGAAGAACACAATGAAGCAGAAGATAAACAGGAACACTACAACGCCGACAATGTCTTTGACGGTGTAGTACGGGTGGAAGGCAATGCCATCCAGCGGGATGCCGTTTTCGTCTTTGTGCTTCTTGATATCGACGCCATCAGGGTTGTTCGAACCCACTTCGTGCAGCGCCAGAATGTGCAGCACCACCAGACCGAGAATCACGATCGGCAGCGCGACCACGTGCAAGGCGAAGAAGCGGTTCAGGGTGATCCCGGAGATCAGATAGTCACCACGAATCCACTGGGTCAGGTCGTTACCGATGACCGGAATCGCACCGAACAGCGAGATGATTACCTGGGCCCCCCAGTAGGACATCTGACCCCATGGCAGCAGGTAACCCATGAACGCTTCGGCCATCAGCGCCAGATAAATCAGCATGCCGAAGACCCAGACCAGCTCACGCGGCTTCTGATAGGAGCCGTAGAGCAGACCACGGAACATGTGCAGATAAACCACGATGAAGAACGCCGAAGCACCGGTCGAGTGCAGCAGACGCAGGATCGAGCCGTACTCGACGTCACGCATGATGTATTCGACGGAGGCAAACGCCTCTTCTGCCGACGGCGTGTAGCTCATCGTCAGCCAGACACCGGTGACGATTTGATTCACCAGAACCAGCAGCGCCAGGGAGCCGAAGAAGTAGAAGAAGTTGAAGTTTTTTGGAGCGTAATACTTGCTGAGATGGTCTTCCCACATTTTGGTCGCAGGAAAGCGCGCATCAACCCAATCCATGAACTTGCTCATCACGCTTTCTCCGTATCGACGCCAATGACAATCAGGTCATCGGTCTCATAGGAATGCGGGGGAACTGGCAGGTTCAAAGGCGCAGGTTGCGACTTGTAGACGCGGCCAGCCAGATCGTAGTGAGAACCGTGGCAAGGGCAGAAATAGCCACCGACCCAGTCTTTACCGAGATCCGCAGGTGCCACTTCGGGACGGAAAGTTGGTGAGCAACCCAGGTGTGTGCAGATCCCGATCAGCAGCAGAATTTCCGGCTTGATCGAACGCACTTCAGGGTCGACATAGGTGGGTTGCGTGGAGTTTTTGGAGGTTGGATCGGAGAGCTGGCCCTCGATCTTCTTGAGATTCCCCAGGATTTCCTCGGTACGACGAACAATGAACACCGGCTGGCCGCGCCACTCAGCAATCATCTGCTGTCCTGGCTCGATTTTGCTGACATTCACTTTCACCGGTGCACCAGCGGCTTTCGCCTTGGCACTGGGAAACCATGACCCCACGAACGGGACCGCAGCCCCCACCGCTCCTGCAGCACCCACCACGGATGTGGCTGCTACCAAGAAGCGACGCCGGCCTGCATTCACGCCGTCATTGCTCATTCAGTCCTCTCCCATCAGCTTTTGTGGCCTGTTAAATCAGGCATCTACTAAATAAATCAATGTTACTTATAAAAATTTTGCCGAGATGGTAATGAAAAGCCCCAATTCTGACAAGGGAATTACCCGGAGCTCGTACCCTCAAGCCTTGCAGTATAGGGGGTCTACGGAAGTGGCAAGTTGTCGCAGCGCAATTCTTTAATAAATCACAGGCATAAAAAAACGCCCGCTTCCGTGAGGAGGCGGGCGTTCTTTTTGAACGCGAAAGCGAAATTAACGCTTCGAGTACTGCGGACGCTTACGCGCTTTACGCAGACCAACTTTCTTACGTTCAACTTCACGGGCGTCGCGAGTAACGAAGCCAGCTTTGCGCAGAGCGCCACGCAGGGTTTCGTCGTAGTCCATCAGAGCGCGAGTGATGCCGTGGCGGATTGCGCCAGCTTGACCACTTACACCACCGCCGATCACGGTGACGTAGATGTCGAACTTCTCGACAGTCTCAGTCAGCTCCAGCGGCTGGCGAACTACCATGCGGGCAGTTTCGCGGCCGAAGAAGTTTTCCAGCGAACGGTTGTTGATGGAGATGTTACCAGTACCCGGACGCAGGAAAACGCGTGCGGTTGCGGTCTTGCGACGGCCAGTGCCGTAATTTTGAGTCGCCGACATAATGTACTATTCCGTTAAAACTTCAGTTCTTGGGGCTGCTGAGCAGTATGTGGGTGTGCAGCGCCCGCATAGACTTTCAGCTTACGGTACATGTCGCGACCCAGTGGGTTTTTAGGCAGCATGCCTTTAACCGCGGTCTCGATCACGCGCTCAGGGGCTTTAGCGATCAGCTTTTCGAAGTTGATCGACTTGATGCCGCCCGGGAAACCGGAGTGGGAGTAGTACATTTTGTCAGTGGTTTTAGCACCGGTAACACGAATCTGCTCAGCGTTGATTACGACGATGTAGTCGCCGGTGTCAACGTGAGGAGTGTACTCAGGCTTGTGCTTGCCACGCAGACGGCTCGCGATTTCGGTGGCCAGACGACCCAGGGTCTGACCAGCAGCGTCGACGACAAACCAGTCGCGCTTTACTGTTTCCGGTTTAGCAGTAAAAGTTTTCATTCTTTATAGCCTCAGGGGCCGCCCTGTAAATTAGACGGCGGATCTTACTGAATAGTGCGTACTTTGACAAGTCAAAGGCAGCCGGATACAGACGCTTTCGGGGGCTCGGGTCGGCGCGTCCGTTCAACGGCAAGATTCTTCGGCGGCGGCGCATCACTTCCACTGCAGAAAGAGGTCGGCAATTATGCAGATTGCGAAAAATATTTCAACCTGCTTTTATGATTGTTTTGCCCAAGGAGCACCCGATGGACTATCGCCAGCTAGGCCGTACCGACCTGAACGTGAGTGCAATCTGCCTCGGCACCATGACTTGGGGCGAGCAAAACACTGAAGCTGAAGCCTTCGCCCAGATTGAGCGGGCCAAGGAAGCCGGGATCAATTTCATCGACACCGCCGAGATGTACCCGGTGCCGCCAAAAGCCGAAACCTACGCCACCACCGAGCGCTACATCGGCAATTACTTCAAAAGTCGCGGCGACCGTGCCGACTGGATCCTCGCCAGCAAAATCGCCGGCCCGGGCAACACCATCGACTACATCCGCGACAAAAACCTGCGCCACAACCGCCAGCACATCACCGCAGCGGTGGACGCCAGCCTCGAACGCCTGCAGACCGACTACATCGATCTGTATCAACTGCACTGGCCGGAGCGCAGCACCAACTTCTTCGGACAACTGGGCTACAAACACAAGATCGAAGCCAACCTGACACCGCTCGAAGACACCCTCGAAGCGCTCGACGAACAGGTGAAGGCCGGCAAGATCCGCCACATCGGTCTGTCCAATGAAACACCGTGGGGCACCATGCGTTTTCTGGCACTGGCTGAGGCCCGCGGCTGGCCGCGCGCAGTGTCGATCCAGAACCCTTACAACCTGCTCAACCGCAGTTTTGAAGTGGGCCTGGCGGAAATCGCCATCCGCGAACAGTGCGGCCTGCTGGCCTATTCACCGCTGGCGTTTGGTTTCCTCTCAGGCAAGTACGAAGGTGGCGCGCGGCCGCCGAAAGGCCGCCTGAGCCTCTACAGCCGCTTCAGCCGCTATTTCAACGCACAATCGGAAGCGGCGTGCAGCCGATACGTGGCGCTGGCCCGTGAGCACGGTCTGGATCCGGCGCAGATGGCCTTGGCTTTTGTGACTCAGCAACCGTTTGTCACCAGCAACATCATTGGTGCGACGACGCTGGAGCAACTGGACAGCAACATTGCCAGCTTCGATCTGAAACTTTCGGATGAAGTGCTGGCAGGGATCGAGGCGATTCACAAGGATCACCCGAACCCGGCGCCTTGATTGACCGCTAAAAGCTTCGCGAGCAGGCTCGCTCCCACAGGTACGGTGATCCCCTGTGGGAGCGAGCCTGCTCGCGAAGAGGCCAGCCAATGCAGCGAAGATCAAAGCGAGCGCGCAATGATCTCCTTCATGATTTCATTGGTGCCGGCATAGATCCGCTGCACGCGCGCATCCGCCCACGCCCGGGCCACCGGGTATTCCCACATGAAACCGTAGCCGCCATGCAACTGCACGCATTCGTCGAGCACTTTGCATTGCAGGTCGGTGCCCCAATACTTGGCCATCGCCGCTGTCGGCACATCCAGCTTGCCTTGCAGGTGCAGTTCCAGACATTTGTCGACGAAGACTCGGCCGATCTGAATCTCGGTGGCCATCTCTGCCAGCTTGAAGCGCGTGTTCTGGAAGTCGGCAATAGCCTTGCCGAACGCCTTGCGATCACGGGTGTAATCGAGCGTCCACTGCAACGCCGCTTCGGCTGAGGCCAAGCCGCCAATCGCAACGGTCAGACGCTCCTGCGGCAACTCCTGCATCAGATACGCAAACCCTGCCCCGGCCTGCCCCAGCAGGTTTTCCTTCGGCACGCGCACATCCTGGAAGAACAATTCCGAGGTGTCCTGGGCCTTCATGCCGACCTTCTCCAGGCGCTTGCCCTTGTCGAAGCCCGGCGTATTCGCTTCCACCAGGAACAGGCTGGTGCCCTTGGCGCCGGCCTTCGGATCGGTCTTGGCGACCACGATGACCAGATCAGCCAGAAAGCCATTGGTGATAAAGGTTTTCGAACCGTTGATCACATACTCATCACCGTCCAGCACAGCGGTTGTTTTCACGCCTTGCAGATCGGAACCGGCGCCCGGCTCGGTCATGGCAATGGCCGTGACCATCTCGCCCGAGACCAGTTTCGGCAGGTATTTGTGCTTCAGCGCTTCACTGCCGTAATGCAGAATGTACGGCGCGACAATGTCCGAGTGCAGCGAGAAGCCGATGCCGGTCAACCCCAGCCGACCGACCTCTTCGATCACCACGGCGCTGTAAAGAAAATCCGCCCCCAGTCCACCGTACTCTTCCGGCAGGTGCGAGCAGAGCATCCCCGCCTCGCCTGCCTTGTTCCAGAGTTTGCGGTCGATATAGCCTTGTTTCTCCCATTGCGCATGGAACGGCACGGCCTCTTTTTCGAGGAAGGTGCGGACGCTGTCGCGAAACAATTCGTGGTCGGAGCTGAACAAGGTTCTGGGGATCATGCGACACCTTTCTTTGTTGTTGGAGGGAGATGACCTTCAGAGACTAAGCCTCCCCTCTGACACAGGACACTGGACACATCCGACAAAAAATAAGACGATCCAGCCGTCTGGTGACCACTTTCCCTTATAAAAACAAAACAAAAGTTGAATTATGTCCAAGCAAGTCTCCACGCCCTTGCGGCGCGTCAGCATCCTGGCAATCGACCGGGTTTTCGCTTCCACTCTCATGCAAGCCAAGGATTTCTTCCATCTGGCCAGCCTGCGTTATGGCAAACAACTGGGCCACGGCCTGACACCGGCGTTCGAAACACGCCTGGTCAGCCCCGACGGCAAACCGGTGAACAGCTTCAGTGACGTCGTGATGCCGGTCGACGGTGGCCTGGAAACCGCCGATGTCATTATCCTCCCGGCGTTCTGGGACGATTTCGACACGCTGTGCAGCCGATATCCGCAGGTCTTGCCATGGCTGCGCGAACAGCACGCGCGTGGCGCGGTGTTGTGCGGCGAAGCCACCGGCGTGTTCTGGCTGGCTGAGGCCGGCCTGCTCAACGGCAAGGAAGCGACCACCTACTGGCGCTTCTTCAATGCCTTCGCCGAGCGGTTTCCCAAGGTCTATCTCAATCAGGACAAGCACCTGACCGATGCCGACAACCTGTACTGCGCCGGCGGCACCACCTCCGCCTGCGACCTTTACATCTACTTGATCGAGCGTTTCTGTGGGGCCAACGTCGCGCAAGCCGTCGCCCGCGACATTCTCTACGAAGTGCAGCGCAGCTATGCGCCCGGACGCATCGGTTTCGGTGGGCAGAAGCTGCACCAGGACGTGATCATCCTGCAGATCCAGCACTGGCTCGAAGAGCATTTCGCCGACAAGTTCCGCTTCGAAGACGTGGCCCGCGAGCATGGCATGAGCATCCGCAACTTCATGCGGCGCTTCCAGACCGCCACCGGTGACAAGCCGCTGCATTACTTGCAACGGCTGCGCATCGAGACCGCCAAGGGCTTGCTGTCCGGCAGCCGCAAGAGCATCAAGACCATCAGTTATGAGGTCGGTTACGACGACGCGAGCTTCTTTGCGCGGCTGTTCCGTCAGCATACTGAGCTGTCGCCGAACCAGTATCGGCAGCAGTTTCAGCAGGCGGCGTAGCCCCCCGAAGCAAATACAAAACCTGTGGGAGCTGGCTTGCCAGCGATAGCGGTTTGTCAGTGAAATAAATATCACCTGACACGACGCCATCGCTGGCAAGCCAGCTCCCACAGGGATCGCAGTGCGCTCGAATTTTTCTTCAGCGCATAAAAAAGGGCCTGCAATTGCAGGCCCTTTTTTGTTTCGAGTGTCTCGTCCTGAATAAGGTTTACACCTTCTGACCCACTCTCAGGAGGGAGTAATGAATTCAGGAAAGAGGCGCAGTCAGCGTGATTACACGCGGACCTTTAAATTGTCGGTCGTCGATCAGGTCGAAAAAGGCGAGTTGAGTTATAAAGAGGCTCAAGAGCGCTATGGCATTCAGGGTAAATCGACCGTACTGAACTGGTTACGCAGGCATGGTCGGCAGGACTGGAGTCAAGGCGCGTCCATTCGCTCCAAGAGACCCCGTTCCATGGATGAGCCCGATAAACCACTGACACCCGAACAGCGAATCAAAGAGCTTGAAGAAAAGCTGGCCCAAGCCAACCAGAAAGCTCAGTTTTTCGAAGCTGTCGTTGATGTTTTAAAGAACGACTTCGGTGTTTCTGTCGTAAAAAAGCGATCCGGCAAGTCCTCTCCCAAGGGCAGATCCAAGACCTGAGCATTAGTCGGGCTTGCCAGTTCATGGGGATTTCCCGTCAGGCTTATTACAAGCGCAACCGGGCGTGTGATGCCCGGGCTCGTCATGCCCAGGAAGTGATGGGATTCGTGAGGGAGAAACGACTTAGGCAACCGCGCCTTGGCACCCGAAAACTTCACAATCTGATGCACACTGAGCCAGAAGTGTCCGTAAAGGTCGGTCGAGACCGGTTATTCGATATCTTGCGAGATCGGCGCGAGCTGGTTCCCCGCAGACGGGCCTATCACAAAACGACAGATAGCCATCATCGCTTTCGCCGGCATCCAAACCTGCTTAAAGATGGGCCGATTCAGGTAGTTGCCAAGGCGCCAGAGCAAGTATGGGTTGCGGACATCACCTACTTACCGACGCAAACGGGTGTGGCTTATCTGAGTTTGATCACCGATGCGTACTCCCGAAAAATCGTGGGGCACCATGTCCATGAAAGCTTGCACACCGAATCGGTGATCCAGGCGTTCAACAAAGCCCTCAAGCAGCGGACAACGAAGCAATGTTTGGTGCATCACTCGGATAGAGGCGTCCAATACTGCTCCGAGCTTTATCAGCGGCTGCATGCCAAATACGGCATCACCTGCTCAATGACCGATGGCTACGACTGCTACCAAAACGCGTTGGCTGAGCGTGTGAACGGGATTTTGAAAAACGAGTTATTGCTGCATCGTCCCAAAAATTTTGCAGAGGCCATCCGGATGGTGGACGAGTCGGTGCAGATCTATAACAACGAGCGGCCTCATCTGTCGCTGAAATACAAAACGCCCGATGCGGTGCATCGGGCGTTTTGAGGCTGAAACAGGTGTAAACCTATTTCAGGACTAGACAGAGATTCTGTTTAAGGCTTGTGCGCCCGCGACAGGAATTCGTGGGACTGCATTTCCAACAGTCGGCTCAGCGTGCGCTGGAACTCGAAGTTCAGACGGCCGCCGGTGTACAGATCCTTCAGTTCGACTTCAGCAGAAATGATCAGCTTGACGTTACGGTCGTAGAACTCGTCGACCATATTGATGAAGCGGCGAGCGATGTCGTCAGTGGTGACGCTCATCTGCTCGACACCGCTGAGCAACACGGCGTGGAAGATCTTGCCCAGCTCGATGTAGTCGTTCTGGCTACGCGGGCCGTCGCACAGCTCACGGAAGTCGAACCAGGCCACGTCGTCGCAAGTACGCAGGGCACGGATTTCGCGGTTCTCGATCATCAGCACATCGTTTTCGACCGCAGCCGTGCATTCCGGCGTCAGCGCCTTGAAGCTCTTGCGCAGACTTTCGTGAGCAGCTTCGTCGAGCGGATAGTGGAACAGCTCCGCTTGTTCGAGGTGACGCAGACGGTAGTCGACGCCGCTGTCGACGTTGACGATTTCGGTGTTCTGCTTGATCAGCGCGATGGCCGGCAGGAAACGCGCGCGTTGCAGACCGTCTTTGTACAAGCCATCCGGCACGATGTTCGAGGTCGCGACCAGAGTCACGCCGTTCTTGAACAGCTCTTCCATCAGCGTGCCGAGGATCATCGCGTCGGTGATGTCGGAGACGAAGAATTCATCGAAGCAGATCACCCGCGACTCGTCGGAAAAACGCTTGGCGATGATGGTCAGCGGATTTTTCTCGCCGCCGAGGGTTTTCATCTCTTCGTGCACACGCTTCATGAAGCGGTGGAAGTGAGTGCGGGTCTTTTCCTTGAACGGCAGCGCTTCGAAGAAGGTGTCGACCAGGTAAGTTTTGCCGCGACCCACGCCGCCCCAGAAATACAGGCCCTTGACCGGTGTCTGATCCTTCTTGCCGAACAGCTTGCTCAGCAGACCCGGCTTGTTTTGATCGGCGGCGATCAGATCGTCGTACAGACGCTGCAAATGACGCACAGCAGTTTCCTGCGCGGCGTCATGGAAGAAGTCCGGGCGTTTCAGATCAGCTTGGTATCGTTCTAGGGGCGTCATAATTCGTTAGCAAGGCAACAAAAACGGGCCGTCACTGTAGCGACGGCCCGTGGGAATGGCAATCGGCCCTTGGTCGGACCGTGCCGCCGATTAGTCCTGAACCGGGGTCAGCGCAACGCGCAGAGCCTCAATGGCCGCGTCCCGCGCAGCCGCGTCGACGAACGCCGGGCTGTCGCCAACGCACTCGCCTTCCAGCCAGACGCTGAAGCTCAGGTCTTCGCTGCGCACGTCCAGTGGCTGGCCGGATTGCAGTTGCTTGGTCACCTGCCCGGCGGTTTTGCCGTCGGCGAAGTTGCGCGACAACAGCAGTTGCTCGCCATCGGCCGCCAGCAGACGGAAACGGAAGCTGCCGTCGTCTTCGCGGAAGCTGACGAAGCGAGCGGCTTTCGCGGCTTTCTTCTTGGTGGTCGCAGCGACTTGCACCTGATTGACGAAAGAACGCAGGCCGACGGCTTCGCGCAGTTCGTTGAGGAATGGCGTTGCCACGGCGCGGGCCTTTTTCGCACCGATCTGCAGGATGTCTTCCAGATCTGCCGGGCGCTCGATCAACTGGTGATATTTGTCGCGAGCTTCGCCGAGATCGTTGTCGAGCAACTGGAACAGACGGCTCTTCGCCTCGCCCCAACCCAGACCGCCGAGCAGCTCACTGCGGAATTCGTCAGCCTGCGCTGGCGTGGCGAAAGCCTGGAACAGGGTGAACAGGTGCGAGTTGTCAGGATCCTTGGCTTCGCCTGGCGCTTTGGAGTCGGTGACGATCCGCGAGATCGCGTCCTTCATCTCTTTGGCGCTGGAGAACAACGGGATGGTGTTGTCGTAGCTCTTCGACATCTTGCGACCGTCGAGGCCCGGCAACGTCGCCACGCTCTCTTCAATCAGCGCTTCGGGCATGGTGAAGAATTCTTTGCCCTGACCGAACAGGTGGTTGAAGCGCTGGCCGATATCGCGGGCCATTTCTACGTGCTGGATCTGGTCACGACCAACCGGCACTTTGTGTGCGTTGAACATCAGGATGTCCGCGGCCATCAACACCGGGTAGCTGTAGAGGCCCATGGTGATGCCGGCGTCCGGGTCTTCACCGGTCTCAACGTTCTTGTCCACCGACGCCTTGTAGGCGTGCGCTCGATTGAGCAGGCCCTTGGCGGCAACGCAAGTCAGCAGCCAGGTCAGCTCAGGAATTTCCGGGATGTCAGACTGGCGGTAGAAGGTCACGCGGTCGACATCAAGGCCACCGGCCAGCCAGGTCGCGGCGATTTCCAGACGCGAGCGCTGGATGCGCAGCGGGTCATCGCATTTGATCAGGGCGTGGTAGTCGGCCAGGAAGTAGAACGAGTCGGCATTGCTGTCGCGGCTGGCGAGGATCGCCGGGCGGATGGCGCCGGCGTAGTTGCCCAGGTGCGGCGTGCCGGTGGTGGTGATGCCGGTGAGGATTCGGGTACGGTTCGTCATGGGTAATCGCTTGTCAGACTGCAATCAATTCGAGAGACGCGGCAGGAGCAGATCCTTGAGATCGGTCAGCTTGCCATGAAAAAAGTGTCCGCATTCTGCCACTTTCAGCAGCTCATGGGGGCGCTGGAGTTTTTCCGACCAGTCGTAGACCAGTTGCGGATCGATGACTTCGTCGGTTTCCGGCTGGATCACCGTGAGTTCGCCGTGCTGCGGTAGTTGATCCTGCTCGCCCAGGCGCATCACCGCCGGCGCGACCATGAACAGGTGCTTGAGCTGCACGCCTTGGGCTTCGAGACGACCGCCGAGACTTGCTGCAACAAATCCGCCGAACGAGAAACCGAACAGGGTCAGTGGCAGATCCGGGTGTTTCTCGCGAAGCCACTTGGCGGCCGCATGGGCATCATCGACTTCGCCAGTGCCCATGTCGTGGGAACCTTCGCTGGCGCCGACGCCGCGATAGTTGAAGCGCAAGGTGATCAGGCCCGCATCGCGCGCGGTGCGCTGCAGGGTCGAGACGACCTTGTTGAGCATGGTGCCGCCCTGCACCGGGTTCGGATGGCAGATCAGCGCGATGCCGATTGGCTGCTCGTTATCCAGGTACAGAGACTCAAGTTGACCCACCGGGCCGTCAATCACTACAGGGGTTTCACGCATCAGCAAGGAAGGAACTCCGTGACCTCGAATCGGGTCGACTCGTCTAGCAAATTGTCTGTGCCAATCTATTGCGAGTGAATCGCGGTATACAGCGCAGGTTCGAGCCGTTAACGTAAAGCAAAGCCGTTTATAGAGGAAGGACTCGTGGAACACTCGCTCTTAGTTTGGTTGTTACCGACTCTTGCCCTGGTTGTGGGTGTCGCCATTGGATTCCTGATCGCGCGCGTTGCGCCGAACGCCGCACCGAGCCGTACGCAGCGTCAACTGGATGATATCCAGGAGCGTTTCGACAGTTATCAAAACGAGGTGGTCACCCACTTCAACAGCACCGCGATGCTGGTCAAGAAACTGACCCAGAGCTATCAGGAAGTGCAGGATCATCTCGCCGAGGGCGCCAATCGTCTGGCCCTGGACGAGCAGACCCGCCAGCGCCTGATCGCTGCCCTGCACGCTGACGCGGCAGTCGCGCCACGTGAACGCCTGACGCCACCGCGCGATCAGGAGCCGCCGCGTGACTACGCACCAAAGACCCCGAACTCGCCGGGCATGCTCGATGAGCACTATGGTTTGAAGAAGTAATCAGTCGTCGCAGCAAACAAAAAGCCCCCGGACAGTGATGTGTCCGGGGGCTTTTTTGTATCCGCCGATTTGTATCGCCAGTAATGGCCTCATCGCGGGCAAGCCCGCTCCCACAGGTATTGGTGGTGTACACAAAATCTGTGTTCCACACATCACCCTGTGGGAGCGAGCTTGCTCGCGAAGGGGCCGGCACTGACCACACAAAAAAATGCCCGATCACAGGACCGGGCATTTCTTCATGTGGGCAAGCGCTTACGGATACTGCTGAACCGTGCCCGGCTGCTGTTGCTGCTGACCACCATACTGCTGGCCCGGAATCGCCTTCAGGTTGACCTCGACCCGACGGTTCTGCGCCCGGCCATTCACGTCACCGTTGCTGGCAATCGGGTTATCCGGTCCGGCGCCACGGGCCGAGAGGTTGGCACCGCTGACACCTTGCGAGGTCAGGTAAGTCGCCACGCTCTGCGCGCGACGCTGGGACAGGTCCATGTTGTGCTGGCGGCTGCCGGTGCTGTCGGTGTAGCCGACGATTTCGATCTGGTTCTGGCTGAACTCTTTCAACGAACCCGCGAGATTGTTCAGTGGCTGGTAGAAGCTGGAGGCGATGTTCGCCGAATCAGTGGCGAACGTGATGTTGCCCGGCATGATCAGCTTGATCTGATCGCCCTGGCGCTGCACTTCAACACCAGTGTTGGCCATGCTCGCGCGCAGTTTCTTTTCTTGCTGGTCGGCGTAATAACCGTAACCGGCAGCGGATGCACCGACCACGGCAGCACCGATCAAGGCACCCTTGCCGCGGTTGTCGTGACCGATAGCGGCACCGGCCAGTGCGCCGGCGAGTGCACCGAGGCCACCGTATTTGGCGGTTTTGCTCATGCCTTGCGAGCCACCGTCGGCCTGGCCCTGATTGTCATACGGGTTAGGCGAGGCGCAGCCGGACAGCAAGGCCACGGCAGTAGCGACAATAATCAAACGACGCTTGGTGAACATGGAGAGCTCCTGGTTTTTCGCATTCTGTGGTGCAGCGGCCACTGGGTTAATGGACCTGCGCGGGCGTTGGATCATGACAATGAACAAAAATTCCGCCGGGCACTCGTGACAAAATATTCAGGCGCGCACAAACGGGTTTTCGCGCATTTCATCCCCCAGACGGGTATCCGGCCCATGCCCGGTCACCACGGTCGCGTCCTCGTCCAGCGTGTATAGCCGCTGCTTGATCGAACGCACGATGGTCGCCTGATCGCCGCCCCATAAATCCGTGCGCCCTACACCGCGACGAAACAACGTGTCGCCGGCTATCAACAGCTTAGCCTCGGAAAACCAAAAGCTCATGGAACCGGGTGTATGACCTGGCGTATGCAGCGCCACGCCGCAGCCGCAGGCCAGCTCTTCATCGTCGCTCAACCAGCGATCCGGCGACGGCACGGGCACATACGGCACACCGAACATCTGGCATTGCATTTCCAGGTTGTCCCACAGGAACTGATCTTCTTTATGCAGATGCAGGGTCGCACCGGTTTTCTCTTTCATTTGCCCGGAAGCGAGGAAGTGATCGAGGTGGGCGTGGGTATGGATGATGCTCACCACTTTCAGGCCATGCGCATCAAGGCGCGCCATGATCAGATCAGGGTTGCCGCCGGGGTCGACGACGATGGCTTTCTTGGTCAACGGGTCGCCAATGATCGTGCAGTTGCACTGCAAAGGGCCGACGGGGAAGGTTTCGCGGATGAGAGAAGGCGTTACAACTGACATGAAAAATCCTCGACAGACGGCGGACAGCATTTTTTCAGGATTCTACTGCACGCGCCGATACAGAATGCCAGGCCAGTAATTTGACGCCACACATCAGAAAATAGTGGCCCTATGATGTCAAATGTATAAATTCTGGTGCAAAATCGCGTTCTTTTTGTAGCGGCCGCATTCAGGAAGGGTCGCATAGCTCTCAGGAAATCCTATGCCAACGCCCAAGACGTATTCGATCAGTTTGCCCTCCACGCTGACGGGCAATGCCCTCGTCGACAGCCTCATCTCTGGCACCTATTGGCTGGGAGCCAACTGGAGTCCGACTGGGCCGACCAACCTGAGCTATAGCTTCATGGCACCGGTCACTTCGTATTTCGTGACCGACTACAGCCCCGACAACGAATACAACGCACTGTATGAGCTCACGGCCGGGCAAAAAACCGCAATCACCAGTGCGCTGGGCGCCTGGAGTGCCGTCGCCAACCTCAACTTCACGCTGACCACCGACACCCTTTTCAACGTCGGTGACATGCGTTTTGGCGGCTATCGCTTGATGGACGACAAGACCGCTGCGTGGGCTTACTTCCCGGCCAATACGCCAGTCGCCGGCGATGTCTGGATCGGTCCGCAGACCAATGATCCGAACCCGGGCAAAGGCACCTACGACTACATGACGTTCGTGCATGAAATCGGCCATGCGCTGGGACTCAAGCACCCGTTCGACGCCAGCTCGACCAACAAGACCCTGCTCGACCCGACGCTCGATGATGTTCACTTCACAGTGATGAGCTACAACAGCAACTATTCCTACCAGCCAACCACGCCAATGGTGCTGGACATCATCGCGATCCAGAGCCTGTATGGCGCCAACATGGCGTGGCAGGCCGGTGACACTGTTTACAAGTGGGCAGCCAACCAATCGATTTTCGAGACCATCTGGGATGCCGGCGGCAACGACACCATCGATGGCAGCAATCAGCTTGCGGCCGTCAGCATCAACCTCAATGAAGGCGCTTACAGCCAGATCGGCAAGGCGTTCATCGATTACAACAACCAGACCGCGATCAATGACGGACTGGCGATTGCCTACGGCGCCAAGATCGAGAACGCCATCGGTTCTGCGTTCAACGACATCCTCACCGGTAACGCGCTGAACAACACCCTTGACGGCGGCGCAGGTGCCGACACCATGTCCGGTGGCGACGGCGTCGACACCTACTACGTCGACAATGTCGGTGATGTGGTCATCGAAACCGATGCCTCGCTGACCGCCCTTGACCGCGTATTCGCGTCCATCGATTACACCCTCGGCAACAACGTCGAAAACCTGATCCTGACCGGCACTGGCAACCTCAACGGTACCGGCAACTCGGTCAATAACCGCATCACCGGTAACGATGGCAATAACATCCTTGATGGCGGCGCAGGCGCTGACACATTGATTGGCGGCCTCGGCAACGATACCTATATCGTCGACAACGTCGGCGACACCATCGTGGAAACCAGCACCCTGGCCGGCGAGATCGACAGTGTCTGGTCGTCGGTCGACTTCACCTTGAGCGCCAACGTGGAAGTTCTCTCGCTTTCCGGTACCGCCAATCTCAACGGCACCGGCAACAGCGGCGTTAACTACATCAATGGTAATTCGGGCAACAACATCCTCGATGGCGGCGCGGGTGCCGACGTCCTGAATGGCGGCTTGGGCAATGACACTTATATCGTCGACAACATCGGCGACACGGTGACTGAAAGCAGCACGCTGGCCAGCGAAATCGACACCGTGCGCGCGTCGGTGGACTGGACCCTGGGCGCCAACCTGGAAAACCTCGTGCTCACCGGCGATGCGATCAACGGCACCGGCAACGCGCTGGACAACACGCTGACCGGTAACGCTGCAGCCAACACCCTCAATGGCGGCGCAGGTGCCGACACCATGATCGGCGGTGATGGCGTCGACACCTACTACGTCGACAACGTCGGTGACGTGGTCATCGAAACCGATGCCTCGCTGACCGCACTCGACCGCGTGTTCGCGTCCATCGACTACACCCTCGGCGCCAACGTCGAAAACCTGATTCTGAACGGCACGGCCAACCTCAACGGCACCGGCAACGCGGTCAGCAACCGCATCACCGGCAACGACGGCGATAACATTCTTGACGGCGGCCTGGGTGCCGACACGCTGATCGGTGGCTTGGGCAACGACACTTATATCGTCGACAACATCGGCGACACCGTCACCGAAACCAGCACCCTGGCGAACGAGATTGACACCGTCCGTGCATCGGTTGACTGGACACTGGGCGCCAACCTGGAAAATCTGGTGCTGACCGGCAACGCCATCAACGGCACCGGCAACGCCCTGAACAACACGCTGACCGGCAACGCGGTGGCCAACACCCTCGATGGCGGCGCAGGCGCCGACACCATGATCGGTGGCGACGGCGTCGACACCTACTACGTCGACAACGTCGGTGACGTGGTCATCGAAACCGATGCCTCGCTGACCGCGCTCGACCGCGTGTTCGCCTCCATCGACTACACCCTCGGCGCCAACGTCGAGAACCTGATCCTGATCGGCAACGCCGTCAACGGCACCGGCAATGAGCGGGATAACCGCATCACCGGCAACGCCCTGGCCAACACCCTCGATGGCGGCACAGGTGCCGACACCATGATCGGCGGCGACGGCGTCGACACTTACATCGTCGATAACGTCGGCGATGTAGTGATCGAAACCGATGCCTCGCTGACCGCACTCGACCGCGTGTTCGCGTCCATCGACTACACCCTCGGCGCCAACGTCGAAAACCTGATCCTGACCGGCACGGCCAACCTCAACGGCACCGGCAACGCGGTCAGCAACCGCATCACCGGCAACGACGGCAACAACATCCTCGACGGCGGCTTGGGTGCCGACACGCTGATCGGTGGTCTGGGCAATGACACCTATATCGTCGACAACGTTGGCGACACCGTCACCGAAACCAGCACCCTGATCACCGAAATCGACACCGTGCGTTCTTCGCTGGACTGGACACTCGGCGCCAACCTGGAAAATCTGGTGCTGACCGGCAACGCCATCAACGGCACCGGCAACAGCCTGAACAACACGCTGACCGGCAACGCGGCGGCCAACACCCTCGATGGCGGCGCAGGCGCCGACACCATGATCGGCGGCGACGGCGTCGACACCTACTACGTCGACAACGTCGGTGACGTGGTCATCGAAACCGATGCCTCGCTGACCGCGCTCGACCGCGTGTTCGCCTCCATCGACTACACCCTCGGCGCCAACGTCGAGAACCTGATCCTGATCGGCAACGCCGTCAACGGCACCGGCAATGAGCGGGATAACCGCCTCACCGGCAACGCCCTGGCCAACACCCTCGATGGCGGCGCAGGTGCCGACACCATGATCGGCGGCGACGGCGTCGACACTTACATCGTCGACAACGTCGGCGATGTAGTGATCGAAACCGATGCCTCGCTGACCGCACTCGACCGCGTGTTCGCGTCCATCGATTACACCCTCGGCGCCAACGTCGAAAACCTGATCCTGACCGGCACGGCCAACCTCAACGGCACCGGCAACGCGGTCAGCAACCGCATCACCGGCAACGACGGCGATAACATTCTTGACGGTGGCCTGGGTGCCGACACGCTGATCGGTGGCTTGGGCAACGACACTTATATCGTCGACAACATCGGCGACACCGTTACCGAAACCAGCACCCTGGCGAACGAGATCGACACCGTCCGTGCATCGGTTGACTGGACACTGGGCGCCAACCTGGAAAATCTGGTGCTGACCGGCAACGCCATCAACGGCACCGGCAACGCCCTGAACAACACGCTGACCGGCAACGCGGCGGCCAACACCCTCGATGGCGGCGCAGGTGCCGACACCATGATCGGTGGCGACGGCGTCGACACCTACTACGTCGACAACGTCGGTGACGTGGTCATCGAAACCGATGCCTCGCTGACCGCGCTCGACCGCGTGTTCGCGTCCATCGACTACACCCTGACCGCCAACGTCGAGAACCTGATCCTCACCGGCAATGGCAACCTCAACGGCACCGGCAACGCGGTCAGCAACCGTATGACCGGTAACGCCGGTGACAACATTCTCGACGGCGGCGCCGGCATCGACACGCTGATTGGCGGCTTGGGCAACGACACTTATGTCGTCGACAACGCTGGCGACATCATCACCGAGACCAGCACCCTGGCGAACGAAATCGACACCGTCCGCGCGTCGGTTGACTGGACACTGGGCGCCAACCTGGAAAATCTGGTGCTGACCGGCAACGCCATCAACGGCACCGGCAACAGCCTGAACAACGTGCTCACCGGCAACGCCATGAACAACACCCTCAGCGGCGGCGCCGGTGACGACACCCTCGACGGCGGCCTCGGCGCCGACACCATGATCGGTGGCGACGGCGTTGATACCTACTACGTCGACAACGTCGGTGATGTGGTGATCGAAACCGACGCCTCGCTGACCGCACTCGACCGCGTGTTCGCGAGCATCGACTACACCCTCGGCGCCAACGTCGAAAACCTGATCCTGATTGGCAGCGCCAATCTCAACGGCACCGGCAACGCGGTGAACAACCGTATCACCGGCAACATCGGCAACAACATCCTCGACGGCGGCATGGGTGCCGACACCATGATCGGTGGCGCCGGCAACGACACCTACGTTGTGGATAACATCAACGATGTCGTGATCGAGCAGGCCGGCGAAGGCCATGACCTGGTCAGAACCAGTATCAGCTACACCCTCGGCGCCAATGTCGAAGACTTGACGATGCTTGGCGACACGTGGGGTGCACTCACCGGCAATGCGCTGGACAACACCATCACAGGCAATTCCGCCACCAACTACATCGATGGCGGGCTAGGCGCAGACACCATGATTGGTGGAGCCGGGCATGACGTTTACTACGTGGATAACATCAACGACGTTATCGTTGAACTCGCGGATGAGGGGATTGATACCGTCAACACCAGCATCGACTACACACTGGCGGACAACGTCGAAGATGGTCAGATGATTGGCAGTGCCAACCTGAATCTGACAGGTAATGCCCTGGAAAACGTCTTGCACGGCAACGATGGCAACAACATCCTGTCGGGCGGTCTCGGCGCTGATCGCATGATTGGCGAGGGCGGCGACGATATCTTTATTGTGGATAACGTCAATGACCTCGTCTTCGAGTTCCAGAATGGCGGTCACGACCTGATCCGCACTTCGGTCGACTACAACCTTTCGGATTACGTCGAGGACGGCACCCTGCTCGGCAGCGCAGACCTGACAATGTGGGGCAACAACCTCGATAACATTCTGACGGGTAACGCCGGCAACAACGTACTCGGCGGCAATGGCGGAACCGACAAACTGTTCGGTGGGGAAGGAAACGACACACTGTACGGTGGGTGGGGACATAGCACGTTGACGGGCGGTACCGGGGCTGACACCTTTGCCATCACTAACATGATCAATCTCGGAAAGGAATTCGGAACAAGCTCCTCGCAGAACGTCATTGCCGATTTCAACGCACTGGAAGGGGACAAAATCGATTTCTCCAAATTCGACATTGACCCGAGGACTCTCGGCTACCAACACTTGACGTTCATTGGCTCCAATGAATTCACCGGGCTGGGGCAACTGCGTTTTGCAGATAACGTCCTGTCGGGCAACCTGAGCGCAGACGCTGGGGGTCACTTCGAAGTGCAAGTGGTGGGCGTCAACTCGCTCAGTGCGAACGACGTCATCGTCTGATCCCTTAGCTGCCTGAAACATTCGAAGCTGGAAAATGAAAACACCCCGCCATGGCGGGGTGTTTTTTTGTCCACGTTTTTTTATCTCCTAGGCCAACAGGCCCAGCTCTTTGGCCCGCGCCACTGCCTGCGTCCGCCGCTCAACCCCCAGCTTGCTGTTGATATGGCTGGCGTGGGTTTTCACGGTGTGCAGCGAAATGAACAACTGCTCGCTGATTTCCTGGTTCGAACAACCCTGGGCAATCAACCGCAGTACGGCCAGTTCGCGGCTACTGAGCTGTTCGGTGACCGTGGACTCCGGCATCTGCCGGGGCGGCGCTGGCGGTAGATGCTCAAGCAATTGCTGACCTGCCAGTCCGGGGAACGCCAGCAATTGCCCACGCAACCAGTCCGTGTGCTCCTTGGCCAATCCATCGAATGGCTGCAACACCCCGCCGGCCGCCAGCTCCAGCGCCTGGCTCAATGTCTTGCGTGCTTCCGGCTCGCGCCCGCCCGCCAGTAGCAACGCCACCTTTTGCGTCAACGCCATCACGCTGAGTAACTGGCGCCCGGTTTGCTCACCGTTTTCGTGCAGCACGTCCAGCCGCCCTTCGGCGAGCATCGGCTGGCCGCGCGTCATGTCGAGCAGCGCTTGTTGCAGCTCCACGTGCAATGGCAGTTGGGGGTGAAACTCGGGTGGCGCCGCAGCGCGCTCACCGGTGTAGGTCTGGCCCAGTCGCGCAAGCCAGGCCTCGGCCAGATCGGTACGCCCCTGCGCCAGCCACAACTCGCATTTGACCAGGGTAATCATCGCCAGATAGTAGATCGGCGGGACGTCCCAGATATGCATCAGACGCTCGGCTTCGGCCAGTTCGGCGAAAGCCTTGGCGAACTCACCGATGCTGCCGTCGAGCCGGGCGATCACACAATGGCCGATCAGCACACTGATATCGCGGCAGGCCCGCGCCTCGCCGATCCCGGCCAGCAAGCAGACGCGTGCCGCCTGAGGCTGCAAACGCATCGCCAACAGAAAACCTTCATACAACGTCAGCCGTGCACGCACCGCGTACAGACGTTGCGGTGACAAACCGCGCAGACGCTCCAGGCCCTGATGCACTTCATCCAGCGCCCGCAGGATTTCGCCACGGGACTGCAACACGCGAGCGCGATCGTAATGGGCCAGGGCTTCGAACAGTGGATTGCCAACCCGCTGCGCCAGTTCAAGGGATTCGCGATTCAGCCCTCGCGCACGCCACAGATCGCCGTCGGCAATGGCCAGGTTGGACAAGGTCGACAGACACATCAGCCGCTGGCCGTAACGCTTGGCCGGCAGACTTTCCAGTGCCTCGGTGCAATAGCGCAACGTCAGCTCGCGATGGCCGCGCCCCCGGGCAATGATCCCGCTCAACGCCAGCCATTGCGCCAGCATCGACTTTTGCGCGGTAGCCGAAGGCGCCGGCAGAAAGCGGCTCAGGTGGCTGGACAACTCTTCGGCGGCATCGAGCTGACAGGCCAGCCCCAGTGCCCAGCTGTAGAGAACGATAAGACGAGGCGTGCTGATCAACAGGCTGTCGGGCAGGTCCATTTTCCAGCGCAGCAGCATGCCGACGTTTTGCTCGGCCAGCAGTTGCTCCTCGGATAGGTTCTGCACCAGGTTCGCGGCGACATCGAGGTGACCGGCGCGCAACGCCTGTTCAACCGCTTCATCCAGCAGCCCCTGTGCGTTGAACCAGCGACAGGCACGCAGATGCAGCGTTGCAGTCGGCACTATCGCCTGAGCAATCGGTCGGCTGCGCAATAGATCAGAGAATAGATGGTGATAACGATACCAGTGCCCATGCTCGTCCAGCGGCACCAGAAAGACCTGATGCGCCAACAGGAAACGCAGGATCTCGGCGCTGTCATGAGCTTCGCGCACGGCATCGCACAGCTCACTGCAGAAGCGTTCCTGTGGCGCCGTGTCGTAGAGAAAGGCTTGCACTTCGGCTGGCAGACAGTCGATGACCTCTTCCAGCAAATAGTCGCGGATCAGCCCTTCCCCGCCGTTCAGCGCTTGCGGTAACGCCGCATCGCTGCCGGCTTCAGACACCGCGAGCAGCCAGAAACGCAAACCGGCGACCCAGCCTTCGCTGCGCTGGATCAGGTTTTCCAGGGCTTCACCGCGCAGCGAACTGCTGTGGCGATCAAGCAGGGTCAGGGCTTCGTCGTGGGTCAGGCGCAGATCCGCCTCGTGCAACTCCAACAACTGCCGCGACAGACGCAAGCGCGCCAGATGCCAGTCCGGGCGCTGACGACTGGTGACCATGACCAGCAAGCCGTCGGGCAGATGGTTGAGGAAAAATTGCAGGCAACGGTCAAGCACCGGGCCTTGAGCCAGATGGTAATCGTCGAGCACCAGCAGCAGTGGCGCGGCAGGATCAAGGTGCAGGGTCAGTTCATCGAGCAAACCGTCGAGCCATTCTTCGAAGGCAAATGGCTGATGGCGTTGGCGCATTTTCAGCAGGCCGAGTGCGCGGCTGCCCAATTGCGGGAAAAAATCCTGCAAGCCTTCGAGCAAACGCTCAAGAAAGCGTCCGGGGTCGCTGTCGCGCGGGCTCAGGCCCAGCCAGAGGCTTTGCCAGTGCGCCGGCAGACTCTGACAGAACTCCACCGCCAGCGAGCTCTTGCCGAACCCGGCGGGGGCGCTGACCAGCAACAGGCGCCCACCGAGCCCGGCCTGCAGGCGCTCGCAAAGGCGTGGTCGCACGACGTAGCCGTCGGGCAACGGCGGGCGAAAAAAACGCCCGTCCAATGCCGCGACGGCAACACTTGCGGGACCCGGAAGTGGGGACAGATCAGTCATGGCCGGCTCTTGTTCGAATTGCTGTTGGCGGCGTTGCAGATGTCCGCAGACTAGCCTTAAACGAACCCGTTATGAAGGTTGCTGCTACAAATGGCTACAAAAAGGCTACACCCTCCTGTGGCTCCCCCCCCTGTAGGAGCTGCCGAAGGCTGCGATCTTTTGATCTGCCTTTTGCCGTTGAAAAGTCAAAGTCAAAAGATCGCAGCCTTCGGCAGCTCCTACAAAAGCAAAAAAAACGCCCCGAACCAGTCGGGGCGTTTTCACGAGGATGCGGCCTCGGTTTTACAGCGGGTTAGCGAACACCATCCTGACGCAGTGCGGCCGGGGTGAAATCGCTGGTGGTAGCGGTGAAGCCGAAGTCATACGCACTCTTCTCTTCGTTCTTCATGCCCAGTGCCAGATAGCGGCCGGACTGCAGGTCGTAGAGGGTTTCCAGGGCATACCACGGCACTTGCTTGTCGTAGTAGTTCTCGGCGTGCGCTTCGGCGACGCGCCACAGTTGACCACGACCATCGTAGTGATCGATCACGGCGGCTTGCCAGGTGTCCTCGTCGATGTAGAAGTCACGTTTGGCGTAGATGTGACGCTGACCTTCTTTCAAGGTGGCAACCACATGCCAGACGCGGCGCAGCTCGTAACGCGCCAGATCCTGGTTGATGTGACCGGCCTTGATGATGTCGGCGTACTTCAGTTTCGGATCGTCGAGCTTGTAGCTGTCCGAGGCGATGTACATCTCTTTCTTGCCTTCGAGCTTCCAGTCGTAGCGATCCGGAGCACCGTTGAACATGTCGAGGTTGTCGGAAGTACGCAGGCCATCCGCCGCAGTACCCGGACCGTCATAGGACACCTGTGGCGCACGACGCACCCGACGCTGACCGGCGTTGTAGACCCACGCAGAACGTGGTTCTTTGACCTGATCGAGAGTTTCGTGCA
Organism: Pseudomonas sp. VD-NE ins; assembly: GCF_031882575.1. Classification (NCBI taxonomy): domain Bacteria; kingdom Pseudomonadati; phylum Pseudomonadota; class Gammaproteobacteria; order Pseudomonadales; family Pseudomonadaceae; genus Pseudomonas; species Pseudomonas sp. VD-NE ins. Next base: position 5,516,308 of record NZ_CP134772.1, read on the forward strand.
CCAGCAGCACACCACCGGCCAGACGTGCCGGCGCGGTCACTTTCTGCTTGAAGTAGAACAGGATGTTGCCCGGGTTTTTCGGGTCGTAATCCTTCATCTTGTCGCGGAACACGAACTGATCCTGGAAGTACACCAGGCTGAACGAGCCGTTCGGCTGAGGTGTCGCCTGGGTCACCAGACGGGTCACGCTGCCGCCGCGATAGCGGGTGATGTGGTTCCAGATGACTTCCACACCGGTTTTCGGAATCGGGAACGGTACGGCGGTATCGAAGTTTTCCAGACCGTTGCCGCCGGACACCAGGTTGGTGGTGGTGGCGTTTTTCCTGATCGCGGCAAACACGTCATCCGGCACGGTCGCACCGCGATGGGACGGGTAGACCGGCATCTTGAAGGTGTCCGGGTAACGTTTGAACATCGCGTACTGACCTGGCGCCAGCTTGTCCTTGTACTTGTCGACGTCTTTCGCCGTGATGGTGAACAGCGGTTGCTCACTGGCGTATGGATTGGACAGGAACCCCTTGCTGTCGACCGAGCCGGCGTTCTTTGGCAGCGGCTTCCACGCCGGGATCGAACCGTCGGCGTTACCGGCCATTTCAGCGCCCATCGGCGTCAGGCTCTTGCCCAGTTTGTCGGCTTCGGCAGCAGGCACCGCGGCCATGACGCCGGTCGCCAGCAGCGACAGGCCCAGAACACCGGCGTGGAACAGACTCTTTGTTATTTTCATAAATTCGTTCGTCCTGAAATGCAGTGCTTAGAAGTTCACGCCGAAGCTGAGCGCAACGAAGTCGCGGTCATCCACAGTGGTGTACTTGCCGTCGAAGAAGTTGGTGTACGCCAGGCTCGCGGTGTAGGTGTTCTGGTACTCGGCGTCGACACCCAGGCTGACCGCTTTGCGACCTTCCTCGAAGTTGCCGCCAGGGCCTGGCGAGTAACCGCTGACGTCGTGGGACCAGGCCACGTTCGGCTTGAGGTTCACACCGGCGAAGACGTCGTTGTATTCCCAGATGGCGCGACCGCGGTAGCCCCACGACATTGACGTGGTGAAGCCGTCGTTGTCGCAATTGCGGCTGCGGTTGTTCTGCGGCGAACCCGGCCCTGCACCGTTGATGGTGCTGGCGTTGAGAATGTTGGCGCAGGTGTTGGTGGTGCCAGTGGCCGGCAACTCGCCCGGGCCATACACCGGATCGCGGCCATAACGCTTGTCGGAACGGCTTTCCAGCCCGCCGACGTAGGTTGCCCCGACTTCACCGACGAGGGTCAGACGGCTGGCGCCCATGACCTGATCGAAGAAGTGCGTGAACGTCGTCTGGATCTGGGTGATTTCCTTGCGCTCGTAACCATGCAGATCCTGACCCGGCACGCCATTGAGTATCGAAGCGTTGGTCAATGCACCGCCGATCGGACGCACGCCGGCGAACAGGATGTCGGTGGAGTTCAGTTGTACCGGCGCGTTCGGACGGTAGCTGATCTCACCGTTCCACGCCGTACCGGTAGGCAGAGTGGTGGAGAAGCTCAGACCGTAGAGACGAATGTCTTCCGGGTATTCAATGAAGTAGTTCGAGTTACCCGCGACCAGCAGCGGTGCAAGTGCCGCAAATGGCCCTGGCAGCGCGCGCGCGGTGTTGTAGACCGATTGCGGCGCACCGGTGGCACTGAAGATCGGCGCACGGCTGTGGTAGTTCATGAAGTAGGCGCCGAACTCGGTGTCGAGCGGTTCGTACATGTACTTGAAGGACGCGCCCCACTGACCGCTGTCACGGGCATCGCGATCCGGCCCACGACGCACCAGAACGCCTTCTTCGTTGACGCTGACGCCATTGGCCGCCAAAGGGCCAAGGGCCACGGCCGGGATTTGCGAACGCTTGTTCAGCACGCGCAGGTTGTCGTTGCAACCGTCGGCCACGATGTCCGGCTGCGAGAAGAACGTGCCGCAGTTATCGACGACGGTCTGGTCCCATTCCAGTTGATAGAACGCTTCGGCCGAAAGGTTTTCGGTGAGGCTCTGGGACACGTAGAACATGTTGACCGGGATCAGGCCTTCCTTGATCTCGGCGCCCGGACGACGGAATGCAGACACGTCGATCGGGTTGATCGAGTTGATGCCGCCGCCGATGAAGGTACTTTCACCCCAGCTCACCACCTGCTTGCCCAGACGCACGGAGCCCGGCTGATCGGCGATCGAGTAGTTGTGGTAGACGAAGGCGTCGAGGATCTGCCCGCCGGACGACTTGGCGCCCTCCTTGCGACCCGAATCACTGATGTCCTTGAACTCGCGGCTTTCATCCTTGAGTTCGAAGTCGTACCAGTATTTGCCACGGACGAACACACCGGTGTCGCCGTATTTCAGTTCAAGGTCATGGATACCCTTGAAGATCTTCGAAAAGGTTTCACCGCTCTTGAAGTTGGCGTGACCGTCATCGGACGTTTGCGACAGACCGTGGCCGCCATTGTTGACGCCGATGAGGTTCTTGTTCGGGCTCTGAGTAGACCAACTGGCACCGATCGACAGGGATGAGTCGAACTGGCCTTCGATTTCACCGACGTTGAAACTGACGCCGAATGCGGGCCCGGCGAGCGAGGAGGCAAGACTGACCGCCAGAGGCAGTTTCGCCCGGCGCCAGAACTGGTTTACTGAGGTCATCGACGCTACTCCATGTGCATTATTGTTATGGCAGTGAGTACTTTTAAAAACGCCTGAAGGACCGGGTGCCAGAGACAGCCCGAAGTCACTCCAAAGATGCATCGCCCCGTTTTGTGCGTGTGCCCCGTTCTTAAAAATCCTTGAGCGGACTATAGCCAGCAGGTGGTACTGCTTGATCCCTCTAAAGTGTGATTTGCAGCTGCCGGCCACTCTGGAACAGTCCTTTCGCCAGTCCGACGCATGTCGGCACGGCAAGGATGGCTGATTTTTTCGATTTCACAAGCCAAGCGCTTGCTTGGTGGGTCTGGCGCGCCGGTTTCGGCGCGCCAGCAGACACTCAAAGTGTCGAGAGGAAGGTGCTGTTGTTGGCCTGCCATTCGGTGATGTCGAGGCGGATACGCTTCTTGTCGAGCTTGCCGACACTGGTCTTGGGAATTTCGGTAACAAGGGCGATCTGACTCGGGATCGCCCACTTGCTCAGGTGGCCCAATTCCACGAACGGCTTGAGGTGTTCCTTGAGCTCGCGCGCCCCAATCACATGCCCTTCGCGGATCACCAGCAAGGCAAACGGGCGCTCGCCCCACTGCGGATCAGCGATGCCCACCACCGCTACTTCGCGTACCGCGACGTGACGGCTGATCAGGTCTTCGAGATCCAGCGAGGAGATCCACTCGCCGCCCGTCTTGATCACGTCCTTGATGCGGTCGCGGATGTCGATCACGCCCATGCTGTCGAGCGTGGCGACGTCGCCGGTGTGCAACCAGCCGCCAGCCCAGAGCTCGGCGCCCTTCTGCGGTTCGTTGAAATAGCCCTCGGTGAGCCAAGGCGCGCGCAGCACCAGCTCGCCTTGGGTCTCGCCGTCGGCCGGAAGAAAGTTACCCTCGGCATCGACAATCGCCGCTTCCACCAACGGCCCCGGCACACCCGCCTTGATCCGATAGGTGGTGCGTTCGTCTTCAGTGCCGGCCATCAGCTCATCATTGAGGTGCGCGCAGGACACCAGCGGCCCGGTTTCCGACATGCCGTAGGCCGCCGTGAGCTGAATGCCGCGCGCCTTGGCGGTTTCGTACAGAGTGCGATTGAGCGCGCTGCCGCCAATGACGATCTTCCAGCCGCCGAAATCGGTGCCCTGTGCGCCTTTGGCGTTAAGCAGCATCTGCAAAATGGTTGGCACGCAGTGGGAGAAGGTGACCTTTTCCTTGCGCCACAGCTCCACGAGAAACTCCGGATCGTAACGCCCCGGATATACCTGTTTCAGGCCCAACATGGTCGCCACGTACGGCAGACCCCAGGCGTGAACGTGGAACATCGGCGTGATTGGCATGTACACATCGTTGGTGCCGAGCAGGCGCACACTGTCGATGGAGCCCATGATGGTCGACACGCCCATGGTGTGCAGCACCAATTGCCGATGGGTGAAATACACGCCTTTCGGGTTGCCGGTGGTGCCGGTGGTGTAGAACGTGGTGGCGACCGAGTTTTCGTCGAAGTCCTGGAAGTCGTACTGTGGACTGGCGGCGGCCAGCAGTTGCTCGTACTCACCGACCAGGTTCGGCAGATCGGCGGTTTTCTCTGGCAGATCAGTCAGCAGCAGGGTTTTCTCGACCGTGGTCAAATGCGGTGCGATCGCCTGATACAGCCCGACGAACTCGCTGTTGACCAGCACAAAGCGGTCCTCGGCATGGTTCATGGTGTAGAGGATCTGCTCCGGCGACAGGCGCACGTTGATCGTGTGAATCACCGCGCCGATCATCGGAATCGCAAACATGCATTCCAGGTAACGGTGACTGTCCCAGTCCATCACCGCCACGGTGTCACCGGCCTTCACACCGGCCGCCGTCAGCACATTGGCCAGCCGTGCCACACGCTCGATCAGCGTCGGGTAGCTGTAGCGCAATTGGTCACGGTAGATGATCTCGCGGGTTTTCTCGTAACGGGCGCCGGACATCAGCAGCCGTTTGATCAGCAATGGATACTGGTAGGCCCCATCGGCCGGGGGAATGACGCGAGTCTGCAACATAAGAATCCCTTTTCTGACTGCACGGTGTTGGCGTAGAGATTGGTACTCTAGAACCCTTATACGCCAGCCAAATCAGCCAAAGGAATGATTTGCAAAGCCGTACAAATACTAGCTTTGCGCCAGCATTTGCCGGTATTCGCTATCTATCAGGCAGTTTGGCCTACAGCCTCTTCAGAAGGCGTCCGTGGGAAAACCACTGCCGCGAGGAAGGTCAGTGCGCCGAAACCCGCGAGAATCAAGTACAGGCCTACGAAGCCATGGCGCGGTTCGACATAGGAAATCAGCGGAATCGCCGTCGCACTGGCACCGAACGATAAACAGTAACGCAGGGCGAACACCCGTGATTGCCATTGCGGGGCGACGAAGTTGGCAACCATCGCATCGTTGACTGTTACCTGACCGAACACCACGAACATGAATGCCGCACCCAGCGCAATCACTGCCCAGCCCTCGGCATAGGCCAGCGCAAACAACAGTGGCGCCTGGCACAACGTCAACACTATGAACGGCCATTTCAGACTGACCCGGTGCAGCACTCGACCGATGCTCAACTGCGCGACCGCGCCAAAGGCATAAGCCAGGCTGACCACCACACCGAGGGTTTGCGGCGAAGCGAACAGTTCATGCAATCGCTCCTGAAACAGTTTCGGATACGTCATGGTGGTGGCGTTGAACACCACACCACCGGTGGCCGTGGCCAACGCCAGCACACCGAACACCATAACCATGGAAATGCGCTGGCCGGCGGCCCCCTTGAGAGGCGTGTGCGCACGCTTCGGAATCGGTTCCTCACGCACCTGCAAGGCGAAGCCAAAACCCAGCACAATCGCCACCGCCCCCGGTAACAAGAACGCTGAGCGCCAGCCGAACTGCGCCACCAGCAACCCGGTAATCAGCGCCGAAAATGCCACGCCCAGATTGCCCCACATACCGTTGATGCCGATTTCGCGGCCACGATTCCGCGCGTAGGCCACCAGCATCGCCGTGCCCACCGGGTGATAGATCGCCGCGAAAATACCGATCAGGGTCAGGCCGATCACCAGCATGGTCGGGCTGTTGCTCAGGCCGGTAAAGATCGCCGAAGCGCCGATACCGAAGAAAAACACCAGCATCATCTGCCGCCGGCTCCAGTGATCGCCCAGCCAACCGGCGGGTAGCGAACAGGCGCCAAAAGCAATGAAACCTCCCAGCGACAGGCCGATCAGCGCGGCGTAATCGAGACCGAACGCTTGAGTCATGCCGAGCACGGCGGCGGGAAAAATAAGCATGAACATGTGATCGATCACATGGGCGGCGTTGATGTAGCGGATGACGTTTCTCGATTGATTCATGGCGGCACGCTTTACGTTGTTGTGTGGCGCTTATGCTAAGTTGGCCGTAAAGCGCATTCCTGCCAAGCAACTCATCAAATCAGACATGTTAATCAGCCATTTCGAACACGGCCCGGTGAGCGCCTACCCCCGGGATTACCTGGACGGCGCGCACCAGCCGCTGCACCTGCATCGCGAGGCGCAACTGCTGTATGCCGTCAGCGGGATCATGCGCGTGGTCACGCAATCGGGGGCGTGGGTGATTCCGCCGAGTCGCGCGGTGTGGATTCCACCCGAGGTGGCGCACGAGATTTTCATGAGCGGCGACGTGCAGATGCGCTCGCTGTTCATTGCGCCTGCGCTGTCGCCCGCCAGCCTGCAACAGTGCTGTGTGCTGGCGGTGACGCCGCTGCTGCGCGAGCTGATCCTGCGTGCCGTGCAAGGGCCGCCGCATGCCGACAATCCGCTGATCCAGCAACTGATGCTCGAAGAACTCGCGAGCCTGGAAAACCTGCCACTGCACATTCCGATGCCCACTGACCGGCGCCTGCAAAACATCTGTCTGGCACTGCTGCACACCCCTGATCATGCCAATACGCTGGAAGACTGGGCGCAGCAGGTCGGCGCCAGCTCACGCACGTTGGCGCGGCTGTTTCAGCAACAGTTGCAGATGAGCTTCAACGCCTGGCGCCAGCAACTGCGCCTGATGGAAGCTCTGCCGCGCCTGCTCGCCGGGGACAGCGTGCAGCGTGTGGCGCAGGACCTGGGTTACGGCAGCGCGCGGGCGTTCAGCGCGATGTTTCGCCGTTTGCTTGGGGAAAATCCCCGCGAGTATCTGAATAACCTGAGCAAGCTCAGCCAACTCGTGTAGGAGCTGTCGAGTGCAACGAGGCTGCGATCTTTTGACTTTGTTTTTTTAAGATCAAGATCAAAAGATCGCAGCCTTCGGCAGCTCCTACACAGTGAGATCAATGCATTTCGGTAAACGCGATTTTCACGCCGAGAGCGATCAGCACCGCGCCCATAGTGCGGTCGAACCAGTGGCCCATGCGGGCGAAACCGGCACGTACACGTTGCTGGCTGAACAGCATAGCCACCAGGCAGAACCAAAACGCAGTCGCGACCGCCAGGTAAATCCCGTAACCGGCCTGCACGGCCAATGGCGTATGCGGGTTGATCACCACGGTGAACAGCGACAGGAAGAACAGCGTGGCTTTCGGATTCAGACCATTGGTGACGAAGCCCGACGTGAATGCGCCGCGAGCCGTGCGAACGCCGGCCTCTTTGTGCAGATCATCGGCCACGACTTTCGCCGGTTGCGCACGCAGCGCCTTGAAGCCGATGTACAGCAAGTAAGCGGCCGCCGCCCACTTCAACGCGTTGAACAGCACGATCGATTGCGACACGATCAGGCCGATCCCCAGCAACGAATAACCAACGTGGAGGAAAATCGCCGTGCCCACGCCCAGCGCGGTCCAGGTCCCGGCGCGGCGACCGTGGGTCACGCTCTCGCGCACCACCACGGCAAAGTCCGGGCCGGGGCTGGCGACGGCCAGCAAGTGGATCAGTGCAACGGTCAAGAACTCGGTCCAGTACATGGGGGCTCCTCTGGAGTTGATCGGTCAAATCGGACTCATGGCGCAGATGCTTTCCCTGTGGAAGCGAGCTTGCTCGCGAAGGCGGTGTGTCAGACAACCACAATTCGCTTGATCCGCCCTCTTCGCGAGCAAGCTCGCTCCCACAGGACTTGTGAGTACCTCTGGCACTGAGTAACCAATTGTTTCATCTGGTAGGCTCGGCAGATTACGCCCTACGCTCACAGCACGAAAGGTACAGTTGATGACGAACACGCGCCGCGCGGTATTCCTTGATCACCCTTCGCTGGATCTCGGCGACCTCGACCTCAGTCCTTTACGCGAGTCTTTCAGCGATCTGCAGCTGTTCGCCCAGACCTTGCCCGGGCAAGTCGCCGAGCGCCTGCAAGGTGCAACAGTCGCCATCACCAACAAGATCCTGATCGACGCCGCCGCGATGGCCGCCAACCCCGATCTGAAACTGATCCTGATCACCGCCACCGGCACCAACAACGTCGACCTCGCCGCCGCCCGCGCTCAGGGCATCACCGTGTGCAATTGCCAGGGTTACGGCACGCCGTCGGTGGCGCAACACACGATCATGCTGTTGCTCAACCTCGCCACGCGTCTGGCCGAGTATCAGAAAGCCGTTGGCGAAGGTCGCTGGCAGCAGGCGAAACAGTTCTGCCTGCTCGACTATCCGATCGTTGAACTGGAGGGCAAAACCCTCGGCCTGCTCGGTCATGGCGAACTCGGCGGCGCCGTGGCGCGATTGGCCGAAGCGTTCGGCATGCGCGTGTTGCTCGGGCAGATTCCCGGGCGCCCTGCTCGACCGGATCGTCTGCCGTTGAACGAATTGTTGCCGCAGATCGACGCCCTGACCCTGCACTGCCCGCTCAACGAACACACCCGGCACTTCATCGGTGCCCGCGAACTGGCGTCGATGAAACCCGGCGCCTTCGTGGTCAACACCGCACGCGGCGGCCTGATCGACGAACAGGCACTGGCCGACGCTCTGCGCGCCGGGCATCTGGGCGGCGCGGCCACTGATGTGTTGAGCGTCGAGCCACCGACCCAAGGCAATCCGTTGCTCGCAGCGGACATTCCACGCCTGATCGTCACCCCGCATAACGCCTGGGGCAGCCGCGAGGCACGCCAGCGCATCGTCGGCCAATTGACCGAAAACGCTCAGGCGTTCTTCAGCGGTAAGGCGCTGCGGGTCGTCAGTTGATAAACTGCGGCACTTTTTTTTGAGGAGCAGTTATGGATCCGCGCAGTGAAGTACTGCTTCGTCAGCCCGAGTTGTTTCAAGGTTCGTTGTTGTTGGCCGGTTTGCCCGCCGACGATTTGCTTGGGCGCTTGCCCAATGCATTCGGCTGGTGCTGGCATGCCGGCGATCAAGCCGCGCTGGACGCTCGCTTCGAAGGTCGCAGCCATTTCGGCGTGAACATCCCGGAGCGGGAATTCGACAGCGCCGTGGTGTTTCTGCCCAAGTCCAAGGACCTGACCGATTACATCCTCAACGCCGTGGCTTCGCGTCTGACCGGACGTGAGGTGTTTCTGGTCGGTGAGAAACGCAGCGGCATCGAAGGCGCGTCCAAGCAGCTCAACCCGTTCGGCAAGCCGCGCAAACTCGACAGCGCGCGGCACTGCCAACTCTGGCAAGTCACCGTGGCCAACGCGCCAGAAGCCAAGTCTCTGGAAAGCCTGGCGCAGACTTATGAACTGCCACTGGCCGAAGGCCCGTTGAAAGTCATCAGCCTGCCGGGCGTGTTCAGCCACGGTCGACTGGATCGCGGCAGCGCCCTGCTGCTGGAGCATCTGGACAAACTGCCGAGCGGCCATCTGCTCGACTTCGGTTGCGGCGCAGGCGTGTTGGGGGCTGCGGTCAAACGTCGCTACCCGCACAATCAGGTGACGTTGCTGGATGTCGATGCGTTTGCCGCTGCCAGCAGCCGTCTGACGCTGGCGGCCAACGGTCTGGAGGCTGAAGTACTGACCGGGGACGGTATCGACGCCGCGCCGATGGGTTTGAGCGCGATTCTGAGCAATCCGCCCTTCCATGTCGGCGTGCATACCGATTATTTCGCCACGGAGAACTTGCTGCGAAAAGCGGCGAAACATCTGAAAAACGGCGGCGAACTGCGCTTGGTGGCGAACAGTTTCCTCAAGTATCAACCGCTGATCGAAGAGCATCTTGGCGTGTGCGCGATCAAGGCTGAAGGCAATGGTTTCCGGATTTACCGGGCCAAGCGCGGCTGAAAATTTGTTCTTGCCCAAACGGATTTGCCTAGGCAGAATCCGCTCCGTCCTAGGGGAGTAGTCTCCCACGAGCGCCAAGCTCGTCCGGCATACGTCAACATACTTGATCCTCAGATCATGGCGTATGCGACCCAAGCGTCCGCAGCAGACGGATCGCAGGGTTTGACAAGACCTATGACACGCACACCTTACCCGGGGCGGGAAGGCTGTACGTGTCATAGCCGTGTCGACCCGCCCCTTAGGAAAATCCTGATGCTGGACTCGTTACTCGTTCCCACCGCAATCGTTGCCTTGGCCGAAATCGGCGACAAGACGCAACTGCTCGCGCTGATTCTCGCCGCTCGCTTTCGCAAACCCTGGCCGATCATTGCCGGCATTGTCGCGGCGACCCTGGCCAACCACGCAGCAGCCGGTGCGGTCGGCGCCTGGTTCGGCAGTTTCTTCTCGAATGCGACGCTGCACTGGATTCTCGCCGCAAGCTTCACCGCCACTGCGCTGTGGACGCTGGTTCCGGACAAAATGGACGACGATGAAACCAGCACCGCACGCAAGTTCGGGCCGTTCCTGACCACGCTGATTGCGTTTTTCCTTGCAGAAATGGGTGACAAGACTCAGGTCGCGACGGTGATGCTCGCCGCGCAATATCCGGAACTGTGGCTGGTGATTATCGGTACGACGGCGGGCATGTTGATTGCCAACGTGCCAGTGGTATTGGCGGGTAACTTTGCTGCGGACAAATTGCCGCTGACCTTGATCCGTCGCCTCGCGGCCTCGGCATTCATGATTCTGGCAATCGTCGCGGTGTACAAGGCGATGCAGAGCAGTGGCTGGGTTTAACCCTGCCGACCCCGCTCGTTCCCACGCTCTGCGTGGGAATGCAGCCGGGGACGCTCTGCGTCCCTTTTGGAACGCGGAGCGTCCCTTGAGGCATTCCCACGCAGAGCGTGGGAACGATCACCGACTCAGGATTTAGGAGCCTGTTCGTACAGCGGCATGACCTTCGGAATCGCTGCCTGCAACGAGGCAATCCGGCTGGCCGAGGCCGGGTGAGTGCTCATGAATTCCGGAGGAGCACCTTCCGAGGCCTTGCTCATCTTGTTCCACAGGGTGATCGCGGCGTTCGGGTTGTAACCGGCGCGTGCGGCCAGTTCCAGACCAATCAGGTCGGCTTCGTTTTCGTTGGCACGGCTGTTCGGCAGGGTCATGCCGTAGTTGGCCACGGTGTCGGCCAGCGCCAGACTGTCCTGACCCAGACCGAGCAATGCACCCGCACCCTGTTTGGCCATTTCAATCCCGTACGCCTTGGACATCGCTTCACGACCGTGCTCGCGCAGGGCGTGGGCGATCTCATGGCCCATCACCGCGGCGATTTCATCGTCGGTCAGTTTCAGGCTGTCGATCAGGCCGGTGTAGAAAATGATCTTGCCGCCAGGACCACAGTTGGCGTTGAGCTCGTCGCTCTTGATCAGATTGACTTCCCACTGCCATTGCGCCGCATCCGGACGGAAGTTCGGCGCCTGGGCGATCAAGCGATTGGCAATTGCCTGAACCCGTTTGGCCTCAGGACTGGTCTTGTCCAGCACACCCTTGCTGGAGGCTTCACCGACAGTCTTCTGATACGACTGGGCATACATCTGATCGACCTCTTGCGAGGACAGCATGCTGAACATGTACTGCTTGCGTTCCACACCCACGGCGCCGCCATTGGTGGTGTTGACCGACTGACAACCGGCCAGCAACAGCGCTGCGCTCAGTGCACTTACAACCAATGTCTTGTTCATTCAAAAGCTCCCTGAAAACCTGCGCGTATCCTAGGCGGGTAATTGTATCGACGCCAGATACAACGGACGTGTTGCAGCGACTTTCAGACGTTTTCCACTTGAGCTGTCGTAAAAAATTCACAGCGATCGCCAGGCCCGCAGCAACTGCGTCGTGCACAGATCCATTTGCGACATCGGCTTTCAATTGCACCGGCTCGCACTCATGGCCCAATGCCGGCTGCCGATATATCACCGCAGACGTCCTCTTGCGTGCGGAGCTCCCATGAAGTTCAAGTCGATCCAGTTTTCCGTCGCCGCCCTGGCCGGCGCCATCGTCCTCAGCGTGGTCGCCGCGCTGGTGCTGTATGCGCTGTTCTCCGGTGCGCGCACGCAGGAGATGGTGCAACAGCGCACGCAAGCGCAGTTCGAGCAGGTCATCGAACAACGCCTGACCTCGCTGGCGCAGACTCAGGTCAGCCAGATCCAGCGCGAGCTCGAGGCGCCACTGCTGATTGCCGGCGGCCTGGTGCGGGTCAACGCCCTGCTCGGCACGCCGGGCGCCGATGGCCAGCCGCGTCTGACCGTCAGCCGCGAGCAGTTGATCAGCCTGATCAAAGAAAACGTCGAGAAGAACCCGAAGATTCTCGGCACTTACATCGGCTGGGAAAAGAACGCCCTCGACCACAACGACGCGGCCTACGTCGGCACCAGCGTGGTTGGCATCGACGCGGCCAACGGGCGTTTCTTGCCTTGGTGGTTCCGCAACGATGACGGCACCCTCGGCCTGGACAAACTGGTCGACGTCGACGACCAGAAAACCCTGTCCACCGGCGTGCGCGCCAGCGAGTACTACTTGTGCTCGAAGGAAACGAAGAAAGCCTGCGTGATCGATCCGGCGCCGTACAAGGTCGGCGACAAGATCGTCATGCTCGCCTCCTTCATTGAACCGATCATGCTCAACGGCACTTTCCAGGGCATCGTCGGTGCTGACTTATCGGTGAACTTCATTCAGGAAATGCTCCTCGGCGCCAACCAGAAACTGTACAGCGGCGCCGGGCAAATGGCCCTGATCGGCGGCAACGGCCGGATCGTCGCCTACACCAAAGACCCGAGCAAATTCGGCGAAAAAGTCAGCGATATTCTCGACGCCGAGCAGACCGCCAACATGGCCAATCTCAAGCGCGGCGAAGTGACTTACTCGGTCAACAAGGACAAGGGTCGCATCGAACTGTACCTGCCATTCGGCATCGGCCAGACCGACGCACGCTGGACACTGATGCTGCAATTGCCTTTGAACGCGGTAATGGCGGATCTGCAAAAGCTGCAGGGCGACCTCGATGCGCAACGCAAGTCCGACACGTTCGGCATGGCCATGGTCGGTCTGCTCATCGCCGGCCTCGGCTTGCTGGTGATCTGGCTGGTTGGCCACGGCATCGCCAGACCGCTGATACAGATGGTCGCGATGCTCAATGACATTGCTCAGGGTGAGGGTGATCTGACCCGACGCTTGAGCAGTGATCGTAGCGATGAACTCGGCTCGATCGCCAAGGGTTTCAACACCTTCCTCGCCAAATTGCAGGCGATGATCACCCAAGTGGTAACGTCGGTGCAGAGCGTCAGCGATTCTTCGGAACACACGGCCGACATCGCGATTCGCACCAACATCGGCATTCAAAAACAAATGGCCGAGATCGATCAGGTCGCCACGGCGGTACAGGAAATGACCGCCACCGCGCAGGACGTCGCACGTAACGCGACGCAGGCTGCGCAAGCGGCCAGCCATGCCGATCAGGCGGCGAGTCAGGGCATGCAGATTGTTCGTGACACCTCGAACTCGATCGGTGTGCTGGCAGTGGAAATCGGCAAAGCCGTAGACGTGGTGCAAACACTGGCCAAGGACAGCGAGAACATCAACGCCATTCTCACCGCCATTCGCGGGATTGCCGAGCAGACCAATTTGCTGGCGCTGAACGCGGCGATTGAAGCCGCACGTGCCGGTGAACAGGGTCGTGGGTTTGCCGTGGTGGCCGACGAAGTGCGCAATCTGGCGCAGAAGACACAGAAGGCTACCGAAGAAATCCAGACCATGATCCAGCAACTGCAACAGGGCACGCGCGATGTGGTGCGGGTCATGGAGGACAGCCAGAACCGTACTGATGAAAGCGTGCAGCACGCGGCGAAAGCGGCTGAGGCGCTGGAAACGATTACTCAGGCGGTTTCGGTGATCAACGACATGAACACGCAGATTGCCAGCGCGGCGGAAGAGCAGAGTGCGGTGGCGGATGACATCAATCGCAACGTGATCAACATTGGACAGGTGGCCAATGAGGTCGCGGGCGGTGCGGATGAGTCGAGTTCGGCGAGTGCCGATTTGACCAAACTGGCGGAGCAGCAGCGGCGGTTGATCAATCAGTTCAAGGTCTGAAAAGCGAAAAGCACCCTCACCCTAACCCTCTCCCAGAGGGAGAGGGGACTGACCGAGTTGTCTCCCGTCATACATCGACCTGAAATAACCAGTCGATTATGGATTCAAAGCTGAGCGTTCAAGTCGGTGTATTTCGTCAATATCCCCCAATCAGTCCCCTCTCCCTCGGGGAGAGGGCTAGGGTGAGGGGCTTTTGATCTTCTGGGTTTAACCCGGGGTCAAACACTCCGGCCCATTGAGCTTCGGATCATTGATCAGATTCGCCAACACCCGCTCACGCAACACCGCCGGTTCACTGGCCAGCAGCCCCTGCAACACATGCAACGGCGTCTCCGGATCCAGCCACGCCGCCTGCCCCGCCTCATCGAGAATCAACGGCCGCCGCTGACTCGACGCCGGCTGTGTAATCACCGCCGTACTCAACCACACCTGTTCCTGCACCGGATAAGCCTCCCAGATCGCCGCAAAAAACAGTGATGAGCCCTCCCCCGGCGTCAGCCAGAACGGGCGCTTGCGCTGGGTCCCGCGCCATTCGTAAAAACCATTGGCTGGCAGCAGGCAGCGACGCTGGCGTAGCGCCTCACGAAACATCGGTTGCTCGGCCACGGTTTCCGCCCGGGCATGTGCCGGGGTTTTCGACAGATCGGTCAGCCACGGCGGCGTCAGCCCCCAACGGGCGCGGGCCAGAGCGCGCTGGCCATCTTCACCGGCACGCAGCATCAACACCGAATCATTGGGGGAAATGTTCCACTGCGCCTGCTGATCGGCGGGAAAACCTGGCAGGGCCGCGAAGTCGCGGTTCCAGCGAAACAGGGCATAACGTCCACACATGGGGCAACACGACTCTGAAGTAAAACGAAGCTCAGCCTAACAGACCAGCGTCCCGGGGAAGCTCTCCGGTTCATCGCCGGGCAGCGGCAGCGCGGCATTGTACGCGGTGATCAGCTCGCGGGCGTATTCGGCCTGATCGTTATCCACAGATAAGCCCAACAGACCGAAGATCGGCAGCTCGCCCGTACCACCGAGCAAATCACGGCCAATCAAGTGCGCCTCGATGCCTTCGCTGGCGAGCATGCCCTTGAGCATTTCGCCTTCCATCAGGTTTTCCGGCTCGTAGATTCGCTGCATGGGCGCGCCTCACTCGTTTTCGCTGAAGACTTCCAGAAACCAGTCCTCGCCATGGACCTGCAATACGAACGTGATGGGCCGACAACACACCTGACAGTCCTCGATATAGGTCTGATCGCCGCCGGACAGGTCCACTGTCGTCTCGACCGTTTCCCCACAATAAGGACATTCGTATTCAGCGGCTTCCAGCATCGCGGTCTCCCAAGTGACTTGTGCGTATAATCGCCGGTCTATTTGCAGGGCTATTTTTGTCTGGCTACTTTTTCAGACCGTGCCCCGCGGGTTTTCGATCAAAACCTTTACTTACCCTAGCCGTTTCCAACAAGAGAGCATGATGGGCGAATTCGATGCCATCCGACCTTACGACGACAGCGAAGTACCCGTGGTACTGGCAAGACTGCTCGGCGACAAGGCGTTTCTAGATATCCTCACCCACTTCCGCTTCCCGCGTTTTGCCGGTGCCTTCGGCTGGATGCTCAAACCACTTATAGCCCATCGGCTGCGTCGTGAGTTCGCCGACGTGACGTCGGTGGCGACGTTGCAGGACAAGGTCGAGTCCTACGTCGACCACACCATCGAGCGCGCCACCGACGGCGTGACTTACACCGGTGTCGAGCAATTCAAGTCCGGCAGCGCCTATCTGTTCATCGCCAACCACCGCGATATCGTGATGGACCCGGCCTTCGTCAACTACGCCGTGTACCACGCCGGCCTGCCGACACCGCGCATTGCGATTGGCGACAACCTGCTGCAAAAGCCGTTTGTCAGCGACCTGATGCGTCTGAACAAGAGCTTCATCGTCCACCGTTCGATCACCGGCCGTCGCGAAAAAATGGCCGCGTATCAGCTGTTGTCGGCGTACATCAACCACTCGATCCGCAACGATTGCGCGTCGATCTGGATCGCTCAGGCTGAAGGCCGGGCGAAGGATGGCGATGACCGTACCGAGTCGGCGATCCTCAAGATGTTCCACATGAGCCGCAAGGACGAGCCATTCGGTGAAGTGATCCGCTCGTTGAACGTCACCCCGGTGTCGATCAGCTACGAATACGACCCGTGCGACCAGGCCAAGGCTCGCGAGTTGTATATCCGCGCCACCACCGGCACTTACGCGAAAGCGCCCGGCGAGGACGATGTGAGCATCGCCAAGGGCATCACTGGCTACAAGGGCCGGGTGCACGTGAACTTTGCCGCGCCGATCACCGAGCTGTTCGAAGACACCAAGCAATTGGCGGTCGAGATGGACAAGCAGATTCTCGGCGGTTACCGCTTGTTCCCGGTGCATTACCTGGCGTATGCGCAGTGGGCCGATGCCGATCCGCAGTTGAATGTGCCGAAAGCTGCCGAGGTGTTCCCGGCGGATGAACTGGCCAAGGCGCAGGAAGAATGGCAGAGCCGGCTGGACGCTTGCCCTGAGGAGCATCGTCCGTATCTGGTGCTGCAATATGCGACGCCGGTGCGTAATCAATACCGTGTCAAGGCTGGGTTACTGCTGTAAAGCAACGGCAAGATCAAAAGATCGCAGCCTTCGGCAGCTCCTACAGGGGATTCGTGTAGGAGCTGCCGAAGGCTGCGATCTTTTGCTTTTAATAGCGTGTGCTGATCCAGGAAACGATCAAGGCCAGCGCGAGGCAGGCAAAACCGAAGCGATAGAAAAACCGGTTCATGCGCAAGGTCGCCCAGTCCAGGATCGGCTCGGCATTCGGCTGTGCCTGACGCTGGGCGGCAATGCTGGCCATCGCGCGCTGTTCACGGCGGCGAGTGGCGTGCAGCAGCCAACTGCCCGGAAACGCCAACAACAACGCCAGCAAGTTGATCAACTTGGCGGGATGGGCGGTAAACAGCGTCATCAAGTGCAGCGACATCACAGACCTCTATCTGAACCGGTACGGCAGTTGCCAGATCGACGACTGCGGCGCGGATTCTACCGAAACCCGAGTGCCCTGCCCCAGGCTTTGCGACAAATTACCTGACAATCGACCGATGGCTGTCCTGTGTCACGGCTTCGTCATGTGGATAGGCCACCCTGCGCGCCTCGAAACACACATGGAACGCGACATGCTTCACGCTGAAAACCAGGATCGTCTGTACCTCATCACGCCTTATGACGAACAACAGAGTCTCGTCGGTAGCCTCGCTTTCAATGTGCAGGATCGCCATTGGCTGGTGTATTGCGCGCTGGGCGGGCATCAGCATGCGGATTTGCCCGAGGCGGATTTGCTGACGGGCGTTAGCGTGCTCGACTTTTACTCGCAGGCTGCCTGAAAGCAGAAGCACCCTCACCCTAGCCCTCTCCCGGAGGGAGAGGGGACTGACCGAGGTGGATTTTCGATGTACATCGACCTGAAAGTTCGAGGTGAATGCAGATCTCAAGAAAGACACCGATCTGCTCCCTTTCCCCCACGCCCCCTTTGGGGGAGAGGGGACTGACCGAGGTGGATTTTCGTTGTACATCGACCTGAAAGTTCGAGGTGAATGCAGATCTCAAGAAAGACACCGATCGGCTCCCTTTCCCCCTCGCCCCCTTTGGGGGAGAGGGGACTGACCGAGGTGGATTTTCGAGGTACATCGACCTGAAAGTTCGAGGTGAATGCAGATCACAAGAAAGACACCGATCGGCTCCCTTTCCCCCTCGCCCCTTTGGGGAGAGGGCTGGGGTGAGGGGGATCGATCTCCCATACGCCACAAATTCCAACCCTGACACCCACAAAAAAGCCCGGGACCATCACTGATCCCGGGCTTTTTCACATCCGCCGAAAACTTACTCAGCCAGAACCTGACCCACAGTCGGATCCTTGAACAGACGCGTCAGCGCATCGCTCAACACATCGCTGACCAGTTTGGTGTTGGTTTCCTGGTTCGGCGCCATGCCGAAACGCTGGTCCAGCGAAGCGCCATAACGGCCGCTATAACGGCGGTTGGCGTTCTGCACATCGGAGCGGAAGGTTGCGCCAATGGTCGCTTCGGTCACGTACATGCCTTCTTTCGGCGACTGGTATTTCAGCTCGGCCAGGGTAACGGTCAACTGCGGAGCATTCGGTGCGTTATTGGTCGGGGTGAAACCGAGCAGACGCACGGCGGCTTCAGCCTGAGCCTGCAACTTCGGCAGGATCTGCTCGCGCTGCACGGTGATGGCGCTGGTTTCCGGGTACAGGCCGCCACGGGTACCGAGGGTTGGCGACGGACGACCGTCGACCACGCGCACGACGACTGGCTGGCCACGGCCGACCGGTGCGAGCTGAGTGGTCAGCTTCGGCTCCGGGCTCAGTTGTTGCGGGCTGTGGGCGCAGCCGGCCAGGGTCAAACCGGCCACAGTGATCAAACCGAACAACAGGCGTTGCAACATGCTCTTCTCTCCAGAATCAGGCACAAACAGGCCGGCAGTATAGCGGTGGGCCACTGCGGGTAACCAGCGCCCGGCAGCGAATACTGAAATGTCTGACAAACCCTTGGGAAAGCGGTTCCTGTCACAGATTATTCACCCGGCATACACGTTCACGTCACGGCGTCTTGGCAACCTTGCAATCAGTCCCCCACAAGGTACTCAACCATGCGTTATCTGATCTCGTTGTTCGCCCCGCGCCCGCTGCACCGCAGCTTCGCCCTGCTCGACCGCCATGGCCATTGCCAGGCATTCAAGCAGTGCAGCCTGCAACCGATGGGCGACGGCTGGGTGGAAATCGAAGAAATCCGCCTCAACTGGTTGCACCAGCCACTGCCCGCCAGCGCCCGCGTCATAGCGTCGCAGCCCCGTGCACGGGTGCAAGCGATGTTGAGCATCTGACCGGATGCCTAATAAAAGTCATTAAACACGAGCAACTGCCCGCATTTCTTCGATACAATCTCCCCCCGATTATAAGGACGTCTCCTGATCGGGCCCCGCAACAGCGTCAATGCGCATGCATCGACACCCAAAATCGCCCACAGAGAGCCGCCCACACAGATCGAGTGAAGTTGGCGCGCTTGCCTGTTCTTCCGGCAAAAACCCCGCTTTTCGCGAATCTGCAGAGCTGTCATGACGCTCGGCCACCGCGTTGTTTTGCCTTTGCGGGCAAGGTGCCAGGCCTGGACAGCCCTTTTTTGAGGTTCACGTCTTCAAAAGAGCGTGAAAAAAACGGGTTTTCACAACTTCACAAGAGTGTGGCGAGCAAATGAAAAGTTTTGCGTCTGAACATGCACCATTAGCGTCTGAAACAGCCCAACGACACAGGACCGGGTATACCTCGAATATCGGAGCCTGAAGCCTGTCCGCTACGGATTTGGTTGCACAAAAACGGATGTCTCGACCATAAGTCGAATTGCCAGCTGCGTGCTGAAATGAGTTCATGGAGCTCTTGAAAGCCAAGCCGCATACATCCGTCGAAGTTGCGAAAAATTGCGAAGATTCGGACATGGCGACCTGACCACGGATAGCTGGGGCATAACTGATCTGTCCCGGAACGCCTGGCAGCCATGCCGACAATTTGGTGCTGCAGATTTTGGAGACGCGTTAAATGGCGCATAACGAAGCAGTCGACGTAGTTCTGGTTGGGGCGGGCATCATGAGTGCCACCCTGGCAGTACTGCTCAAAGAGCTCGACCCCGCGATCAAGCTGGAAGTCGTCGAGCTGATGGATTCCGGTGCTGCAGAGAGTTCCAACCCATGGAACAACGCCGGTACCGGCCACGCGGGCCTGTGCGAGCTGAACTACACGCCGCAAGCCGCTGATGGCACCGTCGACATCAAGAAAGCCGTGCACATCAACACCCAGTTCGAGGTGTCGAAGCAGTTCTGGTCGTATCTGACCAAGAAAGGCACGTTCGGCTCGTGCAAATCCTTCATCAGCCCGGTGCCGCACCTGAGTTTCGTCCAGGGCGACAGCGGCGTGTCTTTCCTCAAATCGCGCTTCGACGTATTGAGCAAGCACCACGCCTTCGCTGACATGGAGTACACCGAAGACAAGGCCAAGATGGCCGAGTGGATGCCACTGATGATGCCGGGCCGCGCGCAAGATGAAGTCCTCGCCGCGACCCGCGTGATGAACGGTACCGACGTCAACTTCGGCGCCCTGACCAATCAGTTGCTCAAGCACCTGACCAGCGCTCCCGACGCTCAAGTCAAATACTGCAAGCGCGTGACCGGCCTCAAGCGTAACGGCAGCGGCTGGACCGTCAGCATCAAGGACGTCAACAGCGGCAGCAGCCGTGAAGTCGATGCCAAGTTCGTTTTCCTCGGCGCGGGTGGTGCGGCGCTGCCGTTGCTGCAGGCTTCGGGCATCGAAGAAAGCAAAGGCTTCGGCGGCTTCCCGATCAGCGGCCAGTGGCTGCGTTGCGACAACCCGGAAGTGGTCAAGCACCACCAGGCCAAGGTGTACAGCCAGGCCGCGGTGGGTTCGCCACCGATGTCGGTGCCGCACCTGGACACCCGCGTGGTCGACGGCAAGAAATCGCTGCTGTTCGGGCCATACGCCGGTTTCACCACCAAGTTCCTCAAGCACGGTTCCTTCATGGACCTGCCGCTGTCGGTTCGCGCCGGCAACATCGGGCCGATGCTGGCCGTGGCGAAAAACAACATGGACCTGACCAAGTACCTGGTCAGCGAAGTGATGCAATCGATGGAACAGCGCCTGGATTCCCTGCGCCGTTTCTACCCAGAGGCGAAAGCCGAAGACTGGCGCCTGGAAGTGGCTGGCCAACGGGTGCAGATCATCAAGAAAGACCCGAAAAAGGGCGGCATCCTGCAGTTCGGTACCGAACTGGTTGCGGCCAAGGACGGTTCCCTCGCCGCCCTGCTCGGCGCTTCGCCGGGTGCGTCGGTGACCGTTTCGATCATGCTCGAGCTGATCGAGAAGTGCTTCCCGGCCAAGGCCAAGGGCGAGTGGGCCGGCAAACTGGCGGAAATCTTCCCGGCCCGTGAAAAGGTCCTGGAAACCGATGCTGCGCTGTATCGCAAGATCAACACGCAGAACAACATCGCGCTGGAACTGGTTGAAGAAAGCAGCGAGACCCCAAGCTACGCTTGATCTAGCCGCATAAAAAACGCCCCGATCGGGGCGTTTTTTTATGTCTGCCAGAAGCAAAAGATCGCAGCCTTCGGCAGCTCCTACAGGGTGTACATCAATCCCATGTAGGAGCTGCCGCAGGCTGCGATTTTTTGATCTTGTCTTTTGACCTTAACCGCGGGACTTCTCGATCAGCTCGATGTAGTCCGGGGCGTTGCGCTGATCGGCGATCAGGTCAACAAAGGTCTTGCCCTGCTCGTCTTTGCCATCAACGTCGTAACCCGCTGCAACGAAGAAGCCCAGAAAGCGTTCGAAGTCGTCGATACGCAGGCCACGGTAGGCCTTGATCAGTTTGTGCAGCGACGGCGAAGTGGCGTCGACCGGCTCAAAATCGAGGAACAGCTTGATCTGCTCATCGCCGATCTCGTCACCAATCACTTGTTTCTTATCTTTACGCATTGCCGACTCCAGCTCGCAGACATTACACGGGGCGGGCAGTTTACCCCTGCCCGGCCGCCCGGCTCAACGCGATCGCACCGCCCCCGTGTGCAAATCGGCCCAGATATGGCCGTTGGCGTAACTGAGGAACTGCACATACACAGTGTCATTGCGCAGCAGATCGATGATCACGCGGTATTGGGCCTGTGGATAAAACAGCGTCAGGGTTTTGCTCTTATCGTCGTAGACCGGTTTTTTCAGGCTTTTGCTTTCGCCGTCGAAATTGACCAACACCTGAGTAATGGTCGCGCCTTTGTTCAGGGATTTGCCCTTGAGGCGGATCATCAATGGCGAGGTGACCGGAATCGGCTGCTGATTGGACTGGCGTTGCGCGCCAATGACCACGGAATAGTCGGTGACCTGCATGAGTTGCTGCTGTTCAGGCTCGGCATCGCGCACGGTCAGATCGTCCGGCGGCAGGAACTGGCTGTGCATCGGCGCGGCAAAAAGCGGCAGGCTGAAGGTCAGCAACAGGGCGGCAATGCTGCGGATCAAGAGGCTCATGGCAGGCTCCGGAGGGCGGGGCCGAGCACTCTAGCATGGGATTAAAAGCAAAAGATCGCAGCGTTCCGCAGCTCCTACAGGGTGGACATCAATCCCATGTAGGAGCTGCCGAAGGCTGCGATCTTTTGATCTTGCTTACATGCCTTTAACGGCAAAGATCCCGTTGGCGTTGCGCCAGTAGCCTTTGTAATCCATGCCGTAACCGAAGATGTAGCGGTCGATGCACGGCAGGCCGACGAAATCGGCTTTCAGGTCAGGACGCGCCTTGCGGTCGTGATCCTTGTCGATCAGCACGGCGGTGTGCACTTTGCGCGCGCCGGCGTGTTTGCAGAAGTCGATGATCGCGCCGAGGGTGTGACCTTCGTCGAGGATGTCGTCGATGATCAGCACGTCGCGGTCGATGAACGAGACTTCCGGCTTGGCTTTCCAGAACAGGTCGCCGCCGCTGGTTTCGTTGCGATAACGGGTCGCGTGCAGGTAGGACGCTTCCAGCGGGAAGTGCAGATGAGTCAGCAACTTGCCGGAGAAGATCAGGCCGCCGTTCATCACGCAGAACACCACCGGGTTGCTGTCAGCCAGTTGTTCGTTGATTTGTGCACCGACACGGGCGATGGCCGCCTCGACTTCAGACTCGGTGTACAGGCAGTCAGCCTCTCGCATGATTTGACGGATATGCTCGAGATCAGCGGACATGGCGCTCTCCAAGGGTTGGCGGAATTGGAAAAGCGGGCAAAGGTACGCATCCATCGAGGCCGAATCAAGCCTTTATGGACTAACGTACAGAATGTCCTATAGGACATCACCCTCGGATAGATTAATCTAGGCCGGTTTTTTTGCCCGCCGCCGGAGTTTTTCCATGCCCATCCTCGAGATCCGCCATCCGCTGATCCGTCATAAACTCGGCCTGATGCGCCGCGCCGATATCAGCACCAAGAATTTCCGTGAGCTCGCTCAGGAAGTCGGCGCCCTGTTGACCTATGAAGCTACAAAAGATTTGCCGCTGGAGTCATACGATATTGCAGGCTGGTGCGGCACCGTGTCGGTCGAGAAGATCGCCGGCAAGAAGATCACCGTCGTGCCGATCCTGCGCGCCGGCATCGGCATGCTTGAAGGCGTGCTGAGCCTGATCCCGGGTGCCAAGGTTTCCGCGGTGGGCGTCGCCCGCAACGAAGAAACCCTGCAAGCGCACACCTATCTGGAAAAACTGGTTCCGGAAATCGACGAACGGTTGGCGATGATCATCGATCCGATGCTCGCCACCGGCAGCTCGATGGTTGCGACCATCGACCTGCTGAAAAAGGCTGGCTGCAAAGACATCCGCGCCATGGTGCTGGTTGCCGCGCCGGAAGGTATTGCCGCAGTCGAAAAAGCTCACCCGGACGTGACCATCTACACCGCGTCCATCGATGAGCGCTTGAACGAGCACGGTTACATCATCCCTGGACTTGGCGACGCCGGTGACAAGATCTTCGGCACCAAGCAGAAGGACGCGTGACCATGCAGCAAGAGTTCAACGATCCGCTCTGGCGCACGGTGCTGTCCGGCGCCCAGATGCTGTTCGTGGCTTTCGGCGCCCTGGTGCTGATGCCGCTGATCACGGGCCTGGACCCGAACGTGGCACTGTTTACCGCAGGTCTTGGGACGATTCTGTTCCAGATCGTCACCGGGCGTCAGGTGCCGGTGTTTCTGGCGTCGAGCTTCGCCTTCATCACCCCGATCATTCTCGCCAAGGGCCAGTTCGGCCTCGCCGCGACCATGGGCGGTGTGATGGCGGCCGGTTTCGTCTACACCTTCCTCGGCCTTGCCGTGAAGATCAAAGGCACCGGATTTATCGACCGCTTGCTGCCACCGGTGGTGATTGGTCCGGTGATCATTTCCATCGGCCTGGCCATGGCGCCGATTGCCGCAAACATGGCGATGGGCAAGGCTGGCGACGGTTCTGAACTGATCCATTACCAGACCGCAATGTTGATCTCGATGCCGGCGCTGCTGACCACGTTGATCGTGGCGGTGTTCGGTAAAGGCATCTTCCGCCTGGTGCCGATCATCTCCGGTGTGCTGGTCGGTTTTGCTATGGCGTTCTATTTCGGCGTGGTCGACACGGCGAAGATTGCCGCCGCGCCATGGTTTGCGATTCCGCATTTCACCGCACCGGAGTTCAACTGGCAGGCGATCCTGTTCATCGTTCCGGTGGCGCTGGCGCCGGCCATTGAGCACATCGGTGGCGTGATTGCTGTGGGCAGCGTGACCGGTCGTGACTACCTGAAGAAGCCAGGCCTGCATCGCACCCTGCTCGGTGACGGCATTGCCACCACCGCTGCCGGCATGTTCGGTGGCCCGCCAAACACCACTTACGCAGAAGTGACGGGCGCGGTGATGCTGACCAAGAACTACAACCCGAAAATCATGACCTGGGCGGCGATCTTTGCCATCAGCCTGGCGTTCATCGGCAAGTTCGGCGCCCTGCTGCAAAGCATCCCGGTGCCGGTGATGGGCGGGATTTTGTGCCTGTTGTTCGGTTCGATCGCAGCGGTGGGGATGAACACCCTGATCCGTCACAAGATCGATCTGGGCGAAGCACGCAATCTGGTGATCGTGTCGGTGACGTTGGTATTCGGGATTGGCGGTGTGCTGGTCGGCACCGGTACCGGTCCGGATGACTTCGGCCTCAAAGGCATCGCGCTGTGCGCGGTGGTGGCGATTGCGCTGAACCTGATTCTGCCGGGCAACGATGGCTGGAAGAACAAGAAGGCGGATGAGCCGCTGATCTAGACCTTTAGATCTGATGTGTGATCGTTCCCACGCTCTGCGTGGGAACGCAGCCCATGACGCTCCGCGTCACTGGACGCAGAGCGTCCCTAGAGGCATTCCCACGCTGAGCGTGGGAACGATCATCACAACGCCAGCGGCGCTCGCTCGCAGAGAGTCGCCAAGGCTTTCGCCCAATGCGTGTCATCGTTCAGGCATGGCACCAGCACCAGCTCCTCGCCCCCCGCTTCGCGGAATTGCTCGTTACCGCGATCGCCAATCTCTTCCAGTGTCTCGATGCAATCGGCGACAAACGCCGGGCACATCACCAGAATTTTCTTCACGCCGCTTTTCGCCAGCTCATCCAGTCGCGCTTCAGTGTACGGTTCGATCCACTTTGCCCGGCCCAGACGCGACTGAAACGATACCGACCATTTGCCATCCGGCAGGCCCATGCGCTCGGCGAACAACGCTGCGGTACGCAGGCATTGCGCGCGATAACAGGTCGCCATGACCGCAGGCGAGGCGTTCTTGCAGCAATCATCATTCTTGAAGCAGTGATTGCCGGTCGGATCGAGTTTGGTCAGGTGCCGCTCAGGCAAACCGTGGAAACTCAGCAACAGGTGATCGTAATCCTGTTGTAGATGTGGCCGGGCGCTTTCGACCAACGCATCGAGATATTCCGGCTGATCGTAGAACGGTTGCAGCACCGACAGTTGCACGTCGAGTTTCTTCTGCCGGATCACCCGTTTCGCTTCTTCGATCACCGTGGTGGTGGTGCTGTCGGCGAACTGCGGATAGAGCGGCGCCAGTGTGATGCGCTTGTGCCCCGCCGCAACCAGTTTGAGCAAACAGGTTTCAATCGACGGTTCGCCGTAGCGCATCGCCAACTCGACCGGGCCGTGGGTCCACTGCGAGGTCATCTGCTGTTGCAGGCGACGGCTGAGCACCACCAGCGGTGAACCCTCGTCCCACCAGATCGATGCATAGGCGTGGGCCGATTGCTCCGGGCGCTTGATCAGGATCAGCGACACCAGCAAACGCCGCACCGGCCACGGCAGGTCAATCACGTACGGGTCCATCAGGAATTGATTGAGGTAGCTGCGCACATCGGCCACCGAGGTGGAGGCCGGGGAACCCAGGTTGACCAGAAGCAAAGCGTGATCGGTCATGCAACGTCCTATTTCAGAGGCGGCTGGAGAGATCGTCCAGGGCCGCGCGTAAATCCGTGAACTGGAAAGTGAAACCCGCTTCCAGCAAGCGTGTCGGCATGGCCTTCTGGCCGCCGAGCAACAACAAAGACATCTCGCCGAGGCCGACCTTCAGCGCCAGGGTCGGCATCGGCATGAACGCCGGGCGGTGCAACACGCTGCCCAGCGTCTTGGCAAATTCGCGATTGCGCACCGGTTGCGGCGCGCAGGCATTATAAGGACCACTGGCCTGATCCCGATGCAGAAGAAAATCAATCAGGGCGATTTGGTCGTTGATATGAATCCACGGCATCCACTGCCGACCATTGCCCAAAGGCCCGCCCAGCCCGAGTTTGAACGGCAACAGCAAGCGCGACAAAAAGCCGCCCTCGGCCGACAGCACCAAACCGGTTCGCACCAGTACCACGCGGATGCCCTGCGCTTCGGCGCGCAGTGCGGTTTCCTCCCAGGCGATGCACAACTGGCTGGCGAAATCGTCGATCACCGGCGGCGAATCTTCCGTCAGCTCGCGCTCACCGCCATCGCCGTACCAGCCGATTGCCGATCCGGAAATCAGCAATGCCGGTTTCTGCGCGCGGGTTTCGAGCCAGGCCAACAGTGTTTCCGTCAGCTTGATGCGGCTGCTCCACAGCAACGCTTTGCGGCGATGGGTCCACGGCCGATCGGCAATCGGCGCACCGGCCAGATTGATGATCGCGTCCACGGATTCTTCGCCGAGGTCTTCCAGACGCGCGATGCCACGCACCTGCGCACCGCAAATCTTCGCGACTTTCTCCGGCTTGCGGCTCCACACCGTCAAGCGATGGCCCTGCTGCGACCAGTATCGGCAGAGCTGACGTCCGATCAAACCAGTACCGCCGGTCAGCAATATGTGCATGACATCTTCCTCGCGTGGCGTTTAACCCGGATCACTAGTCTATTTTTATAAGCAGGGATCTTTTCTATCGGGCAGGCTCTATTGTTTAACCATAGGCCAAGCTGTCAGAACGAGAACGCTAGAAGTTATACCAAAAAACAAAATTGTACAGGTTTCATCCACGGCGTAGTCTGTACAGAAAGGTAAACGAGGCCCCTATGACTGTACCTATCGCAATCATCGGCACCGGCATCGCCGGGCTCTCCGCCGCCCAGGCTCTGACAGAGACCGGGCATACCGTGCAATTGTTCGATAAAAGTCGCGGCAGCGGCGGGCGCATGTCGAGCAAGCGCAGCGACGCTGGCTCGCTGGACCTGGGCGCGCAATATTTCACCGCGCGTGATCGGCGCTTCGTCACCGAAGTGCAGCGTTGGCAAAGCCAGGGCTGGGTCGCCGAGTGGACGCCGCAGCTCTACACCTATCAGGGCGGGCAACTGAATCTGTCGCCGGACGAGCAGACGCGCTGGGTCGGTGCGCCGCGTATGAGCGCCATCACCCGTGGTTTGCTCGACGGTCTGGAAGTGCACTTTGCCTGCCGCATCACCGAGGTCTTTCGCGGTGAGGAACACTGGCATCTGCAGGACGCCGAAGGCTTCACTCACGGGCCGTTCAGTCATGTTGTGATTGCCACGCCGGCACCGCAAGCGACTGCTTTGTTGGCCGCCGCGCCGAAGCTGGCCGGTGCCGCCGCGGGGGTGAAAATGGAGCCGACCTGGGCCGTTGCCCTCGCCTTCGAAACGCCACTGGATACGCCGATCGAAGGCTGCTTCGTGCAAGACAGCCCACTCGACTGGCTGGCGCGCAACCGCAGCAAACCGGGACGCGACAACACTCTCGACACCTGGGTGCTGCATGCCACCAGCGCGTGGAGCCGGCAACACATCGACCTGTCCAAGGAAGCGGTGATCGAACAACTGCACGGTGCTTTTGCCGAACTGCTGCACAGCGCCATGCCCGCGCCCACCTTCAGCCTCGCCCACCGCTGGCTCTACGCGCGCCCGGCGACGGGCCACGAATGGGGCACTCTGGCGGATGCCGATCTTGGCCTGTATGCCTGCGGCGACTGGTGCCTTTCCGGACGTGTCGAAGGCGCGTGGCTGAGCGGTCAGGAAGCCGCGCGACGTTTGCACGAACACCTGCAATGAACCGCATAAATCCGCAAAAATTGCTGCTGTCGAAATGGACAGCAGCCCACCCGCAGAATCGTGAAAAACATTTTCTGGTGACCGAGTTGTTTCGCGACGAGGAAGGCACAGTGCTGGAAGTCGAGTTGCAGGCGGTGTTGACCAAGCGTGCTGAGCGCCTCGATTGGCAGACTCTACAGAACAACGCCGAATGGCTGCAGGGCTGGAAGTAAATACCGTCCCCTGTGGGAGCGAGCTTGCTCGCGAAGGCGGTGTGTCAATCAATGCATTTGTTGAATGTTAATGCGTATTCGCGAGCAAGCTCGCTCCCACAGTGAACTGCGTTCAACCGGCAAATGTTGTACAAATCATTTGACTTGTACACCCATGAATCTATGCTGAGCAAAGTTGTACAGAGATCAACCTCTGTACAGGTATGGATTCGAGGTGCCCATGTCTGACTCTTGCGCAGCCAAACCAAAAATCGCCATCAGCGCCTGCCTGCTGGGCGCCGAGGTGCGCTACAACGGTGGACACAAGGAATCACGGCTGTGCAGCCGCACCCTCACCGAGCATTTCGATTTCGTTCCGGTATGTCCGGAGGTCGCAATCGGCCTGGGCATTCCCCGCGAGCCGATCCGCCTCGTCGGTGATCCAGAACATCCTGAAGCCATCGGCACGGTAAACCCTGCGATCAACGTCACTCAGCCTTTGGCCGAATACGGCACAAAAATGGCCGCCGAACTCGATGACATCTGCGGCTACATCTTCATGCAGCAGTCGCCGTCCTGCGGCCTGGAACGGGTCAAGGTCTACCACGCCAATGGCGCCCCGGTGAACGGCGGCGGGCGCGGGATTTACGCTCAGGCGTTCTGCGCACAGCACCCGGATCTGCCGGTGGAAGAAGCCGGGCGCCTCAACGATCCGGTACTGCGCGAGAACTTCATCACCCGCGTATTCGCCTACAGCGAATGGCAACAAGTCCTCGCCAATGGCCTGAGTCGTCGCGCCCTCACCGAATTCCATTCGCGCTACAAATACTTGCTGATGGCGCACAACCCACTGCAATACAAAGCGCTGGGCAAACTGCTCGGCAACATGGCCGACACCGATCCCGTCGAACTCGGCCCACGCTACTTCAGCGAACTGATGGCAGCGCTGAAAAAATGCGCCACGCGCGGCACCCACAGCAATGTCCTGCAGCACATCAGCGGTTATCTGAAACAGGCGATCAGCGCCGAAGACAAACAGGAAATGCAACACGTCATCGGCCAGTACCGCCAAGGCATCGTGCCGCTGGTGGTGCCGTTGACGCTGCTCAAGCATCACTTTCGCCTCCATCCGGATTCGTACATCGCGCAACAGGTTTACCTGCAACCGCACCCGGAAAACCTCAGCCTGCGAAACGCAATCTAATGAACGACAAAATGGATACCAGCGCCCAGGAAGACCTTGGTGCTGATTTTAAAAAAGCCCTCGACGAGGGCTGGCTGCCGATTCGTGAAGTCGCCCGGCAAACCGGCGTCAACGCAATCACCCTGCGTGCGTGGGAACGCCGCTACGGGCTGGTCGTCCCGCAACGCACACCCAAGGGTCACCGGCTGTATTCGGCCGAACATGTGCAGCGAATTCTGACCATCCTTACCTGGCTCAACCGTGGCGTCGCGGTCAGCCAGGTCAAACCGCTGCTCGACACGCCACAGGCGTTCAGCGAAACGGTGGAAAACGACTGGCAACGGTTGCGCCAGACATTGCTGGCGGCCGTCACGCAACTCAATGAACGCAGCCTCGACGACAGCGTCAATCAGGCCATGGCGCTCTACCCGCCACGCACCTTGTGCGGGCAATTGCTGATGCCGCTGCTGGCGGAACTGGAGCAGCGCTGGCAAGGCCAGTTCGGCGCGCAGATGGAGCGAGTGTTCTTTTATTCGTGGTTGCGCAGCAAATTCGGCACACGCATCTACCATAACAATCGTCAGTTACATGACGCCCCGCTGTTATTGATCAATCATTCCGACCTGCCACTGGAACCTCATCTGTGGCTGTGCGCGTGGCTGATCAGCAGCGCTGATTGTCCGGTGCAAGTGTTTGACTGGCCGCTGCCGGCCGCCGAACTGGCACTGGCGGTCGAACATCTGCAAGCCCGTGGCGTACTGCTGTATTCCAGCAAAGCCATGAACCTTGCGCAGTTGCCGAAACTATTGAATGGAGTCAGTTGCCCGAAAATGCTGGTCGGACCAACGGTATGCATCCACCACGCCGAGTTGTCCGTAAGAACTTGCGAGATGGCTGATGTGTTCCTGGCTGAAGACGCGCTTGTAGCGCACCAGGTGCTTGTTCAGCGTGGGCTGATCTAATGGACGCAGTGAGTTCCGACATGCAATTGATCTGGCTGCGCAGCGACTTGCGCCAACATGACAACACTGCCCTCGCGGCTGCCGCAGCGCGCGGCCCGACGGTCGCCGTGTACCTGTTGAGCCCGCAGCAGTGGCTGGAACATGACGATGCGCCGTGCAAGGTCGACTTCTGGTTGCGCAACCTGCGTGAGCTGAGCGCCAGCCTTGGCCAACTCAACATCCCGTTGCTGATTCGCACTGCAACCCATTGGGATAAAGCCCCGGCGGAACTGCTCAAGCTCTGCCGGCAACTGAAGATTGCGGCGGTCCACGTCAATGAAGAATATGGCGTCCATGAAAGCCGTCGCGATGCAGCGGTAGGCGAAACACTAAAGGCCGAGGGCATCACCTTTCACAGCTATCTCGACCAGTTGCTGTTCAAACCCGGCACGGTGCTGACCAAGACCGACAGCTACTTCAAGGTGTTCAGCCAGTTTCGCAAAGTCTGTTACGAACGCCTGCATCGCTCGATGCCTGCGTTGGTCAAGGCCCCAGGTAAACAGGCAAAACTGGCGATAGACAGCGACCCGGTTCCCGACTCCGTCAAAGGCTTCGCCACACCGAGCCAATCCCTGCGCGATCTGTGGCCCGCCGGTGAACAGGAAGCACGACGCCGCCTCGACACCTTCACCGACGTGCAGATCGACTACTACCAAAGTGAACGCGACTTCCCGGCCAAACCCGGCACCAGTCAGCTCTCGGCGTATCTCGCTGCCGGCGTGATCTCACCGCGCCAATGCTTGCACGCCGCCCTGCAAAGCAATCAGGGCGAGTTCGAAAGCGGCAAGGTCGGTGCGGTCACCTGGATCAACGAGCTGCTGTGGCGCGAGTTCTACAAACACATCCTGGTCGGCTATCCACGGGTCTCGCGGCACCGCGCCTTTCGCCCGGAAACCGAAGCCCTCGCCTGGCGTGATGCGCCGGACGATCTCGCCGCGTGGCAAGAGGCGCGCACCGGTCTGCCGATCATCGATGCGGCCATGCGCCAATTGCTCGAAACCGGATGGATGCACAATCGCCTGCGCATGGTCGTGGCGATGTTCCTGACCAAAAACCTGCTGATCGACTGGCGCGAAGGTGAACGCTTTTTCATGCGCCACCTCATCGACGGCGATCTGGCGGCGAACAACGGTGGCTGGCAATGGAGTTCGTCGACGGGCACCGACTCGGCGCCGTACTTCCGCATCTTCAACCCGTTGAGCCAGTCGGAAAAATTCGACAGCGAAGGCCTGTTCATCAAGCACTGGCTGCCGGAACTGGCGGGCCTCGACAAAAAACAAGTGCATAACCCGGCCGACGTCGGTGGTTTGTTCGGCGCGGCGGATTATCCGTCGCCGATCGTCAACCTCAGCACCTCACGCCAACGGGCCTTGGCAGCCTTCAAGAATCTGCCTTCGCGTACGTCTTCAGGAGGTGATGATGAGTGAATTCCTGCGCCGCTTCGCCCGGCAATTTTCAGCGTTGAACAAAGACAACCTGCAAAGCCTGGGCGAGCTGTACAGCGATGACATTCATTTCACTGACCCGCTGCACGAGGTGCAGGGGCTGGCGCAGTTACGCGACTACTTCGGCGAGCTGTACGCCAATGTCAGCGAACTGCGTTTCGACTTTCATGGTTTCGACCAGATCGGCGACTGTGAAGGCTACCTGCGCTGGGTCATGAGTTATCGCCACCCGCGCCTGGCGGGTGGCCGCGTAATTCGTGTCAGCGGCTGTTCGCACCTGCTGTGGCACGACAAGGTTTATCGCCATCGGGATTATTTCGATGCCGGGGCGCTGCTGTATGAACACTTGCCAGTATTGGGCCGGGTCATCGCCTGGCTGAAAAGGAGAATGGGATGAGTCGTACACCTCCACGGCGTTATTGGTTGACCGGGGCCAGCAGTGGCATCGGCGCGGCGCTGGCTGAAGAGATCCTGAAAACCGGTGCGCACCTGGCGGTCAGTTCCCGCCAGATCGCTCCGCTCAAGGTCTTGTCGCAACGCTATCCAGGGCAGGTTTTGGTGGTGCCGGGAGATCTGACCAACAGCCAGACTGTGCGCGAAATCGGCGAGCAGATCATGCAGGACTGGGGTTCGCTGGACTCGGTGATTCTCAACGCCGGCACCTGCGAATACGTGGATGCCAAGCAGTTCGACTCCTCGATCATCGAGCATGTGGTGCGCACCAATCTGCTCGCCAGCAGTTACTGCATTGAGGCCGCGTTGCCACTGTTGCGCAAAGGCACCGCGCCGCATCTGATCGGCATGGCCAGTTCGGTAACCTATCTGCCGTTGCCACGGGCCGAAGCCTATGGCGCCTCCAAGGCCGGTTTGCGTTACCTGTTCGAATCGCTGCGCATTGACCTGGCCGATGAAGGCATTGAAGTCACCGTGGTCAGCCCGGGTTTCGTCGAAACACCGCTGACCGCCAAAAACGATTTCCCCATGCCGTTGAGCTGGCCTGTGGATAAAGCCGCGCGGCACATCTTCGCCAAGCTCAAGGATCGGCCGCTGGAGATCGCCTTTCCGGCGCTGTTCATGGCCGCGTTGTGGCCACTGTCGAAACTGCCGGCACGCGTCCAATTGGCGATCGGCAAGCGTATGGTGCGCAAGTCCCCACCGCTGACGGATCCGACATGAAAATTGCCATCGTCGGCAGCGGGATCGCCGGGCTGACCTGCGCCTACCTGCTCAATCGCCGCCATGAAGTGACGGTGTTCGAGGCGGGCGACTGGGTCGGTGGCCACACGCACACCGTGCCGGTGACCGTCGATGGCCGCCAATATGCCGTGGACACCGGGTTCATCGTGTTCAACGACTGGACCTACCCGAACTTTATCCGCCTGCTCAGCCAGCTTGGCGTAGCGTTCAAACCGACGGAAATGAGTTTCTCGGTGACCGACCCGGACACCGGCCTGGAATACAACGGCAACAATCTCAACAGCCTCTTCGCCCAGCGCAGCAACCTGTTGTCGCCGGGGTTCTGGGGTATGTTGCGCGATATTCTGCGTTTCAATAAAGAAGCCCAGCGCGACCTCGTCGAACTGCGCATCGCCGCCGACACCACCCTCGACGAATACCTCAAGGCCGGCGGTTACGGTGAACGTTTCATCCTGCATTACATCGTGCCGATGGGCTCGGCGATCTGGTCGATGCCGATGGCGGAAATGCTCAACTTCCCACTGCAGTTTTTTGTGCGGTTCTTCAAGAATCATGGGCTGTTGTCGGTCAGTGATCGTCCGCAGTGGCAAGTCATCGAAGGCGGCTCGAGCGCCTATATCGCGCCGCTGACGGCAGCGTTCAAGGAGCGGATTCGTCTCAATTGCCCGGTAACCCGGGTTGATCGTGACGTGCATGGCGTAGTTATCCACAGCCCGGCAGGCCTCGAACACTTCGATCATGTGGTGTTCGCCTGCCACAGCGATCAAGCGTTGAAACTGCTGGCGGTGCCGAGCGATGCTGAACGCGCGATCCTCGGCGCCCTGCCCTACGCCGACAACGAAGTGGTGCTGCACACCGACACCCGTTTGCTGCCGACACGCAAACTGGCCTGGGCGAGCTGGAATTATCGGCTCAGCGGCGCCGGCCACACCCACGCCGCCGTCACCTACGACATGAACATTCTCCAGGGCATTCAGAGCGACACCACGTTCTGCGTCAGCCTCAATCAGAGCGCCGGCATCAGCCCGGACAAAGTGCTCGCCCGTTACACCTACGCCCACCCGCAATTCAGCCTCGCGGCGGTGGCGGCACAAAACCGCTGGGGCGAACTGGATGGCGCGCAGCACACGCATTATTGCGGCGCCTATTGGGCTAACGGTTTTCATGAGGACGGTGTGGTCAGCGCCTTGCGCGTGGCCGCCGCGTTCGGGGAAACCTTATGAACAGCGCCCTGTACAGCGGCTGGATCGGCCATCGGCGCTTCTCGCCGCGCCGCCATGAATTCCGCTACCGGATCGGTTTGCTCTACCTCGATCTCAGTGAACAGGACGCGGTGCTTGCACTGTCGCCACTGGCCGGACGCAGTCGCTTTGCGCCGTTTTCATTTCGCGAAACCGACTATCTCAAGACTTTTACCAGCCGTGGCATGCGCCTGATCGATGCCGTACGCCAGCAGGTCGGCATCGCCATCGGCCATGAACCGCAAGGCTCGATCTGCCTGCTGACCCAAGCACGCAGTTGGGGGTTGTCGTTCAATCCGGTGAGTTTCTTTTATTGCCACGAGGCCG
Source organism: Pseudomonas sp. VD-NE ins (assembly GCF_031882575.1). Classification (NCBI taxonomy): domain Bacteria; kingdom Pseudomonadati; phylum Pseudomonadota; class Gammaproteobacteria; order Pseudomonadales; family Pseudomonadaceae; genus Pseudomonas; species Pseudomonas sp. VD-NE ins. The sequence continues at coordinate 5,551,016 of NZ_CP134772.1, forward strand.
ACGGGCAACTGGCGGCGATTGTCTGCGAAGTCACCAATACGCCGTGGCGCGAGCGTTATCACTACGTGCTGCCAGCACGCACGCCCGTCGACCTGCAGGATTTTCATCAGCACTTCGCCGTGGCCAAAGCCTTTCACGTTTCACCGTTTTTGCCGCGCGATCTTGAATACCGTATGAGTTTCAGTCCCGCCGCGCAAAACCTCGGTGTGCACATGGCCGACTGGCAAGGCGAGCACAAACTGTTCGACGCGACGCTCAATCTGCAACGCGAAAGCCTTGATCGCCACAGCCTGCACCGTCACTTGCGGCGCTTTCCGTGGATGACCGCAAAAACTGCCTTGGCGATTTACTGGCAGGCGCTGCGCCTGCTGCTCAAACGCGCACCGCTCTTTGCTCATCAGACTGCCGACGGCAGTTTTCAAACCGCCACTGTGCCTCCCAAGGAGCACCGCCATGAAATCCTCTAGTCTGTCGGTCAGTCGGCTCAGCACCAACGGTTTGACCGGGTCGTTGCTGCGCCGCGGCGTGTTGCGCCAATTGGCGCAGCTCAAACACGGACAATTGCTGGTGGTCGAGGATGGCGAACGGCTGATGTTCGGCACGCCGGGCAGTGCCTTGCTCGGGGAAATCCATGTGCTCGACCCGGCCGTCTGGGGCATGGTCGCGGGCAACGGTTCGATTGGTGCCGGCGAGGCCTTTATTCACGGTTATTGGAGTTCACCGGATCTGACGGCAGTGGTACGCGTATTCGTCAGCAATCTGGACGTGCTCGATGCGATGGAGGGCGGCCTGGCCCGTCTCGGCCGGCCGTTGGTGCAAGGCTTGCACTGGCTCAACCGCAATACGCGCAAGGGTTCGCAGAAGAACATCGCGGCGCACTACGACCTCGGTAACGATCTGTTCGAGCAGTTTCTCGACCCGACCATGATGTATTCGGCGGCGCAGTTCCTTACGCCCGAAGACAGCCTGGAGCAGGCGCAGTTGAACAAGCTGGAGCGGATCTGCCAGAAACTCGCGCTCAAACCCGGCGACCATTTGCTGGAAATCGGCACCGGTTGGGGCAGCATGGCGCTCTACGCCGCACAAAATTACGGTTGCCGCGTCACCACCACGACCCTGTCGAAAGAGCAGTACGCGTTTACCGCGCAACGTATCGAACAACTGGGTTTGCAGGATCAGATCACGCTGCTGCTCAAGGACTACCGCGACCTCAGCGGCGAATACGACAAACTGGTGTCGATCGAAATGATCGAGGCGGTCGGTCACCGCTTCCTGCCGACCTACTTCAAACAATGCGCGCACTTGCTCAAGAGCAACGGCCTGATGCTGATCCAGGCGATCACCATCCGCGAGCAGCGCTATGAACAGGCCAAGCGCGGCGTCGACTTTATTCAGCGCTACATCTTCCCCGGCGGTGCCCTGCCCTGCGTGCAGAAAATGCTCGAAGTGGTCAGCCGCGACACCGACATGAACCTGCTGCACATGGAGGATTTCGGCCTGCACTACGCACGAACCCTGCGCCTGTGGCATGAGAATTTTCGTCGCGCCCATGGCCGTTTGAGCGAGTTGGGTTACGACGATTATTTCCTGCGGCTGTGGGAGTTTTACCTGTGTTACTGCGAGGGCGGCTTCCTCGAACGCACCATTGGCACCGCGCAACTGTTGCTGGCGAAACCGGCCGCGATGACCGCGCCGTTGCTCGGACGCTTCGATGCTTGAGCGTGTCGCCAATGCTGTGCTGTTCCAGATCGGCTGGCTGACCTGCGTGCTCGGCGGCAACAGTTTGTGGTTACTGGTCGCGTTGGCGGTGCTGGTGATTCATCTGCGCTGGATCAGCAGTTGGGCGGCTGAAGGCCGTTTGATTTTGAGCGTGGTGATTGTCGGCACGGCGGTGGACAGTGTGTTGCGTGGTGTCGGGGTGTTCGAGTTTCAGGATCAGTCGCCGCTGATTCCGCTGTGGCTGATGCTGCTCTGGGCACTGCTGGCGACCACGTTGCGTCATTGCCTGGCATGGAGCGCCCGGCCGTGGTGGCTGGCCAGCGTGCTGGGTGCGGTCGGCGGCGCGTTGTCGTATTACGCTGGCGGGCGGCTGGCCGGAGTGCAATTTCCCTATGGCGAGTTACCGACATTGATCGGCATCGGCCTGCTCTGGGCGCTGCTGTTTCCGCTGCTGCATGCGATGGCTCGGCGGCTGGCACACTGAGCGTCTGTCAGACCTTTCACACGCACGGCGGCGACTGCCTTACACTGCCGCCATGAAAACCATTCCCCACCAGCAAATCACCGAGCCTGCGGTCACCTGCTCGACCTGCGCGGCGTGCTGTTGCCAGCTCGAAGTGATGCTGATCACCGACACTGGCGTGCCTGATCGCTTTATCGATACCGATGAATGGGGCGGCGAAGTGATGTTGCGTCTGGACGACGGCTGGTGCGCGGCGCTGGATCGCGACAGCATGATGTGCACGATCTATGAGAAACGCCCGCTGATCTGCCGCGAGTTCGAGATGGGCGCGCCGGAGTGCATTGAAGAGCGCAAAGGCATCACCACTGCCTACCGCTGATTTTTGAGCTCACTGAAAACAACTGTGGGAGCGAGCTTGCTCGCGAAAGCGGTCTTTCATTCAACATCATCGTTGAATATGAAATAGCTTTCGCGAGCAAGCTCGCTCCCACAGGGGTCAAGCGTTTAGCAGTTATAGCGGCATTGTGTAATGCAGCGAATAACTTTCTACACCGTCGTTGCTGCTGGCCAGGCCGGCGTTGGAATAGTGCGTCGCACGAATCCCGACTTCATGCCCGCCATTGAAACGCAGACCAAAACCGAAGCGGTCTTCAAACTGGAAAGAGCCGCCGAGATTGTTGGATTCGTACTTGGTATTGGAGAAAGCCGCGACACCAATCCCCGCCTCCACATACGGTTTGACCGATTGACCGGCAAACTCGTAAACAAATACCGGCGAGAAAGACAGGCTGTTGTTGCTGGAGGTCTTGTCACCTTCCCAGTAGGTGTAAGCCCCGCTCCAGTAACCGGTCAGACGACCGACGTCACTTTGCAGCCAGCTCTTGTCCCAGTCGAAATTCATGCCCAAGCGGTACGTCATGGTCGAATCGCTGGTGGCCCCCACCGCGAACTCCACACCGGCCGCTTGTGCAGTAATACTTTGCCCCATCAGTGCGGCCGCAATCGCGGCCAAGCAGAATAGTCGCTTCACGTTGAAACTTCCTTTTCCGGAACGATCGTTTGGTTTTCTAGATAACTCATCGCTATAGAAGCTAGCGCCTGCTCAGAAGTTCAGCTGAAGTTTTAGTTATTTCACAATTTTTTTACAAGCTGAAGTTTTGCACTTCGTCGGCAATCTGCCCCAGTAACGGCAGGATGTTTTTGAAGTACGCAGGATCGGCGCTGGTCCAGAATCTGACCGGCTGGTTCGGGCCGGCAGCGAGCAAATCGCGCTCCGCCAAAAGCCGCTGAAGTTGCCGTGCTACAGCCGCGCCGGTATCGATCAGGCTGATGTCCGCAGGGAGCATCGACTTGAGCATCGGCTTGAGAAAGGGATAGTGGGTGCAGCCCAGAATGATCGTGTCGCAACCGCTGGCCAACAGTGGCTCGACATAACCTTGCAGCAACTGGCGCAACTCGGCGCTGTGCAGATCGCCGCTTTCAATCAGCTCGACCAGGCCGGGGCATGGCTGGGTGATCACACGCACGTCAGTGGCAAAGCGATCAAGCAAAGCGGCGAACTTGGCGCTCTGCAACGTACCGGTAGTGGCGAGGACGCCGACCACACCGCTGCGGGTCGCGGCAGCGGCAGGTTTGACCGCAGGCTCCATACCGACAAGCGGCCAGTCGGGAAAATCACTGCGTAGATCGGCAACACCCGCGACCGTCGCGGTATTGCACGCGATGACCAAGGCCTTGGCGCCTTGCTCGCGGAAAAACCCGGCCATCACGTTGCAACGCTGGCGAATGAACTCCGGGGTTTTCTCGCCGTAGGGAATGTGCCCGCAATCGGCGACATAGAGCAGCGATTCGTTGGGCAGCAAACGCTGGATTTCCGCCAGCACCGACAAGCCGCCGACGCCGGAGTCGAACACGCCGATCGGCGCTTCACGCATGGCGCGAACCACAGACGCTGCACCCCGGATCGCGCTTGACGCGCAGTTCACGGAAACGCGAACCGAGGGCATCGATCAGCAGCAAGCGGCCAATCAGCGGCTCACCGAATCCGACCAATACTTTCAACGCTTCCAGCGCCTGAAGACTGCCGACCAGGCCGACCAGCGGCCCGACCACACCGGCCTCGCTGCAAGTCAGTTCGGCTTCGCTGCCGTGCCCGTATAAACAGTGGTAGCACGGGCTCTCGGCACGACGCGGGTCGAACACCGACAACTGCCCTTCCAGACGAATCGCCGCGCCGCTGACCAAAGGTTTGCACGCCGCCACACACGCAGCGTTGACCGCTTCGCGGGTGGAGAAATTATCGGAACAGTCGAGCACCAGATCCACCGCCGCCACGGCAGCCGCGAGAGAGTCTTCGTCCAGTGCCTGACGATGGGCGATCAATTGAATCTCTGGGTTGATCGCGCCCAGACGCTTGAGCGCCGAGTCGACCTTGCTCATGCCGACGCTGTCGGTGTCGTGAATGATCTGGCGTTGCAGGTTGGTCAGGTCGACGGTATCGAAATCCGCCAGATGCAATTGGCCGACACCGGCCGCCGCCAGATACAGCGCCACCGGCGCACCAAGGCCGCCGAGACCAACGATCAGCACGCGACTGTCCTTGAGCTTCAATTGCCCGTCGATGTCGATGTGTTGCAGCAGAATCTGCCGGCTGTAGCGCAGCAATTCCTGATCATTCAGCACGGCAGGCGCCCCAGACTGATGCGTTGATGACCGCCCAGATCGGTGCGGCTGTGGACTTCTTCAAAACCGCGCGTCAGCAACAGATCGCGCACGGCTTCGGCTTGATCATAGCCGTGTTCGAGCATCAGCCAGCCAGCGGCCTCCAGATGCTCCGGGGCCTGGGCGACGATCAGACGCAGATCGTCGAGCCCGTCTTCACCGGCGACCAATGCGCTGGTCGGCTCGAAGCGCACATCGCCTTCGACCAGATGCGGATCGGCGGCAGCAATGTACGGCGGGTTGCTGATGATTAACTGAAAACGCTGACCTTCCAGCGCGCTGAACCAATGGCTGCTCAGCACCGTGGCATTGTTCAGATGCAGGCGCTGCCGATTGCGCTCGGCCAAGGCTACGGCTTCGAGTACGCGATCTACCGCAGTGACTTTCCATGCCGGACGCTCGCTGGCCAAGGCCAGGGCAATCGCACCGCTGCCGGTGCCAAGGTCGAGCACTTTGGCTGGAGTCGCGGGCAGCAATTCCAGCGCCGCTTCCACCAGCAATTCAGTGTCCGGGCGCGGGATCAGCGTGTGTGGCGCGACTTCCAGATCGAGTTTCCAGAAACCCTGCTGCCCGAGAATGTAGGCCACCGGCTCACCGCCACGACGCCGTTGCAGGTATTCGGCAAAGGTCAGTGCCGCTTCACTCGGCACGATGCGCTCGGGCCAGGTGTGCAAAAAGCTGCGCGACTTGCCCAGCGCCGCGGCGAGAAGCAATTCAGCGTCCAGGCGCGCGGTGGGCGAGTCCGGCAGTTCGGCGGCGCGCAACAGGCTGGCAATGATGGTCATTTATTCACCTATCGCTGCAAGTTGGTCAGCCTGGTATTCGGCCAGCAATGGCTCGATCACCGCTTCAACGCCACCGGCAAGAATTTCGTCAAGGGAGTACAGGGTCAGGTTGACGCGATGGTCGGTGACCCGGCCCTGGGCAAAGTTGTAGGTGCGGATACGTTCGGAACGGTCGCCCGAGCCAACCAGCAATTTACGCTCGCTGGCGATCGCGTTGGCCGCCGCTGCGGTTTGCTGATCGTTGAGTTTGGCCGACAGCCAGGCCATCGCCCGAGCGCGGTTCTTGTGCTGGGAACGTTCTTCCTGACACTCGACGACGGTGCCGGTCGGTATGTGCGTGATGCGGATCGCCGAGTCGGTGGTGTTGACGTGCTGACCACCGGCCCCGGAGGAGCGGAACGTGTCGACGCGCAAATCCGCCGGGTTGATCTCGATGGCTTCGCGCTCGTCCGGCTCGGGCAACACCGCCACGGTGCAGGCCGAAGTGTGGATACGGCCCTGGGATTCGGTAGCGGGTACACGCTGTACGCGGTGCGCGCCTGATTCGAATTTCAGCTTGCCGTAAACATTGTCGCCTTCGATGCGCGCGATGACTTCTTTATAGCCACCGTGTTCGCCTTCGTTTGCCGAAAGAATCTCGACCCGCCAGCCGCGACGCTCGGCGTAACGCGAGTACATGCGGAACAGGTCGCCGGAGAAGATCGCCGCCTCGTCGCCACCGGTGCCGGCGCGAATTTCGAGGAAGACGTTGCGGCCGTCATTCGGATCCTTGGGCAGCAACATGCGTTGCAGGTCGGCTTCCAGGGTTATCAGCAATTCCTTGGCTTCGCGGACTTCTTCCACGGCCATTTCACGCATGTCCGGGTCGCTGTCCTTGAGCAGCGCCTGCGCGCCTTCAAGATCGCTTTGTACGCCGAGCAGCTTTTTATAGCCTTGTACCACCGGCTCGAGTTCGGCGTATTCCTTGGAATAAGCGCGGAATTTGGCCTGATCGGCAATGACTTCGCCGTCGCCGAGCAGCGCGGTCAGTTCCTCGAAACGGTCCTGGAGGATGTCCAGCTTATTGAGCAGTGACGCTTTCATTGCGGTTTTTTATCCGAAAAGCTATCCGGTGAGCCCTCGAGGGCAAAGAGTTCCTGGGCCATGGCCAGCGCATCGAGGCGGCCTTCGGCAGAAAGCTTTTTCAATTGCACGCTGGGCGCATGCAACAGTTTATTGGTCAGGCCACGGGCCAGTTGCCCGAGCACGTCTTCGGCGTTGCCGCCGTTGGCCAGCAGACGCAGGGCCTTTTGCAGCTCTTCGTCGCGCAGGCGTTCGCTCTGTTGACGATAAGCCTTGAGCACGTCGACCGCCGCCAGCTCACGCAGGCGCACCATGAAATCGTCAGCGCCGACCGAAACCATTTCTTCCGCCGCTTGGGCTGCGCCCTGGCGACTCTTGAGGTTCTCGGCGACCACTTCGTGGAGATCGTCGACGCTGTAGAGGTAAACGTCGTCCAACTCGCCGACTTCCGGCTCGATATCGCGGGGAACGGCGATGTCGACCATGAAGATCGGTTTGTGTTTGCGCAGCTTCAATGCACTCTCGACCGCGCCCTTGCCAAGAATCGGCAACTGACTGGCGGTCGAACTGATAACGATATCGCTGCGTACCAGTTCTGCCGGGATGTCCGACAGCAACACCGCGTGGGCGCCGAACTGTTCGGCCAGCAAACTGGCGCGTTCCAGCGTGCGGTTGGCGACGACGATGCGCTTGACCCCCAGCTCGTGCAAATGGCGGGCGACCAAAGTAATGGTCTCGCCGGCGCCGATCAGCAAAGCCTGACTACGCTGCAAATCACTGAAAATCTGTTTCGCCAGGCTGACGGCGGCAAACGCCACCGATACCGGGTTTTCACCGATGGCGGTGTCGGTGCGCACCTGTTTGGCGGCATTGAACGTTGCCTGAAACAGTCGCCCCAACAGCGGGCCGATGGTGCCGGCCTCGCGGGCCACGGCGTAGGCCGACTTCATCTGACCGAGAATCTGCGGTTCGCCCAGCACCAGCGAGTCGAGCCCGGAGGCGACGCGCATCATGTGACGAACTGCCGCATCATCTTCATGCACATAAGCACTCGCGCGCAGCTCATCGAGGCTTAAATGGTGATAGTCGGCCAGCCAGCGCAACACGATATCGGCAGAAAGCTGATCCTGTTCTATATAAAGCTCACTGCGATTGCAGGTGGAGAGGATCGCAGCTTCGCGGCTGTCGGTCAGTCGGCAGAGCTGCTGCAAGGCCTCCACCAGCTGTTCAGGAGTAAAAGCCACGCGCTCGCGGACGTCTACTGACGCAGTCTTGTGGTTGATACCGAGTGCAAGGAAGGCCATTCAAGGTCGCTGATGGTGACGTGAAGCCGGCAATTGTCCTACTTCGAAAGATTCAGAACAACTACCGCTGACTATTGTCCCAATCGTCAGTCCCTATAATGGGCACAATTGAGTCTCGGTTATGTTTGGCCGAAGGCTTGTGTCATGATGATCCGACCGCAGGTTAGTCGTCCTCTTCCTATATGAATAGATCTTCCGCGTTGCTCCTCGCTTTTGTCTTCCTCAGCGGCTGCCAGGCCTTGGCTCCCGTTTCGCCGGACGGTACGCCGTCGGTTGAAGACACCACGCCCGCGCCTGAAAAGCCCAAGGTTTACAGCTCGTTCAGCGAGGAAACCGTTTTCAGCCTGCTGAGCGCCGAACTCGCCGGCCAGCGCAATCGTTTCGACATTGCCCTGGACAACTACGTGACCCAGGCCATCAATACGCAGGATCCGGGCGTCTCCGAGCGCGCCTTCCGTATCGCCGAATATCTGGGCGCCGATCAACCGGCCCTCGATACCGCGCTGATCTGGGCGAAAAACGCCCCGGACGACCTCGAAGCGCAACGCGCCGCTGCCGTGCAACTGGCGCGCGCCGGGCGTTATGACGACTCGATGGTCTATATGGAGAAAGTCCTGCAGGGCAAGGGCGACACCCATTTCGACTTCCTCGCGCTGTCGGCAGCGGATACCGATCAGGAAACCCGCAACGGTCTGATGAAAAGCTTCGACCGTTTGTTGCAACGTCATCCGAACAACAGCCAGCTGATTTTCGGCAAGGCCCTGTTGTTGCAGCAGGATGGCGACAACAAAGCCGCGCTGGCATTGCTCGAAGACCACCCGCCGGAAGAAGGCGAGATTGCGCCGATCCTCCTGCGCGCGCGCCTGCTGCAACTGCTGAACCGCGGCGACGAAGCGCTGCCATTGCTGCAAAAAAGCATCAAGAAGTACCCGGACGACAAACGCCTGCGCCTGACTTACGCACGCATGCTGGTCGAACAAGACCGCATGGACGACGCCAAAGCCGAGTTCTCCAGCCTTGTTCAGCAATACCCGGAAGACGACGAACTGCGTTACTCGCTGGCCTTGGTGTGCCTTGAGGCCAAAGCCTGGGACGAGGCCAAGGGTTATCTGGAAGACTTGATCGCCCGTGAAAGCCACGTCGATTCGGCGCACCTGAACCTCGGTCGCATCGCTGAAGAACGCAACGATCCGCAAGGCGCGCTCATTGAGTACGCCCAGGTCGGCCCGGGCAATGACTATCTGCCGGCGCAATTGCGTCAGGCCGATATTCTGATGAACAACGGCAAGACCGCAGAAGCGCAAAGCAAACTCGCCGCCCAGCGCGACGAGCAGCCGGACTACGCGATTCAGCTGTACCTGATCGAATCGGAAACCCTGTCGGCCAATAAACAGGACGACAAAGCCTGGAAAGTCTTGCAGCAAGCCTTGCTGCAGTACCCGGACGATCTGAATCTGCTTTATACCCGTGCCATGCTCGCGGAAAAACGCAATGACCTGGCGCAGATGGAAAAAGACCTGCGCCTGATCATCAAGCGTGATCCGGACAACGCCATGGCGCTAAATGCTTTGGGCTACACCCTGTCCGACCGCACCACCCGCTATGCTGAAGCCAAGGCGCTGATCGAGCAGGCGCACCAGATCAATCCGGAAGACCCGGCGGTTCTCGACAGCCTCGGCTGGGTGAATTACCGCATGGGCAATCTGGATGACGCCGAGAAATATCTGCGTCAGGCGCTGGAGCGTTTCCCTGATCACGAAGTCGCCGCACATCTGGGCGAAGTGTTGTGGACCAAGGGCAACCAGCGTGAAGCCAAACAAATCTGGGGCAAATTCCTCAAGGATCAGCCCGACAGCACAATTCTGCGCAGCACCATCAAGCGCCTGACCGGATCCGAGACTCTTTAACTCATGTTTTTGCGCCACGTTATTGTTTTCAGCTTCATCGCCCTGCTCGCCGGTTGCTCGGGTTTTGGCACTCGCGAATCGGTCGAGGGCCACGGCAGCCCGGCTCAGTGGGCCGCGAACAAACAACAGCTGACCGGCCTCGATGGCTGGCAGATCGACGGCAAGATCGGTATCCGTGCGCCGAAAGATTCCGGTAGCGGCACGCTGTTCTGGCTGCAACGTCAGGATTACTACGACATCCGCTTGTCCGGCCCGCTGGGTCGTGGCGCCGCACGCCTGACCGGGCGTCCGGGCAAGGTGTCGCTGGAAGTTGCCAATCAGGGCCGCTATGAATCGCAATCGCCGGAAGCCCTGCTCGAAGAGCAGCTTGGCTGGAAGTTGCCGGTGTCGAATCTGGCCTGGTGGGTGCGTGGCCTGCCGGCTCCGGACAGCAAAAGCCGCCTGAATCTGGATGCCGACAGCCGTCTGGCCAGCCTGGAACAAGATGGCTGGAAAGTCGAATACACCGCTTACACCGAGCAGAACGGTTACTGGTTGCCGGAACGCATCAAGCTGCACGGCACTGACCTCGACGTGACGCTGGTGATCAAGACCTGGCAACCGCGCAAACTGGGGCAATAACCCATGACCGCTGCACGTCTGACCCTACCCTCGCCGGCCAAACTCAACCTGATGCTGCACATTCTCGGTCGCCGTGAAGACGGTTATCACGAGTTGCAGACCCTGTTTCAGTTTGTCGATTACGGCGATGAAATCACGTTTGCCGTGCGTGATGACGGCGTGATTCAACTGCACACCGAATTCGCAGGCGTACCGCATGACAGCAACCTGATCGTGCGCGCGGCGAAAATGCTGCAGCAACAGTCCGACTGTAAGCTCGGCATCGATATCTGGATTGATAAAGTCCTGCCCATGGGCGGCGGCATCGGGGGCGGCAGCTCGAACGCGGCGACGACTTTGCTCGGTCTGAATCATTTGTGGCAACTGGGTTGGGATGAAGATCGCCTGGCCGCACTGGGCCTGACACTCGGCGCCGACGTGCCGGTTTTTGTCCGTGGCCATGCGGCTTTCGCCGAGGGTGTGGGCGAGAAACTGACCCCGGTCGATCCCGAAGAACCGTGGTATCTGGTGCTCGTGCCGCAAGTCTCTGTTAGTACGGCAGAAATTTTTTCCGATCCTTTGTTGACACGTAACACGCCGCCCATTAAAGTGCGCCCCGTTCCCGAGGGAAACAGTCGAAATGACTGCTTGCCGGTGGTTGCAAGGCGTTATCCAGAAGTACGTAACGCATTGGATTTGTTAGGTAAATTTACCGAAGCAAAACTCACCGGAACTGGAAGTTGTGTGTTTGGGGGCTTCCCAAGCAAAGCTGAAGCTGATAAAGTCTCGGCCCTTCTGACAGAGACCCTTACAGGGTTTGTAGCAAAAGGCAGCAACGTTTCGATGTTGCACCGCAAGCTGCAAAGTCTGCTCTAAAGGAACCAGGTGCTCGGCACTTGATGCAACAGATACAGGGGCGTCGCCAAGCGGTAAGGCAGCAGGTTTTGATCCTGCCATGCGTTGGTTCGAATCCAGCCGCCCCTGCCATTTTCTATACTCATCCAGGTTACCCTCAGCCTCTAGGTACTGCGCGTGTCCAAGATGATGGTCTTTACGGGGAACGCTAACCCCGATCTGGCTCGGCGTGTCGTACGTCAGCTGCATATCCCTCTCGGTGACATCTCTGTCGGTAAGTTCTCCGACGGCGAAATTACTGCCGAGATCAATGAAAACGTTCGCGGTAAAGACGTTTTCATTATTCAGCCGACTTGCGCTCCGACCAACGATAACCTGATGGAACTGGTAGTGATGGCTGATGCCTTCCGCCGCTCCTCGGCTACTCGTATCACTGCTGTTATTCCTTATTTTGGTTATGCCCGTCAGGATCGCCGTCCGCGTTCCGCACGTGTGGCTATCAGCGCGAAAGTCGTTGCTGACATGCTTACCGTAGTCGGCATTGACCGTGTTCTCACGGTTGATCTGCATGCTGACCAGATTCAGGGTTTCTTCGATATTCCGGTAGATAACATCTACGGCTCCCCGGTTCTGGTGGATGACATTGAAGATCAGCGCTTCGAAAACCTGATGATCGTGTCCCCGGACATTGGTGGCGTTGTGCGTGCACGTGCCGTTGCCAAATCCCTGGGCGTGGACCTCGGGATCATCGACAAACGCCGTGAAAAAGCCAATCACTCTGAAGTGATGCATATCATCGGTGATGTCGAAGGGCGTACCTGTATTCTGGTCGATGACATGGTCGATACCGCCGGCACTCTGTGCCACGCGGCCAAGGCCTTGAAAGAGCATGGCGCAGCCAAGGTCTTTGCCTACTGCACACACCCTGTGTTGTCGGGTCGGGCCATCGAGAATATCGAAAATTCCGTGCTGGACGAGCTGGTGGTGACCAACACCATCCCGCTGTCCGCTGCAGCACAAGCCTGTGCACGTATCCGTCAACTGGATATCGCACCGGTTGTTGCCGAAGCGGTTCGCCGCATCAGCAATGAAGAATCGATCAGCGCGATGTTCCGTTAAGGGCCCTGCCCTTCTCGAAATGTCTCGTTGACGAAAAGCGCCCCGCCCCGGCATTCCTGTCGGGGCGGGGCTTTTTTGCCCATACCGTGTTCGGCGCTGGTCGCAAACGCCACTCGGTCATGGCTATTTTGGAGATACAAAATGAACGATTTTACTCTGAATGCTGAAGTGCGTTCCGACCTGGGGAAAGGTGCGAGCCGCCGCCTGCGTCGTCTCGCCGCTCTGGTTCCAGCTGTTGTTTACGGTGGCGAAAAAGCCCCTGAATCCATCAGCATGCTGGCCAAAGAAGTTGCCAAACTGCTCGAAAACGAAGCGGCTTACAGCCACGTTATCGAACTGAACGTTGGCGGCAAAAAGCAGAACGTCATCATCAAAGCTCTGCAACGTCACCCGTCCAAGGGTCACGTTCTGCACGCTGACTTCGTACGCGTCGTAGCCGGTCAGAAACTGACCGCTATCGTGCCTGTGCACTTTGTTGGTGAAGAAGCTCCGGTCAAGAAAGGCGGCGAGATCTCGCACGTCCTGAACGAAATCGAAGTAACTTGCCTGCCGAAAGATCTGCCTGAGTTCATCGAAGTCGACCTGTCGGCTCTGGAAATCGGCGCAATCGTCCACCTGTCCGACATCAAAGCCCCTAAAGGCGTTGAGTTCGTTGCACTGGCTCACGGTGACGACAAAGCTGTTGCAAACGTACACGCTCCACGCGTTGCTCCAGAAGCTACCGAAGAAGGCGCAGCAGAGTAATTCACTCTGTCATGCCTGAGTGAGCAAGTAACATCGCGGACTGGAACGTAGCGAGAAAGCGGGCGAGAACGCGGAGTTTACATCCATGGTAAATGAGCATTTTTCGTCCACTTTCGCCGCTTTCCCTGATCGCGGCGATGTTACTCACTACTCAAAGGAAGGGCCCCTATCGTGACTGCCATCAAACTGATCGTTGGCCTGGGAAATCCAGGCGCCGAATACGACCAGACCCGGCATAACGCAGGGGCCCTTTTTGTTGAGCGCATCGCCCACGCACAGAATGTGAATCTTGTGGTCGATCGCAAATATTTCGGCCTGACCGGGCGCTATTCGCATCAGGGTCAGGATGTTCGTCTGCTGATTCCCACCACTTACATGAACCGCAGCGGCCAGGCCGTGGCGGCACTCGCCGGTTTCTTCCGCATCAAGCCTGAAGAAATCCTCGTGGCGCATGACGAACTCGACTTGCCTCCGGGCGTTGCCAAGCTCAAGCAGGGCGGCGGCCATGGCGGTCACAACGGGTTGCGCGACATCATTGCGCAACTGGGTAATCAGAATACGTTCTACCGCCTGCGGCTTGGCATTGGCCACCCGGGCGTCGCCAGTATGGTTTCAAATTTCGTCCTGGGTCGTGCGCCACGCGCCGAACAGGAAAAACTCGATGCCAGCATCGACTTTGCCCTCGGCGTGCTGCCGGATATCCTCGCCGGTGAATGGAACCGCGCGATGAAAAACCTGCACAGCCAGAAGGCCTGACTCTACTCCGAGGGGAAACACCATGGGATTCAATTGCGGCATCGTCGGCCTGCCTAACGTCGGCAAGTCCACCCTGTTCAACGCCCTGACCAAATCCGGTATCGCGGCCGAGAACTTCCCCTTCTGCACCATCGAGCCGAACAGCGGCATCGTGCCGATGCCGGATCCGCGTCTGGAAGCACTGGCGGCTATCGTCAATCCAAAGCGCATCCTGCCGACCACCATGGAATTCGTCGACATCGCAGGCCTGGTAGCCGGCGCCTCGAAAGGTGAAGGCCTGGGCAACAAGTTCCTCGCCAACATCCGCGAAACCGACGCGATCGCTCACGTTGTGCGCTGCTTCGAAGACGAAAACGTGATCCACGTTTCCAACAGCGTTGACCCGAAACGCGACATCGAAATCATCGACCTGGAACTGATCTTCGCCGACCTTGACAGCTGCGAGAAGCAACTGCAGAAAGTCGCGCGCAACGCCAAGGGCGGTGACAAGGACGCCGTGGTTCAGAAGGCTCTGCTGGAGCAACTGATCGCGCACTTCACCGAAGCCAAACCGGCGCGCAGCCTGATGAAGAACATGAGCACCGACGAAAAAGCGGTGATCAAGGGCTTCCACCTGCTGACCACCAAACCGGTCATGTACATCGCCAACGTCGCTGAAGACGGTTTCGAGAACAACCCGCACCTGGACGTGGTTCGCGCCATCGCCGAAGAAGAAGGCGCCATGGTTGTTCCGGTCTGCAACAAGATCGAAGCGGAAATCGCCGAGCTGGATGACGGCGAAGAGAAGGACATGTTCCTCGAGGCCCTGGGCCTGGAAGAGCCTGGCCTGAACCGCGTGATCCGCGCCGGCTACGAAATGCTGCACCTGCAGACCTACTTCACCGCCGGTGTCGAAGAAGTCCGCGCCTGGACCGTCAAAGTCGGTGCCACCGCACCTCAGGCTGCTGGCGTGATCCACACCGACTTCGAGAAGGGCTTCATCCGCGCCGAAGTGATCGCCTACAACGACTTCATCCAGTACAAGGGCGAAGCCGGTACCAAAGAAGCCGGTAAATGGCGTCTTGAAGGCAAGGATTACATCGTCAAAGACGGCGACGTGATGCACTTCCGCTTCAACGTGTAAGCGTTACGCCCAAGAAAAAGCCGCGTTTGATACGCGGCTTTTTTGTGCCTGAAATTTATCGCTGTACACAATTCCCCTGTGGGAGCGAGCCTGCTCGCGAAGAGGGAGTGTCAGTCACATCTCTGCGGATGACACACCGCATTCGCGAGCAGGCTCGCTCCCACAGTTGGGGATTGTGTGGCGTCAGGCCTTTTTGGTGCGCGGCAAGAAGATCGCCAACACGCCAAACAATGGCAGGAACGAGCACAGGAAATACACGTACTCAATCCCGTGCACATCCGCCAGATGCCCGAGCAACGCCGCGCCGATCCCGCCAAAACCAAACATCAAACCGAAGAACACCCCGGCAATCATCCCGACATTGCCCGGCACCAGTTCCTGCGCATACACCACAATCGCCGAAAACGCCGACGCCAGAATGAAACCGATCACAACGCTGAGAACCGTGGTCCAGAACAGGTCAACGTGGGGCATCAGCAACGTGAACGGCGCCACGCCGAGGATCGAGAACCAGATCACCGCTTTACGCCCGATCTTGTCGCCAATCGGCCCGCCGAAGAAGGTCCCCGCCGCCACTGCACCGAGGAACAGAAACAAGTGCAGCTGCGAACTGGCCACCGACAGATCGAACTTCTCGATCAGGTAGAACGTGAAGTAACTGGTCAGGCTGGCCATGTAGAAATACTTCGAAAATACCAACAGCCCCAGCACCACCAACGCACTGGTCACCCTGCCCTTCGACAGCCCGTGAGTCGCTGCCTGACCGGCCTTGAGCTTGAACAGATTCAAGTGATGGGCGTACCAGCGGCTGATGCGGTACAGCACGAACAGCGCAAACACTGCGAACAAACCGAACCACGCCACATTGGCCTGACCGAACGGAATGATGATCGCCGCCGCCAGCAACGGGCCGAACGCTGAACCGGCGTTACCGCCAACCTGGAAGGTCGATTGCGCCAGTCCAAAACGTCCGCCCGAGGCCAGCCGGGCAATCCGCGAGGCTTCAGGATGGAACGTCGAGGAACCGATCCCGATCAGCGCCGCCGCCAGCAGAATCAGCGGGAAACTGCCGACCATCGACATCATCACAATGCCAATCAGCGTGCAGATCGAACCCGCCGGCAACAGCCACGGTTTCGGATGCCGATCGGTGTGATAACCGACCCACGGTTGCAGCAGTGAGGCCGTCAGTTGAAAGGTCAAAGTGATCAAGCCGACCTGAGTAAAGGTCAGGCCGTAATTGGCCTTGAGCATCGGGTAGATCGACGGCAGCACTGACTGGATCAGATCGTTGATCAAATGCGCCAGCGCCACCGCGCCGATGATACGCATCACCAATGGACTGCTTTGCGGAGCAGCGGGCGCCGAGGCAGCGGCGGTCTGAACGTTGCTGATAGCCATGGAAGTTTCCGGACAGCAGATGGGTGCACACAGGCAGGTGCGTCAATGTGCCATTTTTCGGTGCGCCAGCGCCATCCCCTTAGCCAGCTAACTAACTGACCTGACCGAATCATGCAGGAGCTGCCGCAGGCTGCGATCTTTTGATCTTGCCGTTAAAAACACAGATCAAAAGATCGCAGCCTTCGGCAGCTCCTACAAGGGATAGGTGATAGCGCAACGCCATGGTCTGAATCTTGCCTTGTTTCATCCCTTGAACGCGGGCGCCTTACAAAGGCGCCCGACAATGGGAAGTTTCGCTACAGAGCCGGCCTACAGAGCGGGCGAGAGTGAACTTTCGAGGCCTTTTAGCAGGGCACAACATCAACGTCGCACGACCGCGATGCACGCCATTGGTGCGTGGTGTCCAGAGGAGTCATGGGGCATGCAGGCTTTCCTTTCACCGGGGATCAAATTGCTGGGGCGGTTTGGCTTCGCCGGTAAATTCCAGTTGTTGTTTCTGCTGTTCATTCTGCCGTTGGCCGGCAGCCTGTTGATGATCGGCCAGGACTATCGCGACAAGCTCAATCTGATTTCCGGCGAACGTGCTGGCGTGCGTCAGTTGCTCGCACTCGATGCGCTGGACAACCTGCTCGCCGCGCAACGTGACCGTGCCGCCCGTTGGCGCGCCACCGAAACCAATCGCCAACCGACGCCCGCTACCCTCGCCGCCATGGGCGCGTTTGACGCAGTGCAACCGGCAGTTCTGCAAGCCACCACAGATTTGGGCACCGCCCTGAAAAATGAAGGTGCTGAAGGCGAAACCCTCACGCGCTATCAGGCGCTGCAAACCGCTCTGAATGGTCTGGATTCGAAAAGCCTCAGCGGTGTCGGTTGGTGGCCGGACGGTTACGATCGTTTCACCAACGCCCTCAGCGCCCTGCAAGCGTTGCGCGAACAAATCGTCATGGACAATCGCCTGACCCTCGCGCCCTGGCTGGAAACCTATCTGCTCACGCAGATTTCCACGCAGCACGCGCCGGACCTGATCGAACGCGTCGGCCGCCTCGCTGCGGTCGGCCAGGCCTCAGTGGTCTCCGGCCAATTCACCCTGCAAAGCCGATTGCAATTGCGCGACCTGCGCAGCCGCATCGGCGATGCCCGCGAGCAACTGGTGAAAACTGCCACGCTGCTCGAAGCACGCCTGCCGAAAGATCAGCAGAGCTGGGCCAGCCAATACCACGACAGCCTGAAACGCCTCGACAGCGGCCTGAAGGTCCTTGATGACGGCGTGTTCGGCGGCAGCATCACGCTCAAACCGGACGACTTCGAGCGCAGCCTCGACGCCTTACTGACCGACCTCGCCGCCCTGCGCCAGCAATCGCTGGTGTCGCTGGATCAAAGGCTCGACGCCTACCACAGCTCGGCGATCCGTCAGTTCATCCTCGTCGCAGGCATCTTCGGCTGCCTGCTGCTGGCGGCGCTGTACCTGTTCGTCTGCCTGCAAGCCTCGATCCGCCGCAGCGCCAGCGGCATCACCCTGCTCGCCGAAGCTCTGCGCGACGGCAACCTGAGCTTGCAAGTGCCGGTAGTAGGCCGCGATGAGCTGGCAGCGATCAGCACCGCACTCAACGTTGCCGTTGTGCAACTGCGCACGAGCATGCTTGGTGTCGATCACGAAACCTCGCAGTTGAGCCATGCCGTGCGCAGCCTCAACGAGCACTCCAGCGGCGCCCTCGGCGAAGTCGAAGCGCAGCAGTTGCAGATCAGCCAAATCGCCGCAGCTGCCACGCAACTGGCAGCGACGTCGCAAGGCGTGGCGCAGAGTTGCGAGCAAGCGTCCGGCAGCGCTCAGCACACCCGACGCATTGCTGCTGACAGCAGCCGCGACAGCCAGCGCACCACGGCGAGCATTCAGCAACTCAATCAACGCCTGAACGACACCGCTGCTGCACTCGGTCGAGTCAGCGAGCAAGGCCAGCAGATTCAATTGGTCGTCGACACGATTCGCGGCGTCGCCGAACAGACCAATCTGCTTGCGCTCAACGCGGCTATCGAAGCCGCGCGAGCCGGTGAGCAAGGTCGCGGTTTCGCCGTAGTCGCCGATGAAGTGCGCAGCCTGTCGCAACGCACGCAGTCGTCCACCGCACAAATCGCCGGCACGGTCGACAGCTTGCGCGCAACGGTCAACGAAGCCGTGAGTTTGATGGAAGCTGCCTGCGGCCAGGCGCAAACCGATGCCGAATCGGTCACCGGTCTCGGTGAGCGCTTGGGCGAAATCGCCAGCGCCGTGCAGAGCGTCACCGACACCCTGGCGCAGATCGCCACGGCGGTTGAAGAACAAGCGAGTACCGCCGATGAAGTCAGCGGTAATATCCAGCAGGTCGATCAGGCGGCCGTGCGCTTGCTCGAAGGCGCGCGGGCGGTGAATCTTGCCGCAGACACCCTGAGCCAGGGCAGCAAAGCGCTGAGCGACAACACCGCGCGTTTCCGCCTCAGTTGATCACAGCCTCGGGGAAGTCCGCTTCCAGTTCGGCCTTGAGCCATTGAATAAACCACGCCACATCCGCCGAGAGTTCGGCGGACGGCGTCAGCACGCGATAACTCTCAAGCTTCACCTGGGCGTCGACCGCGCGCACCAGTTTGCCGCAGGCCAGTTCATGCCGCACCAGCACCTCGTTGGCCAGCGCGATGCCCTGCCCGCTCTCGGCGACCGACAGCGCGTGGTCATTGTTGACGTAGAGCATGTCGGAATTGAGGTGGATATCGAGGTCGTGCGCGGCGAACCAGAGGTTCCACCATTCGCCGTCATCAACGTGGATCAGTTCGTGGCTGATCAGATCGGCCGGGCTGTTGATCGGTGCGATGCTGGCCAGATAGGCCGGCGTGCAGATCGGGAACACTCGCGGGCAAATCAGCGTTTCCCGTGAGTCGGCATACTGCCCGTCGAGGCCGTAGACGATACCGAGGTCGGCACTTTTTCCATCCACTTCGGTGAAGGTCGAGTTCGGCTCGATCGCCAGTTTCAATCCCGGGCGCAAATGCCGCAGCGCTTCGATCCTCGGCATCAGCCAACGCTTGGCAAAACCCGGCACCACCATGATCCGCAGCCAGCGCTCGGCATCTTTCGGTTGCGCCTCTTTGCCGGCCTCGATGATCAACTGCAAAGCGGCGCTGATCTTGCGGTGATACTTCTCCCCCGCCGGCGTCAGATTGACCCCGCGCGAGGTGCGCTCGAACAATTGAATGCCCAACCAGTCCTCGAGCAATTTCACATGGCGGCCAATCGCAGGCTGGGTCACGTGCAGGGCTTTCGAGGCTTCGACGTAGCTGCCCAAACGGGCGGCGGCATCAAAGGCGCGCACCGCGTTGAGCGGCGGCAAACGGTGGTCGGGCATGATTCCTGGCACCTTCGGCTGTTAAATTAACTAACACCTGCCATGTTTAAATTGAAGTGTCGCGCCGCGCAACCCCTGGCTGATAATCGAGCCACAGCAGAACAAAAAAACAGCTGGTTTCACACCCGAACGCAATCTCGATCCTGCCCAAAAAAATAATATCCATGGCCCGACGGCAACGCTTTTGCAAGCGAGTCGCAGGCGATGGGGGAATCGGAGGTAACGCATGAATGCCCTGCATTCGCTGCAAACGCTGGCGGTCTCGATCCGCTCAGTACGCAAGGTTTACGGTGATCCGCAGACCGGTCCGGTGGCGCTGAAAAGCATCGACCTGGACATCCGCGACAACGAATTCTTCACCCTTCTCGGCCCTTCCGGCTGCGGCAAGACCACGCTACTGCGGATGATCGCCGGGTTCGAATTTCCCACCGAAGGCGAGATCCTGCTCTATGGCGAAAACATCGCTGATCGCCCACCGTTCCAGCGGCCGGTCAACACGGTGTTCCAGCATTACGCGCTGTTCCCGCACATGACCATTGCCGAGAACCTGGCCTTCGGCCTCGAATCACAGCCGATGGGCAAAGTCCTCACCAAAGCGCAAATCACCGAGCGTGTGCGCGAGATGCTGGCGCTGGTGCAGATGGAGCGCTTCGCCAATCGCAAACCGGCGCAGCTGTCGGGCGGTCAGCAACAACGCGTCGCCCTCGCCCGCGCTTTGGCACCGCATCCGAAAGTGTTGCTGCTCGATGAGCCGCTGTCGGCACTCGATCTCAAGCTGCGTCAGGCGATGCGCGAAGAGTTGAAAGCCATCCAGGCCAAGACCGGCATCACCTTCATCTTCGTCACCCACGACCAGGAAGAAGCGCTGACCATGTCCGACCGCATCGCCGTATTGTCCGAAGGCGAAGTGCAGCAGGTCGGGCGGCCGGAAGACATCTACGAACGCCCGCGTAATCGCTTCGTCGCCGACTTCATCGGCGAAACCAACTTCATCGAAGGCTCAGTCACTCGCGTGGAAGACGGCTTGGCCTGGTTCGCCGGGCCTGCCGGGCATCCGCTGCCGGCGCAACCGTGCAGCGACGTGGCAGTCGGCGCCAGCGTGACCTTGTCGGTACGCCCGGAGCGCCTGCATCTGCTGCCGTCCAACAGCGAAAACGCGTTGCCGTGCCGGATCGAAGCGCAGATCTATCTCGGCACCGATCTGCAATATCAGGTCAGCCTCAGCGACGGTTCGCGCCTCACCGTGCGTACGCCAAATTGCGTCGATCAAAGCCTGCGCTTTGCCGTCGGCTCTCAGGCCGGTCTGTTGTTCGACCGTGGAAGCGCCAGCGTCCTGCACGATTGAGCCGGAGGAATTGCCATGCACGCCTTACCGATTGCCAATACGCTGGAACGGCGCAAAGCCTTCCAGAGCTTCCTCGGGGTCAGCCCGGCGCTGATCGCTATCTGTTTGTTTCTGGTGGTGCCGATTCTCATCGTCATCGGCTATTCGCTGATGGAGGCCAACCCCTACGGCGGGGTCAATAAAGTCTTCAGCAGTGACGCCTACACCTCGCTGCTGTTCGAGCGGCAACTGGACGACAGCCTCGCGTTTGCCGACTCGTATTTGATCATCGCGCTGCGCTCGATCGGCATTGCCGGGCTGACCACCATCATCACGCTGCTGATCGGTTTCCCGGTGGCGGTGTGGCTGGCCATGCA
Source organism: Pseudomonas sp. VD-NE ins (assembly GCF_031882575.1). Taxonomy (NCBI): domain Bacteria; kingdom Pseudomonadati; phylum Pseudomonadota; class Gammaproteobacteria; order Pseudomonadales; family Pseudomonadaceae; genus Pseudomonas; species Pseudomonas sp. VD-NE ins. The sequence continues at coordinate 5,572,650 of NZ_CP134772.1, forward strand.
GCCGGCGCATCGACGCGGTTTGCTGATTTTTCTGATCACCGTGCCGTTCTGGGCCAACCTGCTGATCCGCACTTACGCGTGGATTCTGCTGCTGCGTAACACCGGGGTGATCAACAACAGCCTGATGGGCATGGGCGTTATCCATGAACCGTTGCAGTTGTTGTACACCGACGGCGCGGTGCTGCTGGGGCTGGTTTACACCTACGCGCCGTTCGTGGTGTTGCCGATTTACGCGACGCTGGAAAAGATGGACATCCGCCTGCTCGAAGCCGCGCAGGACCTGTATGCCGGCCGCGTGCGCACCTTGCGCAAAGTGGTGTTACCGATCGCCAAACCGGGAATTCTCGCCGGCGCCATCCTCACTTTCGTACCGTGCCTGGGCGCGATGATCGCTCCGGAATTGCTCGGCGGTGGCACGCGAATGATGCTCGGCAACCTGATCTTCCGGCAGTTCAGCGATGCGCGTAACTGGCCGTTTGGTGCAGCGCTGTCGCTGGTGCTGATGGCCGCCGTGATGCTGGTGCTGACCGTTTATGCCTTGCGCGCCGAGCGCCAGCGCATCGCCAAAGGAGGTGCGTAATGCTCGCGCTATTCAAACGCAAAGGGCTGGGCGTGCAGGACTTTCCCGGTTTCGGCGGCTTCAGTTTTCTGTTCTATCTGTACCTCTACGCGCCGATCGTGGTGCTGGTGGTGTTCTCGTTCAACGCCAACCAATCGGCCACGGTGTGGACCGGTTTCAGCCTCGACTGGTATCGCGCCGCGTTCGCCAATCAGGCCTTGCGCCAGGCCGCCGGCAACAGCCTGTTGATTGCGGTGTGCGCGAGCATGATCGCCACGGCGATTGCCACCCTCGCCGCCCTCGGCACCTCGCGCGGGGCCAAGTTCAAGGGCCTGCACTTGTCGATGGGCGCGATCATGTTGCCGCTGGTGTTGCCGGAAATTGTCGTCGGTGTGGCGACGCTGGCGCTGTTCTCGACCATCGGTCTTTCGCTGGGTTACGGCAACCTGATCATCGCGCACACGGTGTTCTGCATTCCCTTCGCCTATCTGCCGATTCGCGCGCGGCTGAACGACATGGACCTGTCGCTGGAACAAGCCTCGGCCGACCTCTACGCGGGCCCGTGGCGGACCTTTCGCAAGGTCACTTTGCCGCTGCTGATGCCAGGGATATTTTCCGGGCTGATGCTGGCCTTCATCGTCTCGCTGGATAACTTCGTCATCTCGATGATGGTCTCGCAGGCCGGCACCACGACCCTGCCGATCTTCATTTTCGGCCTGCTGCGGATGGGGGTGACACCCGACGTCAATGCCGTGTCGACGCTGATCCTCGGCGTCTCGGTGCTGTTCGTCAGCCTCTCTTACCTGTTGGGCAAAAAGAACGCCTGAACCTTCTACGACCTGTGGGGAAATAGCATGAGCAAGTGGATAAAAAGCGTCGGCACTGCGTTGTTCCTGACTGTGCCGCTGAGCATGGTCGCGAGTGTTCAGGCCGCCGAGAAACTCAACGTAGTGAGCTGGAGCGGCTATTTTTCGCCGGAAATTCTCGCCAAGTTCCAGAAGCAGACCGGCATCGAAGTCACCGTCGACTCCTACGATTCCAACGAGACGCTGCTGGCGAAATTGAAACAGGGTGGCGCCGGTTATGACGTGGCGATTCCGTCGCACCAGTTCGTGCCGATCCTGATCAAGGAAAACCTGCTCGAACGCTTCGACCCGGTCAAGGAGCCCTACTACGCCAGCGTTGTGGATAACCTGAAAAAACCGAGCTGGGACCCGCAAGGCGCGTATTCGGTGCCGTTCATCTGGGGCACCACCAGCGTCGTGTTGGACTCGGCGCGCTACAAAGGCCCGGCCGACAGCTACAAGGTTTTGTATGAGCCGCCAGCCGAGTTGCAGGGGCGCATCAACATGTTCGACTCGGTCAGCGACATGGTCGACATGGCCAGCCTTTACCTGAACATTCCGCTGTGCAGCGAAGACCCGAAACAGATGCAACAAGTGCTGACTTTGCTCAAGGCGCAGAAGCCGTTCGTGAAGACCTACAGTTCCAAGGCCGGCTCGATTCGCGAGAACCTGGCCTCGGGTGAAATCGACATGTCGATGTTCTGGGGCGGTTCGTCGATGCGTGCCCGCGAGATGAAACCGACGCTGAAATACCTCTACCCGAAAGAAGGCGTACTGGCCTGGGTCGACAACATGGTCATCCCTGCCGGCAGCAAGAATCCGGCGAATGCCAAGGCGTTTATCGCCTTCCTCAGTCAGCCGGAAAACTCGGCGATGACGCAGAACTTCCTCAAGCACCAGAGCCCGATCAAAGGCGTTGAACCGTTCCTCGACGCGGCGCTCAAGGACGCGCCGGAATTGCACATTCCCGAAGGCACTAACGTGGTGTTCAGCAAGACTTGCGGTGAAGGCGCGATCCGCCTCGCCGACCGTCTCTGGACCAACCTGATGCGTTGATATTTACCGCCCCGTCGCACCGGCGGGGCGCTTTTCCAGCCGTCTGAAAGGCCACGTGCAATGAACTCTAATAACATCAGCGAACTGGTCCTGTTGCAGGCCCACGAACTCGCCGAGCGCATCCGCCTGCGCCAGGTTTCCTGCCGGGAAGTGATGCAGACTTACCTTGCCCATATCGAACGTTTCAACCCGTTGGTGAATGCGCTGATCAGTCTGCAATCGCCGGAACATCTGCTGGCTCAGGCCGATGAACGCGATGCCGAACTGGCACGTGGCCAATACCGTGGCTGGATGCATGGCCTGCCCCATGCGATCAAGGATCTGTCGCTGACCCAAGGCATCCGCACCACGCTGGGTTCGCCGCTGTACAAGGACTTCGTGCCTGAGCGCGACGGCATCATGGTCGAGCGGATCAAGGCAGCCGGCGCGATCATTATCGGCAAGACCAACACCCCGGAATTCGGCCTCGGCTCGCAAAGTTACAACCCGTTGTTTGGTGCCACCGCTTGCGCGTATGACCCGAGCAAAACCGCGGGCGGCAGCAGTGGCGGTGCGGCGGCGGCGCTGGCGATGCACCTGGTGCCGGTGGCGGATGGCAGCGACATGATGGGCTCGCTGCGCAACCCGGCGGCGTTCAACAACATCTTTGGTTTTCGTCCGTCACAGGGTCGTGTGCCGTTTGATGACAGTGCCGATCTGTTTTTCGATCAGCTCGGTTACGAAGGGCCGATGGCGCGCAGTGTGAAAGATGCGGCGCTGCTGTTGTCAGTGCAGGCTGGTGGTGATGCTCGAGCGCCGTTGTCCATCGCCGAATCCGGCGAGGCGTTTGCGGCGCCGTTGGAGCGTGAATTCAAAGGTACACGTTTGGGTTGGCTGGGCGATTTCGGTGGTTATCTGCCGATGGAGCAAGGCGTTCTGTCGTTGTGCGAGAAGACCTTTGCTGATTTTGAGAGCCTTGGCTGCCACGTTGAGTCGGTTGAGCCGGGTTTCGCGCCTGAGCGGCTGTGGAGCAGTTGGCGGACGTTGCGGCACTGGATGGTCGCGGGGTCGCTGGGCGCGACGTATGCCGATCCACAAAAACGCGCATTGCTGAAACCGGAGGCGATCTGGGAAGTGGAGAATGGCTTGAAGCTGTCGGCCAGCGAAGTGTTTGCCGCTTCGGCGGTGCGCAGCGATTGGTATCGGGCGATTTCTCGGCTGTTCGAAAAGTACGATTACCTGCTGCTGCCCAGCGCCCAAGTGTTCCCGTTCGATAAAACCGAGCCTTGGCCAACGTCTATCGAAGGCGTGGCGATGGACACGTATCACCGCTGGATGGAGGTGGTCATCCCAGGCACGCTGTCGGGTTGCCCGGTGGCCAATGTTCAGGCCGGATTCAATTCGCACGGTTTACCGATGGGGCTGCAAATCATCGGCAAGCACCAGGCTGACTTCGCTGTCCTGCAATTGGCGCACGCGTATGAACAGGCCAGCCGCTGGTTCCAACGCTGCCCTTCGCCGCTGTTGAGGCAGTGATTTTGATAAACGGTTGAAAGCGTAGAAAAATTTTTAAATTTACGCTTGACGCTTTTCCATTTCAGGGGAATAATGCGCGCCACTTGGCTACATAGCTCAGTTGGTTAGAGCATAGCATTCATAATGCTGGGGTCCGGGGTTCAAGTCCCTGTGTAGCCACCAAGTACTAAAAACGGCTTACCGAAAGGTAGGCCGTTTTTTTATGCCCAGAGAAAAGTCTCGGTAATCTGTTACTTCAAAATATCCTTCTCTTCGTTGCTCGCTTTGGTCGCGGCCTGTGCGATTAGTGCGTCAAGCATCTGTGCAATGACCTTCTGTTGAACCTTCGAAAGCTCATTGATGGACTGCAGCCGCCGATACCACGTCGAGGTCAAGCTGCGTCTGGGCGTCTCCGTGTACGAGGGAACCCCGAGCAGGTCTTCAACAGGCACGCGAAGCGCAAATGCCATCTTCACCAGCGTCGTGACCGGCATGCTGCGGGTGCCCTCCTCGTAGCCCTGAAAGGTTTGCCGGGAAAGACCTAAAGCCCGTGCAAACCGCGTCTGTGTGATTTCGTGAACTGTGCGTAAGTGAGCAATGCGACTGCCCATCGCCATCAGAAAATCGCGGTCCTCATTGGAAATACTCATGACAATGGCCGACTGAAAATAGAGTTGATTGGCAACGGACTCATCCTTTTCATCTGAAATCCATCCTGGAAAAACAACAGAAAACATCCTCAGGTAAAGGCGCGTAAGTTGTCGACCTGAAAAATCTGTAGGAAAAATTCAGACGCGCCCTCCATCCAAAGCGAAAGACTACAAGCACGAAACACCGTTGGTTCATCTGAACCAATCGCCAATCAACAGGCCGAGAGAGCGCTGTAGGAAACAGTTCCGATTCAGGTACGAATTGGATTTTTCGTAAAACCACCCGCCTGAAACTCACCCCATCGGTTTGCCCGAATCCCCCATTGACCGACAAGCTTCCCTGGCTCGATTCAAAGCCATACAGGGAGTTGGCATGGCTCGATTCAAATCTCTCTTCGATGAAGATTGGCCTTGGGAACGTCCGAGATGGAACGGCTCGTGGGCGGCTTGGAATCCGCCTCCCCCGCCGGAGCCGGTGTACGTCGAAAAGGATGAATGGCCAACGCCCAAGCCGCGCGAAGATCAGGTGTTCGCCAAGTCCTGCACTGTGGATAACTGGTGCCGAACGGACGCCGGCACGGCACCCGAACCCACCAGCAACTTCGGCAAGGTCATGGTCGCCGGCGCCATGCTCTTGCCCTCTGCCAGCACCGCTGTCGCGACAGCAATAGGCGCCGATCTGGCCTTGGGGCGTTTGGCGGGCGGCGGAATTCTGCAACAGCGCCTCAACTGGGCAATTCGCGGCGCTGCTGGGCCGGCCAGCGTGTTCGTCCTCGGGATGCTGCCGACCCGCATGGGTGACGGCACGCTGCACACCGACGAACAACTGCGCCGCATGAGCCGCGCCGCCACTCGTGTGCGCTTCCAGTTTCGGCGTGATGCCGAAGGGGTCATGCAGGTTTACGGCATCCACTCCGGCGCTTCGGGCGATGACTCGGTGCGTACTGTCAAAGTCGAGTGGAATACCGACAAGACTGCGATGGAGGCCAAGCTCAACGGCATCACGATTTTGTGGACGCCACAACGCGGGCCACTCGGTTCAATGCCGCCGCTGATCTATCCCGAACACGGCGAGCAACTGAACACGATCCTTGTTCATCCGATTCCCGAGAACACGGATACCCAGATAGAAGGCCTGCCCGGCGAGGACATTACTGCCGAGGATTGTATTCTGGTGTTCCCTGCGGACACTGGGCTGAAGTCGCTTTATGTGGTGTTTTCGAGGCCGGCCAGACTGACGCCGGGTACGGTGACGGGGATTGGTGAGGATGTTTCGGGGATATGGCTTGCTGGGGCGGGAACGGGGATCGGTGCGCCGATTCCGACACGGATTGCGGACAGGCTGAGGGGGCGGGAGTTTTCAAGCTTCGATGCCTTCAGAAGAGCATTTTGGACTGAAGTTGTGAATGATCCAGATTTGCGCAGCCAGTTCATCCCGGACAATATTGAACGGATGCAGAATGGCAATGCGCCAAAGGCCCGTTATAGGGATTCCAATGGTTCAAAAGGCTCCTTTGAAATTCATCATGTCGATCCAATTTCAAAGGGTGGCGAGGTTTATCACGTAGACAATTTGCGGATCAACACGCCAAAAAACCACGCAGATATTCATCGGAAATAATTCAATGAAAACCAGCCTTTCTGACTATACCGAAGCAGAGTTTCTAAGCTTTCTGCAAGAGATTCGAGCCGCCAACAAAAACGCTCCCGATGAAGTTCTCGACCCGCTGTTAAGCCACTTTTGCACTATCACCGGACATCCAGATGGAACGGACTTGATCTACTACCCAGAAGCTGGGGCAGATAATTCCAACGAAGGAATCATCGAAACCGTGAAAAGGTGGCGCGCCGCAAATGGACTGCCTGGCTTCAAGCAGTGAATTTCCCGCCCACAGAAAAAATCGTGGCAAAAATATCCGACTACACAGAAGCCGAGTTTATGTGTTTCATCGAAAAGATGCGGACCGCCAATAGGAGCGGCTCAGACGCAGAGTTTGGTGAGTTGCTGGCACAGTTCAGGAAGGTTACCGCCCACCCGGATGGAACCGATTTAATTTTTTATCCCGAGCCAACAGCAGACAATTCTGCCGAGGGCATCACCAAGACTGTAAAGGAATGGCGAGCCGCAAATGGACTGCCTGGGTTTAAGCAATAAATACTAATTTACACCTCGAGATCAGCGAACTTTTGGCGAGAGGATAAACCTCCCCACCACAAGGCTGTGCCTGATCTACTCAGGCTTCTCTGCCAAAAGGACTGCCAACCCCTTCGCCCAAATCTGCCGAGTCCGCAGCCCCACCATCGCCCGCCAATCCGGATCAGCCGGATAGAACTGCTCGAGCAGATTCACTTTGATCCCCCGCCCCGTCGCATCCAGCGGATCGCCATGCAAATGCAGCCAGTGATCATCACGCAAATGCCGATGCACCTCCGGCCCCGGATACGTCCCGCACTCGATCACGAACGGCATCAACTGCACGTGCGGTAAAGCATTGAGCAACGCCTGCGAGGTGTACCCGGTAGCCGTCGCTGCCACTCCGGTTTCGCTCAAGGTGTCGGCGCCGGTGTGCAGGGTGTAAAGCCATGGACCATAAATCGCCTGGGCTTGCGCGAGTGCCGGGTACGGCGCCTGGGTGATGGTCAGCAACATCGGATGACCGTACTCACCGGCGCCGGTGTGCAGGTCGAAACACATCACGGTTTCAGCGCCAGCCAGATGCGTTTCGATGATTTGGTGCAACGTGCGGTTCGACCAGCTCGGCGCACGGCCACCATAGAACAGTCCATCGGGATGGCTGTGCTGACCGCCCTCGACAATCGACATCACCGCTGGCCAGCCGTGTTCGTTGATCTGCGCATCGAGCAAGGCATCGGCGCGATGGCGCTCGGGGCCGTGCAAATCGGTGCACGCGTAGATTTCATGCAGTGCGGCATAAGCGCTGTTATCTGGGAGAGGCCCGGTGAAATCGAGGTGATTGCGGTTGAGGTCGATGTTGTCTTCGTTGACCCGGCGTAACCACGCCGTGCCCCATGGATTGATCAGGTGCACCATGACCACCGCGACATCCTTGGGCAGAGAACCGGGTTCGAAGGTTTTCAGCCAATCGATCTGACAATCCGAGCCGTAATAGCCCTCGACGCCGTGCGTGCCGCTGAGCGCTACCAGCCGACGTTTGGCCTGCGGATCGCCGAGCACGGCGACGTCGGTGCTCAGGGGTTCGCCGAATGGCCCGCAACGTGGATGTGCGTAGGAGGTGAGCGCGGCGCCGGCGGCATTGGCGGCGGTGATGAACTGTTCGCGTTGATCGCGGTAGCTGGATTCGGTGGGGAACTCGCTGTGCATTCTTGGCCTCTTGTTGATCTTGTATTTGTGGGAGCGAGCCTGCTCGCGAAGCGGTGTTTCATTCAATATTCGGGCTGGCTGATACACCGCATTCGCGAGCAGGCTCGCTCCCACAGGGGCTTGCTTCAGTTCGATGAATTTGACATTGACCCTAGCGAACATCCGCCCTGAAAAGAAAGACAAAAATGCCCATCGGTTTGCGTCGCGACCGGGCGGTCGATAAAGTCCCTGAGACTTTTATCCCACGGACGGAGAGCCCGCGTGTTTTCAGCCTTGCCCTTGAGCCGCTTTCGCCTGCCTGCCCTGACGCTGATCATCAGCGCCCTGACCCTCACCGCGTGTAACGCCCCGCCCTCTTCGACCTTGCCGCTGGCACCGGAAGCCGCGTCCGGTTTCCGCACCGATCTGCAAACCCGTCACGCCAGCAAACACATGGCCGCCGCTGCCAATCCCTTGGCTGCTGAGGCCGGGCGCGAGATGCTGCGTCAGGGCGGTTCGGCGATTGATGCGGCGATTGCGATGCAAGCGGTGTTGACGCTGGTTGAGCCGCAGTCGTCCGGGATCGGTGGCGGCGCGATGATCGTGTTGTGGGACGGTAAACAGGTGCGCACATATGACGGCCGCGAAACCGCACCGGCCGGGGCGACCGAGAAGCTGTTCTTGCGTGCCGATGGCCAGCCGATGGCGTTCCCGCAGGCGCAGATCGGCGGTCGCTCGGTCGGTACACCAGGCGTGTTGCGCGCGCTGGAGATGGCGCATAAACAACACGGTCGCCTGCCGTGGGCGAAGCTGTTTGAACCGGCGATCAAACTGTCCGAGCAAGGCTTTGCGATCTCTGCGCGTTTGCATTCGCTGCTGGAATCAGATCCAGTCATCCGCCAGTCGCCGGACATGGCCAAGTACTTCCTCAACGCTGATGGCAGCGTCAAAGCCGTCGGCACGCGTCTGCAAAACCCGGCATTGGCCGCCGTGCTCAAACGCATTGCCACCGAAGGTGCGGACGCGTTGTACAAAGGCGCGATCGCCGAAGAAATCGTCGCCAAGGTGCAGGGCCACGCCAATCCCGGCAGCCTGTCGCTGAACGATCTGCAGCGCTATCAGGCCAAGGAACGTGCGCCGCTGTGCACCGATTACAAACGCTGGCAGGTTTGCGGCATGCCGCCGCCGTCGTCGGGCGGGATCGCCGTGGCGCAGATTCTCGGCACGTTGCAGGCGCTGGAAACCCTCGATCCACGCCTTTCCCTGACGCCGCTCAAACCGGTAAAAACCGACAAACCGGCCGGCATCGAACCGGATCCGCAAGCGGTTCATCTGATCGCCGAAGCCGAACGCCTGGCCTACGCCGACCGTGCGCAATATGTCGCCGACACCGACTTCGTACCGGTGCCGGTCAAAGGCCTGGTCGACCCGGGTTATCTCGCCAGCCGCGCGAGCTTGATCGGCGAGCGCAGCATGGGCAGCGCCAAACCGGGCACGCCGCCGGGCGTGCAGGTTGCCTACGCGCCGGACCGCTCGCCGCTGCGCATCTCCACCTCGCAAGTGGTCGCGGTGGATGACCTCGGCGGCGCGGTGTCGATGACCACCACCATCGAAGCTGCGTTCGGTTCGCACCTGATGGTTCAGGGCTTCCTGCTCAACAACCAGATGACAGACTTCTCGTTCATCCCCGAAGAGAACGGCCAGAAAGTCGCCAACCGCGTCGAACCCGGCAAACGTCCACGCTCGTCGATGGCGCCAACGCTGATCTTCGATCGCCACAGCGGCGAATTCGTCGCCACGGTCGGCTCGCCCGGCGGTTCGCAAATCATCGAATACGTGGCCAAAACCACCGTCGGCCTGCTCGACTGGAACCTCGACCCGCAAAGCGCCATCAGCCTGCCCAACTTCGGCAGCCGCAATGGCCCGACCGAACTGGAACAAGGCCAGTTCAGCCCGGCGCTGATCAAGGCGCTAAAAGACAAAGGGCATGCGGTGACTGAAATCGACATGACCAGCGGCACCCAGGCCATCGTGCGGGTCAAGGATGCGCAGGGGAAAGCGTCGTTGGAGGGTGGCGCGGATCCACGGCGGGAAGGTGAAGCGTTGGGGGATTGAGAGTAGTACGCAAACAAAAAAGGCTTACCGCGAGGTAGGCCTTTTGCTTAGCACACAGCGTATTTCAAATCGGGATGTTTAAAAGCTGCGAGGTAAACAGAGAACCGTCCCACAAGGTTTTCAGGTTGTCCGTCGGACGTCAGCTCTCTAGCCTGTACTCGTCGCTGCCAATTCAGTGACCGGGATTGGAAACCCCGAGTAGAACCGAGCGCACAAGCGCCTTTCATAACGTATCCTTGCGCATCTTCATGGTGTGCACTCCGTTATGGCGGCTGTGCGCGGGAGACCTTCGGGTCAACCGGGTTCTCCGTTCCCCGGGTTTCCAACCTGCGTACAGCTGCCACCTATTCGTTCGGAAACCGAGTCGGCCAGCTCCAATCCTGATCGGAGAACACCATGAAAAAACCAACACCCAATCCCCCCGAAACAAACACCGACCCAACATCCCCGTACGCAACCATCGACAGCAAAAAACTCAACGAAGCGGCCGACCGCGCCCTCGACCACTACCTCAAACCGACCATTCACATCATGGCGTCCGCCCGCGTCGCTGAACCCATGTACCTCGCCAACCCGGTTTACGACACCGAATCGCTGCTGGCCAATGCCAGTGAATCCTTGGGTTCAGTCACCGAGATGCTCAACAATTTCGCCGCCGTGCTGGATACCGCGCACCGCAAGACCGCGCTGGGTATCGCGCAAGTCGTCATGCTGAGTGAGTTGGCGGTGAATCAGGCGCTGGATAACGTTCAGCCGACTGCATAATTACTTCGACGTATAAAAAATCCGATGCCCGCACAGGCATCGGATTTTTCTTGTAGCCAAAGATCGGGCGAGGGGGTACCGCAAGCCGTAGTCATCGCCCGCTGAAATTAGAGCACCTCATGAACATACTTCCGATTCATACCGAAGAAGACTACCGTGCGGCGCTGCAAGACGTTTCTGCGCTTTTCGACAATGAACCGGAACGTAACTCCCCGGAAGGTAACTACTTCGAGGCCATGATCACCTTGATCGAAGCCTATGAAACCAAGCAATTTCCGCGCTATAACCCGACCGAAGCATTCAAATTCCGGATGGAACAATCAGGGGATTGAGTTTTCCCTTGGGGCAAGCTTTACCGTTGAGTCCAAGCAGCCAACAGGAGAGGTTCATGCTTACCATCGGACAAATGGCCCGCTGCCACGGGCTCACCACCAAGGCATTGCGTCATTACGACAGCATTGGTTTGTTCAGCCCGGCAGCCACCGGCCGAGACAACGGTTATCGCTACTATCGCCCGGAGCAAATCGTCACGCTTGGCCGAATCATCTGGCTCAAACAGTTAGGCATGGGACTCGACGAGATCAAAGTCTTGTCCGCCAATGGCGGGCTGGACAGTGTCGTCAATCTGCGCGAAACCCTCGAAAAGCATGCGCAGCAATTGAGGGCCGATATCCAGCGCAGCGAAAACGTTTTAGGGCAATTGAACCGTTATCTTGCACAACCGGACCGTCCGCTGCCGGCCATGCAAACGCCTGCACGTGTCGACTATCCCGCCCTGCGAATCATGGGCATGACCTGGCAACAAGATGACGAAGGCACCATCGCCGACATGTGGCAGCGGTTTGTACCACGGGAGGAAGAGATCGACCGTCTGCATGAACCGCTCGGCACTTTCGGCGTGTGCCAGCCGCTGGAAGACGGTCAATGGCGCTACATCGCCGGCCTGCCGGTGGGACACAGTGCCCCGCTGATTTCTGGCATGGTCGAATTGCAGATACCGGCTCGTCGTTATGCCCGCGTGGAGCACCACGGAACAGTCACAACGCTGCCGGAAACCTTTCGCGCCGCTTACAGCGAATGGCTGCCCGCTGCCGGTATGGCGCCAGACGAAGGAATTGAATTCGAGTATTGCGGCGAGCGGTTCTTCGGTCCGATGGACCCGCGCAGCGTGGTCGAGTTGTACATTCCGCTGAAGGGCTGATGCTCATGAAAAAGGCTGCATACGCAGCCTTTTTCACGATCAGCGATTCGCCACCAGATGCGCCCCAAACAGCAAATAACAACCACCGGCCAAGCGATCCAGCCATTGCCGCGAACGCTCATACACACCAGCGATCCGCCGACTGGCGAAGAACAGCGCCACGCAGCAATACCAGCTGAACGACAACGTCGCCATGGTCAGCACCGCCAGTGCCAGTAACAGTGGCGGGATGTGAGCCGGCATGGCGGTGGCGAAGATGGTGGCGACGAACAGTGCCGACTTGGGATTGGTCATGTTGCCCAGAAAGCCCCGCCCGTAAGCGCCGAGCAATGTCTGCTCCGAGGTATCGAGCGTGCCCGCGACAATCGGCGTCTTGCGCTTGAACTGCTTGAGCCCGAGGTAGATCAGGTAACAGCCACCGGCAATCTTGAAGCTCAGGTACAGCGTCGGCGCGGCGCTGAACAGCGACTGAATGCCCAGGCCACCCGCCAGCCCCCATAACACGGTTCCGCTGGCGACGCCGAGCGCCGCGACGACACCGTGTCGGCGGGAACGGCTGACCGCGAGTTGCGCGATGTTGAAGAAATTCGGGCCGGGCGTGACCACGGCCACCGTCCACAACAGGGCCAGCGACAGCAGCGGCGCCAGATAACTCGAAAGGGAAAAATCCATGGGGGTATGCGCCTGATTGGGTTCGACGATGCCCTCCACCTTGCAACATCCGGCAATGTTTTGCCATCAGCTGTCATTCAGACCGCTAACGTCTTGCCATCCACCGCATCACCAATCTTCAGGAAATGCCCGCCCGCCACGTGGTGCAAGGTGCGCAAACCATCGTGCCCTTCGAAATGCCAGCGCCCGTCGCTGAACACGCGTTCATCGGCCTGGGCGGCGATGACTTCGGCGAGAAACAGGTCGTACTGCTCGTGATTGCGCGGCTCCGGCAGCAAACGACATTCCAGCCAGGCGACGCAGCCGTCGAGCAGCGGTGCTTCGACTTGTTCGCCGGCAAACGTCTGCAAGCTGTAAGCCTGAAACTTGTCTTGCCCTTGGGTTTGGCTGATTTCCAGGCCCGACGTATTGCCGACGGTTTGCACGATGTCGGCCTGATTGACGCAAGGGACGTTGAGCACGAAGGTGCCGGACGCTTCGAGCAACTGGCGGGTCCAGGTGGATTTATCGAGGACGACGGCGACTTTCGGCGGTTCGAAGTCCAATGGCATCGCCCAAGCGGCGGCCATGATATTGCGCTGGCCGTCGTGGGCGGCGCTGACCAGCACGGTCGGCCCGTGGTTGAGCAAACGGTAGGCTTTGTTCAGGGGCACCGGGCGGCGGTGGGAATCGCTCATGGGATCTGCTCCGGGGGAAAAGGAGCCGATTGTAGCGCTGCCACTGAAGAAACACAGAACCTGTGGGAGCGAGCCTGCTCGCGAAAGCGGTGTGTCAGTCAACAGCACTGCTAAGTGAACTGACGCCTTCGCGAGCAGGCTCGCTCCCACAATGGATCAGTGGAGATTAGTGGGAGAGTTGATTGGCGAACTGGCCGACAGCATTCACGACCTTCTGCGCACCATCCTGAATCTCGACAATCACCGTACCCGCCTCTGCCGCCAGCGCCAGCCCCTGTTCGGCCTGAAGCTTGCCGTCGGTCATCAGCGCCACCGCATTGCGTGCCATTTCCTGGTTCTGCCGCACCACGGTGACGATCTCTTCGGTCGCCTGACTGGTGCGCGAAGCCAGTTGCCGCACTTCGTCGGCCACCACCGCAAAACCACGGCCCTGCTCACCGGCGCGCGCCGCCTCAATGGCAGCGTTGAGCGCCAGCAGGTTGGTCTGTTCGGCAATGCCGCTGATGGTTTTGACGATGGTGCCGATCACCTGCGACTGCTCGTTCAGCGCCTCGATGCCCTCACCCGCCGCCTGCATGTGCCGCGACAGATCACGCATCACATTCACCGCCTCGGTGACCACGGTGGTGCCACGTTGCGCCGTGCTGTCGGTTTGCTGCGAAGTGCTGTAAGCGATGCTGGCCGCGTCGGCGACGGCTTGCTCGCGGTTGACCTGATCGGTGATCACCGTGGCGAACTTCACCACTTTGTACAGTTTGTTGTTGGCATCGACCACAGGGTTGTAGGACGCCTCCAGCCACACCGTACGACCATGGCTGTCGACACGCTTGAAGCGGTCAGCGACGAACTCGCCATTGTTCAGACGACGCCAGAAATTCTGGTACTCGGCGCTGTTGTATTCTTCCGGAGCGCAGAACGTCCGGTGATGTTTGCCCTTGATCTGCGCCAGGCTGTAACCCATGCCGCTGAGGAAGCGATCGTTGGCGTTCAGCACATTGCCGTTGAGGTCGAACTCGATCACCGCCGTCGAACGCACCAACGCCCCGATCAGGTTTTCGTGTTCACGGGAGGCTTCGATAGTGCGGGTCAGGTCGCTGGCGAACAGCGAAATGTGCTTGATGCGCCCATCCGAAGAACGCACCGGTTGCACGATCGAACGCAGCCACGCTTCTTCACCATTGCCACGCAGCAGGCGCACGGCACCGGCGAAGTGCTCGCCGCGATTCATGGCATTTTTGAAGCGGTGATGAAATTCGTCAGACTTTACGTGGGCCGGGACGATGTCTTCAATGGCACGACCGATCAGGTCCTGACTCTTGTAGAGCATCTCGGTGAGGAAGTTCTGATTGACCGACTGAATGCGCCCGTCGGGCTCAAGGGTCAGCACCAGCATCTCGCTTTCCAGGCTTTCCTTCACTTGCACAAGGCTGGAGAGTTCTTCACGAAGAGCGGCCAGCTCTTGCTTCAAGCGTTTGTTGAACATGGGGAAGTACCGATGGGCAGGATAGAAAGCGGGATGCAGCCTAGCCATCGGCCTTGAAAATCTTTTCTGAAGAGCGTTTGCGACCGGTCAGTCAAAAATAATCTCGATAGGCCATCACCCCTCTCTACTCGCCTACCGGGAAGGTACAAAACCCAACGCTCTGGCCCGGCCACTTCAGGTATTCTCAAGGCAAATTGCAACAACATGTTGCAGCTATCCGCCCGATAAGGAGTCCCGTTTTGGATTTATCGACCGCTGCCTGGATGGTTCACGACACCCGCCTGATTCTCTGCTGCCTGCTGGCCATTGCGACGATCATCGTGTTGATCAGCGCCACCAGACTTCCGCCGTTTCTATCGATCCTGATCGGCACTTTCATCGCTGGTGTCGGCGCCGGTTTACCGCCCGAAGACGTGGCCAAGGCGTTCAGCAAAGGCGCCGGGGCGATTCTCGGTGAAGCGGGGATCATCATTGCGCTGGGTTCGATGCTCGGGGCGCTGATGGCCGAATCCGGCGCCGCCGACCGCATTGCCTCGACCTTGCTCGGACTGGGCAAAGGCAAGTCGCTGCCGTGGGTCATGGCGCTGGTGGCGATGGTGATTGGCCTGCCGCTGTTCTTTGAAGTCGGACTGGTGATGATGGTGCCGATCATCTTCGTCATGGCCCGGCGTTCGGGTCAGCCGCTGCTGAAAATCGCCATTCCGGCGCTGGCCGGGATGACCACGTTGCATGCGCTGATGCCGCCGCATCCGGGGCCGCTGATTGCGGTCAGCGCGTTGCATGCCGACCTCGGGCTGACCATGTTGCTGGGGTTCAGCATCGCCATCCCGGCGGTGATATTGGCCGGGCCGCTGTACGGCAACTGGCTGTCAAAACGCATGCATGTCGATGAGCCGGCTGAGCTTGGCGCCTTGTTCAGTGCGCCGCCGAAAGCGCCGCGTCAGCCGAGTTTCGGCATGTCGCTGTTGATCATTTTGTTGCCGGTGCTGCTGATGCTCGGCAGCACTCTGGCGAAAGTCGCGATGAGCCCTGAAAGCAGCGTCGCTCTGACCCTGAAGTTTCTCGGCGAACCGTTGGTGGCGCTGAGTATTGCGGTGATGGCGGCGGTGATCTGCCTCGGTTGGGCCAATGGCATGCCCCGTGAAGACGTCGGCGGCACCCTGCGCAAAAGCCTCGCGCCGATTGCCGTGCTGTTGCTGACCATCGGCGCTGGCGGCGGCTTGAAGCAGACCTTGCTGGATGCCGGCGTCAGTCAGACCATCAGCAAAGTCGCTGAAGGCGCGCATATGCCGTACCTGTTGCTGGCCTGGCTGATCGCTGTGGCATTGCGTCAGGCCACAGGCTCGGCGACGGTCGCGACGACCACGACGGCGGGGATTCTGGCGCCGATGATGGCAGGGCTCGCTGCGACGCAAAGTTCGTTGGTGGCGTTGGCGATTGGTGCCGGCTCGGTGTTCTTTTGTCACGTCAACGACGCCGGCTTCTGGATGGTTCGCGAGTACTTTGGCTTGCAGCTGAAACAGACGATCTGGGTCTGGTCGATCTTGCAAACCATCGTCTCGGTAGTGGGTCTGGCGGGGACGTTGTTGTGGTGGCACTGGCTGACGTAACGGCCTCGGCGGGTTGGCGCCGAGGCTGATAACCCGTTTTCAGGAACAGGGCGCCACGGATTGGCTGCCGACTCGGGGCATGCGCGCGCCAAAATACGCTGCGCTGAGGACGCCGACCACGCCCATCACCGCGCAGAACATCACGCAGATCCATGGGCTCCACGGCATCAGTCCGATCAGCAGCAGCGGTGTGATGCTCGCCCATGCGGCGTAGGCAATGTTGTAGGTGAAGGAAATGCCTGACACGCGGATACGCGCAGGGAACAAACCGACCATCACCGACGGCACAGCGCCGACGACACCGCACGCCAGACCAGCAATGGCATACGCCACCCCCACCCAATGGCCGCCCGTGATCAGGCAGCCGTATAGCACGCCGATGCCCAATGGCAGCAGCAAGCTATAGAGCATGACCGTGCGCCAGGCACCGATGCGGTCGACCAGCAGTCCGGCAATCACGCAGCCGACATTCAGGAAGACGATGCCCAATGCACTGAGCGCGAACGTGTGGCTGGCGGTCATGCCGAAGGTTTTCTGCATCATGGTCGGTGTGATGACGACGAACACCACCACCGCCGAGGTCAGCACGCAGGTCAGCAACATCGCCGGCAGCATCGCCAGCCGGTGCTCACGCAGCACCGTGCGCAACGGCAGTTCGACCCGCGCTTCACGCTGCGCTTCCATGGCCATGAACACCGGGGTTTCGCTCAGCCAGCGGCGCAGGTAAACGCCGATCACACCAAAAACGCCACCGAGCAGGAACGGATAGCGCCAGGCGTAATCAAGGATTTCCTCCGGGGTGAACACCTGTGCAAGGAACGTCGCGGTCAACGCGCCGATCAGGTAACCGAAAGTCAGGCCAGCCTGCAAAGAGCCCAAGGCATAACCGCGATGACCGGCCGGTGCGTGCTCGGCGACGAACACCCAGGCGCTCGGCACCTCACCGCCCACCGCTGCACCTTGCAGGATGCGCAGCGCCAGCAACAGCAGCGGTGCGAAGTAACCGATCTGCGCGTAGGTCGGCATGATCCCGATCAGCAGGCACGGCAGCGCCATCATCAGGATGCTCAGGCTGAAGACCTTCTTGCGCCCGAGTTTGTCGGCGAAATGCGCCATCAGAATCCCGCCCAGCGGCCGCGCCAGGTAGCCAGTGACGAAAATTCCGAAGCTTTGCAGCAGACGCAGCCACTCGGGCATTTCCGGCGGGAAGAACAGCTGGCTGAGGGTCAGGGCGAAGAAGACGAAGATGATGAAATCGTAGATTTCCAGCGCGCCGCCAAGGGCCGCAAGGCCGAGGGTCTTGTAGTCGGAACGGCTGAACGGCGCGGGTTTGGCCGGGGATTGGGCAGTCATGGCAAAGAACTCTGGATCAGGCAAAAAACCAAGGCGCCCATGGTCTACGCAAATGGCCGGATGGACAACCCGTTAGACCATAGTCCCGGTTTTGCAAAAGCTGCTCACAAAGCATCGGCAGTTGAATTACTGTTATTGCCTGTCCAGCGAGGCGACGCCAGCGCCGATCAATCGCAGTGAACCCCATGTGGGAGCGAGCCTGCTCGCGAAAGCGTCAGTTCAGGCAACCTCAATGTTGAATGTGCCGACCTCTTCGCGAGCAGGCTCGCTCCCACAGGGATCTCTGTGTTGTCGAGATCGACGAGCGTTCCCGCGGACCACAATAACCATAAAAATCCGAGGTACTCCCTGTGGCCGTTGATATCGAAGATAGCCGCTCTGCGCGCTTTGCCCTGCGCTGTTCCAATTTTGCCGAACGCTGGTTCCCCGACTCCTGGGTATTCGCCGCGCTGGCCGTGATCATCGTCGCCCTGGCCACCCTGGCCATGGGCGCCAAACCCACCGATGCCGCGATGGCGTTCGGCGACGGCTTCTGGAGCCTGATTCCGTTCACCATGCAAATGGCCTTTGTGGTGATTGGCGGCTACGTGGTCGCCAGCTCCCCACCCGCTGTAAAACTGATTGACCGGTTAGCACGGATCCCGAAAAACGGCCGCTCCGCCGTGGCCTGGGTGGCGCTGATCTCGATGGTCGCGTCCCTGCTCAATTGGGGCTTGTCGCTGGTGTTCGGCGGTTTGCTGGTGCGCGCCCTCGCCCGCCGCACTGATCTGAAAATGGATTACCGTGCCGCCGGCGCCGCTGCCTATCTGGGCCTTGGCGCGGTATGGGCGCTGGGTCTGTCGTCGTCGGCTGCGCAGTTGCAGGCCAACCCGGCCAGCCTGCCGCCGTCGATCCTGTCGATCACTGGGGTGATTCCGTTCACCGAAACGATTTTCCTCTGGCAGTCGGGCGTGATGTTGCTGGCGCTGATCGTGATCTCGATCATCATCGCCTACGCCACCGCCCCCGGGCCGAACTCGGCGCGTGACGCCAAGGCCTGCGGCATCGACCCGGCCTTCAATCTGCCTCCGCTGCAACCGCGCACCCGTCCAGGTGAATGGCTGGAACACAGTCCACTGCTGATCATTGTGCTGGTGCTGTTGGCGGCGGGATGGCTGTTCCACGAGTTTTCGACCAAACCGGCGATCACCGCGATTTCCGGCCTCAATACCTACAACTTCCTGTTCATCATGCTCGGCGCCTTGCTGCACTGGCGTCCGCGCAGCTTCCTCGATGCCGTCGCCCGTGCGGTGCCGACCACCACCGGCGTGTTGATCCAGTTCCCGCTGTACGGCTCGATTGCCGCACTGATGACGACGGTCAAAGGTGCAGATGCGCAAACCCTGGCGCACCACATCTCGACCTTCTTCGTCAGCATCGCCTCCCACGACACCTATGCGCTGTTGATGGGCGTGTACTCGGCGATTCTTGGCTTCTTCATCCCGTCCGGCGGCGGTAAGTGGATCATTGAAGCGCCGTACGTGATGCAAGTCGCCAATGACCTGCAATACCACCTCGGCTGGGCGGTGCAAATCTACAACGCCGCCGAAGCACTGCCGAACCTGATCAACCCCTTCTACATGCTGCCGTTGCTGGGCGTACTGGGGCTGAAGGCGCGGGATCTGATCGGTTTCTCGTTCGTGCAATTGCTGGTGCACACGCCGCTGGTGCTGCTGTTGCTGTGGGCGCTGGGGACGACATTGGCGTATACGCCGCCGGTGATGCCGTAATTTGAAGAGGTTGCACCTGCCTTAGTGCAGGTGCGATCAGTTCTGTTCGGTAGGGAGTACCGTTAATAGCTCGGGCAAAGCGACCTGAACCGTTTCCCACACTACATCCAGATTGATATCGAAGTAGCCATGAGCGATTCGATTACGCATTCCGCGCATGCTCCGCCATGGAATTTGCGTGTTCTGAGCAGTGAACTCGGGATAACGATCCATCACCTTGGTAGCCGCCTCGCCAATGATGACCAGACTCATAATGACTGCTTGCTGCGTTCGCTTGTCTTCGGCGAACTCTTCCTTATTCAGGCCTTCGATAAATATCAACGCATCGCTCGCGGCCTGCCGCATATGTTCGAGGTAATCGCCGAGCCGGTTTTCGATCATACGGGACGAGCCTGATCCAGAACCTGCTGCCGAAACTTCAGCGGTAGATCTCCTGGTGTCAGCAGATCGACAGTCACGCCTAACAAGTCCTCGAGCTCCACTTGCAGCCCACCGAGATCGAACAAGGTGGTACCGGGAAGTGGATCGACCAATAAGTCCAGATCACTGCCTTCCAGATCAGTCCCCAGTGCGGCGGAGCCAAATACACGGGGATTGGCCACACGGAATCTTCCGACAACCTCACGGATGGCAACGCGTTGCAAATCAAGAGCAGTGGAAGGCTTCATGGCGCACCCTGGCCAGATTCATTAATGCAGCAGTCTAGCAGTGCTGAAGGGCGCTAGACACCGCACCGTTTGTAACTCAACCGTCACATCCCCTTGCTAGCGTCCGCCCGAAACATACTGAAACATTTAAGCAAAACGGGCTGAGACATGAGCGACGATACAACCGGCATCGACATACCCTCTTCCGCTGATTCCGATACCCCCACCGACACCAGCCGCCGCCGCTTTCTAGGAGGCGTCGCGGTATTGGGTGTCGGTGCAACACTGGCCGGGTGCGGCAATACCACCGAGCAACCTGGCAAACCCTCCGAGCGTCCACTGACACCGGCAGAGCTGGACAAGGCCCTGCGCGATCAGGTGAAAACCGTGGTGGTGATCTACGCCGAGAACCGCAGTTTCAACAATCTGTTCGGTGATTTCCCCGGTGTCGAAAAGCCGCTGTCTGCGCTCAAGCCCACTGACTATCAACAACGCGATCGCGACGGCGCGCTGCTGCAAACCTTGCCGCCAGTCTGGGGCGGCGTGCTGCAGATCGGCCCGCAAACCCTCGATGGCGTGACCTATCCCAGCGCCACGCAATTTCAGGAAAACCTGCCCAACGCACCGTTCGCCCTCAAAGGCCCGAGCGGCGAGGACTTGCCGTTCGGTCTGGTGACCCGCGATTTGTGGCACGTGTTCTATCAGAACCAGATGCAGATCAACGGCGGCAAGAATGACGGCTTCGTGGCCTGGGCCGATTCCGGTGGCTTGACCATGGGTCATTACGCGCAGAGCCGTTATTCCCTGCGTCTGTGGGACGTCGCTCAGGAATTCGTGCTGTGCGACAACTTCTTCCAGGGTGCCTTCGGTGGCTCGTTCCTCAATCACCAATACCTGATCAGCGCCACCGCGCCGTTCTATCCGGGCGCAGCCAATTCAGTGGCCAAGTCGCAGATTGCCGCGCTGCAAAGCGATAATCCGGCCGATCCGCGCCTCAAGCCGCTGGACGCATCGCCTGCCAGCGCGATGACCGGCCCGCCGCAGTTCGGCCCGAGTGCGCTGACCCCGGATGGCTTCGGCGTCAACACCCTCGCCCCGCCCTACTGGCCGACGTGGATTCGCGATCCGGAGCGTCCGGCGTACTCCAAAGCGGATCTGCCCAACGTCATGGTGCCGCAGACCCACGAACACATCGGCGACAAACTGTCGAAAAAGAACATCGATTGGGCGTGGTATGCCGGTGCGTGGCAGGCGACGCTGGAGCAGTACAAGGATTCCGGCGGCATTCCGAAAATTCCCAACTTCCAGTATCACCATCAGCCGTTCAACTACTTCAAGCAGCAAGGCCCGGAGAACCCCGACGAGCGCAACAAGCGTCTGCGTGATGCTGGCTTGGGTGACGAATCGAGCAGCAACAAGTTCTTTGCCGATGCCGAAGCGGGCAAGTTGCCGGCGGTGAGTTTCTACAAACCCCAAGGCAACCTGAACATGCACGCCGGTTATGCCGACGTGGCTTCCGGGGATCGGCACATCGTGCGCGCGCTGAAAGTGCTGCGCGAAAGCCCGCAGTGGAAAAACATGGTGGTGATCGTCACGGTCGACGAAAACGGCGGCTGGTGGGATCACGTCGCACCGCCCAAGGGCGACCGGTGGGGCCCGGGGTCACGCGTGCCAGCGTTAGTGGTGTCGCCGTTTGCGCGCAAGGGCACGGTGGATCACACGGTCTACGACACGGCGTCGATCCTGCGGTTGATCACTCGGGTCTTCCAGCTGGAGAGCCTCGACGGCCTCAAACAGCGGGACGAGGCGATGATTGCCCGGGGCCAGAAACCCATGGGCGACCTAACCAACGCCCTGCATTTTCAGGCCTGAAAAGCAGCCCTGCGAGTTTGCGCAAAATTCTGCCGATGACGGCTTCTCTGTCAAACGCGGCTGATCCACTATGAGCCGCCCCCGATACGCGGGGGAGCCCACGCTGAAAAGGATCTGAGCATGTTCAAACTCGCAGGACTTACCCCCGTAGCACTGGCTCTCGCCGCGCTTACATTGAGCGCAGCCGCCCACGCCGATGTCGATCTGAAACTGGGCAGCACTGAGCGCGTCACCCGCCTCTTCGCTTATCCCAACAACTGCAGCGTGATCTGCTTCCGCAACTGGACGCTGGAACAGACCGTCGCCCATTACCTGAACCAGAGCGTGCAACGCGATGGTTATGCCGATGCCAAGGTGTTGGTAAAAACCGATAACGGCCAGCTCTACGCCGAAATCACCGGCGTGCCGAAGGGTTACGACAAACCCTTGTCAGCGCTGCTGGACGCGGGAGATCTGGCCTACTCCGGCGCCAGCAAACTCAACGCCGACGGCAAATGGGCCTACAGCTGGTATCTGTTCCTGCCACTGGGCATGGCCCTGGAAAACCGTAAAAGTGTCGAGTTGCTGCACTTCCCGCCGGATTACTCGCTGACCCAGGCGCAGGACTATCTGCGTTCGAACACCACCGATCGCTGGGCGACGCTGCTGACTGACAATGGCATTCCTGCCGAGCAGACGCCGGCCTATCAAACCATCATCGATATCGCCCCGATCGCTGCGCCGTCCAATGCTGGCAGTGATCTGGAAGGCGTGTATGACTACTTCAAGGACTACCAGACCACCCTGGTCAAACAATTCAGCCAGACCGCCAGCGGCACGACGCTGCCGATGGTCGCGTTCGGCGCGCCGGTGCGTAACTGGATCAAACAGCAATACGGGCCGACCGTGAATGTATTGGGGCTGGCGACGATCAGCCCGAGCGAAGGCGTGAAAGTGCCGGTGCTGGGTTCCAACCACCCAAGCTACATCTGGTACGCCGCTGACCCGAAGAGCTACACCGGCGACGATGCCCAGGCCAAGGCTGATGCTGCGGGCCTGAAGGTCATGGGCCAGGATTTGAGCGCGGCCTGCTGGCAGGCGGGCATGGGCAGCAAACCGGGCAGCGATGCACAGGCCACCCTCAACAGTTGCACGCAGACGTGGCAGGTCACGCAGAAAGTCAAAACCTGCGAGCTGTTCTATACCTCGATCCGCAACCTGACCCCGGAACAAGCCGTCGCCAAATGCGCGACCACCCCGATCAAGGCCCAACTGAAGCAACTGCAGGCACCGCTGCCAGCCACCGCCGTCCCCGCTCCGCACCTGTAATCGCTCCAGACATTCCCGTGTCAGCCAATGCTGACGCGGGAAAACGTCTAAATCGCCTGTCAGATCTGACAGTAGACCGGCTATACCTAATAAGACACGATTGGATCCAACCAGCAGCATTGCTGTACTGACAGGACGTCAACCCAAGGAAGTCGCAAAGCCTCACGACAAGGACTGATATGAATATCCACGCCATGGCGCAATCGTCGCCACGCGATACAGAGGGCATTTACCCCTTCGCCGGTCTTCCCGTGCGACTGGGTTTTCCAGCCAGTGCCGACTTCGAAATCATCCACGATGAGTACGGCACCCCGATGGCGGTGACAGCGCGGCGCGAATTCCTGCACACCCAGCGAATGTGCCGGGTGTCAGGACAATTGCTGCCCTATCGCTGTCGACAGACCCGACAATTGCTGACGGGCATCCACATCTACGATCCGCGCTTTTGCGGATTGATCGAACACGCCTGCGACCCTAACGTATTTCTCGACATGAGCGAGTTATGGCTGTGGGCGTTGAAAGATATCCACAGGGGTGAACGGCTGACCATGGACTACGCCGCCACCGAAGACAAACTCTTGCGCCAGTTCGCCTGCGGTTGCGGTTCCCCGCGTTGCCGCGGGTGGATCACCGGTTTCGACGAACCACCCAGCCTCGAAGGCCAGCACTTTCTACAGCGCTGGCGACATTCCGGTTTGCGCTGAAGGCGGATTACAACGCGCCGACCGGACGCAAACGATACTGCGGCGGCAATTGCTCGAAACCACTGATGGTGGTGTTGAGACTTTTCCAGCGGCCATCCTTGATGCCGTAGATGCAACCGTGGATCGACAGGCTCTGCCCGCGATGCCAGGCGTTCTGGATGATGCTGGTGTGGGCGACATTGGCCACTTGCTGGATCACGTTGAGTTCGCACATGCGATCGACCTGCTCTTCTTCGGTCGGCAGCTTGGCCAGCTCTTCGCGTTTTTCGTAGTACAGATCGCGGATCGAACGCAGCCAGCCGTCGATCAGGCCAAACTGGCGATCCTGCATCGAGGCGCGTACACCGCCGCAGCCGTAGTGGCCGGTGACGAGGATGTGTTTGACCTTGAGCACGTCGACCGCGTACTGGATCACCGACAGGCAGTTGAGGTCGGTGTGCAACACCACGTTGGCAACGTTGCGGTGCACGAACAGATCGCCCGGCAGCATGCCGACGATCTCGTTGGCCGGCACGCGTGCGTCGGAACAGCCGATCCACAGATATTCCGGCGTTTGCTGGCGCGCCAGTTTGGCGAAGAAATCCGGGTCTTCCTTGGTGATCGCGTCAGCCCAACGCTCGTTGTTATCAATCAGGTCTTGTAAGTCATGCATGCTGTAAGGCCTCAAGAAAGATGCGCTGGTATGACAGACGACCACCCGTCGGGGTCACGCCGCCACCGCAAGTGATTTCATTGGAATTCTCGTGTGCCCAGTGAGTCCACCTAAGTAAGGCCCACAGTATGAGGAATTGCCATGACTGATTCACGACGCCCTTACGATGCGGTGCAACCAGAGCCCATCGATGATAACGAAGACCGCATGGGTTCGGTGCATGAGCTGGATTTCGATGAAGACGAACCCAGTGCGAAAATCGGTGATGAGATTCCCGAGCGTGAACGCGAGCAGTTGATGCCGCGTGAACGGGTGCGCGAGGCGGGTATGACCGGGGCTTCAGTCAGTGATCATGAGCCGACTGACGATGACCTGAGCCCGGAAACGCTGATCCATGAAGATGGCGCGCGGGATGCCGAAGAGGCCGGGGAAGGCAATCAGGCCGATTGGGATCTGAGCATTGTCGATGAGGATGACATTGGCGGCGGCAATGGGCTGGATGAGGCGGAACTGGCGCGGCGCGATCCGCTGGATGGCAACCGCTGATCTTCGTTGCCTGACAGGACGCTTTCGCGAGCAGGCTCGCTCCCACAGGTTTTTGGTTTGATCACAAAAGTTGTGTGCGAATCAAATCCACTGTGGGAGCGAGCTTGCTCCGGGCGGCGTTCCGACGAAGCTTTTAAGGACGGTCAGTCAACCAGGGTGCAGGCCATGACCACGGCATCCTCACGCCCGCCCACCGCCGGATAATAATCCCGACGCCGGCCAATCTCGTTGAAGCCATAACGTTCATACAACTTGAACGCGCCCGTATTGCTGTCACGCACTTCCAGAAAACATTCCCGCGCCGAAGCCGCATAGGCCCGCGACATCAGATGCTCCAGCAACTTCAGCCCCAGCCCACGCCCCTGATTCTCCGGTTTGACGGTGATATTGAGCAGATGCGCCTCATCCAGAATGATCTGCACCACGCCATGGCCGACCTGTTGCTCACCTTCGAACATCAGCCAGATCTGGTACTTGCCCAGGCCGTCGAGAAAAATCCCCCGGGTCCACGGATGACTGTAAGCGGCGTACTCGATTTTCAGCACGGTTTCCAGATCCGCCTCGGTCATCGGGCGGAACGATACAGCGTCACTCATTCGATTCTTTCCAGCGCGCCATCAGCCGACGCATGGCTTGCCACACAGCGGCCTTGCGCTGTGGCTCTTCCATTAACAATTCCAGACCGGGAATGGCCCAGGCCGAACCCAGACCTTCGATCTGCAATTCACGATTGAACGCTTCGGCATCCGCTTCACCGGCAAAACGCACCGCCGGCAGGCCGATCAGCCACAGACAGGCGCACGGAGCGGCTTCCATTTGCACCGAAAGGAAACCCTGCACAAAGTCACGCGCCGCTTCCGGGCCTTGATCCATGGTGCCGCGATTGAGCCATGGCCAACGCACCGGTTCGCCGACAATTTGCGGTGCATCGGGCAGACCGGCGGCGCGCAACATGTCTTTGAGCAACAGATAAGCCGGATCGCGGCTCTGGAACGGTTCGCCTGTGGGTAACTCGACCAGCAGCAGGCAACGCCCGGCGCGCAGCAGTTGCAGGGCGAAACGCGGTGGGGGTACCGGTGCCGGTTTGGCGACGACTGGCGTGTCGTCGGCCTCTTCTACCGGTTTGGCACCGGTGCGGGTACTCGCCAACGACGGCCGCGGTACTTCGATTTTCGGCCGTTCGACCGGACGAGCGGCAGCCGTTTGCACCGGGGCTTCGGCCTGCGGAGCAAGCACGACCGGTGCCTCTACCTCGGGCTCGGGCATGTCCAGCAGCTCGGGGCGCGACGGTGCGGCGAAGGGCAATTCGGTGCGCGGCAGCCAATTGACCACCTGCATGGCGTTCAAATAGGCGCGGCGGCGGGACTCGATTAGCAAGGGTCGGCCACTTGTGGATAACTGAAGTGCGCTGATTCTACCGCCCTTCGCTCAAGATCGCCCGTTGTTGATCGATAGACTTGACCAACACCCTTTGCCGACGCGCTTCACCCATAGAAAGCAACAGTCCGTCCCAAGAGTGAATCGCATCCTTCGTGATGCAGTACAATCGCCGCTTTTCATTGCCAACCAGCCGGGCATTCCGATGATCGAACCCAAGCGCGTCTTGCGCGCCCTCGCTGAACACTGGGCACTGCTTGAGCCACTGTGTGAGCACTTCGACCAAGGCACATTGAGCCTCAACGAACTGCGCTCGCAACTGGCCGCCCAACAACTGGACAGCACGCCGCAGGACATTACCAGCCTGCTCGACGTGTGGATTCGCCTCGATATTCTGATTCCGGTGGCAAAAAGCCCGAACCGTTTCGAGCTGAACGCACAGATCCATGATTTCCTCGCTTATCTGCGTCGCGAGCACCGACTGGGCCTGTGCCTGGAAATCGAAGCCTATCTGCGCCACCTCGAACGTCTGGCCGGTTACATCCAGGACGCATTCGAAGTCCGCGATGGCCATGACCTCGCCCGCCAGTTGCGCCTGCTCGACATGCGCGTGCGCGACGTACTGAAGAAGCTCGACAACGACGAACAAGCGCTGGTCGCCGTCGCCGAACGCGCGAAGACCAGCGACCGGCAGATTCCCTTGCGTCAGCGTTATGCCGAAGTACTGGCGACCTGGGACGAATACGTCGAGCCGATGATCGATCTGGTGAACGCCGACGGCGCCTTCGAACAAGGCGTGCGCAAAGTCGAAACCGTATTGCTGAAGATGCTCAGCGAACAGCAGCGCCTCGGCCATCTGGTCGACGACGACATGCTGCTGCGCACCCACGCACGCATCCTCGAAATGCAGACCAGCGCTCAGCTGACCCTGCGCCACGCCCGCGAACTATTGCTGCCGCTGCGTGAAGAAGCGCGCCGGCACAACGCCGTGACCCGTGGTGCCGCGTTGGCCCTGGCGGCGATTCGCCGCAAAGGCATCGACGCCGTGCCGCAAGCGGCGATGCCGCTGTTCACCCGCCCGCAAAGCACCTTCCTCGGCAGCGCCAGTCAGGTCGAAGCCTACGTGTACGCCTTGGCGCGTTTCGAGCCGAAACCGGCGCGCTTCCCCAAGGCGCACAAGACGCAGAAAGGCGAAGCCCCACGCGCACCACGCACCGTGCGCGAGATGGTCGACCGTTGCGAAGAAGCCCTGCCGATGCCGGATCTGATGACCTGGCTGCTGGAACAGGAACCGGACGGCGCTACCGACGAATTGCTCTACTGGTTCTCGCGTCTATCGCGGGAAAAACGCTTCAAGCGCGAGCGGCTGGAACGCCGCGAATACCACACTCACGAGCACCAGGTCAGCCTGCGCTCCTTCGCCCTGCTCTCGGCCAGCGACAGCGCCGCCGAGAATTCTGCGAGCATCCCCAATGCATCTTGATCTTTCCGAACTGTCGCAACTCGCGCCGATCTTCCGCGAGCTGTTCAAGGGTTACCACGTCAGCCGCCGCGATCCGGAACTGTACGCACAACTGTCGAACTTCCAGGATCAATACCGCACGCTGTTCAAGGCGCTGGGTTTTGAGCTGGTCTGCGACACCCGTGGTTTCTACTACTTTGTGCCGGACATGGCCGCCGCAGCGGTGAACAAGACTGCGCAGCGTCTGGCGCTGTTCACCTTCATCCTCGTCGAGCACCTGGCCGATCAGGGCCGCGACCCGATTGCCGTGCTCGATGGCGGCAGCCTCGGCCGCGAAGAGTTGCCGTCGCTGCTGGAGAAATACCGCGACCTGTTCATTCAGGCCGAAGTGCAGACCGTCGAAGAACTCGAAGAAAAGATCATGCGCCGCATGACTCAACTCGGTTTCGCCAGCGAAGAAAACGGCGTGTACCGCTTCCTGCCGCCGATGCACCGTTTCCTCGACGTGTGCCTGTCGGTGCAGCAGGACCGCGATCTGGCGGCCAGCGTGCACAGCGTACTGCCGCTGCCAGCACCGGTGCTGATCGACGAAGTAGCGGAAGCCAAATTCCTCGAAACCGACGATCCGCTCGATCTTTCCGAATTTGAAGAGGAAAGCGAAGAAGACGCACTGGCCCGCGCCATTGCCGAAGAACAGGAGTCCGACGCATGAGCCAGGAACGCTACGGCATCCGCCGCTTTGCCCTTTTGAACACCGCCGGTTACAGCCTCGGCCTGTTCCCGCTGGAAGAACCGTTGTCGGTTTACGGCGCAAACAACCTCGGTAAATCGGCGTCGATCAACGCCTTGCAGTTCCCGATTCTGGCGCGCATGTCGGACATGAGTTTCGGCAAGTACAGCCTCGAACAATCGCGGCGCTTCTACTTCGCCTCCGACACCAGCTACATCCTCGTCGAAGTGAACCTGCCGCACGGCCCGCACGTGATCGGTGTGGTCGGTCGTGGCCCGGGCGGTGGTTTCGGTCACCAGTTCTTCGCCTATGCCGGCAAACTCGATCTGGCGCATTACCAGAAGAACGACACCTGCCTGCGCCAGAAAGAGCTGTTCAGCAACCTTGAGAAAGAAGGCCTGAAAGCCTACGAACTCAAGCCGGATGAGCTGCGCCGTTTGCTGGTGGGCGGTCACACGTCGATCCCGCTGGATCTGACGTTGATTCCGCTGCGTTCCACCAGCGAGCAGAGCCTGAAGACCTTCCGCGCACTGTTCATCAACTTGCTGCACATGCGCGAAATCACCGCGGCCAAGCTCAAGCAGTTGTTCCTCGATGCCTTCGAACACAGCCTGCGTTCCGGCAGCGTCGATTACATCGCCGCGTGCGAAGAAGCCTTCCGCGATGTACGTCGAATGGAACAGGACTACAACTCGCTGGTCGCTGCCGGCCCGTTGGTTGAAGCCTTGGCCAACGGTGTAAAACAGCGCGACGTGCTGCGCGGCAAACTGCATCGCCTGTCGCCGCTGCTCGACTCGTTGCTCGGCACCTGGTCGGACTACGCCAGTGCGCGCAAGGAAGAGCTGACGATTCAGGCCGACCACTACCGTGGCGAGCAGGACAGTCTGCAAAACGATCAACGCGGTGGCACCCAGGAACTGATGCGTCTGGAGCGGGAAATCTCCGGCATCCAGCGCTGGCTCGGCGAGTTGTCGGTGCTGAAGAATCGCTTTGCCCTGGTCGACGACGTCAAAGTGCTCGAGCAACAATTGCTCGCTGCCAAGGACGCGCATGACGAATTGGCCGGTGCTCTGGCGCAATCGCGCCAGTTCAGTGCTGAAGATCTGGAAGAGCGCGTGCGCGATCTGGAAAAACGCCTGAAGTCGGTGAAGCAGCAACTCGACCACGCCGACAACAACAGCTACGCCCGCCTGCGCGAAGAGTTCTCGCAACAGGACGTCGAGCGCTTGATGCGTCTGTTCAACAGCGCACTGTTCAGCCTGCCGCTGGGCGAGCACGGCATTACTCTCGACGACGATGGTGAGTGGGTCAAATCGGTTGAGCTGATTCTCGATGGCTTCAAAGGCGAGCGCTTCGAAGTGCCGGGCCTGTCGATCGACATCTCGCACATTGAGCCGCCGGCGCTGCAAGCCTTGGCTGACCGTGCCGCGCTGCGCGATCAGAAAGAGCGTCTGGAAAAAGAACTCAAGCAACTGAAAACCCAGCAAGCCGTGGCCGCCGACCGCGCCGCGAGCAAGACCCAGACCGAAGCGCTGTACCAGCAAGTGCTGGACGCGCAGAAAGCCCTGGAAGATTTCCGCCGCACGCAGACCCTAAGCGCCGAAGAAAGCGACAAGCTCGAGCAACTGGCGCAGATGGAAGGCGCGCAGGACGAACTCAAGCGTTCCAGCGATGCCTTCACCGAGCGCGTCCAGCAACTGTCGGCCAAGCTGCAACTGGTCGGCCGCCAGATCGCCGACATGGAAGCCAAGCAACGTACGCTGGACGATGCGCTGCGCCGTCGTCAGCTGTTGCCAGCGGACCTGCCGTTCGGTACGCCGTTCATGGATCCGGTCGACGACTCCATGGACAACCTGCTGCCGCTGCTCAACGACTATCAGGACAGCTGGCAAGGCCTGCTGCGCGCCGATGGCCAGATCGAAGCGCTGTATGCGCAAGTACGTCTGAAAGGCGTGGCCAAGTTCGACAGCGAAGACGACATGGAGCGCCGTCTGTCGCTGCTGATCAACGCTTACGCGCATCGCACCGATGAAGCGCTGACACTGGGCAAGGCCCGTCGTGCGGCGGTCACCGACATCGCCCGAACGCTGCGCAACATTCGCAGCGACTACGACAGCCTCGAGCATCAACTGGCGCTGTTCAACCGCGAGATCAACAAGCGTCAGGTGTCCAACCTGCAGAGCTTCCGTATCGTCCTCGCGCCAAACAAGGAAGCGCTCAAGCACATCGACCAGATCATCCACAGCGCCGGTCAGTACGAAGAAGGCGAAACCCTGTCGGTGTTCGATCTCAGCCAAAGCGCCGAGCAGGACAACAAGAACGAAGAGGCCAAGGAATACCTGGCGCGGCTGGTGGCGGCGAACCACAACCAGCTCGGTCTCAAGGACTTGTTTGAGCTGGCGTTCGAGATCACCAAGGTCAACGGTCAACCGGTTATTCACACCGACATCGATGGCGCGGCGTCCAACGGCACGACCATGACCATCAAAGCGCTGACCAACATGTATTTGTTGCTGCACTTGATGGATCGCGATCAGGCCGGTCGCGTACGTCTGCCGTATTACCTCGATGAGGCGGCGGACATCGACGAGAAGAACCAGGCCGCACTGCTGGAAACCAGTCTGCAACTGGGCTTCGTGCCGATTCTGGCGAGTGTGAAGCCGCAGGTTTGCGCCAGTGTCGCGATCGACCTGGAAGGCGGCAGCGGCCCGGCGGGGATCTACATCGATGAGGCGGACTGGAAGTACATCCGCCGTCATGATGTGGTGAAGGCTACGGTCAATGTTGAAGCGGATGAGCCGGAGCTGGACGCGGTTTGATCGGCGTTAACTGAAGACAAAAAAGGGCCGCGATCTGCTGGGATCGCGGCCCTTTTTTATGGCTTGGAAGTTGTGTTGAATTTGCCGGTCCTATCGCTGGCCAGCTCCCACAGGTTTCTGCGTCATACACATATTTTGTGCACACCACCTACCACTGTGGGAGCTGGCTTGCCAGCGATGGCGTCTTTGTAGACGCCGGGTTACTTACCGAGCGAAATCTTCGGCGCCCACGTCAGCCACTCATCCTCAAACTTGTCGAACAACGGGAACGTCTGCTCAGCCCGCGCCGGGTTGCCCATGCGCTCGCCATCCGGCGTGGCGAAAGCAATCCCGCCCTGAATCGCCGTCTCCAGCGACTCGGTGCGCACTGTCAGTCCGTTGAACAAACCGATATCAAACCCGACACCGCTGGTGTTCCAGAACCGGCTTCCGCTACGCACCAACGGCGCGTACTTCGGCTCGATCAGAATGTGCACCAACACACGATCGGCGGTCTGGCCCAGTTCATAACCGGTGACTTTACCCACGGTAATTTCGCGATACGTCACCGGCACACCCGGTTTCAGCGAACCTCGACGGGCAGCGCTCAAAACCAGACTCAACCCCGCCTCTTGCTTGGTCACTTCCGGCGCATTGGCCAGGGCAACGAAGTTCTTCTGCGGGCCGAGGTTCTTCGCCGCCGGTTGCACTTCGATGTATTTCCCGGTCACCAGGGTTTCCAGATTTTCTGTCTTGATCAGGCCCAACTCAGGCTTGACCACCCAGAATTGGCTGCCGACCCGGGCGATCCTCTCCGGCACTTCGGTAATCCGTGCCGTGAGGATCACCGATTGCAGATCATCGGTCAGATCGACACTTTCAATCTTGCCGACATCCAGCCCTTTGAAGCGCACTGGCGTGCCGCTGCGCAAACCATCAGCGCGATCGACCTTGATCGTCACTACGGCGCCCTTCTGATTAGCGTCATCATGATTGGCGAACAGACGGAAACGCGGAATACGCTTCTGCAGCGGCGCCTTGGCTTGCGGCGTTTCGAACGCGATACCGCCGGCCATCAGGGTCTGCAGCGATTCGCTTTTGACTTGAATACCGCCGGTCAACCCGCCAGTCAGCGTGACACCACTGACGTTCCAGAAACGCGTCGAGGCGTTGACCAGGTTTTCGTACTCCTTCTCGATGTGCACACCGATGACCAGTTGCTTGCGGGTCTTGGAGAACTGATAGCTCTGTACCGAACCGACCTTGACCTGTTTGTACAGAATCGGACTGCCGACATCGATCGAGCCGAGCGTGTCGGTGAACAACACCAGGTGCAGGCCCGGCGAACGCAGATCCAGCGGCGGCGCTTTCGGCCGTGCCTCGAACTCGCGTTTCGGCACAGCGCCCTTGTCACCCGGACGCACAGCGATGTAGTTACCTTTCACCAGCGCTTCCAGCCCGGTGATACCGGCCAGAGAAATCGACGGCTTGACCACCCAGAACTGGGTGCCATCGACCAGATAGTCTTCGGCCAACGGATCCAGGGTCAACTCGGCGGTTGCGCTGTTGAGATCCGGATCGACCTTCAACGCTTTCAGGTTGCCGACCTGAATGCCTTTGTACATGACTGGCGTGCGGCCAGCCTGCAGGCCTTCGAAGTCGCTGAGTTTGACCTTCACGCGAATCCCGGCAGCCGCGGCATCGAAGTCTTCGTAGAGACGGAACGGCAGGCTAGGATCGGTCGGCGGGCTGTCCTTGCGGTTCTCCGGCGTGGCGAAGGCGATACCACCGGCGACGATGCTGGCCAGCGATTCGCTGCGCACTTTCACGCCGGACAGGTTGGCGTCGATGCTGATGCCGCTGGCGTTCCAGAAACGCGTGTGTTTGCGCACCAGTTTGGCGTAGGTTGGCTCGATGAAGACTTTGAGCTCAACGGTGCTTTGATCTTCCGAAAGCACATAGCTTTTGATCTGGCCAACCTTGATCTGTTTGTAGAACACCGGGCTGCCCCGATTCAACGAACCGAGACGATCAGCCTTGATGGTCAGGTGCAGACCGGGTTTGGCATCCGACAGCGGCGGCTCTTCGGCCAGCGCCTTGAACTTGCGCACAGGTTCGCCTTCGCCAGGACTGATGGCAACGTAGTTACCCGACACCAAGGTTTCCAGACCGGTGATGCCGGCCAGGGTCACGCTGGGTTTGACCAGCCAGAAGCGCGTGCTGGTCTTGAGGTATTGCTCCACATCTTTATTCATCTCGACGGTGGCGATCACCCCTTTTGAGTTGCCTTCATCGTCGAGTTTAAGCGCCTTGACCTTGCCGACCGACATGCCCTTGTACATGACCTCGGTCTTGTTGGCCTGGATGCCTTCGCCACTCTCGAAGCGGATCTGGATCTCGATACCGGTTTCGGAATAGGCACGCCAACCGAGCCAACCGCCGATGATCAGCGCGATCAGAGGCAGTACCCAAATGGCAGACCAGTTCGAAGCCGGTCGGGTTTTCGCTACGGGCAATTCAGTCATGGTCGTCGTCCGACTCCGTGTTATCCCAAATCAGTCGGGGATCGAAAGTTACTGCGGCGAGCATCGTCAGAATCACCACACTGGCGAAGGCGATGGCGCCAAGATTGGCTTCGACACTGGCAAGCCGGCCGAAGTTGACGACCGCCACCAGAATGGCGATCACAAATATATCGAGCATCGACCAGCGGCCAATGAACTCGATAAAACGATACATCCAGATGCGCTGCCGAGCGGACAACGGCTGGCGTCTTTGTACTGAGAAAAGCAACAGCGCGATGCCGACCAGTTTGAAGGTTGGCACCAGAATACTGGCGATGAACACCACGGCGGCAATCGGGATCATGCCGTGTTGCACTAGTTGGATCACGCCGGACATGATGGTACTCGGATCACCCTGACCCAAAGAACTGACAGTCATGATCGGTAAGACATTGGCCGGAATATAGATGATGGCCGCCGTGATCAGCAGCGCCCAGGTTCGCGCGAGGCTGTTCGGACGCCGGGCGTGAACCAACGCACCGCAACGGCTGCAGGTTTGCTCGTCGGTGTCCGCTTCCTGCTTGTTCAATTCGTGGCATTCGGTACACACCAGAATGCCCGCATCAATCGCCCGCATGAGCATCTTCCCCTGATAACGCCTGCCAGATCTGATGCGGTGACATCACCACCTCCAGCCATACCTGTACTAGTAACAAACCAATGAAACACGCCAGGCCAAGACCGACGGTGATGGCTGCCATATCCGCCAGTTTGACGATAGCCACCAATACGCCCATCAGGTAGACCTCGAGCATTCCCCAGTCTTTGAGGTGGTGGTAAATGCGGTAAAGAAGCAGACCGTAACTGCGGCCGACGTTAAAACGAATCGTCAGCAAAACGAATAATTGGCACAGCAACTTGAGCAACGGAATGGCCATGCTGCACAGGAATACGACGATCGATACGCCCTGCATGTCGGTGTTGAACAGGCCGAGTACACCACTCCAGACCGTATCCTGCGAAGATTGCCCGAGGATATTGAGTTGCATGATGGGTAAAAAGTTTGCCGGGATGTACAGCAATAATGCTGCGATCACCAAGGCGAGGCTGCGCTGCACCACGTTATGGCGGTGGGCGTACAACTCGTAACCGCAGCGTGGGCAGAGGGCTTTTTCGCCATGGGCAAGTTTTGGCTTGCGCATCAGCAGGTCGCACTCATGACAGGCCACCAAGTCTTCCAGCGGTAAATCTGACAGCCCGGGGGCGTCAACCGACTCTGACATACAGGCTCTGGCTCCGAATAAGGTGGGGCTATTCTAGTGTTCTGATTCGAAAATAACTGTGCAAATTTGTTCGCTGTCGCGAGTAAAAAACTTTCCTGCGGGCAAAACAAAACCCCAACTGCTTTCGCAATTGGGGTTTCGGAATTTAATCTTGACGATGACCTACTCTCACATGGGGAAACCCCACACTACCATCGGCGATGCATCGTTTCACTGCTGAGTTCGGGATGGGATCAGGTGGTTCCAACGCTCTATGGTCGTCAAGAAATTCGGGTACTGAGTCGTGACCAGATGGCCTCGCTTCAGCAAATTGGGTATGTGACAGCTTTCGGTGTTTTGTGCTGCTTTTTCAAGTGCAGTCGAACTTTCGGTTCGTTTCGTCTTCACACACCGCAATCTGGTCTCTTCGACGCAAATTGCTTGGGTGTTATATGGTCAAGCCTCACGGGCAATTAGTATTGGTTAGCTCAACGCCTCACAGCGCTTACACACCCAACCTATCAACGTCGTAGTCTTCGACGGCCCTTCAGGGAACTCAAGGTTCCAGTGAGATCTCATCTTGAGGCAAGTTTCCCGCTTAGATGCTTTCAGCGGTTATCTTTCCCGAACATAGCTACCCGGCAATGCCACTGGCGTGACAACCGGAACACCAGAGGTTCGTCCACTCCGGTCCTCTCGTACTAGGAGCAGCCCCTCTCAAATCTCAAACGTCCACGGCAGATAGGGACCGAACTGTCTCACGACGTTCTAAACCCAGCTCGCGTACCACTTTAAATGGCGAACAGCCATACCCTTGGGACCGGCTTCAGCCCCAGGATGTGATGAGCCGACATCGAGGTGCCAAACACCGCCGTCGATATGAACTCTTGGGCGGTATCAGCCTGTTATCCCCGGAGTACCTTTTATCCGTTGAGCGATGGCCCTTCCATACAGAACCACCGGATCACTAAGACCTACTTTCGTACCTGCTCGACGTGTCTGTCTCGCAGTCAAGCGCGCTTTTGCCTTTATACTCTACGACCGATTTCCGACCGGTCTGAGCGCACCTTCGTACTCCTCCGTTACTCTTTAGGAGGAGACCGCCCCAGTCAAACTACCCACCATACACTGTCCTCGATCCGGATAACGGACCTGAGTTAGAACCTCAAAGTTGCCAGGGTGGTATTTCAAGGATGGCTCCACGCGAACTGGCGTCCACGCTTCAAAGCCTCCCACCTATCCTACACAAGCAAATTCAAAGTCCAGTGCAAAGCTATAGTAAAGGTTCACGGGGTCTTTCCGTCTAGCCGCGGATACACTGCATCTTCACAGCGATTTCAATTTCACTGAGTCTCGGGTGGAGACAGCGCCGCCATCGTTACGCCATTCGTGCAGGTCGGAACTTACCCGACAAGGAATTTCGCTACCTTAGGACCGTTATAGTTACGGCCGCCGTTTACCGGGGCTTCGATCAAGAGCTTCGCGTTAGCTAACCCCATCAATTAACCTTCCGGCACCGGGCAGGCGTCACACCCTATACGTCCACTTTCGTGTTTGCAGAGTGCTGTGTTTTTAATAAACAGTCGCAGCGGCCTGGTATCTTCGACCGGCATGAGCTTACGGAGCAAGTCCTTCACCCTCACCGGCGCACCTTCTCCCGAAGTTACGGTGCCATTTTGCCTAGTTCCTTCACCCGAGTTCTCTCAAGCGCCTTGGTATTCTCTACCCAACCACCTGTGTCGGTTTGGGGTACGGTTCCTGGTTACCTGAAGCTTAGAAGCTTTTCTTGGAAGCATGGCATCAACCACTTCGTCACCCAAAGGGTAACTCGTCATCAGCTCTCGGCCTTAAGATCCCGGATTTACCTAAGATCTCAGCCTACCACCTTAAACTTGGACAACCAACGCCAAGCTGGCCT